>NZ_JBXARL010000003.1:0-714595 GCF_058808215.1 Aminobacter sp. GW821-FHT11F06 | reverse complement strand
CCCATGAAGAACCTGGCCCATAGCGCATCCCTTGATTCGAACGATAAGGATGCCCCATCAAAGCCTGGGATCAAACATCTAAGCGGTCCCTCGGCCACCGGACATGCTGGATGACGGCGGTGACGCCGTCCACCAACTCGTGGCGACAACGGTTGACCAGCGTCCCGACGGTCCGGACGCGCTGAAGACAATGGTCTTGGCACGCGACGTTGAGCATGCCCGTTCTATCCAGATCATCAAGGAATTGCAGCATCATCGCATCATCGCTTGGGCCGTCGTGCCTACACTCTGCCGGAAGACCAGCTTCTGAGCTTCTGCCGGGGGCTTGAGGCAGTCCAGCAGATCGAGGCTTCCGAGCAACTTTCGGAAAACCGAGAGCGGACGATGCAGAGGTTTCAATCGGCCGACAGCTCGCAACGCTTCGTATTTCAGCAGTCCGAAATCTCTTCGTTGCATATCGGCCTCACGCCATGGCGCAGTGGAAAGCCGTGACCGGCGCGACGGCCTCATTTCTCAACGCAGACTCTTCTGTGATCGTTGCTGAATAACGAACAACGTGGCATCATGGCAACTCCCCGATCTTGGCGTGCAACGTTTTCACGTCGATCGACGGATCGGACCTTCCCGCCGTGCCGAACACGTTCGCGGCCCATTCCAAAGGCTACTTTCGCCAACACGTGATGTGGTTCGAGTGCACTTGACCTGATATGGTTGTCTAATCGCAGTTGGGACGTCAAGCGAGAAGTTTGTTGAGACGACGCTGCCGGGCGCATGGTTGTCTTCGCGGTCGAAAGAGATCGCCGCATGATGGAGCTTCGCGGGACGAGCCTTCAATGTGGACGATGCACTTGCTGAGACAGCAGTGCAACCGCATCAGCGGAATGGCTCGGCTCACGTCCCGGCAGGGACGTTTCGGGCGTTCAGATTCTGAACGCTATTCGTAAAATCTCACGCTGCGGCTCCTGCATTTGGATCGAAGAACTCACCTGTCTTGAGCATCGCATGCATGATCACCGTTAGTTTGCGCGCCACAGCCACGGCGGCCCGTTTGAAGCCAATCCTCCCCCGGAGCATGAGACCCCATGTGCGCAGGTTGCGGCGGTCGCCGCGCCGGGATATATGGCCGTCATAGTCGACTTCCCCGGATTGGTAGCGCCGAGTGGTCAGGCCGACCCAAGCACCAGCGGACCGGGACTTCCTGAAGTTGTCGGGGTCCTCAATAGCTGCAGTGAAGGAGGTGGCGGTGATCGCTCCGACGCCTGGGATCGACATGAGGATACAGCAGGCCTGGCTCTGGCGCGCCTCTCGGACGAGCTGACGGCCGAGTTCGGCGGCGCGGGTGCGAATACTGCACCATGCTTCCAGCATCGGCAGCACGATGGATGTAAGCCCATGCTGATCGACTAGAAGGCGTCGGACGTTCTTCTCGAAGGTGCTTCCCTTTCCGACCGGACCGACGAGACCGAAGATTTTCATGACACCGCGGATCTGGTTGGAAAGCTCGGTGCTGATCCGAAACAGCCGGGTTCGCGTCGCGACCAGCGTGCGGGTCAGCATGCTGTCGAATCCTTTACCCGCGCCTCCCGAAAGAAACCGACCTCCGCGAGATGCGCCAAACCATCGGCGTCGTTAGCATCCGTCTTGTTCGCCGCCAATCGAGCGCCGCCTTGGCATGGCGGGCATCGATGCAGATGGCCGGCAGCCCCTCCGCACAGAGCGCGTGATAGAACCACACCGGGGCCGTCTCGAACACAACGCGTCTCACCGCCGGTGCCCGCTTGCGGATCTGCTCGGCAATGACCTTGGGATCAGAAGCGCACTTCCCGCGCCAGATGCGTTTGCCTCCACGGCGGATCGAAACTGCCGTCTCTTTCATCGACACGTCCAGACCGATATATTCTTCCATGGCTGTTCTCCATTCGATGCTTGGGCCCGGCGTCCAGTCGTGAGCCCGTATTTCCATCCTATCGGGGAACAGCCACCCTCCAAGTTTATCATTTGCTCTCAGGGCGACGCGGTTTCCGCGATTACGCCATGTGGACGGTCTCCGCTACCTTTTGCGCGCCGATCCAGGGTTCCTATTCCGGGCCGATTGACAGATTCTTGCTTGGCATCGCTCGAATGAAATGAGCCGACGCCTCGAGACAATTCCTGGAATCAGCCCGATCACTGCAAGCGCGATCGCCCCGACCGTGACAGACGTCGTCGCTGTTGCCCTGGCGAATAAAATGGCGCGGATCGTCTAGGCATCGATGACGACGGGCAGGCGCTTTGAAGCTGCCGTCACCCTTTGAGGTGGTCGCAGAGGATGCAGAGATTGGTGAGGTGCTCATGGTGTGATGGCGAACGGTCGAGCCGGGATCGGACAGACCCGATCAGTGGGTGCCGCTTGAAAGCGCGATGACCTGTCTGGGATCCGATCAGCGGACTACATCGGGGCCAGCGGCATGAACGCGCCGCAATCAAGGGCCGTATACATGCCTGCACCCCGACCAATGGTCAGTAGCGCCGAAACGCCCTTGCCACACGGAGGCCCTCCATACATGCCACTGAACTTTCATCCAGCGGCGATAGAGCCTCGGCCGTTGTGATCCGAACCCATTCTTTGGACCGCCGGAAGGTGGAGTTTCCCGGCTATATCACGATGGCGGGCTGGTGGCGCCATCGGGATTGATCAACGAGATCGGGACCTTGTGTCCGATTGCGCCATGTGGGCGCACCTCGTTGTAGTATCTTCGCCAATCCTCCAACTTTTTGGCCGCGTCGGCAAGCGTCAGGAACCAGGGGGCATTCAGGCACTCCGCCCTGAAGCGGCCGTTGAAAGCTTCGATGTAGCGTTGTCCGTTGGCTTTCCCGGTCGCGAGAAGCCGAGCGTGACGCCCTTGGTGTAGGCCCACAGATCGAGGTCGCGGGAGACGAACTCCGTGCCCTGATCGTCTTCGGATAGCCGATCCGCGGGCAGACTTGTTCCAGCGTCCTGACCACGTCCTCTGCTCGGTAACTGAAGCGCGGGTCGAGCACCGGCACGTAGCGCGAGAACGTATCGACGACCGTCAGGACGCGGATTTTCTTACCTGTCGCGAGGTGGTCGTGAACGAAGTCCATCGCCCACACGTCGTTGGGCTCGACGGCCGGCTGGCGATCGTCTCGCGGTTTCGCCTTCACCCGCCTTTTCGGTGTCTTGTTCCTCAGTTGAAGCCCTAAATCCCTGTAAATCCGATAGGTCCGCTTCTGTTGATGTCCCAGCCCTCGCGCGTGACGTGCACACGCCGGTAGCCATAACGAACCCGCGTGGCACAGATGTCTTTGATCCGAGCTTCGATACCGGCCTGATCGCGGCGACGGGACTTGTAGTGATAGGTCGAGGTGTCGAACTCCAGAACCCGGCATGCTCGCCGGATCGACACGTTCCACTCAGTACAAGTGTCCGCCATCAGCTCGCGTCTGCGACCAGGCCTCACAGTTTTCGGCGGATCACGTCCTGCAGCATCTCCTTGTCCAGCGACAGGTCGGCGACCAGCTTCCTCAGCTTGCCGTTCTCATCTTCCAGCTGCTTCAGTCGCTTCATCTCCGTCGGCAGCAGCCCGTCATATTTCTTTTTTCAGTTGAAGTAGGTTGCCTGGCTGATCCTCGCGCGGCGGCAGATCTCCGCCACCGGAATGCCGTCCGCTCCCTGCTTCAGAATGAACGAATTCTGTGCGCCCGCAACTTCGATGCCTTCATCGCTTTCCGCTCCTCTCAGTTCAGATCACAGTTCATCAATGCCATCGTCGGCCCGAGCGGTGTTGGCCTCGTCCGTGCCATCGTAGACGCTGATGATACTGCCGTAGGAGAGATTGTCGTCGTTGCTGGCGATCGCCTGAAGGAGTTCAGGATCCCCACCGAGCAATTTCGCGACGTGGTTGATGAGGAAGACGTAGGTGACCGTAGCCATCAAGTGGCCTTGGCGTAGGTGGCATCGGCAGCCGTCCAATTCCATGGCAACAATTTATCGAGACGGTTGATCTTGTCATCGTGGATGTGGTCGAGCACGTCGGCCAGATAGGCCTGCGGGAAGCCCCCCACTCGTCTTGGTGTCGCGGGACCGCTTGCGGCCCACGAGAATAAGGTTGCTTTTCAGCCCGAACAATCGGGCCGACGCTGCCTCGAAGTCCCAGCCGCCAAGCCCTTTCGCCGCGTTCTCGAGCTCGGAGCGCGACATAAGGTTGAGGTTCTTCTCCTGCGCCAGTTCATGCTGGCCGGCCTTTGCCAATAGTCTCCGGAACCAGGGTTTCGGTAGCCAATGCAGCAACGGCACCTGCGTGTGAAACTCAACCGGAAACCACCGGTTGGGCGTTGTCAGGAAGATGCCTTTCCTGGATACACGGACGCATTCCGAGATCATCCGCTGCTGGTTGTCGAGGTGACCAACATGTTCCAGCACGGCGGAGGAATGGACATAGTCGAACGCTCCGTCCTCGAACGGCAGGTTCAGAGCGTCGGCGGACACGAAGCGGAGACCTGGATAAAGATCTTCCAAGAAGCGCGCGTCGTCGATGCCCGAGGCGGTGATGCGGTGCTTGTGGGGATAGAGCGCCTCGAAATAATTCGACGAGGCATAGGTTTTGTCCGCGGTGACCCCGATGTCGAGCACGGTGTCGCTTTCGCCGGGTTGAAAGGTCGCGAGGAAACGGTCGAACATCCCAAAGCGCGCCCGGTTGGCGATCCGGATCGTAAAGGAATCCGGCGCGGCCAGGTTGTATTGCAGGTTGGGATTGCAAGCCATTCTGTCGCTCCTACGGATCCGGACGGCCTGCTGGCCTTACGGCCGGCCCGCCGGGACTTTCGTTTGTGGGCCCGATTGCGCCGATGGGGCGAATACCCACGTCAGCGAGATGCAGAAGCTCGCGAGGCCCGCCAGCAGCGTCGCGATCAGCGACGGGCCGAACCTACCAAAATCGTTCAGCGGTTTAAGCCAGAGAGTGAGAAAATACACAGCTACCATCCCGGCTAGATGCAGCGCGAAATAGCGGGGAAGCGACCTTCGATGGTTGCCCGTGGCCCGGAACGCGACGTTGCGCTGCAGGAAATAGCCGATGCCGAAGCAGATCGCATAGGTCAAAACCAACGCGGAAAACAGCGGCAGGCCGGCGACATCCAGGAGGGCATAGTTGACGGCGAAAAAGAGAACCGCGCAAAGCGCTCCGACCAGACCGAAACGGAAGAATTTGGCAAGAACCGGATTCATCAGGGTTTCCTGAAGACCGTGATCATATCACCATAAAGGCCAGCTTCATGCTCTTCGCCGGCATCTGTCCATGATGTGACCTGCGAGACGGTCTCAAGACCCGTTTCAGTCATAAACCGCCGAATGTCGTCGACGGTGACGTTGGAGCGCCAGCCGCCGCTGCTCCCGCCTTGCGTACCATGATGGATCACGCCGATGCCTCCGGACTTCAGCACGCGGGCGAACTCCCCGAAATAGGACCTGAACTCGGTGTCGTTGATATGGACGAAGACGTCGAAGGACCAAATGCCGTCGATCGAGGCTGAATCGACGGACTTGAGGTCGAGCCCATTGCCGAGTTCGAATCGCGCATTCGAATGGGACGCGAAGCGCTGCCGGCACTCGGCCACGCAAGTCTCGGAAATGTCGATGCCCACCAAATGCCCGACGCGCCCGACGAGATATTCCGTCCACCGCCCTGCGCCCGGACCGATCTCCAGCACATTCTGCAAGCCGGGGAAGTAGGGATCAATGAAGGTCCTGACGACCGAGTCCTTCCAGCCGGCCGACGGCGTCCATTCATCGCCCTTCGCGCTCCAATCCCAATTCTCCCAGATAAGCTTGTTTGCGGCACGGCTGTTCATGCCGGGGAGCCGCTTTGCCTTGCGCAACTCATCGGATTTCCGGAAGCCGAAGGAGGACAGGCTAGTGCCGAGATAGGAAATTCCGAGAAAAAGGAAATAAAGTGGGCCGTTCTCGCGGATGGAGATCATAATCAGCTTGGACTTCGTACCTAAACCAATCCGCCTGCGGTTTTCGACGATGTCTTTCATCTGATCACTTCTCTTCTCTTGTCTTCTTCAGACCGCCAGTTGCCCGCCATACCACAGAGATCAGCGGGTGGGAATATCCACGATCGCCGACAGGAAAGCAGTGAGCGCAAGCTGGATGCCGATCGCCGTCGCCGTCAGCGAAAGGATCAGGACACGCAGCACATTTGCATATTCGAGCGGTCCGAAGCCGATCGAAGCCCAGCGGACGACGCACCAGCCGAAACCGATCGCGCCGATCAGCGCGAGCGCGCCGCCGGCCAGCAGGAGCCTTTCGAGGGTTGCAGCGTCGAGCATCGACGAAAAGCGACGCGATGGGGGAATAAGCTTGTGCGCGGTCGCGAACTTTCGCGCCGTGACCGCAAACGAAATGCTTTGCACGCCAAGCAGGATCGCGACGCAGGCGACCAGGAAGGTATGGATGTCGAAGCCGACGCCGGCAACGAAGATTGGCCCGGGTAGAAGCAGGAGGGCGCCGGCGATGCCACCGATCAGAAGCGCCAGACCAGGGTACAGGAACAGCCATTTCGGGCTGTACATCAATAGAAAGCTCAGATGGCGCCATCCGTCGCGCCATGTGCGCAGATGCGGCGGTCGGGAACGCCCATCCGGCTTCAGCGTCGTCGCCACCTCGTCGATCCGATAATCGGAAAGGGCAGCGCGCACGACCATCTCGGAAGCGAACTCCATACCTGTGGTGCGCAGATTGAGGGCCTGGATACGGTCCCGGTTGAAGCCGCGGAGGCCGCAATGAAAATCGCCAACCTTGATAGAGAAGAACGTGCGGCCAAGCCAGCTCAGCACAGGATTGCCGAGGTATTTGTGAAGAAATGGCATGGCACCGGGGGCGACGCCTCCCTTGAAGCGGTTCCCGATAACCAGATCGGCGCCATCCCGAAGCTGTTCGACAAAGGGGAGAAGATTGGTGAAGTCGTAGGAGTCGTCGGCATCCCCCATGATGACGAAGCGGCCCCTGGCGGCGGCGATCCCGCCAATCAGGGCCGCGCCATAGCCGCGCATCTCGATGGGAGCGACGCGCGCGCCCTCGGCCGCGGCGATCTCGCGCGATCCGTCGGTCGACCCGTTGTCGGCGATCAACACCTCCCCGCTCACCCCGTGGCCGGCCAAGAACGCCTTCGCCTTGCGGATGCAAACGGCAAGCGTCTCCGCCTCATTGAGACATGGCATGAGGATCGTGAGTTCGAGGTCACCCATGGGGCACTGTATTCCTTAAGCATCTAACCGGCGTTGTTTGATACCGAGCAACGAATCACCTCGGCCACTCAAGAACGAGAAGATCAATCGCCGTCATACGGGACTTCCGTCAATTCGGAGCAGCGTCTCTCCCCGAATATCTTTGCTACGCCATAAATGGAAAGCAGAGCGGCAAACCAGGTCCAATAAACGGTGGGAAGCGAATAATTGAGACCGGTTGCTGGGAAGGAGCTGATATGGATGACGCCTAGAATGGCCGTACGGCTAAGCGCCAGGGTCCAAAGTAGCAGAGCTGCTATCCACAGCGGCTCCAGACCTTTCCTCATTACCGTAAGGGTGAGCAGGAAGAATGCGGCAAGACCTGCGGCAAACACCAATGGCGAGATGACTGAAAACACCGCCGTCAGCACTTTCCGCAGAGATTCCGCAACAACGGTGGCTTCACGATCGGCGCCCGGAGACGCGCCGCCGTCGATAGAGTCGATAGAATCGATGTTGAGGGTGGCGCTTCCGCTTGCGATGTTCATTCCCCGGTCTTTGTCCAGAGCTAAATGAATCGCGGACATGGAAGGCCTTGCGGCTTCGAGCGAGCAAACATTCCCGGGACATTCGTAACGCAGCTCGAAGCGGTTGAAGTCGGCCCCCTCGCCAAATGCAGTTTCGAGGTCGGGACTTGAGTCACGCCGGACAAATGGGAATTCGCGCTTGCTGTCGGGCGTCGTTATACTCAGCGTGGGCCACTCCGCGGACTGAGGATCGTAGAACCACCCCCTGGCGGTCCATGTCTGGGCTGTCGACCACCCGGCATGCAAGGGATAGTTGAGGAAGCGCCAAATTTGCGTGGAGCGCTCGTCTTCCACCGGTCGCCAGCGAGCTCCCTCCGGAGATACGCCGACCAGACTCACTATCTTGCTTAAATCGAAGAGCGTCGCGGGGAGCTCCCGCAGCTGGGAGTTCGTGATACCGGGAACGTAGCTGATGAACTTTTGACGGCATTCGATTTTGCCTACTTCGCATGCCGCGTGGATTTCACTGGCAATGGCTCCGAACCCCTGGGAGGCGGCATCGGGACTTGCGTAGAGGTTCTGAGCGGCGGCGGCGTCGCGCAATGCCCACACGAACCAACCGCCGGCAAACTGACCACATGTCGTGGGATAGAGGCCACAACCGTATTTCTCCCACCGGTACAACGAACGACCGGGAAACAGTTCTGAGAGCACAGGCCTGGCGGTCACGCTTACCGCCGCTGCCTGCTCCAGTGCGGCCATGCTGACCGGAATGAACGGCTGCACCGGGCCGACATCGATCGACTGTAGGGCGTTGAGCGCGGAGACGAAATTCTTTTCCTTGATGTCGACGCCGATGAAAGCATCATAGGCGAGCCAATTACTCGTCAGGTATGCGGTGTGCACCAGCAGGAATGCGCCGGTTGCGAGCGCCGCACGCACGACCACGGGCCTTAATCCACGCCAGTTCCACGGCTGCATCCAGGCGACGGTCAATACGGCAAGGCTTAGAGCGGGCAGGAGCAGGACGCCCTCTTCGCGCGTGAGCCAAGCCCACCCCGTCGCCAGGCCCAGAGCCAGGCTATGCCAGATCCACCATGACCTCGTTTGCGGAACCAGAAAAGTAAGGATGAATTGACTCGCGACGAGCAGCATCAATGCCCAATAAATCTGGTCCCGGATGACGAATTGAACGTGGTCAACGAACGCCGCCGGGTTCAACGACAGCAATGCAAGTGCGGCAGCGGCAAGGACATGTGACCGTGTCAGCCGGTAAACTGCCCATCCAGCCCCCATCAGGCCCAAGCTCTGGAACAAGGCGTGAGCAAGGGAGACCGGAAGACCAGACCAAGAGGCCTGAGCCAGGAAGAATGGATAGCCCGGGCCTTTCGCCAACGTATATTGATCGAAGGCTCCAAGCCACTCTCCGCTGGCGATGGACATGCCGAGACGGATGAAGAGCGCATCGTCGTGGTTCGCATCGACACGCAGCGAGAGCGGTATGTTGACAACCAGCCACAGCCTCAGGACCAGAACCAGGATGAGGCTGGCCGCAAGCAGCAGGTAAAAGTGAAGCCGGCGTTGCCGCTTAAGGTTCGCATCAAACGGAAGCCCGCAATCGGCACTGGATGTCGGCAATCGGCGAAGCCTTTGAGCGTCAAAAATCTACTGAAGCTGACATAAACACCCAGAGAGCCCGATCACCATGTTCAGGCTCAGCAAGAGTTACAACTCCATTTGCCGCTGACTAGTGTGGAAAAGATAAGGTGTCAACGGGATCGGTTTCAAGCCGTTCGCTGGCCGGGTGAGCGCCGTGCTGTTGGCCACCGGTCGGCGACATTTCGCGGACGATTGATACCAGCGAGCTGTTCGTTTGTCCGATGCATCAGCGCCAGGTCCACGGCAGGAACGAGCCGAGGCTGAAAGCGGCTGCTGCTGTTCGCCGTCAGCACCTCTGTCCCAGATTTGAGGTTGTGATTTAAGGAGGGTTTTGGTCTCGTCGTCATGACGAATCCTCAAGTGCCGAAAAGCCTGCCGAGCAGGTGGTAAAAGATATTCGCCAGGCGACCCGTCGGCATTTTTCTGCGGAAGATCCGGATCGTGCTGGACCGTTTACGGGGCGAAGACACCTTCAGCGCTAAGCTGACGGTGACGACCACTAAGCTTGAAGAGACGCAGGACCAATTGCTTTCAAGACTTGATGTACAGCGGACGGAGGTCAGGGCAAATCTCAACGCAACCCGAAAAAGGGTTGGCAACTGGGCGCCGTCTGAAGCAGGCCCTCGTGCCAAGGCATTTGCGAAGGCGCTTTTTGCCACAGTGGCGGGAACCCGGCGCGCCCTTTCCTCAACCTCTGTAGCCGGCATTGGTCGCTGAATTTCAAGATCGGAAGCTAACGACTCGGCCCTCGACTCCCAAAGCTCCGCGCATTCTCGACTGCTTGCAGAGCCGGGGAAGCCCATCCGATCGCCAACCGCTTGCCGAACTCGGTGCAATCGATCTTGCCGGCCATGAAGGCTTCATAGCCACGGCGCTTCAGTAGGTGCAAGGCAAGCAGGTCCTGCAAGTCGGCGTTGAATTCCTGCGCGCCGGACATCGATGAGTGTCGCCCGCATGAACTGCGCGGCACCTGCCGCCGAGGACGCCTTGTCAGAACCGAACTTTTTAGCCAAGCCTTTGTAGACCACGTCTTCTGCGCGTCGATCAGCTGATCAGGTCGCCCAGCGTCATCTTCGTGATGGGTTTGGAAAGGCCGACCTGGCGATTGCCGAAGATCGTCTCGTAGCACTCAGGAGGGGCTTTGCCGGCGTCTGTTCGCTAAATGAAGTCGAGCAGAAGCGCCGCTCCGGCAGGAACGGTGTTGTCCATCGAATTTCCTTCAGCTTGGGAGTAAAATTGACAGCATGGTGGGGGAGACAGTTGCTTAAATGACTGGCACTAGGCGATGTGACGCGTTATGCGTCAGTTGCCTTTGGGAGGGTATCCGGTGCAGCCGCCAGCTAATTCGAAACGCATATTTCCAGGACATTGTCCGATCTGCGAACGCGCAGCGATTTTTACCTGTGACAACGACTGGTATCGCGACTCACTGATATGCAACACATGCCCAGCCGGCTCAGTGCCGCGGGAGCGCGCCCTAGCCCTTGTATTGAACGAGGTTCGACCGGACTGGCGGAATCTCGCCATTCATGAAAGTTCCCCCGCACCCCGTGGCATCTCCAGTAAGCTCGCCAGCGAAGCCCCCGGATACATCGCTTCGCAATACTTCCCGAACCACAAAGCCGGCGAGATGGTTGATGGCTTCCGCAACGAAGACTTGGAAGCATTGACGTTTGGCAACGACATGTTCGACCTGACCGTTAGCCTCGACGTCATGGAGCATGTTTACCACCCAGACAAAGTGCTCAAGGAGATACACCGCACTCTCAAATCTGGCGGCCACTACATCTGCACTTTCCCGGTTCGTAAATGGCAGACTACCGCCACAGAACGGCGCTTTAGACTCCTGCCGGATGGCTCCCGCGATGACCTCAAAGTCCCTGAGATCCATGGCAATCCAGTGAGCGGTGAAGGCTCCATCGTCACTGTGGACTGGGGGTACGATTTACATCAGGAGATCGCAAACTGGGTGCCGATGGACGTCAGGGTTTACCGTTTCAGCGACAAAACCCATGGCATCATGGGCGAGTACACCGAGGTGATTGTTTGCCGCAAGACTGCATCTTAAAAGCTGGCTAACCCCATACCAGCTCAGGCAATTCCGCGATGAACACCTCGATTGTGGGCAGAGGCCGCTGGCCGTGGGTCACCTTGTCGAATTCTGCGTAGGCATACGCCCACACCGCGTCGCGCCGGGCAACGAACCACTCTGCCTCTGCCTTCCAAGCAGGGTAGGTGCTGCCAGCATAGGTTGCGATCGATACCGCACTGTCGTAACTGCGTTCCCCAGCCTTAGCGGCGAGGTGGGCCACGATTGCAGCCATTCCGCGTCTGTTCCAGCGAACCAAACCCGCAACATATTGCAATGTAAGGGGAAAAAGTGGTGGGTGCGACAGGGATCGAACCTGTGACCCGCTGATTAAGAGTCAGCTGCTCTACCAACTGAGCTACGCACCCACACAGTCGTTTCAACGACCGTGGCGGCATATAGCCATACCATTTTTCCCTGTCCACCCCCTCCGGCGCTTTTTCTTCACGTCGGCAAGAATTCCGGCAAATCAGGCGTAAATAGTGCCCTCCGCGGTCTTCACGGCGTGCCCGCCAATGCGTGCGGCGACAAGATTTCCGCCCGAGACGTCCAATTCGAGCCTGATTCGTGACGGCCGGCCCATTTCGATTCCCTGTTCGATCCAGAATCGCGACACGCCATCGGTCGGTTTGTCGAAATGCATGATGGCGCCGGCAAAGGCGGCGGCCGCCGAACCGGTGGCCGGATCTTCATAGGACGGGCTGCCGGGAACGATCATGCGGGCGTGGAAGGCGTTGTCGTGGCCCACGGTCTCGCGGCAATAGATGTAGGCGCTGGCGACCGCGGAGTCGCTCTTGCGCGGCGAAAACGTGAACCAGGCCTCATTGTCGAAACGGATCCGGCTGGCCGCCTTGATGTCGGCTACCGGCACGGTGATGTAGGGAACACCGGCCGACCACAGCGACACGCGGTGGTTTTCGAAACCGATCTCATGCGGCGCAAGGCCAAGGGCTGCGGCAACGGCATCGGCGCTGGCTGCCAGCGGCACCGGCTCGGGCAGCTTGGGCAGATCGAACTCGGCAAACAGGCCATTGCCGACCTTGTTTACGGCACAGCGCACCAGGCCGATATTCTCCTCCAGCACGAAGATGCCGGCCAGATCGCTCCCCTGCCCCATCTCGGTCAGCGCGACCGCCGTGCCAACTGTCGGATGTCCGGCAAAAGGCATCTCGTAGTCGGGGGTGAATATCCGCACCCGCGCCTTATGCTTCGGGTTTTCCGGCGCCAGCACGAAGGAGGTTTCCGAGAGGTTGAATTCCCTGGCGATGGACTGCATGGCGGCGGAGCTCAGCCCTTTGGAGTCGATCACCACGGCGAGCGGATTGCCGGCCAGCCTGTCTTCAGTGAAGACGTCGTAGATAAAATACTTGCGCCCGATGGTCATGTTTACTCCTTCTGCGGCAACATGAGCGAAATTTAATTTGAATTCCGGGTCCATACAGCCGATCTGTGATTCTAATGCATGATCGCGAAAAGTGGGACCGGTTTCGGATAGGATCATGCGCGATTAATCGGGTTAGAGCAGGCTCTAAGCCCAATTTCTGGGACCATCGAAGGGATCTGGCTTGGACCAGCTTGTAAATCGCCCGGAGCAGGCGGGCGTGCCCTCCATCGAGGCAGCACTCGGCCTCGACGGCAATGGTCGTGCCACGCGCCGGCGCAAAAATTGGCGCTGGCTGCTTGTGGCGCTCGTTGCCGCCGCCTGCGCCTACGCGGCCTATTCCTGGTTCGCAACGCCGTCGGAAAAATTGGTCTACACCACCCAGGCTGCCGAGATCGGCGATCTCACCGTCCAGGTTTCAGCCACCGGCAATCTGCAGCCGCTCACCCAGGTCGACATATCGAGCGAACTGTCGGGCGTCGTACGGTCGGTCGCCGTCGTTGAAAACCAGCACGTCAAGAAAGGCGACGTGCTCGCCGCCCTCGACACGACCAGGCTTTCGGCCCAGATCGAGCGTGCTGAGGCCTCGGCCAAGGCAGCAGCCGCCAAGGTCGAGGATACGCGCACCACGCTGTCCCAGAACGCCCAGGCGTTCATCCGCGCCCAGGAGCTGACGCGGCGCGGCATGGCCACCACCCAGGCGCTCGAGGCAGCCACAGCCGAGCGCGACCGTGCCCAGAGCGCGCTCGACATGGCCGAGGCCAACCTCGCCATCGCCCAGGCCGATCTCAAGCTGCAGCAGGCCGACCTGGCCAAGAGCACCATCTATGCGCCCATCGACGGCGTGGTGCTGACGCGCTCGGTCAATCCGGGCCAGACCGTGGCGTCATCCATGCAGGCGCCTGTGCTGTTCGTGCTTGCCGCCGATCTTTCCCAGATGGAACTCAAGGCCGCCGTCGACGAGGCCGACATCGGCTCGGTGGCAAAAGGCCAGAACGCGCGCTTCACCGTCGATGCCTTTCCCGACCGCGGCTTCGACGCCACCATCCGCGATATCGCCTATGCATCGGTCACCACCGACGGCGTGGTCACCTACAATGCCTGGCTCGATGTCGAAAACGACGAGCTTCTGCTGCGGCCGGGCATGACCGCGACTGTGGCGATCGTCACGCGTGAGGCCAAGGGCGTGCTCACCGTGCCCGCCACCGCCTTCCGCTACCGGTCGACGCCAACGGCACGCAACTCCGGCTTCAGCCTCCAGAACCTGTTTTTGGGCCGGCCCAATCGCGGCCCGACCGACCGCAGCCGCCCGACCTCCACGCCCGCCGACGGCTCGCGCACGCTTTACGTGCTCAAGAACGGCGCGCCGGTCGCCGCGCGGGTCAAGACCGGTTCAACCGACGGCGACCGCACCGAGATCGTCTCCGGGCTCACCGCCGGCGATGCAGTCATCACCGCCTCGTCGTCGGCCAAGGCCAATTGAGGACGGTCATGAGCCCGGCGCCGCTCATCGTCTTCGACAAGGTCTGGAAAACCTATGGCCAGGGCGAGGCCGAGGTCCGCGCGCTCGCGGGCATCGACCTTGCGATCGGCCAAGGCGAGTTCGTCGCCATCATGGGCCCGTCTGGTTCGGGAAAGTCGACGGCGATGAACATCGTTGGCTGCCTCGATACGCCGACATCGGGCCGCTACGGCTTCATGGGCACGGATGCGGGCCGCCTCGACCGCAATCGCCGCGCTGCGCTTCGCAATCTGTATATCGGCTTCGTCTTCCAGGGCTACAATCTGCTGCCGCGCACCACGGCTGCTGAAAATGTCGAGCTGCCGCTGATCTATCGCGGCGTGGCCGCCCATGAACGGCGTGCGCTTGCCATGAAAGCGCTTGCCGAAGTTGGCCTTGAAGGCCGCGAACACCACACACCGGCTGAGCTTTCCGGCGGCCAGCAGCAGCGCGTGGCGATCGCGCGCGCCATCGTCACCCGCCCTACTCTGCTTGTCGCTGACGAACCCACCGGCAATCTCGACACCGCCCGCAGCCACGAGATCATGCAACTGCTCACCCGCCTCAACGGGGAATACGGTCTCACCATCGTCATGGTCACCCATGAGGCCGACATCGCCGCCTATGCCGGCCGCACCATCGCCTTCCGTGACGGCCACGTCGCCTCCGACACCCAAAAGCTCGAGGCGGCACAGGCATGATCTGGGAAACCGTCCGCCTTGCCCTTCGCTCGGTCCGCCGCAACGCGCTGCGCTCGTTCCTGACCTTGCTTGGCATCGTCATCGGCGTCGCCGCCGTCATCGCCATGCTGACCATCGGCAGCGGTACAACGGCGAAGGTCAAGGCAGACATCTCGCAGCTTGGCAGCAATCTTTTGATCGTGCGCGCCGGACGTCCTCCCGCCCCCGGTTCAGGCCCGCAGCAGACGATCCGGGCACTCGGCGAAAAGGAAGTGGCGGCACTGACCGCCCATCTCGAAGGTGTCCGCGCGGTCTCTCCCGCGTCGCAGAAACAGGTTCGCGTCGTCTTCGGCACGGAGAGCCTGACCACCTCCGTCACCGGCACCGACAACGCCTATCTCGACGCCCGCGACTGGAAGGTGACGTCGGGCCGTCCCTTCAGCGAATCCGAGGTGCGTGGCGGCATCAATGTCTGCCTGATCGGCGAAACCGTGCGCCAGCAATTCTTCGGCGCCGGCGACCCCGATGGTGCGGCCATCCGCGTCGGCCGCATGAGCTGCAAGGTCATCGGCCTGCTCGAACCCAAGGGTTACTCCGGTTTCGGCCAGGACCAGGACAATGTGGTGCTGATGCCGCTCTCCGCCTTCCAGCGCCGCATCGCCGGCAACCGCGACATCGAAACGATCTATGTCGCCGCCGACGACATAACGCCCACCCAGGTGGTCCAGACGCGCATCGAAGACATCATGCGCGACACGCGCCGCGTCACCGCCGATCGCGAGGACGATTTTTCGGTGCGCGACATGACCCAGATCGCCGACGCCATGGCCAGCGCCACCGCCACTATGACCGGCATGCTGGGGGCTGTCGCCGGCGTCAGCCTGCTTGTCGGCGGCATCGGCATCATGAACATCATGCTGGTGTCGGTCACCGAGCGCACGCGCGAGATCGGCATCAGGCTCGCCATCGGCGCACATGAAAAACACATCCTCGTCCAGTTCCTGGTCGAGGCGACGGTACTGTCGCTGCTTGGCGGGCTGATCGGCATCGCCATCGGCCTAGCCCTGGCCGGGGCCGCGTCGCTAGCGCTCTCGATCCCGTTTGCGCCAAGCCTCGCCGTGGTGCTGCTGGCCGTCGGCTTTTCAGCGCTGATCGGCATGGTCTTCGGCTTCTTCCCCGCCCTGCGCGGCGCCCGGCTCGACCCGATCGAAGCGCTCAGGCACGAATAGCGCTACTGCTTCAGTACGGTATTGGAGGTGCCTTCCTCGACCTGGTCGATCACCAGAAGCTTGACCGGTTCGGCCCCAACATTCGTGCCCTGATGCCACGTACCGATCATCTCGACGATGAAGTCGCCCTTGTTGTAGCTGGTGGCCTTGCCGGTATCGACATTCGTCACCTGCAACTGGCCTTCGAGCACGTAGGCGTAGCGCGCGGACGGGTGCTTGTGCACAGGCAAGGTGGCTCCGGGCGGAATCTCGAAGGACGAGACCAGCACCTGCACATTCTTCTGCGGCAGCAGGATCGGTTGGCCACTGGCGGTCACTGTGGTCGAGGCAAGCGGCGTCACCACCACCTTGGCGGCAGGAGTGCTGTCGAGCGCGCCGGCAGTGCTGCTGTAAGACAGAACTACCAGCATGATGGCGCTGGAAAAAAGACGTGTTCGAGAAATCAGCCTGGCCATAGAATCCCCCCGAAGTGCCGCAATGAAGCTGCGTCAACTTGTGACGCCGCGGCATCCCGGTAGCAAGGGCTTCCATAGAGACTTATTGGCGGCAAGCTGACGGCGATTTCAGCTCTGTGAGAAATGCCACGCCGCCAGCGCGCGCATATGCGGCATCAGCCCTTCCGGCAGATCGTGCATGCCGCGGATGATGACAGGCCCTTCGATCTCCGGCTCGGTCTCGGTGGCGACAAATTCGGTGATCCGAGAAGCCAACTCATCGGCGGTCTCGGCCATGCGATAGCAGCGCACGATCACCGTGCCGCTTTCGGCTGAAAGCGCGTAGCAGCGCTCCTCGCGGTTGGCCTGGCCAAGGTCGAGGCCGGTCTCCTCGCGCACTTCGCGCGCCATGTTGTAGTCGAGGTCGACCTGCCCGTCGGAAAAATCCTCCGGCTCAAATGAGCCCGCAGCGAAGTAGACCTTGCCCGCATTGGCCGTATGCGCGCCCATCCGGATCGCCACCAATGCGTTGTCGCTCGAAATCAGCATGGCATGCGCAAAAGCGTGCTCGGCGCTGGTGACCGGCTTCAGCTTGCGCCACAGCATGAAGGTCGAGAAGCGGATGGCGTGGCAGCGCCCGGTCAGCCGGTTGTCGCGGTAGGCAAGTTCCGAAAGCAGCACCACCGTGCCGTCGAACACCGCAGGTCTTAGCGCCTGCTCGGCCGCCCAGTTGGCTGCAATGGCAGCGGCATTGTCGCGCTCGAACGGATGCGGCTCGGGGTCGAGGCGCACATCGACGACGTCGACAGGCAGGATCTGGTTGCGCGGAATGTCGAAGGCCAAGCGAGCTCTCTCAGGTGATATCGAGGGTGACGGCCACCGGACAATGATCGGAGGCCTTTGGCCTGTCCCAGCCGGCGCGTGGATACCGTTCCACCTCCTGCCCGGGCGGAAAGATGGTGCGCCAGGGCTGGCCGCGACGGACGATATCGGGCACAGCCTGTGCATTCGTGCGCGCCAGTGCCGGCGACAGCAGGATGTAGTCGAGCTGGCACAGATGCCGCTCCTGCGGCCCGCGGGTATGATAAAGCGTCCAGCGCTCCATTTCCGGCCGCCGTTCGACGATGTTTTCAGCAAAGCCGTCGCCAAGCAGCACGTCCAGGCTGGAACCGCTGTCGTTGGCGACAGTGAAATCGTAGCCCTGATAGGCGTCGCCACCGATCACCAGGCGCTGGCGATAGTCGTTCATGTCGCCGCAGATCACCCAGCGCTTTTCGGCCGCATGATCCTTGCCGAAGCGGTCCTCGATGATGCGGCGCACCGCCTTGGCTTCGGCGACGCGGATCGGCATCGTGGCGTCGCGTCCGTTCAGACCGTTGCGCGGTGAACCCATCGATTTGAAGTGCACCGAGTAGATGGTCAGCGGCTTGCCACCGATCTTGACATCGATCTCCAGGCAGTCGCGCCGGAAGATGCGCTCGAACGGCTCCTGCCCGAGTTCGGCAAGCTCGGGCGTATGCAGCCCGAACTCCTCGAAGGTCACATGCGCATGGCTGGTCATGCGCACGAACTCGATCGGCTGGCCGTGCGCGGTCTCGGTTCGCATCATCACCGCGACATCGATGCCGCGCGAGTCATTGCCCGAGGTGGTGTATTTGTGCTGGTAGCCCTGCCCCACCATCTTGAACAGATAGCCATATTCGAAGGCCTTCAGCGCCTCGATATTGTCGACCTCCTGCAGGCAGATGATGTCGGCACGGGTCTCGGCAATCGCCAGCGCCGTCAGCTGGCGCATGTCGTCGGCATGCGCGATGGCGCGGCCCTGCTCGAGCAAGCGGTATTCGGCCTCGCTGTTGATCTCGAACAAGGCCAGTGTTCGGTCCTCGTTGAGCTGATTGCGGTAGCCGGAATAATCGAACCTGTTCATCAGGTTCTCGACATTGAAGGTGGCAAGGCGCAGCGACATGGCCGCGAGCATTGCCTTCATGTCAGCTCAAACACAAGCCCCACCGGGAACCGAAAACGGAACCGGCAGCGTTCATTGCACGTTCAGGGTGAAAGGCGGAAAATCTTCCACCTCCATCGAAACTGTGGGCTGGGGCCCTTGGGATTTGGATATCAGGAGACGAAAATGAAACTCGAACTCTCATCGCTTGCACGCTCGGGGCTTGTTGCTCTCGGCCTTGTGGTGGGCCTGCCCTTGGCTGCTTCGGCCGACCCGGCCGGGTTGGGACGGATGACAACGCCTGCTCCGCACGTAAATACTGACCTGACCCAGGTCCAGTTTTGCGGCGGTTATGGCTGTCGCTATCGCCATGACGGCTGGCGCGGCGATGGCTGGCGCGGAGACGGCTGGCGTGGCGACGGCTGGGGGCGGCGGTACTACCGCCCGAACTATGGCGGCACCGGAATCTACCTGAATTTCGGCATCCCGGCCTACCGCTATTACGAACCGCGCTACTACCGGCCACGCTACTATCAGCCACGTTATTATGAGCCGCGCCGCGTCTATCGCTCCGGCGTGTCGTCGCCACATGCACGGTGGTGCTACAACCGCTACCGTTCGTACCGAGCCTGGGACAACACGTTCCAGCCTTACAACGGCCCGCGCCAGCAGTGCTGGTCGCCCTACCGCTGAGCCCTGAATTTGCGCGACATCGCCCCGCCACAGCGAGGCGAAACAGCCGGAACGTCTGCGCTCGCCACGCGTTTATATGCGCGCCGTAGTGCAGCTCGCTCCGGACCTGCACGGACGCCATTTCCCGTGGAGGTCGCAATGACGTACACCTTCTCAGCAGTTGCGCGCTCGGGACTGTTTGTCCTCGGCGCGCTGGCCGGCACTTCGTTGCCGGCATTCGCCGGCCCCGTTTTGGTGCCGCATTTCAACCTCCAAAACATTGCTGGCGGACCGCCAGACGCGCTTCAGCCCCAAAACGCTGTGCTCCCGGCGGACGGCAGCTTTGACGGCATGGTGCAACTTGTCCGCGATGGTGGCTGGCACGGCGGTGGTGGCGCCATGTTCATGCCTCACAGCGGCTGGCATGGTGGCGGCGGCTGGCATGGCGGTGGTTGGCATGGCGGCGGCTGGCATGGTCGCGGCTGGTATGGCGGTAGCTGGCATGGCGGTTGCTGTTATGGCGGCTGGGGTGGCGGCGCCTTCGCCTTGGGTCTGGGGCTGGGTCTGGCGGCGCCGCTCTACGCCTATGGCCCCTATGACTACTACGGCCCCTATAACTATGACCCAATTTACGTGCAGCCCCGCTATGTCCGGCCGCATTATGCGGTCCGGCTGTCGAGCGCCCACATCCACTGGTGCTACAACCACTACCGTTCGTATTCGGTCTACAACAACACCTTCCAGCCCAATCATGGTCCGCGCCGGCAGTGCTGGTCGCCATATGGCTGACACCGAAGCGCCGAACTGTAGCTACAGCAAACCTGATGTTTACAATGTCTGCGATATGCCTACAGCGGCGTTGCCGAAGCACCGGCACGCCACGGGCTGCACCATGACAGACGACACGAAGAACAAACAGCGCGAACACCGCAACCGCGTGCTCAAGGGCGCGTCGATCATCACCGGCGTCAGCAATTCGGAAATCACCTGCACGATCCGCAACATGCACCAGAGCGGCGCGGAACTGCGCGTCAGCGCCGACGCGCGTATCCCCGAGCGTTTCCTGCTCTATGTGCCGGTCGACGGCATCGGCTACCGCTCGATTGTCCGTTGGCGCCGAGGCGACCGCATCGGCGTGCAATTCGAAGGCACCGAGCCCAAACCGGCCTGGCATTACGGCTGAACCGACCAGTTCAATGTAAAAAGCCGGCGGATCGCCCCGCCGGCTTTTTGATTCAGACGCTACGAATTCCGAAACCAATCCGCCCCACCGAACCTGATGGCATGGCCTTCGAGAACCGGAGAAGGCTGCGGCAGCACACAGCGAGCGTGTAGCAGGTAGGCGCTTGCCCCTCATCCCCTGCCGGACCTTCTCCCCGTAAATGACGGGGAGAAGGAGGATGGCCGCAACGCTTACGCCCCCTCTCCCCGTTGTTCGCGGGGAGAGGGTAAGGGTGAGGGGCAGCGCCCAGCTAAGAAGGCGAACTGCCCTCAGTTCTTGGCCTTGTCGACCAGCTGGTTCTTGGCGATCCACGGCATCATCGCGCGCAGCTTGGCGCCGACTTCCTCGATCTGGTGGCTATCGTTCATGCGGCGGATGCCCTTGAAGCGGGCAGCACCCGAACGGTATTCCTGCATCCACTCGGAGGTGAACTTGCCGGTCTGGATGTCCTTGAGCACGCGCTTCATCTCGGCCTTGGTCTCGGCGGTGATGATACGCGGACCCGAGACATACTCGCCCCACTCGGCAGTGTTCGAGATCGAGTAGTTCATGTTGGCGATGCCGCCTTCATAGATCAGGTCGACGATCAGTTTCACTTCGTGCAGGCATTCGAAATAGGCCATCTCGGGCGCATAGCCGCCTTCGACCAGCGTCTCGAAACCGGCGCGGATCAGCTCGACCAGGCCGCCGCAGAGCACGACCTGCTCACCGAACAGATCGGTTTCGCACTCTTCCTTGAAGTTGGTCTCGATGATGCCCGAACGGCCACCGCCGACGCCGCAGGCGTAGGATAGGCCAAGGTCGAGCGCGTTGCCCGAAGCGTCCTGGTGGACAGCGACCAGGCACGGCACGCCGCCGCCCTTCTGGTATTCGCCGCGCACCGTGTGGCCGGGGCCCTTCGGTGCGATCATGATCACGTCGACGGTCTTCTTCGGCTCGATCAGGCCGAAATGCACGTTGAGGCCATGGGCGAAGGCGATCGCGGCACCATCACGGATATGCGGAGCGATCTCGTCACGGTAGATGTCGGCCTGCAGTTCATCGGGCGTTGCCATCATCATCAGGTCGGCCCACTTGGCGGCTTCCGCGACCGTCATGACCTTGAGGCCGTCGGCCTCGACCTTCTTGGCGGTCGCCGAGCCGGCCTTGAGGCCGACGACGAGTTCCTTGGCGCCCGAATCCTTGAGGTTGAGCGCGTGCGCGCGGCCCTGGCTGCCGTAGCCGATGATGGCGACCTTCTTGCCCTTGATCAGGTTGAGATCGGCATCGCGATCGTAATAGACACGCATGGTGGGTTCCTTCCCGGTTATAGTCAAAGGGCCTTCGGCCCGGTTTTCGCTCCATGAAGAGCAAGAAACTGCTGCGTTGCGCGCGCGGCGTCGCCGTCGATCTCCGCATCAGTCAATTCCAGCCGGTCGCCGAGCAGCAGACGGATCTGCACGTCCCGGGCAACCAGCCCGAAAAAGGTTCGAAACGCCGTTTCTGCGTCGTCGAATTCAAGAAGGCCAGCCTCGCTGCCCGCTTCGAGCACCGGCTTCAGCCGCCGGCCGAGCGCGAAGCGGCCGCGCTCGAGCACGATGGCGCCGAGATCGCGCTTGTCCGATCCGGCATGCACGACCGCAACGCGGTTGAGCGCGATCGAGGTATCGCTTGAGATCACCCTAAGCCAATCCGAGGCGAAGCGCTCGAGGCTTGCTGTCAACGAGACGAGGTCCAGCCCGTTGCGGTCGACAGGCTGCACGCGAACTTTCGACGCCTGCCACTGCACTGTCGCGGTCAGCAGGCCGTCGCGGTCGCCGAACCATTTGTACAGCGTCTCCTTGGAGCAGCTCGCCCGTCGCGCCACCGCCGTCATCGTCAGCCGGTCGCCCTCCTCGACGAGCAGGCGCAGCACCGCATCGAGCACGTCTTGCTGACGTGCCGTCGGCCCCTCGCCTTCCATCATCTCGGTGGTTGTCTGCAACATCGTTCCCGGCCTGCCGCGTGACGCCGGTGCCCTCCAAAGAACCGTACCGTACGTTACGGTTCGGCTTATGACGCAATCAAAGACGCTCCGCAAGACGTCAGGGAAAATTTCTGGCACGAGGCTACGCAGTTGCCTGATCAGGTAGGGATCCTGGCGGCATGGTTCCGCCCGACCAATCCAGACTGCCTCGTTCAGACCTGCCCGCGCGAATGGACCGGCAGGGAACATTGGTGGTGTGGTGGCAATGCTTCACGCAGTCGCAGACAGCCTCAGATCGAAACCTGGGTGCCGACCTCGACAACGCGTCCTGTCGGGATCTGGAAATACTCCGTCGCATCCGCAGCCGTGCGCGCCAGGCCGATGAACAGCCTGTCCTGCCACACCGGCATGCCGGAATTGGGCGACGCCTTCAGCGAGCGCCGCGACAGGAAGAACGACGTCGTCATGATGTCGAACTTCCAGCCCTGCTTGCGGCAGATGGCCAGCGCCTTGGGGATGTTGGGCTGTTCCATGTAGCCGAACTTCAGCTTGACCCGCATGAACAGCTCGTTGACCTGTTCCATCTTCACCCGCTCGCTGTCGGGCACGATCGGCTGCTGCGCCGTCACCACCGACAAGATGACGTTTTGCTCATGCAGCACCTTGTAGTGTTTGAGACTGTGCATCAGGGCGGTCGGCGCGCTGTCGGGATCGCTGGTCAGGAACACGGCCGTGCCGGGCACCAGATGCGGCTTCTTCTTGATCAGGCTCTCGGCCAGGAAGTTGAGCGGAATCTCGTTCTTGCGCGTCTTGTCGAACAGGTAGCGGCTGCCGCGCACCCAGGTCCACATGATGGTGACGATGGTGAAGGCAACCGCCAGAGACGCCCAGCCGCCCTCGAACACCTTGACGATGTTGGAAGCAAAGAAGCCGATATCGATCAGGCCAAAAATCGTGATCGCCACGACGACGGCTGCAACCCGCCAGCGCCAGACACGCAGCATCACCACCGAAAGCAGCAGCGTCGTCACCAGCATGTTGCCGGTAACCGAGATGCCGTAGGCCGAGGCGAGCTTGCTCGATTCCCCAAAACCGACGACCAGAAGCATCACCACCAGTGCCAGCAGCATGTTGACGCGCGGCATGTAGATCTGGCCCAGCGTGGTTTCCGAAGTATGCTGGATCACCAGCCGCGGCAGCATGTTCAGCTGCACCGCCTGGCGCGTCAGCGAATAGGCGCCGGTGATCACCGCCTGGCTGGCGATAACGGTTGCGGCGGTTGCCAGCACCACCATCGGCACCAGCATCCAGCCTTCGTTCATTTCGAAGAACGGATGGCCGACATTGCCACCATGGCTGAGCACGAAGGCGCCCTGGCCGACATAGTTGAGCAGCAGGCACGGAAAGACGATGCAAAGCCAGGCCAATACGATCGGCCGGCGGCCAAAATGGCCGAGATCGGCGTAAAGCGCCTCAGCGCCAGTCACGGCCAGGAAGATGGCGCCGATCGTCACGAACGACACTTCCGGCTGGTTGGCAAGGAACCGCACGATGTAGATCGGGTTCACCGCCCAGAGGATTTCGGGATCCTCGACGATATGCACGACGCCGGAATAACCAATGGCGATGAACCAGATCAGCGTGACCGGACCAAACACGATCGCCACGCTGCCGGTGCCGAAGCGTTGCACCGAAAACAGGATCGCCAGGATGACCAGCGTCAGCGGCACGACATAAGGCTGGAAGGCCGGGGTGACGACATTCATGCCTTCGACCGCCGATAGCACCGAGATCGCCGGGGTGATCACCGCGTCGCCGTAAAACAGCGCTGCACCTACCATGCCGAGCGCCAGGATGATGCCCGAACGCTTGGGCAGCGTGCGCCGCGCCAGCGCCATCAGCGACAGCGTTCCGCCTTCGCCGCGGTTATGGGCCCTGAGCACGAACATGACATATTTGATGGTGACGATGATCGTCAGCGCCCAGATGATGAGCGACAGCACACCGAGGATATCCTCGCGCGAAGCGACCTGCCCGCCCGCCGACGCCACCAGCGCCTCGCGAAACGCGTAGATCGGGCTCGTGCCGATATCGCCGAAAACGACGCCGAGCGCGCCGATCACAAGCAGTCTCATGTCCTGCGAGTGACCGTCCGTCTGGACCGCCTGCCCGCTTTTCCCCGCTTTGTCGGCGCCGGCATCGGTCATAAAACAACTCTCCGTGAAGCCGCGGGGCTCTACGCTTGCCGTGTTGCAAAAGCAACAGATGTTTTACGGCAGCCAATGTCCAGCCCGTGCGGGCCATGCATGACTTGCAAGGATATTACCATCCGCACGCCTTGAGATAGCGCCTAATTGTGCCGGCCATGCCATGTTCCAGCGCGTCGGCCGTCAGGCCGTGGCCTATCGAAACTTCAGCCAGTTTCGGGATGCGGCGCATCAGCTGGGGCAAATTGTCGACGACAAGATCGTGCCCGGCATTGACGGCCAAACCGGCCGTGAATGCCGCCTCCGCCGTTTTTGCCAGCATTTCCAATTCCTTGGCAGCCTTTGGTGAATCATCGAAGCAGGCACCGTAAGGCCCGGTGAACAGCTCGATGCGATCCGCGCCGGTATCGCGGGCGGCACTCACGCCAGCCGGATCGGCATCGGCAAACAGCGAAACGCGGAAGCCGCCTTTCTTGAGCCGTGCCACCACCGGCTTGAGCAGGCTTGCTTGGCCGACAAAGTCCCAGCCATGGTCGGAGGTTGCCTGCGACGGATCGTCCGGCACCAGCGTCACCTGTTCGGGTTGATGTTTTTCGACCAGCTGCAGGAAATCCTCGCTCGGATAGCCCTCGATGTTGAATTCGGCTTTCGGAAACTCATCATCGATCAGTGCCCTTATCTCCGGCAGGTCGGAAAAGCGGATATGGCGCTGGTCGGGGCGCGGATGCACGGTCAGCCCATGCGCGCCAGCGGCAAGCGCTATGCGGCCGAGGCCGGTCACGCTTGGCCAGGGCAGATCGCGGCGGTTGCGCAGCATGGCGATGGCATTGACGTTCACGGAAAGCTTGGCGGGCATAGGCAACTCACAGTAATAATGAGATCAACGCACCTATCACGGCTTGGGTGGGAACAGAGAGCGCTTTTATGTGTTCCAGTGTGGAAGCGGACGAACACACCCCCAATCGTCGAGGAAACGGGATGAACCCCATGGAAACACCACCGCCTTTCCGTCGCATCGACACCGACAACAGCGATGTCTTTGCCTTCGAGATCGCCGGTCATTTCACCCAGGCCGACATCGAAAATGCCTATGGCTTGCTCGACGCCGCTTATGAAGGCCACGACAAGATCGACATTCTGCTGCGTGCCAGCGGCTATGACGGCTTCGACTGGTCGGCTCTGTTCAATCCCTTGACCTTCAAGGGCAAGATGAAGGCGCTGCATCATATCAGGCGCTACGCGCTGGTCGGCGGCCCCGTCTGGATGGGACCGGTGGTCGGGCTGTTCGCGCCGCTGACGTCGATCGAAACCAGACATTTCGCCGACGCCGACGAGGCCGAGGCATGGGAATGGCTCGGCGCCAAGCCGGTCGAATAGCCTGCGGTCACACTCTGGTCACCGGCGCGCGCCAGACAGCGATCATCATGCCAAATATTCGCATCATCGATTCGATCACCGCCCCCGGCTCGCCCTCGCGCCCGAATGAGGATAGTGCCGGCGGCAACGCAAGCTGCGCCTTCGTCATCGATGGCGCCACCGGCCTCGGCGGCAACAGCATCGTTGGCCTGCACGGTTCGGACGCCGCCTGGCTCGCCCGTTTTGCCCAAAGCACCTTCGAGGAGCTGGTACGCAACGGTCGCCCGGTTGCCGATATCGTGCGCGAGCTCAACCAGCGCGCCTTCAATGTCGTGCATGAGGCGGCCAACGCCTTGCCGATCGAGCCGTGGAACATGCCGGTGGCAAGCTTCCAGATGGTTCGCATCGAAGGCGATGTGCTGGTCACGCATGGCCTGGGTGACTGCCGGCTGTTCCTGGTCGACGCTGAAGGCAAAGAGCTCGAAACCAGCGCCATCAAGAGTGCCCATGCCTATGAACGCGACGGCGCCCGCATGGCGATTGCCCAATCCGGCGGCTTCGCCACGCACCAGGCACTCGCCGACGCCCCTGTCGTGCGCGACGAACTGCGCCGGCGCCGCGCCGCCTATAACCGCCCCGGAGGTTTTGTCTGGACGCTGGGCGCCGAACCTGAAGCTGCCGATCATCTCGTCACCGAGCCGCTTGCCGCAGCCCTGCCCGCACGGGGCCTCCTGTGCTCCGACGGCTTCGCCGCCCTTGTCGACCAGTATGGCCGCTATGGCATCGCTGAATTCGTCCGCGCGGCGGTGGACACCGGTCTGGCGCCGCTGTTGCAGGAGCTGCGGCACATCGAGCAGGTCGAAGACCCCGACGGCAAACAATTCCCCCGCTTCAAGGTTTCCGATGACGCGACAGCGGTCTTGTTCGAGATTGTTGCCTGACCGCAAGCAGACCAGCTCAGATTCAGGTCAGGCAGAGCCGAAAACGGCGGATTTCGAGAACCGAAACGGGGCGTACATTCGAGTACGCGAGTATCGGAAGCGCAGAAAGCCACCGTTTGCAGGCCGGCCTCACCTGAATCTCCTTAGCGCACGATGGTCAGCCGCTCGGCTGCTCGTGTAATCGCCGTATAGAGCCAGCGCTGGCGTGTCTCCTTGAAGGCATAGCTTTCATCGAACAACACCACATTGTTCCATTGCGAGCCCTGCGCCTTGTGCACGGTCAGCGCGTAGCCATAGTCGAAATCGTCGTAGCGCTTCTTGGTGCCCCAGGGGATTTCTTCGTCCGGGCTCTCGAACACCTGCTTCAACAGCTTGATCTTGGCGACGCCACGGTCGGGATCGTCCTCTTCCGGCGCCACCAGCAGGTTGATGCCGGGCTTCACCGTCTCGCGCGACGAGGTCATCACCTTCCACAACGACCCGTTGAGCAGGCCCTTGGCCGGGTCGTTGCGCAGGCACACCAGCTTGTCGCCGGCTTGCGGATAACCAGCGGTAAAGCCCTTCAATTCGCGCAGCCGCTGATTGTAACGCTTGCGCGTCCTGTTGGTGCCGACCAGCACCTGGTCGGCATCGAGCACCAGGTCCTGGTTGACGTCTTCCTTGCCGATCACCTGGGCTGTGCCGTAGTCGCCACGCATGAACTCGCGACCCTCGCGCACGTCGAGCGCAAGCCGCAGGATCGGGTTGTCGCGCGCCTGGCGGTGGATTTCGGTCAACAGGAAATCGGGCTCATGCTCGGTGAAGAACCCACCGCCCGAAATCGGCGGCAGCTGCGCGGGATCGCCCAGCACCAGAACCGGCGTGCCGAAGGTCAAGAGATCGCGCCCAAGCTGCTCGTCGACCATCGAGCATTCGTCGATGACCACCAGCTTGGCCTTGGAAATCGGGCTCTGGCGGTTGAGCGAGAATGTCGGCGACATCGACGTCTTGCCGGTCGTCTCGTCGGCAATCGCCTCTTCGCCCTTCGGCCGATAGATCAGCGAATGAATGGTGCGCGCGTTGGTCGCGCCCTTCGAACGCAGCACCTGGGCTGCCTTGCCGGTGAAGGCGGCAAACTGCACCTGGCCGTCGACATGCTCGGCGAAATAGCGCGCCAATGTCGTCTTGCCGGTGCCGGCATAGCCAAACAGGCGGAAAAGCTGGGGCTTTCCGGATTTGAGCCAGCGCGCCACGGCCTGCAGCGCCTCGTCCTGCTGAGGTGAGAATTCCATGGGTTTGACTGACAGGATTCGCGTAAGAAGGGCAAGGGATTTGGGCGTTAAGCCAGATCTGTCCGAGCGAAATCCTTACCTTTGTAGAGCAGCTTCACACCGGCCTGCTTTGCCATTGCATACGAAAAACAATCGCCCAAATTCAACCGCGCAGGGTGGCCGGTACCCTTTCCATAACGATCGCGGGCAATAGCCAACTCAATGAGTATGCTCTGGTCTATTGGGGCGATCCTGATCTTCGCTTCCGAAAGGAACCTTTCGATTTCGCTGAGCGCGGAGGCACAACTTCCCGTCAATGTGCTGATGGAAGTTGCAGTTTCAAAAACCGAAACTGG
The DNA here is from genome assembly GCF_058808215.1 of Aminobacter sp. GW821-FHT11F06. NCBI lineage: Bacteria > Pseudomonadati > Pseudomonadota > Alphaproteobacteria > Hyphomicrobiales > Phyllobacteriaceae > Aminobacter > Aminobacter sp. GW821-FHT11F06. The sequence goes on along the minus strand of NZ_JBXARL010000003.1, from coordinate 685,971 downwards.
CGATGTGAAACAGGACTCATCCTGTATTGCGGTTAGAAAATCTCTACGTTCCGGCTCATTGGCCAGAATGCAAACCATGGCCGACGCATCCACATACATTAAGCATCTCCCTCTCCCCAAAGGTCATCGAAAAACGTCTTGTCAGTGCGCAAATTCGTACGAGGCAACCGATCCAGGCGATTAAGCAGAGGCTCCAACCGCTTCTCAAGCGGTCGATCATCCTGTTCGGCGGCTTTCCGACCGTCGGCTTGAAGAGCTTCCCGCACAGCCTCTTTGATCGCCGTCGTGATACCGATACCCCTCCCCTGAGCTAACTTCCTCACCAAGGCATCAGCCTCCTCATCTTTTACGTGTATCACCATGCTATGTACCAATTTAAAGTTGTTATGTAAACCTTATTTTACAATATATAAATTGTGAACACAAGGAGAACAAACGCATCACCTTCAACCTTATCGCGGTTGTCTCGTTGACCGTCTTATGTCCGCACCAAGACTTGACCCGGCAGAGTCGATAGGGTCAGCACATGCAGAACGATCTTGAAGCCCTGCGGATACGCCAACTGGTTGCAGACACTGATGCTCGGGCCGTGCACGCGCTGTATGAGCGCGCCGCTGACTTCGTCGTGCTGGAAACCGGCTCGGAACCGTCGGATACAACGGTTGCGGAGTTCTTCGCGGATTGCCCGCCCGGCGCCGATGTCGCAAGATCGCAGAAGCTCGGGCTGTTCCAGTCTGGTGGTCTGCTCGTTGCGATTGCCGACCTCGCGTTCGGGTACCCCGAAACTGACGATGCCTATATCGGGCTGCTTCTCATTGACGAAAGCTGCCGGGGATTGGGCCTCGGGCGCGTTTTTCTCGAACACCTGACAGGCCTCGCACGGGCGCGCGACGCCAGTCGGCTCCTGATCGCAGTACTGGACAAAAACCCACGCGGGCGCGCCTTTTGGGAACGCGAGGGCTTTCGCCTGCTCGCAAGCTTTCCCGATTTCAAGCTGGGGCGGAAAACGCACGTTCTGCACAGAATGGGACTGCAACTCTAGGCAAGTCGACATAGCTCGCGTCGCTACGAATTGCGATCCCGTTCCGGATCGTTCTCCAGCACGATCGGTTTGCCGTGCGGAGTGGCATGCGCGGCGCGTTCCCAGGCGGCCGCCATGGCGTCGACCTCGTCGTGGCCGGCAAAGCCCTTGTCGGCCAACAGGCGCTCCAGTGCCGCAAGCCAGCGTTCGTAATAGTCACTGCCGTCGCTCGCGGCATCCGGCTTCTTCACCTCGGACGACAGCCGCTCGGCCCACTCCGCCCAGCTGAACAGGCCGCGCTCATGCAGCGCCACCACCATGGCAAAAGCCTCGGCCTGCCATGGCTCGGAAAATACCTGCTCATCACTGATGGCCGGAAGATGCGCTTCATGCCGGCTCAAGATAGCTCTCCCAGGCATCGATGCTGACTTCAAGCGTCGGGTCGGCGCCCTCACCCCACAATTCGCCTGACGTAAACACCACCGTGTAGACCCATTGCGGGTTTTCGCCATGGCCATGCGCGTTGTCGTCGGGAAAGACAAAGCCTTCGCGCACGGCGTCGATCACGCCTTGCTTGCCGCGGGCATAACGCGGCAGCCTTGTGTGGCCGGTAGGGTGAAAATTCTTCGTCCGCACGTGCTGTCCGGCAGTGAACCGCGCCGGCGCAGCAACAGGCCGGTCACAAGGGCCACCCTTGGCAAGCGTCGCCGCCACATTCTCGGCCTTGAGCACTCGCTTGGGTGTTGCCGCAGGGTCGACGGCATCGCCTGCCGCAAGATCGCGCGCGGTGATAAAACCATGGCGCTCGAGCAGGCCCTCCAGCGCCTTGATCCAGATTTCATAGTAGCTCGATCTGTAATAGTCGGCGGGACGCAGGTTTTCGCGCTTGTGCCGGCTTTCATCGATGTTCCACGCGCCCATGGCACCCGCCGTCAGCGTCACGCCTAGCGCGCGTTTTTCCCATTCGGCGTGGAAATAGGGCTCGTCCTTCTCGGGCGCGATCGGCCCAAAGCCCATCTGCCCGCCAAGATCGTGGGGACCGTTCATGCGACCTCCCTGGCAAGGCCAGTGCCGATCATTGAGTCGCGCGTCACCAGATCGGCCAGTTGCGTCTCGCTCCAGCCTTCCGTGCCCTTGGGACGCTGCGGCACGACGAGGTAGCGCAACTCGGCGGTGGAATCCCAGACGCGGATTTTCTGGTCCACCGGCAGCGCGACGCCAAACTCTTCGAGCACGCCGCGCGGGTCGATCACCGCCCTGCTGCGATATGGCGGCGCCTTGTACCAGACCGGCGGCAGGCCGAGCACCGACCACGGATAACAGGAGCACAGCGTGCAAACGACGAGGTTGTGGGTCTCGTCGGTGTTGAACACCGCCTGCATGTGCTCGCCCTGGCGGCCGGTGAAGCCGAGCGAGGCGATGGCCGCTGTTGCATCGCGTTTCAGCCAATCGGCATAATCTGGATCGCTCCACGCTTTCGCCACCACGGCAGCACCGTTGCGCGGGCCGATCTTGGTCTCGTAGGTGTCGACGATGACGTCGATCGCCGCCGGATCGATCAGCCCCTTTTTGGTGAGGATCGTCTCCAGCGCCCGCACCCGTGCGGCCATCGGATCAAGTTCGTTGTCGTGATGGTGGTCGTGGTCATGATCGTGCGACATGGCCGAAAGCTATGCCCGCGCGTGTGGCTGTGCAAGCCAATCGATGCTCACTTCAACATTGGCCACAGCGTCGCGGCAAGCAGCAGACCCATGGCGATGTTGAACCATTTGAGCCGCACCGGATCGGCGAGAAAGCCGCGCAACGCCATCCCGAACCCGGCCCAGGTCGAAACGCTCGGCAGATTGACCAGCGCGAAGGCGCCAGAGATCAGCAGTACCGACAGGAACGGCGCTTCCGGGCTGGTGTAGACCGCCATCGCCGTCACCGCCATCACCCAGGCCTTGGGGTTGATCCACTGGAATGCGGCAGCTTCCAAAAAGGTAATCGGACGCGTCCTGGTGTCACCGTCCTTGCCGAGCGAGCGCGACATGCCGATCCGCCAGGCGAGATAAAGCAGATAGGCCCCGCCGGCGATCTTGAGCACCGTGTGCAGCGCTGGAAAGGCCGTCAGCACGGCCCCCAGGCCGAAGCCAACGCCCAAAAGCAGCGAAAGAAAACCACCGCCGATGCCCAGCATATGCGGAATGGTGCGCACGAAACCGAAATTGACGCCTGAGGCGAGCAGCATGAAGTTGTTCGGCCCCGGCGTGATCGAGGTCACGAAGGCATAGACCAGCAGTGCGAGGAATGCGTCGTACGACATCGTTTGTCGTCCTATTTTAAGTCAGCATTATTGACCCTATTGGCGCATGGTTAAAGAGCACAAATCGGGTCTGTGGGCTAGGCCAGCGGGGGCGTTGTAGCCGAGCAGTCGATGAACGGCGGCCGTTTGATAGCATGCAGCCCCCCAAAAAAGCTTGCTCGACGGACCGATCAGGCCTTATTCCAAAGCATATGGACTGAACAGCAACTGACTCTCGGGGGGAGAAAATGTCAGCAACTGCCAAAGTCGAGGCTGCAAACAGCCTCACCCGGGAACTCATCGATCACGCGATAACGAGCATCGAGGCGTCCGACCGGTTCTCCCTGCCCTTTCCGCACATTTTCTTCCGCGACTTCTTTCCCAGCGATTTCTACGCCGAACTGATCAGGTCGATCCCGACCGAGGGCTACGACCCGATCACCGGCACTGGCACCCGCATGGCGCTGCGTCTCTATGGCGACAATGTCGGCAAGGTCGACGCCGGTGTTCGCGACATGTGGGCGGCGGTGTCGCAGATGCTGACGTCACCCGAAATTGAAGCCGCGATCCGCCATCAGCTTCATGAAGGCCTCGAAATCCGCGCCCGCGGCGACAAGGTCAAGAGCGTCGACGATCTCAGGCTGGTGGCCAAGCCGGTGCTTTACAGCGACAAGGACGGCTACCAGATCAAGCCGCATCCCGATGCGCGCAAGAAGGTCGTGACGATGCAGCTCTACTGTCCCGCCGACGAAACCCAGCGCGACCTTGGAACGACGCTGTATCAGGCTTCACTGAAAGGCCTGTTGAATGTCGGCTCCTATGGGCTGGAGCCGGTCAAGACACTGCCGTTCCTGCCCAATGTCGGCTACGCCTTCGTCGTGCTGAAGGCCTATCACTCGCTGATGAAGATGAGCTGGCATGGCCGCCCGAAAATCCACACGACCATAGAGCAGCCGCGCGTTTCGTTGCTCAACACCTTCTATATCAACGAAAACGTCGGCTTCTGAACAAACACCGCCCGCGCCTTTCGGCTGCGGGCGGTGTATTTTTCACATCCCCTGCGGGCCACGGTTCATCGCCGCAACGCCGGTGCGGCAGACCTCGACCAGGCCGAGCGGCTTCATGATGGCGATGAACTGCTCGATCTTCGACACTTTGCCGGTCAGCTCGAAGATGAAGTGTTCGGTATTGGCGTCGATCACCTTGGCGCGGAAGGCTTCGGCGAGACGTAGCGCCTCGACCCGAGCCTCGCCGGTGCCGGCCACCTTGACCAGTGCCAGTTCCCGCGCCAGCGCGCCACCGGTGCCAAGCTCCTGCGCCATGACGGTCAGGTCGACGACGCGATGCACCGGCACGATGCGCTCGAGCTGGTGCTTGATCTGCTCCAGCACATGCGGTGTGCCGCGCGTCACGATGGTGATGCGCGACAGGTGCTTCTCGTGCTCGGTCTCCGAGACGGTCAGGCTTTCGATGTTGTAGCCTCGGCCGGAAAACAGGCCGATGACGCGGGCGAGCACGCCCGGTTCGTTGTCGACAAGCACCGATAGCGTGTGGTTTTCCGGATTCTCGGTTTCCTTGGCGATGAAATAGGCCGAGCCGGTGGGTTGTAGCTGTGCGTTCATAAGATGAATCTCGATCTTAGGCGGTTGCGCTAACTCGTTGATTGCGCGGCCTTCCGTGAAGGCCGCACGCGATCCGTCACACCAATTCGCGGCCCTTGGCGTCGATGGCGTTGGCCACCGCCTCGTCGGTCGCTTCGTCTGGCAGCAACATCTCGTTATGCGCCTTGCCCGAAGGGATCATCGGGAAGCAATTGGCGAGCGTGGCCACGCGGCAATCGAAGATCACCGGCTTCTTCACCGAAATCATCTCCTTGATTGCATCGTCGAGTTCGTCGGGCTTGTCGCAGCGAATGCCGTGACCGCCATAGGCTTCGGCCAGCTTGACGAAATCGGGCATCGCCTCGGTGTAGGAGTGCGACAGCCGGTTGCCATGCAGCAGCTGCTGCCACTGGCGCACCATGCCCATGTATTGGTTGTTCAGGATGAAGATCTTGATCGGCGCGCCATACTGGATCGCCGTGCTCATCTCCTGGATGCACATCTGCACCGAGGCGTCGCCGGCAATGTCGATGACCAGCGATTCAGGATGCGCGATCTGCACGCCCAGTGCCGCCGGCAGGCCATACCCCATCGTGCCGAGGCCACCTGACGTCATCCAGCGGTTGGGCTTTTCGAAGCCGTAGTGCTGCGCCGCCCACATCTGGTGCTGGCCGACCTCTGTCGTGATGTAGGTGTCGAGATGCTTGGTCAGTTCATAGAGCCGCTGGATGGCGTATTGCGGCATGATCACGTCGTGATTGTGCTTGTAGGCAAAGGAATCGCGGGCCCGCCACTTGGCGATCTGCTCCCACCACGGGTACAGCGCCTTCTTGTCGGCCTTGGCGGTCGCCCGCCACAGCCGCACCATGTCTTCGAGCACCCGGCCGACGTCGCCCAGGATCGGCACGTCGGCGCGCACGTTCTTGTTGATCGACGACGGATCGATGTCGATGTGGATCTTCTTGGAATTCGGCGAGAACGCGTTCAGGCGGCCTGTGATACGGTCGTCGAAACGCGCGCCGATGCAGACCATGACGTCGCAGTCATGCATCACCATGTTGGCTTCATAGCTGCCGTGCATGCCCAGCATGCCGAGCCAGTTCTTGCCCGATTTCGGATAGGCACCCAGTCCCATCAGCGTCGAGGTGATCGGAAAGCCGGTCAGCTCGACGAGTTCGCGCAGCAACTGGCTTGCCTCGGGACCCGAATTGACCACGCCACCGCCGGAATAGATGACCGGGCGCTTGGCACTCGCCATCAGCGCCACTGCTTCCTTGATCTTCTCCAAGTCGCCCTGGACCTTGGGCTGGTAGGAGGTGCGCGGCGCCGTCTGCGGCGGCGTGTAGATGCCCTTGGCAAACTGCACGTCCTTGGGGATGTCGACAACGACGGGACCGGGACGGCCGGTCGTAGCGACATGGAACGCCTCATGCAGGATGCGGGCGAGATCGTTGACGTCCTTTACCAGCCAGTTGTGCTTGGTGCACGGCCGGGTGATGCCAATGGTGTCGCATTCCTGGAAAGCATCGGAGCCGATCAGCGAGGTCGGAACCTGGCCGGTGATGCAGACCAGCGGGATCGAATCCATCAGCGCGTCCTGAAGCGGCGTCACCGCATTGGTGGCGCCGGGACCCGAGGTCACCAGCATCACGCCGGGCTTGCCGGTCGAGCGCGCGTAGCCTTCGGCGGCATGCCCCGCGCCCTGCTCGTGGCGCACCAGGATGTGCTGGACGTCGTCCTGCTGGAACAGCTCGTCATAGATCGGAAGGACGGCGCCGCCGGGATAACCGAAGAGGTGCTTGACGCCATTGTCCTTCAGCGCCTGCACCACCATCTCGGCGCCGGTCATTTCGCGTCGTCCGCTGTCACTGTGTCCGCTCATCGGTCCGTCCCGTCTTTCCTTCGCCGTTTTCGGCGGTTGCTGCTCGTTTAGTCCTGTTTCGGGCAATAAAAAAGGCCCCCGAGGGAGCCTTCACATCTGCGCATGGGGGGATTTCGCCCGGCGGTTACACCGCCTTGCCCACGCGCAATCCTACTACGAGAATGAGTGTCTTGTTCATGGCGCGGACGTTAATGCGCAAGACGGCGAGCTGTCAACCGGACCGGGACAAATTTTCCGCAACGTCACTCAGCTCACCGATAGCTCAAATTGGAGCGATCCTCTTAACCCTGCCTACACCATCCGCCATCACCCCACTTTAACCGCCCTGCGCTATGTCTGGCAAAGGCGATTGGGGAATGAAGCCGATGTACATGGAACGTCAGGCCGCTGGTGGCGAGACCACTCCGCAGGAGCGGCGCGATCCCAAGCAGGACGATGCCCGCATCCTTGGCAATGTCGTGCAGTGCGACGGCGCCCGCGCCGTCATCAGCGCCTATGCCGAGGCCGGTGGCCCAAACACCATCGGTCTGTGGACCGTCGGGCGCATGATCTGCATCAATCTCGGCGAAACGCGCACCATCGGGCTTGTCTATTCCATCGCCAAGTCGGACCGCTCGTGGAGCAGCCAGGGCGACAACCCCATCGAGGTCAATGTCGAGCTGATCGGCGAGGTCCGCGACGCCGGCCCGGACAAGCGCCCGGTCTTCGACCGCGGCATCACCGTTTATCCCTATATTGGCGCTGTCGCCCACCGCATCCGCACCCGCGACCTCCAGGCGGTCTACGACCTTGCCGGGCGCCGCACCGTCACCATCGGGCAGTTGTCGCAGGACGACAGCATCGACGCCTGCATCGCCATCGACGAGACCCTTGCCCGCCACTTCGCCGTTGTCGGTACCACCGGCGTAGGTAAGTCGACCGCCGTGTCGCTTCTGCTGCGCAAGGCGATCGCCGCGCGGCCAGATCTGCGCGTGCTGATCATGGACCCGCACAACGAGTTCGCGGCCTCGCTGCCCGAATATTGCGTCAAGGTCGATTCCAACACGCTCGACCTGCCGTTCTGGCTGTTTCGCCTCGAAGAGTTCGCCGAAGTGCTGTTTCGTGGCCGCGAGACCGACGCCGAGGAGATCGATGTGCTGCGCGACCTCATCCCGGTCGCCAAGAACCTCTATCGAAGCCCGCAAGGCGGCGCCTTCCTGCGCCGTGGTGTCGATGCGCTGACCGCCGACACACCCGTGCCCTACCGCATCGCCGATCTGATCAAGCAGATCGACGAACGCATGGGCATGCTCGAATCGAAGAACGAGCGGCCGATCCTGAAATCGCTGCGCAGCCGCATCGAATCCGCACTTGCTGACCCGCGCTACCGCTTCATGTTCCATTCCAGGCTCATCGAAGACACCATCCACGAAACCATCGGCAACATCTTCCGCGTGCCGACCCACGGCCGCCCGGTCACCTGCTTCGAGATGGCCGGCATGCCCTCGGAAGTGGTGAACTCCGTCTGCTCGGTCCTCGCCCGCCTCGCCTTCGATCTTGCTTTGTGGAGCGAAGGCCGCCTCAAGCTGCTTCTGCTGTGCGAGGAAGCGCACCGCTACATGCCCGCCGACCACCGGCTTGGCTTCGCGCCGACCCGGCATGCGCTGTCGCGCATCGCCAAGGAAGGCCGCAAATATGGCTGCTATCTCGGCGTCGTCACCCAGCGCCCGGGCGAACTCGATCCCACCATCCTGTCGCAATGCTCGACGGTTTTCGCCATGCGCCTTGCCAATGAGCAGGACCAGGCGATCATCCGCTCGGCCATCGCCGACTCTTCGGCCTCGACGCTCTCGTTCCTGTCGTCGATGGGCCAGCGCGAGGCCATCGCCTTTGGCGAAGGCGTTGCCACCACCATGCGGCTGAAATTCGAAAAGCTGTCGGACGAACTCATCCCCGGCGTCGGCAAGCGGGCCACTGAGGCTCCGCTAGGCAATGGCGACGACGTCGACCTCGTCGCCGTGGTCGAGCGCTTGCGCAATGTGCCAAAACCGCAGGCAGCGGCACTCGGCTTCGCCGAGATCGTCGATGCCCAGCGCCAGGCCGGTGACACCGATTTTCGCAAGCCGCCGGCCAAACCGCAGCCCGACGATGACTTCGACACCCGCTTCGGCTTGCGCCCATCGACCTTCGGCGGCCGCCCGCCACAAGGCTGAGACTCTGAAACGAGCAGCGGTTGGCTGTCCGGCAGCACCTGTATCTCAGATGCCGGAACCATCCAGTTGTTCTTCGTCCTCGCCTTCCCAGGGTGTCGGCATGGCGGCTGAGTTCTTGCTCAGATTGGCTTTTGGCAGCGGCATCCAGCACTTCAGTTCCGGGTCGGCATAACCAATCACGCAACCTGGATAGGAGTCGGCAGCGCGCCAGCCTTCGATGCCGGCCGCGTCGGGCCTGGCCCAATACGCCACGTCAACTTCCGCCGGCCCCTGTTCAGACGGCCGCACCGTGACAAGGATTCGGCTGCCATCCCTTGGCGCGCTTGCCATGTGTCGCCAGCGATCGGGATCGTCCATCGCATTCCTCCTCCACGCTTCAACTGGCCGCCGCGCGAAGTGCGGCGTCCGTCACCAGTGTTGCTGCGTTGAAGAAAGACGTCCAGCGGCAAGTTCGCGCGCAGGCCTGTTTTGGCCTCCGCGCGCCGCCGTTCATGACGCGGCTGAGGCACCTGCATTGGGGATGTGGATGTCGATCTCAAGCGTCGATGTCGTTGCACCGCGATCCATGGTTATGCGCACATCGTCCTGATTGACCTGAATGTGCTTGGCGATCACGGCCATGATCTCCTCGCGCAACACGGCAACGAGATCGGGCTGGTTGCGGTTGTTGCGCTCATAGGCAAGCAGGACCTGCAAGCGCTCGCGCGCCACGGGCGCACTGCCGCGACGTTTGAAGAGGTCGAACAGGTTCATGCCACCCTCCTTCCCAAAAGCCGGTTAAGCAGGCCCCTCTTCTCGACCGGCAGGACCACGGGAACGTCCTCGCCCAGCAGTCTTTTCGCCGCGTCGACATAGGCGCGCGCGGCTGCGTTGGTGGGCTCGTTGAGCGTCACCGGCGAGCCGACGTTGGATGCGCGCAAGACACCCTGGTTCTCCGGAATGATGCCCAAAAGCGGCGTCGACAGGATTTCCAGGATATCATCGATGCTGAGCATCTCGCCGCGCGCGGCGCGCCCTGCATCAAAGCGGGTGACGAGAATGTGCTTGATGACGTCCTCGCCCTGCTCGGCCTTCAACGTCTTGGAATCGAGCAAGCCGATGATGCGATCGGAATCGCGGACCGAACTCACTTCGGGATTGGTGACGATGACCGCCTCGTCGGCAAAGCGCATGGCAAGTTGCGCGCCGCGCTCGATGCCGGCCGGGCTGTCGCACAAAACGTAGTCGAATTTTTCGCGCAGCTTGCCGATCACCCGCGCCACACCTTCCTCGGTAAGGGCGTCCTTGTCGCGGGTTTGCGACGCGGGCAACAGGAACAGCGTTTCCAGGCGCTTGTCGCGGATCAAGGCCTGCGAAAGCTTGGCCACCCCTTGCGTCACATTGACGAGATCGAACACCACGCGCCGCTCGGCGCCCATGACCAGGTCGAGATTGCGCAAGCCAACGTCGAAGTCGATGAGAGCGACCCTCTTGCCGGACTGGGCCAAAGCGGCTCCAAGGGCGGCAGTCGAGGTCGTTTTGCCAACGCCTCCCTTGCCTGATGTGACAACCACTACTTTGGCCATGTTCTAATCTCCAATGTTGTCAGTTGAGAGCCGCGACCACGACGCCGCCGTCGTCGAGGAAGGCCTGTATCGGCTTGCCCCGCGAGGATGTTTCCATGTCCTCCGCAGTGCGGTACCAGCCATCCACTGCGAGAAGCTCCGCTTCGTTTTTCCGGCAGAAGATGCGTGCCTTGCGGTTCCCCCAGGCACCGGCGAAAGCCCGCCCGCGCAAGGCACCGTAGACGTGAATTGACCCGCCAGCCATGATTTCGGAACCGGAGCCGGCCGAGCCAAGCACGATCACATCGCCATCTGGATGAAAGATCGACTGGCCCGAGCGGATCGGCGCTTCGACGATCAGCGTGGTGGATGGCAGCGGCTCTTCCGGCTTGGCCGGCTCGGCGGGCGCTTCCTCGATGACGGCCTCCCTGGCGCCGATCAGCAGCGGTGGCAGGTCGGGGTCCAGGGCATCGACGCCTTTGTTTTCGATCGCGTAGATTCGTATGCCGCGCTCGGTGAGTTGCGACACCAGGCCTGCGATGTCGTCCAGTTCCGGCTTGAGCACGTTCAGGTCAAGCACCACGGGGCGGCCTGCAAAGAAGCCGGGAGAGTTTGCGATCCAGCCATCCAGGCTTTGCAGCCACTCTTCCAGGGGAGCTTCCGGCACCAATGCGAAGACGACAAACGAGCGCGCACGAAAGCGTATGGACTTCTTCTGGTCGGCGGCAACGCTGTTCACGGGGGCAGGTCCTTGCGAGGTGAATCGCGGGTGTAGGCGATGGTGAACAAAACGTAAATCGCATTTCGTACGCCTACAGCAACTCGCCTCCGCCGGTTTTCTCACCTTGTTGCCTAGCCGTAACGGCCGGAATTTCAGCACCGAAAAGGCCTGAGGCACGCCCGGTCAGGTTCACTTCGCCGGGCGAATTTTAGCTGTGGAAAATATTTGGCGTGTCGGCAATCGGCACTGAATTGCCTGTTTGGATCGACAGCTTGAGCGCGACTTTCCAAACTCTGCCGGGACCGATGGTGTGTTGCGTCGTTGAAGAAGGACGTCCAGCATCGAGGCAGATTCGCGGATGGCCCAGAGGCGGCACATGATCGATCTTGCAGGCGAAATTCTCATCCTGACCGGCACGCCGGGGTCCGGGAAAACGACGACAGCACAGGCCCTCGCCAATGAGCCAGGGTCGAGAAAGGTGCATCTTCACGCCGACGATTTCTGGCATTTCATCAAGCATGGCGCGGTCGCGCCCTATCTGCCCGAGGCCCATGACCAGAACAGGGTCGTGGTAGACGTTCTGGCGAAAGTGGCGGAAGGATATGCCGAGGGTGGCTATTTCGTCATCGTGGACGGCATTATAGGCCCGTGGTTCCTGCCGCCCTTCAAGGCGCTGACCGTGCCGCTGCACTACATCGTGCTTCGCCCGCCGCTCGATGTCGCCATCCAGCGATGCCGTGATCGTGGCGGTGACACGCTGTCCGATCCCGAACCCATCACCGCACTTCACCAGCAATTTTCATCGCTGGGAGAGCTTGAAAGGCATACCCTCCCGACGGAGGGCCTCGGTCGGGAAGAAACACTTAGCAAGGTGATGAGCGCCACGCACAGTGGAGCATTTCGCCTGCGGCCATGACGGCCTCAGGCGAGCCAGCACCACAAACTCAGCGACATTAATTCAGGCGCAGACGCGATTGCGGCCCTGCCGTTTGGCTTCGTAGAGTTGCTTGTCGGCGCGGCGATAGAACTCTTCGGCGGTCTCTTCCCTGTCCCACAAGGCAAGGCCAACACTGGAAGTGACATTGAGCTGGGACCCGGCCGTCTCGATGGCCAGCGCGGCAATCGCCTTGCGCATCCTGTCGGCAACGCGCTGCAACAGTTCGAGATCCATGTTGGGCGCAACGACTGCGAATTCCTCGCCGCCGAGCCGCGCCACCACGTCGTGATACCTGGTCATGCTTTTCAGGCACTTGGCGACAGACCGCAGCACCTCATCGCCGGCGTCGTGGCCGTAGGTGTCGTTGACCAGCTTGAAATGGTCGAGGTCGAGGATCATCAGCCCGACCGGCCTGTCGATGCGACGAAATTCGTGAAGGTATTCCTTCAGCGCATCGTCGAAATAGCGCCGGTTCTGCATCCCGGTCAGCCCGTCGGTAAGTGCCGCCTGTTCGAGGTTGCGCGAACGCGCGCTCAGCGAGGCCGTCATTTCGCGCAACTCGCCGCCTTCCTTCACCTGCGTGCGTATCTGCGGAAAGATGAAGAACAGCCCATACACCAGCGTGCCGGTCAAAAGCAGCGCGATCACCAGCAGCAGCGTCTGAAGGGTTTGGATGCTCGCCACGCGCCCGGGCATATACAGTGCGTCGGCCGGACCTTCGACCAGGCTCCAGGCATAGAAAATCGCCAGCGCTGCGGTCAAAATCAGCGCAATGAACACAAAAAACGCAGTTTCAGCCTTGTGAAAGCGCATGGCGACCCAGGTTAAACCCCAGTAGGCGTTATGCCATGCCGCGCCTTACGGAGGGTTAATCATTGCCAGCGTTTCCTATGCATCTGCCGCATCAGAGCCTCTTCCGGCCTCACCGCTGATCCGCTGCCATTCCGGCCCGAACTGGTTGCGGAACCATGTCGATTGCCGCTTGGAATACTGACGCGTTGCGATCTTCGCCCGCTCGATCGCTTCGTCAAAGCTCATCTCGCCGGCCATGGCGCTGGCCAGCTCGCGCACGCCGATCGCCTTCATCGCCGGCAGCTCCGGAGCGAGCCGCATGGCGGTGATCGCCTTCACCTCGTCGAGCGCGCCAAGCTCGATCATCTTGTCGAATCGCGCGTCGATACGCTTGATCAGCAGCTCGCGCTCGGGCTCGATGACGATGAAGCGCGCCGTGGCGAGGTCGATCATCGGGTGCCCCTTGTCGGCCTGCCATTTCAGGATCGAACGGCCCGACGCCTCCAGCACCTCCAGCGCGCGCACGATGCGCTGGCCGTCGCTGGCCTTGAGGCGCATGGCCACCGCACTGTCCACATTCATCAGCACCCGGTGCAGCCTGGGCGCACCCTCCTCATTGAGCCGCCAACGCCAACGGTCACGGATTTCGGTGGGGATTTCGGGCATTTCCGAAATGCCCTCCGCCAGCGCCCGAAAATAGAGCCCGGTCCCACCAACGAAGATCGGCGGCTTTTCGACAAACAGCCCGCTGTCGGCCAGCACCGCCACGTCGCGCAGCCAGGTGCCGGTCGAATAGGCCGTCGCCGGCGACATATGGCCGTAGAGGAAGTGGCGTACGCGCGTCAGGTCGTCAGCACCCGGCCGCGCGGTCAGCACGTTGAGCACACTGTAGACCTGCATCGAATCGGCGTTGACGATCACCCCGCCGTCGCCCGCGGCAAGGCTGAGCGCCAGCGCCGACTTGCCGCTGGCGGTCGGCCCGGCTATCAGGGTCGCGTTCTTGATGCGCCCCTCGCTTGTTCCGGAATTTTCGATGCCGCTGATCGCCACGCTGATTTCCCATCCGGACCGCGCTCTGCTGGCTCCGTCCCTTGCCGATAAGGCCTCTCGCGCCCTTGGTGCAAGCGGCTTTGTTTGGCTCGGCGAGGCTGTCGCCTGCGACATTACGCTGCCATCAGCGCTTTCCGCCGACGATGCCCATGCGGCGCTTGCTTCCGTCCTTGCCGGCGAGGCCATCGATTTCGCCGTTCAGGACAACGCAACACGTAGGAAAAAGATCCTGATCGCCGACATGGATTCGACCATGATCGACCAGGAGTGCATCGACGAACTCGCCGACGAGATCGGCGTCAAGGATCGCGTCGCCGACATCACCGCACGCTCGATGAATGGCGAGATCGCCTTCGAGCCGGCCCTGCGCGAGCGCGTGGCACTACTCGCCGGGCTCGATGCCTCGGTCATCAATCGCATCATCGACAGCCGCCTGACCCTTGCCTCCGGCGGCAAGACACTGGTCGCCACGATGAAGGCGCATGGCGCCTACACCGCGCTGGTCTCGGGCGGCTTCGACGTCTTCACCTCGCGCATCGCCAAGATGTTTGGCTTCGACGAAAATCGCGCCAATCACCTGATCGAGGCTGACGGCCGCCTGACCGGCAAGGTCTCCGAGCCGATTCTCGGCCGCGCCGCCAAGGCCGACGCATTGAACGAGATTTCCGCACGCCTCGGCCTCACCCCGGCCGATGCCATCGCTGTCGGTGACGGTGCCAACGACCTCGACATGATCCGCCTCGCCGGCTCGGGCGTCGCGCTTCACGCCAAGCCGTCGGTGGCAGCGCAAGCAAAGATCCGCATCGACAATGCCGACCTCACCGCCCTGCTCTACCTCCAGGGCTACACCAGCAGCGAGTTCACGCAATGAAAGAGATCCGCACCGAACGCCTGATCCTGCGCAACTGGGAAGAACGCGACCGCGCGCTCTTCCACCGCATCAATTCGGACGAGCAGGTGATGGAGTTCTTCGGGATGCGCCGCACCAGGGCGGAGAGCGACGAACTGTTCGACAAGCTTCGCGGCAACATCGACCGCGACGGCTTTGGCTTCAGCGCTGCCGAGATCGCAGCCACAGGCGAATGCATCGGCTTCGTCGGCATCAACCGCACCGACCTCGCGCCTTTCATCCCCCAGGGCACGATGGAGATCGGCTGGCGGCTCGCGCCCGAATTCTGGGGCAAGGGCTACGTCACCGAAGCCTCGGAAGCCTTGCTCGCCTATTGCTTCGAGACGCTGAAGCTCGACGAGGTCGTCTCGTTTGCGGTTGCGAACAACAACCGCTCGACCGCCGTCATGCAGCGTCTCGGCATGAGACACGACGCCTCAGGCGACTTCGATCATCCGCGCGTGCCCGACACGCATCCCGAACTCAAGCGCCACGTGTTTTACCGGCTGTCGAAAGCCGAATGGCAAAAGCAAAAAAAGGCGGCTACCTAGCCGCGCTAAAGCTATTTGCGTTCGCCCGGAAGTTCGTCGCCTGCTTCCACCGATCCGCTGGGCACCTTGTCAAGGATCGCCGAGAAGTCGTTGGCCGATGCCACTCCGGCACGCCGCCGCAAGAAATCGGCGGCTGTCTCGACGGCGCCGACCTTCTGGGCCACGGCCGATGCGATCCACTGATTGAGCGAGACACCGTCAGCTTTGGCCAGACGCGCAGCAGCCTCCTTTACCGACTGAGGAAGCTTGAGTGGATAAGTTGCCTTGCTCATCGCCTTAATCCTTGGAGCAATTCAGCGGGTCTGACTACTTTCAGTTCGAAGCGTTCCGAGACTTTTTCAAAATCCCGCATATTGTGTGTCACGAGAGCGTCCGCACGACCATTTACCGCGGCCTCGAGCACCATCTCGTCTTTTGGGTCCGACAATTGCGGGCGCCACCGAAAGTGAACCTCGACTGGCTCAGCCAACGCCGCAAGACCTGATAGAAAGCGATCAATATCCGCGTTCGACAGGCCGTGCGCTGCGCGGTGTTCCGTCCGACGCAACACCGCCTCGTACTCAAGAAACAATGCCGTCGTCACCAGAGGGCGCAGCCGAGCCTCAGCGACATGGCTAAGGATCACAAAAGATGCGCCGCTCCGGCTCCGCAAGCCGGCCGCGAGTACATTGGTATCGAGAACGACACGCATCGGAGCCAATGTAGCACATCCTATAGGATGTCACCAATGGCTCCGTTCGTGGTCGGTCTCGTGGACTCAGTCCATGCGCAGCGTTACGAACCGCAGCTCGCCGGTCTTGGACGCCAGCATCAGCAACGCGTTCTTGCGGCCCTGTTCCTTGAGCGCGGCGATACGGTCCGTCACCTCTTTCGGCGTCGCCACCGATTCCTGGGCGATTTCGGTGATCACCTCGCCGGCAACGATGCCGCGCTCGGCTGCGGCCGAGTCCTTTGCAACTGATGTCACCACGACACCGGAAACTTCGGCGGCAATGCCAAACTTGGCGCGGGTGTCGTCGTTGAGGTCGCCGATGGTCATGCCGAGCACGCTGGCCGCCGCAACCACTGCCCCCTTGTCGGCACCTTCGGCCGGCTTGGTGGCTTCGCCCTCGGCCAGCTTCTCGCCGTCCTCGAGCCTGCCGAGCGTTATCTTGACTGTCTGCTCGACGCCCTTGCGCACGATCACCACGTCGACAGCCTTGCCCACCGGGCTTTCGGCAACAACGCGCGGCAGGTCGCGCATCTCTACGATATCCTTGCCGTCGAACTTGATCACCACGTCGCCAGGCAGGATCTGGCCCTTGTCGACCGGCCCACCCTTGATGATGCCGGCAATCAGCGCGCCCTTGGCGGTGGCCATGCCGAGACTCTCGGCGATGTCGTCGGTGACCGGCTGGATGCGCACGCCGAGCCAACCGCGACGCGTCTCGCCGAATTGCTTGAGCTGATCGACAACGCCGGCCGCGATCTCAGACGGGATCGAGAAACCGATACCGATCGAACCGCCCGACGGCGAAATGATCGCCGTGTTGATACCGATGACCTCGCCAAACATGTTGAACAACGGTCCGCCCGAATTGCCGCGATTGATCGCGGCGTCGGTCTGGATGAAGTCGTCATATGGGCCTGAATTGATGTCGCGGTTGCGCGCCGACACGATGCCCAGGGTCACCGTGCCGCCAAGGCCGAAAGGATTGCCGATCGCCATCACCCAGTCGCCGATCCGCATCTTGTTGGAATCGCCAAACTTCACCGCCGTCAGCTTCTTGGCCTTCGGATCGATCTTCAGCACCGCGATATCGGTCTTGGTGTCGGTGCCGACCAGCGTGGCTTTCAGCTTCGAGCCGTCGGAGAAGTTCACCTCGATCTCGTCGGCGTCGGCTATGACGTGGTTGTTGGTGACAACGATGCCCTGCTCGGCATCGACGATGAAGCCGGAACCGAGCGACTGCACCTTCTGCGAGCCGCCATTGTCCTGGCCTCCGCGGTTCTTGAAGAACTCATCGAAGAAATCCTGGAACGGCGAGCCTTCCGGCAGCTGCGGCATCGGAACGGCGTTCTCGCCCTCCCCGCCCTTCACCGTCTGTGACGTCGAGATGTTGACGACTGCGCCAAGCAGGCCTTCGGCGAGGTTGGCGACCGATTCCGGCCCTTGCGCCAAGGCAGGCGTGACGAAGGATGGCACGACGATGGCACCGATCATCAGCGCTGTCGTGGCGGCCAGAGAGGCCTTTCGCATGGCGCGCAAAAGGGGCGTGGAAATCATCAGGGAAGCCTCCCGGGGCTGTCTTGTCATTGATCGCGCCGGGCCGTCCGAGCGCGAAGCGTCATGATGAAAACAAATAAGGCCTGTTTGCGGCCATTGCTACCGGCACGGAATAAATCGTCCGTTATCCCCGGATGAGCCAGACGACGCCGACACCGATGACGATCGCGGCAAGGCCCACAGTCCTGAGCAGGGCGTCAGGCATTTCAGTCACCTGCGCCGCCATCTTCTTGGCGGCGGAAGGAAAGCCGCCATAGACCAGGCCCTCGAAAACGAGAACCAGGCCTATGGCGACGATAAAGTCCTGCACTGCTTAGTTGCTGGTGCTGGGGGTTGCGACGCCGGCCGCGGGGGCTGGCGTTGCCTTGGCTGCCGGCGCTTTGCCGCTGTCGCGGAAGTAGCGGAAGAACTCCGATTCCGGCGACAGCACCATTGTCGTGCCGTCGGCATTCAATGCGGTGCCGTAGGCGCTCATCGACCGGTAGAAGTCGAAGAACTCAGGATCGCGGTTGAAGGCATCGGCGAACACGGCGGAGCGCTGGGCTTCGCCTTCACCGCGCAGGATTTCCGATTCCTTCTGCGCTTCGGCGACAGTCTCGACCACTTCGCGGTCGGCACGGGCGCGGATGCGCTGTGCCGCTTCGCGTCCGCGTGCCCTCAGCCTTTCGGCCTCGGCCAGACGTTCGGCCTTCATGCGGTCGTAGGTCTGCTGCGACACCTCGGCGGTCAGATCCGTACGGCGGATGCGGACATCCTGGATCTCAAGGCCAAGCGATGTCGCGTCAGGCTGTAGCTGGTCGCGAACTTCGCGCATCATCGCGGCACGCTCTTCCGAGAGCGCCGCTTCGAAGCCGCGCACGCCGTATACCCGGCGCAGGGCCGCGTCGAAGCGGGTACGCAGACGCTGTTCGGCCAGTTCCACGCTGCCCGACACGGTCTGCCGGAACTTGCGCGCATCGTTGATACGATAGGCGATGAAGGCATCGACATCGTAGAACTTGCCGCCCGAGACCTGGACGCGGATATCGTCGAGGTCGAGCCGCATGACGCGGTCCTCAATGACCTGCACATTGTCAGCCTCAAACATCGAGAACGGTGCCTTGAAGTAGATGCCGGGCTCGGTTTTGACGTCGACGATTTCGCCGAAGCGCAGCACGATGACCTGCTGGCGTTCATTGACCACGAAGATCGACGACCAGATCAGAATCAGGACGATGACGGCGAAGACGCCGATAATGGGGAGACGATTTGACATTACTTGCCTCCCGCCGCTGCCGGAGCGCGCTTCTGTAGTTCAGGTAGCGGGAGATAGGGCACCACGCCCTGCCCGTTGCCTTGCTCGACGATCACCTTGCTGGAGCCCTGAAGCACCTTTTCCATGGTCTCGAGATAGAGGCGCTTGCGGGTCACGTCAGGCGCCTTGGCATATTCGTCATAGACCGAGATGAAGCGCTGGGCCTCACCTTCGGCTTCCTGGACAACGCGGTTCTTGTAGGCTGCCGCGTCTTCACGGACCTGAGCCGCTTCACCGCGCGCCTGGCCGAGCTTCTGGTTGGAATACTGGTTGGATTCCTCGACGAAGCGGTCCTCGTCCTGTTCGGCACGCTGCACTTCATCAAATGCATCGGCCACTTCGCGCGGCGGTGCTGCGTCCTCGATCGAAATCGCGTTGACCGAAAGGCCTGCGCCATAGTCGTCGAGCGTCGCCTGGATGATGTCGCGCACGCCCGCAGCGATGCCCTGGCGGTCGTCGCGGAAGATGTCTTGCGCTGGCCGGCGCCCGACCACTTCGCGCATGGCGCTTTCAGCGATCTGGCGAACCATGATGTCGGGTTCGGAGACGTTGAACAGATAGGCCTCCGGGTTGGAGACCTGATAGGCGACGGAGAATTTCACATCGACGATGTTCTGGTCGCCCGAAAGCATCAGGCCAGACGACGTGTTGCCACGCACCTCGCCGATATCGACAAGCTTTTCAGCCGTGTTGACCTTCTCGACCGTCTCGATCGGCCACCAATGGAAGTGCAGACCCGGCTGCGACAGTTCCTGCTTGGGCTTGCCGAAACGCAGTTCGACGGCGAGTTCGTCAGGCTGCACGGTGTAGATCGACTGGAACGCCCAGAACGCGATCAATCCCGCTCCGATAAGGCCGAATAGCACGGCACTCGAACCGCCGCCGCCCGGAAGCGCGCGCTTCAGCTTGTCCTGGCCCCGGCGAATGATGTCTTCGAGATCGGGAGGAGAACCCTGCGGTCCACTTGGTCGAGGTCCTTGCCCCCATGGGCCACCGCCGCCTCCGCCACCGCTGCCGCCGCCCCATGGGCCGCCGCCGCCTCCACTTTGATTGTTCCAGGGCATGAATGTCCTTTCAACTACGAAACAATGGCGGCCGCGCCTGAGACGGCCGCTTAATTACTGACACCATCTATAGTGATACGAGCAAGCGCTTTCAACGCGACGGCCCGTAAGTGCCTCTGATTTCACTACATATGTATGAAGCCGTGCCCTCAATGCACCTCGCGGCGCTTCTCGTAAACTGTGTAGCGTGTCGCATGGCTGTCTTTCTCGCCTGCGGGAAAGTCCTGCGAGCTTGCGACAGCCCAGATGTTCGGCTCGATCGCGGGAAAGCGCGTGTCGCCGTCGAGGCTGGCCAGCACATGGGTGACATGCAGCCGATCGGCGAGCGGCAGCGCCTGGCGGTAGATCTCGCCACCGCCGATCACGCAGATTTCATTGGCGCCCGGCATGCAGCGCCCCTTGGCTATGGCCAAAGTAATGGCGTCTTCGACCGACTGCACCGTTTCCGCACCATCGATTCGGTAGCTTGGATCGCGGCTGACGACGATGTTGAGCCGGCCCGGCAACGGCTTGCCGATACTCTCATAGGTCTTGCGCCCCATGATGATCGGCTTGCCCATGGTGTCGGCCTTGAAGCGCTTGAGATCGCTCGACAGCTTCCATGGCAGGCCATTATCGCGCCCGATCACGCCGTTTTCGGCAATCGCCACATAGATCGCAACGTCCATCCGCCGCCCTTCCCGTTCCAGACGAATCTCCCGCCCGGCCTGTCATCTCTGGGTATCGTAAGGCTGCAGGATCAGAATATCGACATCGCGCTCTGGATAATAATCCTCGGCGGTCATCTCGAAGATCGTTGGACCCGTCTTCTTCACCCCAGTCCCGCAAAAGCTGACGATGTTGGCTGGACCGCCCTTGTCGATGGTCAGCTTGAATTTGCCGATGGTGCCGAGCGCCCAATTGCCACCGGTCGTCAGCACATACGAAACCCGGCTCTCGCTATAGGGCGGATAGCCGTCGGTGGACACCTTCGCCGCCTTGGCCACCGCACGCTCGAACCCTTCGTCGAGGCAGTACTTGGCTTTATAGCCGTCATATTCGCCCTGGAATTTGCCATCCGTGAAAAAGCTGACGCCAGCCGTGCCGCCAACGCTCGGCTTGTAGCTATGCGCCACCTTCACCGGCTTCCCCGCAGGAAACGTCGCCTTCCACCAATAGGCCGAGCGCAGCTTCCAGAACGGCTCGCGCACGCGTTTCATGCCCGTGCCGTCGTCATATTCGCTGATGGTGATGATGCCGCGGTTCTGCCAATCGTCGGTAACCTCGTCCTTGAGCTTTTCCAGTGCCTTGTAGGTCGCCTCGCCAAACGGCAGGAACGGTATGCCATTGGCTACCAGATCGGCTGAGATATCCACCTCTGCGGCGAATGCGTTGTGCTGGAGTTCGGGCTTTATGTCGTTGCCGTCGATCGAAACCGAAAAGCCGAGAAAATTGTCGCTGGTCTCATCGGGCACGCCGGTCATCCAATCCGGACTGCCATCGATGTCGGGCATCGGAAACGCCACGACTGTTTCGATATCCTTGTCCGAATTGTTGCGGAAGACATAGTCGACCTTGACCTTGTCCATCGAGATGAACAGGTCCTCGCTCTCCATGGCGATCTGGTCGGTGCGACCGAGGATCAGCCCGCCGGTGCCGAGTTCGGCCGTCGAGTCGTTGGCCGATGCTGGTGCCGCCAAAAACAACCCTGCGGCAACGAACCAGGACCGCAGGCACATTGAGCTAATCGCCGACATTCGCCCTTCTCCTCCAAGCCAAACCCGCTCCGCGCAAAACAGTTTTATTTTGACGAGGGAGCGCAGTCCAGACCGGCCATCTCGCCGATACTAGAGCTTGGCCTTGGTGCTGCGTGGCGTGGCCAGCAAAATGCTGGTCTCGCTGCCGGTAATTCCGGGGATGAGCCTGATCCGGCGCAACACGGCATCGAAATCCGTCAGCGTCGACGTCCCCAGCTCGACCACGAGATCCCAGCGCCCGTTGGTCGTGTGGATCTGCGACACCTCCGAAAAACCGCCCAGCACCCGGATCACCCGGTCGGAAACGTGCCCTTCGATTTCGATCAGCATGATGCCGCGAACAGCCTGGCCAACAGCCTCGGCACGCAGGATGACGGTATAGCCGATAATGTCGCCGGACTTCTCCAGACGCTCCATGCGCGTGCGCACCGTGGCGCGCGAAACGCCAAGGTCAACGGCCAGATCGGAAATGCTTCGCCGCCCCTGATGGCGGAGCAGTGTCACCAGCCTTTTGTCCAAATCGTCCATCTTGGTTCCATTTTGCGCAATATGGCCTTCATATTGCACAATTCTCATATCGGATGTGTCACTTCAAGCGCTTCATTTTGCCAGGCCATGGCTGTTCAATGCGTGTTCATTTCACATGGGCGGCAACGAATGCACTGCAAGATTCTGGGAGCACCGGTTCAAGATGGAGCCGGCCGCATGGGCTGCGAGATGGGGCCAAGCGCGCTGCGCACGGCGGGCCTTGCAGCCGCTTTGACCGAACTGGGCCATAGCCTGACCGATCTCGGGACAGTGGTTCCGCAGCCAGTCCATGTCGCCGAACACAAGAACCAGGCGCTCAAGTCGCTGCCGGAGATTGTCGCCTGGACGGCAGCCATCGCGGACGCCGCCTATGCCGCCAGTGCTGAAGGCATGCCCATTTTCTTGGGCGGCGACCACAGCATGAGCGCCGGCACGCTTTCCGGTGTGGCGCGCCGCGCAGCAGAACTGGGACGGCCGCTTTTTGTGCTCTGGCTCGACGCGCATCCGGATTTCCACACGCTCGACACGACCGCCAGCGGCAATCTGCATGGCGTGCCGCTCGCCTATGCCAGCGGGCTTCCGGGATTCGACGGCTATTTCCCCGCCCTTTCTGCCAAGGTCGACCCCAAGCGCATCTGCACGCTCGGCATTCGCAGCGTCGACCCCGCCGAGCGCCAGGCGCTGATACAGGCAGGCGTCACCGTTCATGACATGCGCACGATCGACGAATATGGCATCGCCCCACTGCTGCGGGCTTTCCTCGAACGCGTCGCGGCTGAAAACGGGCTGCTGCATGTCAGCCTCGACGTCGATTTCCTCGACCCTTCGATCGCACCCGCTGTCGGCACCACCGTGCCAGGCGGCGCCACGTTCCGCGAAGCCCATCTGGCGATGGAGATGCTGCACGATAGTGGCCTCGTCTCCAGCCTCGACCTCGTCGAACTCAATCCATTCCTCGACGAACGCGGGCGCACCGCCAGCCTGATGGTCGACCTCACCGCCTCGCTGATGGGTCGCCGCATCATGGACCGCCCGACAAGGAGCTTCTGATGACAATCGCCAACCTCAACATCGTTCCCTTTGTCAGCGTCGACAACATGATGAAGCTGGTCCTGGAAATCGGCGTCGACCGTTTCCTCACCGAACTCGCCGGCTATATCGAAGAGGATTTCAAGCGCTGGGAGCTGTTCGACAAGACGCCCCGGCTGGCCTCGCACAGCCATGACGGCGTCATCGAACTGATGCCGACCAGCGACGGCCAGCTCTACGGCTTCAAATATGTCAACGGCCACCCCAAGAACACGCGCCAGGGCCGCCAGACAGTCACCGCCTTCGGCGTGCTCGCCGATGTCGGCTCGGGCTACCCGATGCTGCTGACCGAAATGACCATCCTGACCGCCTTGCGCACTGCCGCCACCTCGGCGGTCGCGGCGAAATATCTGGCGCCGAAAGGCTCAGACACCATGGCGATCATCGGCAACGGCGCCCAGTCGGAATTTCAGGCACTGGCCTTCAAGGCGCTGCTCGGCGTCAACAAGCTGCGGCTTTACGACATCGACATCGAGGCAAGCCGCAAATGCGCCCGCAATCTCGACGGCCTGGGCTTCGAGATCACCATCTGCGCCAACGGCCAGGAGGCGGTCGAAGGATCGCAGATCATCACCACTGTCACCGCAGACAAGCAGAATGCGACGATCCTCACCGACAACATGGTCGGCACCGGCGTCCACATCAACGCGGTCGGCGGTGACTGCCCGGGCAAGACCGAACTGCACCGCGACATTCTTTTGCGCTCGCAAATCGTTGTCGAGTACCCGCCGCAGACCCGCATCGAAGGCGAAATCCAGCAACTCGACGCCGACCACCCCGTCACCGAACTCTGGCAGGTCATCTCAGGGCAGACGGCGGGCCGCAACGACGAGCGGCAGATCACGCTGTTTGATTCGGTCGGTTTTGCGATCGAGGATTTTTCGGCACTGCGTTATGTCCGCGACCAGCTTCGCACGACCAAACGCTACGAGGAACTTGACCTCCTAGCCGACCCGGACGAACCTCGCGACCTGTTCGGCATGCTATTGCGCCATCAAAAGACGCTGGCGTAGGCGCTTACCCGGCCGCCATCTCGCCGATCAGCGCGCTGGTCTGGCGGGCGATCGTCATCTCTTCATTGGTGGCGATCACCCTGATTTCCACCTTGCTGTCATCCCAGCTGATGACATCGCCAGTCTTCGACGGGTCAAGCCTCACGCCCAGCCAGCCAAGACGGTCGCAGATCGCTTTTCTGATGCCGCCGGCATGCTCGCCGACGCCGCCGGTGAAGACCAGAAGCTCGAGGCCCTGGAGCGTATTGGCCATCGCCGCGATGTTGCGCGCGACACTGAAGACAAACAGCTCGAGTGCCTCGGCGGCACGCGGATCGTCGCTGGCAAGCAGCACGCGTGTATCTCCCGAAATCCCCGACACACCGAGCAAGCCCGAACGGCGGTAGAGCAGTTGCTCGACCTCTTGCACTGACAATCCCAGTGCCTGCTGAAGATACAAGATAATGCCCGGATCGATCGCCCCGGACCGCGTCGCCATCATCAGCCCGTCCAGTGCGGTGAAGCCCATTGTCGTATCCCGGCTTTTGCCGTCGACCATCGCGCACAGGCTGCAACCGCTGCCTAGATGCGCAACGACAGTTTTCTTCGCCAGCAGCCCCGGAGCTATTTCCCTGAGATGACGGGCAATGAACTCGTAGGACAGGCCGTGAAAGCCGTAGCGCCGCAGTCCCATCTCTTCATATTCGCGCGGAATGGCGTAGCGGCTGGCCGGTGGCGCGAGCGTGCTGTGAAACGCCGTGTCGAAACAGCCGACCTGCAACAAGTCCGGCCGCAGCTTGGCCAGCGCCCTGACTGGGCCGAGACTCGCCGGCTGATGCAGGGGCGCAATCGGCGTGAGCGCGTCTAGC
The DNA here is from genome assembly GCF_058808215.1 of Aminobacter sp. GW821-FHT11F06. Classification (NCBI taxonomy): domain Bacteria; kingdom Pseudomonadati; phylum Pseudomonadota; class Alphaproteobacteria; order Hyphomicrobiales; family Phyllobacteriaceae; genus Aminobacter; species Aminobacter sp. GW821-FHT11F06. Next base: position 660,669 of record NZ_JBXARL010000003.1, on the reverse strand, counting down.
GCCTCGATGACCTCATTCGTCAGGTGAACGGGAGCTATGAAGCGGCTACCGCCATGGACGATTCTATGCCCGACGGCCTCGATCTGTGCGCCAGTGAGCAGAGGAGCGAGAAAGCCGAAAAGCTCCCGCAGCAATGCGCCAGTCGACCGGTCGGTCGCGCTCAACGGGCTGTCGGCGAGAACGCGCCCGGCTGCGTCCTTGGCCGAAAATCGCGGCGTGTCGGCAAGTCCGTCGAAGCCACCCCGCATCAGCGGCTCGACCTCGCCTTTCGACACAGCCTTGAACACGCCAAACTTGAGGCTGGACGAGCCGGCGTTGAGGGCCAGAACGACCATCGGCGCTAGTTTCGCCAGGCCCAGTCGCGCACCTCGGGCATGTCTTCGCCATGCTCGCGCACGTAGCGCCAGTGTTCGGCCAGCTTGTCTTCGAAGCCGCGCTTGGCTTTCGCCCCGTCCGCTCCCAGGTCGCCGATCCTGTCGATCGCCTCGATGGCGAGATGATAGCGGTCCATCTCGTTGAGCACCGCCATGTCGAAGGGCGTGGTCGTGGTGCCCTCTTCCTTGAAGCCGCGAACGTGGAAATTGTCGTGGTTGTGGCGCCGATAGGTCAGGCGGTGGATGAGATATGGATAGCCGTGATAGGCAAAGATCACCGGCCTGTTGCGCGTGAACAAGGCGTCGAACGCATCGTCTGTCAGGCCGTGCGGATGCTCGCTGTCCGGCTGCAGACTCATCAGGTCGACTACATTGACGACGCGTATCCGCAAATCCGGCAGCGTGGTCCGAAGCAGGTCCACCGCCGCCATCGTTTCAAGTGTCGGCACGTCTCCCGCGCAGGCCATGGTCACGTCGGGCTCGCCATCGTCGCCCTCCGTCCCGGCCCAATGCCATATGCCGGCACTCGCCTCGCAATGGGCAATCGCCTCAGGCATGGCAAGCCATTGCGGCTGCGGCTGCTTGCCGGCAACAATGACGTTGATGCGGTCATAAGTGCGCAGGCAGTGATCGGTGACCCAAAGCAGCGTGTTCGCATCCGGCGGCAGATAGATGCGCACGATATCCGCCTTCTTGTTGGCGACCAGATCGACAAAGCCCGGATCCTGATGGCTGAAGCCGTTGTGATCCTGCCGCCAGACATGGGAGGTCAAAAGATAGTTCAGCGAGGCGACCGGCCGCCGCCAGGCCAGCCCGCGTGAAACCTTGAGCCATTTGGCGTGCTGGTTGAACATCGAATCGACGATGTGGATGAAGGCCTCGTAGCAGGAAAAGAAGCCGTGCCGGCCGGTCAGCAGATAGCCCTCGAGCCAGCCCTGGCAAAGGTTCTCGCTCAGCACCTCCATCACCCGGCCGTCATGTGCCAGATGTTCGTCATAAGGCTCGATGCCTTCCATCCACACCCGGTTGGTCACATCGAAAACGTCATCGAGACGGTTGGAGGCGGTTTCGTCAGGCCCCATCAGCCGGAAATTGCGCGTCTCGGCATTCAGCGTCATCACCTGCCGGAGCAGGCGCCCCATGGCGCGCGTTGCTTCTGAGGTGACGCCGCCGGGTGTTGCGACCTCGACGCCCAGCGAACGAAAATCCGGGAGCACGAGGTCGCGCTTGAGCAATCCGCCATTGGCGTGCGGGTTGGCGCCCATCCGACGCTTGCCCTTCGGCGACAGCGCCTGCAGGTCCTCGTTCAACCGTCCCTCTTCGTCGAACAGCTTTTCGGGTTTGTAGCTGCGCATCCACGCTTCGAGCAGCTTGAGATGACCGGCATCCTTTCTCGGGTCGGAAATCGGCACCTGATGCGCGCGCCAGAAGCCCTCGACCTTCTTGCCGTCGACCTCCTTCGGCCCGGTCCAGCCCTTCGGGCTGCGCAGCACGATCATCGGCCAGTGCGGCCGATCGGAGTTGCCGCCACTGCGCGCCCTCGCCTGAATCTCGGTGATCCGCTTGAGCGCGAAATCGAGCGTCGCCGACATCTGCCGATGCATGTCTTCGGGATCATCGCCTTCGACAAACAGCGGCTCATGGCCATAGCCACGCAGCAGGCTGTCCAGTTCAGACTTATCCATCCGCGCAAGGATGGTGGGATTGGCGATCTTGTAGCCATTGAGATGCAGGATCGGCAGCACGGCGCCATCATGCACCGGGTTCAGGAACTTGTTCGAATGCCAGGAGGCCGCAAGCGTTCCGGTTTCGGCTTCGCCATCGCCGATGACACAGGCAACGACGAGATCGGGATTGTCGAACGCCGCGCCATAGGCATGGACAAGCGCATAACCGAGCTCGCCGCCCTCATGAATGGAGCCGGGCGTCTCAGGCGCCACATGGCTCGGAATACCGCCAGGAAAGGAGAACTGGCGGAAAAGCTTGCGCACGCCGTCGATATCGCGGCCGATCTCCGGATAAATCTCGCTGTAGGAGCCTTCGAGATAGGTATTGGCGACCATGCCCGGCCCGCCGTGACCGGGGCCGCAGACATAGATCATGTCGAGGTCGCGCGCCTTGATGACCCGGTTGAGATGGGCATAGATGAAGTTGAGGCCGGGCGTCGTGCCCCAATGTCCGAGCAGCCTGGGCTTGATGTGCTCGGGTTTCAGCGGCTCGCGCAGCAACGGATTGTCGAGCAGGTAGATCTGGCCGACCGAGAGATAATTCGCCGCCTGCCAGTAGCGGTGGATCAACTCCAGCTCTTTGGCTTCGATTGTGTCTTGTCCACGGCCCGGAGCAAACTGTCCCATTCCAATCCCCTTGCATGCATTTAGGAGGCGTAAAACGAATGTTTCCAAACGATAGGGCATCGACGGCGAGACGTCATGTCAATTGTCCCCGCCTCGTCGATTGCCTCTCGGCAACCTTACGAAAGCGTATTGCACCCGCGAAGCGCCGGTAATCTGCCGATGTCATCTTGACTTGGGCGGTGGCCGCCGTCGAAGTGCAAGGAGACCTCTCGATATGATTCGGACCGCAATCCTGTCGAGCCTGCTTGCCTCGTTTACGACGGCGGCCTGCACTTTTGCCGCCGTGCCCTTTGCCATCGTCGCGGAACAACCGGTCCAGGCCGAGAAAAACCCGCCGGGCGACATTCCCGACACCCAGGTCTTCATCGATTACAAGTCCAAGGACGGTTACACGCTCAAGGTGCCGGAGGGCTGGGCGCGAACCGACATGACGGCGGGTGCGCGTTTCGTCGACAAGCTCGATGGCGTCGTGGTCACACTGTCCGACACAGGCGTGCCCCCCACGGTCGACAGCGTGCGCACGGATTATCTGCCGCAGCTGGAAAAGAAGGAGCGCGCCGTCAAGATCGACGACATCAAGGCGGTCAAGTTGCCTGCGGGCAATGCCATCCGCATCGCCTACAGCTCGAACTCCGAGCCAAACCAGGTGACCTCCAAGCAGGTCCGCCTCGAAAACCAGCGTTTTCTCTATTTCAAGGACGGCAAGCTTGTCGCGCTCGAGCTTTATGCGCCGCTTGGCGCCGACAATGCCGACCAGTGGAAGCTGATGTCGGAATCGTTCCAGTGGCGCTGAGATGAGCGTCCTGGCCGCCCACGAACTCTACCGCTTCTATCATGTCGGCGACGATGAGACCGCGGCCCTTCGCGGTGTCAGCCTTTTCCTGTCGCCCGGCGAGATGGTGTCGGTCGTCGGCCCATCGGGCAGTGGAAAGTCGACGCTCCTGGCCTGCCTGACCGGTCTCGACGAGCCGGACGGTGGCTATGTCATGATCGGCGAGCAGCGCCTGACACGCCGTCCCGAAGCCGAACGGGCGGCCATCAGGGCGGCGAATTTCGGTATCCTGCAGCAGTCCGGCAATCTGTTCCAGCACCTGACGGTCCGCGAAAACATCTGGCTGTCGATGCTTCTGGCCGGCAAGACCGACCAGCGGCGGCTCGACGCGTTGTTGCAGGCAGTCGGGCTTGCCCAGCGCGCGCAAAACTATCCGTCGCAACTCTCCGGCGGTGAAACCGCCCGCGCTGGCCTTGCTGCGGCACTCGCCGCCGACCCGCCCGTACTGGTCGCCGACGAACCGACGGCCGAGATCGACCGCGACACCGAAGAGCGCTTGCTTGAGCATTTCGAGGCCCGGCGGGTAGCCGGCAAGGCGACGCTGATCGCGACGCACAGCGCAGCCCTTGCCGCGCGCGCCGACCGCATCATCCATCTTGCCGACGGGCGGATCGACAATGGTTGAGCCGCTCGTCGTCACCTCCGCCATCTCCAGAAGCTTCGCCGACGGCGCGCATGACAAGCTTGTGGTTCTGTACGACGTCAGCTGCCGGATCGATGCAGGCGACCGCATCGCGCTCGTCGGCGCTTCGGGTAGCGGCAAGACAACGCTTCTGCACCTCCTGGGTGGGCTCGACGCGCCTTCTTCCGGCACGATCATGTGGCCGGCACTTGGCACGCGCGCCATGCTGCGCCCAGGCAAGGTGGCGTTCGTGTTCCAGACACCCAGCCTGTTTCCGGCGCTGACGGTCTTGCAGAATGTCGGCCTGCCGCTGGTCCTGATGGAAAGCAACGACGACGTCGATGCCAGGGCAGCCACGGTCCTCGAACGGTTCGAGCTGTCTGAGCTTGCCCAAAAGCTGCCCGAGGAGCTTTCCGGAGGTCAGGCCCAGCGGGTCGCCATGGCGCGCGCGCTCGTCACCGGCCCGCGCCTGGTGCTCGCCGACGAGCCGACCGGCCAGCTCGACAGTGCCACAGCGCAGCATTTCATCGATCTCACCATAGGTTTTATCCGCAACACCGGTGCCGCGCTGGTGATTGCGACCCATGACGAGGCGGTGGCGGAACGGATGAGCCTGCGCTGGTCGATCGATCGCGGCCAGCTTTCGCATCCAGCCGAGCCGCAGCGGAGGCGTGCGTGAACCGCCTCTGGCTCCTTGGCCTGCTGCGCCGGCGCTACGGGCGCCTTTTAGGTGCCGCGGCAGGCATCGCAGTGACCGTGGCGCTACTTGCTGCCTTGTCGACCTTCCTCGCCCAAAGCAGCAGCTCGATGACGCGTCGCGCGGCATCTGGCGTGCCGATCGACTGGCAGGTCGAAGCGGTGCCCGGCGCAGATCTCAACTCGATCCGCGACGCTATCGGCAAATCCGCTGCTGTCTCTGCTATCAGGCCAGTGCTTTATGCCGGCACGGACGGGCTCGAAGCCAGTGCTGGTGGCACGGTGCAAACGACCGGTCCCGGCAAGGTGATCGCCTTTGACGAAGGCTACCTCACGGATTTTCCGCAAGAAGTCCGGCTGCTGTCGGGCAGTGCCAGCGGCGTGTTGGCCGCACAGCAGACCGCCGCTAACCTGCATGTCCGTCCCGGCGACATGATCACCATCAAGCGGGTGGCGCTGCCGCCAGTCACAGTCCGGCTCGATGGCGTGATCGAACTGCCCGATGCCGACGCGCTATTTCAGGGTGTGGGCCTGCCGCCGCAGGCAGCTCCGCAGGCGCCACCCGACAATGTGCTCATCCTGCCCGTCGCCGAATGGCAGCGCATATTTGCACCGCAACAAGTCGCGCGGCCCGACACGACGCGCACGCAGCTTCACGTCCGGCTGGACCATAGCCACCTGCCCGCGAGGCCGGCCGACGCCTGGACGACGGTGACAGGGGCCGCCCGAAACCTTGAAGCAGCCGTGGCGGGACAGGCGCTTGTTGCCAACAATCTCGGCGCACGCCTTGATGCGGTACGCGGCGATTCGCTTTATGCGACTGTGCTGTTCTTGTTTCTCGGCGTGCCCGGCATAGCCCTGGCTTGCCTGCTGACCTTCGCTGTTACCTCGACCGGAGCGGGTCACCGCAGGGCGGAACAAGCCCTGCTCAGGGCCCGTGGCGCAAGCGTGCGCCGCATCTTGTTGCTCACCTCGGCCGAAGCGCTTCTTGTCGCAGTGGTCGGGACAACGTTCGGGCTGGTCATGGCACAGCTCTTCGCCAGGCTGCGCTTTGGCGGTGACGCCCGGCTTGGTGTCTGGGCCATTGCGCTGTCGGTGGCGGTCGGCCTCGTGCTCGCACTCGTTGCCTTCCTCACCCCGGCCTGGCGCGACAGCCGCGGCCTGAGCGTCAGTGCCTCGCGGCGCGCCATCGGCCGCGCCGGCGTGCCGTTGTGGAAACGCCTTTGGCTCGATGTTTTGCTGCTTTTAGGCGCGTTGCTGTTTTTCTGGCAGTCAGCCAGCACCGGCTACCAGGTCGTGCTGGCGCCTGAAGGCGTCGCCGCCACATCGGTCGACTACAACGCCTTCATCGCGCCGGCCTTGTTCTGGATCGGCTCGGCACTGCTGGCGATCCGCATCTCGGCGCGGATCATCGGCGGCAATGGCACGATGCTGAAACTTCTGCTCCGGCCGGTGGCGGGCAGGTTGTCGAGCGTCGTTGCGGCGGCACTTTCGCATCAGTCTCGGCGGATCACCTATGGCATCGCCATGACCGCGCTCGCCGTCTCGTTTGCTGTGTCGACGGCGGTTTTCAACACCACCTACAACGCCCAGGCCCGCGTCGACGCCGAACTGACAAATGGCTCCGATGTCACCGTCTTCGGCACGGCCACCCACCCGGCCGGCGCCAGGCTGACACAGCTCGCCGCTTTGCCCGACGTGGTGGCGGCAGCACCGATGCAGCACCGCTTTGCCTATGTCGGTGCCGACCTGCAGGATCTCTACGGCATCGATCCGGTGGCGATCGACGACGCCACCGACTTCCCCGACGCCTATTTCGCCAGCGGCAGGGCCGCCAATATGCTGGCAAACCTTGCCGAAACGCCCAACGGCGTGCTGGTCTCGCAAGAAACAGTGCAGGATTTCCAGCTCTCGGTCGGCGACACGATCAAGCTGAGGTTGCTGAACGCCACTGACCATCAATATCATCCGGTGCCATTCATCTTCATCGGCGTGACGCGCGAGTTCCCGACCGCACCGAAGGACTCTTTCCTCGTCGCCAATGCCGCCTACATCGCCAGGATGACCGGCTCGGACACCAGCGAATATGTGTTGATGCGAGCGAAAGGCGACCCCGCGGCCCTCGCCCGCGCCGCCTCGGCAGCACTGGCCGACGATCCCGCGTTGCAGGTCAAGGATGTCGGTTCGGCCGCCCACATCATCGGCTCCAGCCTGACAGCCGTCGACCTGTCCGGCCTCACCGCGATCGAACTCGCTTTTGCGCTGGGCATGGCGGTTGCCGCGGCCGGCCTGATGCTGGGGCTCGGCTTCCTCGACCGGCGGCGCAGCTTCGCGATCCTGTCGGCAATCGGGGCAAAACCGCACCAGCTTGCGGCATTCCTGTGGGGCGAAGGCCTGCTGGTGGCCGTGGGCGGGCTCGTCTTTGGCCTGCTCTCCGGCCTGACCATGGCCTGGATGCTGGTCAAGCTGCTGACTGGCGTGTTCGACCCGGCACCGGAAGCCTTGGCTATCCCGGCAACCTATCTGGCATTGGTACTGGTGCTATTGCTGGCGTCGATCGCCGCAGCCGTTCTGATGACCCGCAATGTCGGCCGGGCCAAGGCCGCGGAACTGCTGCGCGACCTCTAAAAGCCGCGCACTACACCGCAATCGGCGCGCGGATCGTCGCGTCGGCGACATAGTTTTCGAGCCGGAAATCCTCGAAGCGGAAGGCAAACAGGTCCTTCACCTCGGGATTGATCCACATCGTCGGCAGCGCCTTGGGCGTGCGGGCCAGCTGCTCGCGCGCCTGGTCGAAATGATTGTGGTAGATATGCGCGTCGCCCAGCGTGTGGACAAAATCGCCAGGCTTGAGCCCCGTCACCTGCGCCACCATCATCGTTAAAAGCGCATATGAAGCGATGTTGAACGGCACGCCCAGGAAGATGTCGGCCGAGCGCTGGTAGAGCTGGCATGACAGCTTGCCATCCGAGACGTAGAACTGGAACAGGCAGTGGCACGGCGGCAGCGCCATCGCGTCCACCTCCTCGGGGTTCCACGCCGAAACGATCAGCCGCCGCGAATTCGGGTTCTTGCGGATCTGGTTCAGGAGAATCGCGATCTGGTCGATCTCGCCGCCATCGCGCGTCGGCCACGAGCGCCACTGCTTGCCGTAGACCGGGCCGAGGTCGCCGTTCTCGTCGGCCCACTCGTCCCAGATCGTCACCCCATTGTCGTTGAGGTACTTGATGTTGGTGTCGCCGGCGAGAAACCACAAAAGCTCATAGATGATCGACTTGAGATGCAGCTTCTTGGTCGTAGCGACCGGAAAGCCTTGCGCCAGGTCGAAACGCAACTGGTGGCCGAATACCGAGCGCGTGCCTGTGCCCGTGCGATCGCCACGGTCGGTGCCGTTTTCGAGGACGTGGCTGAGAAGGTCGAGATACTGGCGCATCGGTCGGGCTCGATTCGGGAGTTCCCCGATCATAGCTGACCAGTACAGCCTGAGGCAATGAAGGCCCGGCTATCCCCAACCGCGTCAAGCGAAAACGCCGGGCTTGGGGCCCGGCGCTAGCACATTTGAAAGCTATCGGCGCTGCTGCTTACAGCGCACCGAGCTTTCCGAGTTCCTTGGCCACCAGATAATAGAAGGTGACGCGGTTCTTGGTATTGTCCGCCGACATCGCCTTGCAGACCTTTTCCAGCGCGCCGTCGGCCTTCTTTGAGTCTTCGATGCCAAGCTTCTTGGCGATCCAGCCGGCCTTGACGCGATCAAGCTCCTTGGGGTCGGTGCAGGAAACCAGCGAGGAATCGCGGTTCCTGAGCGCGATGCCCAAATGCTTGACGATCTTGGTCACCACCTCTTCCTTGGCGCCCGCATCGTATTTCTTCACGTCTGCAAGATAGTCGGTCATGTGAATTCCCCTCGTCGACGAATTGAAGTCATCTCCCGTGGGGATTGCCGGCCTTGACCGGTTCACGCGCAATGCAGGCACCCCAGCGGCCGAAGCTTCGGTTCGCACTCGACGCGAGTCAACCCTGCGTCTTCGCGTGGTCTCATAAATCTGTTGCAGATGGCTGCCACGACTTGCCGTTCCGACCTTTCTTTTTGCGCCCAGCCTCCTTATATCAGGGTCGTCAGCTTGTCTGACTATGGCGATAAACTGCCGATGAAATAAGCCATTCGGACCCGGGGGCGGTACCCGGCGCCTCCACCAAAAGCTGCCGTGCCATGAGCGACGGTTTTTGCTGGGGGCGAAATAGGATCGACGAGGGTGTAAAGATCGGACTTTTGCTCGGCATTGTACCACCGTTATCGGGCTAAACTTGTAGTTGCAAACGACAACTATGCGGAAGCACGTCTCGCAGCGTAAGCTGTGCGATAGCTTCAAATTAAGCCCTAGAGGTTCGCACTTCTAGGCGGGGTTCGGAGGTACCTGGCAACAGAAACCTCCACTTCTCCCCCTCCCCAGATCTTCATTGCCGGCTAACGCTGGCCTTGCCGTTGCTAGGCTTCTGCCCTGCACCGTCGGCTTGCCCATGGCCGGTCCCGTTTCATCCGGAGACCTTTCATGTCCCAGACTTCCAACCGTTTCTTTGTACTGACCGGCGGCCCCGGCTCGGGCAAGACCACATTGATCGAACGCCTCGCGGCAGCAGGCTTTGCCACCTCGGTCGAGGCCGGACGCGGCATCATCAGGGATCAGGTGGCGATTTCGGGAACCGCCCTGCCCTGGCACGATGCCGCACTCTTCGCCGAACTCATGCTGTCATGGGAGATGCGTTCACACGCCATCGCCACAGCCGTGTCCGGGCCGGTCTTTTTCGACCGTGGCGTGCCCGATATCATCGGCTACCTCAAGCTTGTCGGCCTGCCGGTATCGGCGCATGTCGACAAGGCCGCCCAGGAGTTCCGCTACAACTCCAAGGTGTTCATCCTACCGCACTGGTCCGAGATCTTCGCCCAGGACAACGAACGCAAGCAGGACGAGGACGAGGCCCGGCGCACCCATGCCAGCATGGTCGCGACCTACGCCGCCTGCGGCTATGAGCTTGTCGAGGTCCCCAAGACCTCCGTCGAGGAACGGCTGGCCTTCATGCTCGAAAATACCGGTCTCGCTTTGGCCTGACGAATTCGGGCCTGACGAATCAGGCGGCGTTCGGCAGTTGCAGCCCTTCGGCGAAGGTGCGGTTGCGGCCGGCGCGCTTGGCGGCATAGAGGATCTTGTCGGCGCGGCCGATGGCATCCCAAAGCCCTTCGCCGCGGTGGAGCTCCGCGATGCCGAAGCTGCAGGTGACGACGAAGTCCGTCGGCAAGCTGGCAAAACGCACGCTCGCGATCTCGTGGCGCAGTCGCTCAGTCAGGCTGAAGGCATCGTCGACCGTGTTGTTCAGCACCATGATGAACTCCTCGCCACCGGTGCGCGCCGCGACGTCGCCTGCCCTGAGTTTCTTCCTGATAACGCCGGCGAAGCTCGCCAGCACCATATCGCCAGTGGCATGGCCGAAGCGGTCGTTGATCGTCTTGAAGCGGTCGATGTCGCAGGCAACGATGCTCAACGGCTTGCGCCGTCCCAACGCCAGCAGCCGCAACGCCTTGCCCTGCAGGCCCCGGCGATTGAGCAGACCGGTCAATGGATCGCTGTCACGCTCGGCCTTGAGCGCCAGGATGACGTCGGCACAGGCAACGACCAGAAGCCCAAGGCCCATGGCAACGCCAATCACCGACATAGTGAACTGCGCCCAGATCCAGAACTCGGACTCGAAAAACTCCGGAATATTGTCCTTCGGAACAGAGCCGCCGGTAAGCAGCGTGCGCACGATGAAGGTGGTGGCCAGGCCGAGCAACAGCCAGAACACCGCCCGGTCGAGGATGCCGCCGCGCACCAGGTGCCTGATCTTCCACACCCCGCTCAGGAAGATGAACGCCATGCCGAGATTGAGCACGTAGACCCTGATCTGGAGGTCGTTTTCGACATAGTAGAAATAGCACAATGTGCCGACGATCCCGGTGAACCAGGCAACGTGCTCGACAAGCGGCATCGACTTGCCCGAGCGCGCGAGCACGCCCTCGACCAAAAGCAGCGGACCGGCCGCATAGAGCACGGACGTTGCCACCGTATTGAAGCCGATGTCGGAGGGCCACAGGGCCAACTGCATGAATGTGGCGATGGCGAACGCCAGAAACGACAGTGCAAACAGCATGAGCTGCCGACGCTGGCGCTCGATCAGCCAAACGCAGAAAAACGTCACCGCAAACAGCGACAGCAAGGCGGAAGGGATGAACTGCAATTTCTTCGCTGGCCTCGGCGTCGTCGCTCTACTTCAGGTGGTCTTGGTGGACTTACCTGCCCGAAGGTAAATAAGACGATATCAAGGACGTATGAAGGTGGCCGCGACATTTCGCCATGATCCATGCAAACCGTTCACTGAAGCGATCGAGGCTTGCAATTGCGGGGCCGGACATATGCCCGGCCCCGCCTGATTTCATTCCGCCGGCGCCTCGACAGCCACCTGGCTGCGGCCGAGCGTTAGCTGGGCCAGCACGAAAGCGATCACAGCCGAAATGGTGATGCCAAAGACCATCGGCAGCGGCGTGCCGTCGAAGAACAGACCTGCCACCGCCATGGCGACAGCGCCGGTGGCAAAGTGCAGCGTCCCCATCAGCGCGGACGCCGTGCCGGCAATCTCGCCATGCTCTTCCATCGCCAGCACCGAAGTGGTGGGGATGACGAGGCCGAGGAAGCCGTAGCCGATGAACAGCAGCGTTGCGAGCACGTCGAGGCGATCGACGCCCGAGGCAAACACGGCAAGCAACACCACCATCATCGTGGCGTAGCCGACCACAGCAACCCGCACTACGCGCCGCAGCCCGAAGCGCTCGGTCAGCAATCCGGTCAGCTGCGACATGCCGATGAAGGCCACCGCATTGATCGAGAAAAACACGCTGTAGACCGACGGCGACAGGCCATAATGGTCGATCAGGATGAAGGACGAATTGGCGAGATAGACAAAGAAGCTGGCGATACCAAAGCCGCCGATGAAGGTCAGGCCAAGGAAGTTGCGGTCGCCGAGCAGGAAACGGTAGCCGCTGAGCGCGCTGCGCACCGAGCTTTCGGCGCGATGTTCGGCCGGCCGCGTTTCCTTGAGCGACGTCGACAACAGCACAAGCGCAAGCACCGCCGCAGCAGTGACGACCCAGAACACGGCGCGCCAGCCGAAGCCCTCGATCACCAGGGAACCTGTCAACGGCGCCAGGATCGGCGAAACGGAAAACACCAGCATCAGCAGCGACATCAGGCGCGCTGCCTCGGTACCTGTATGCAGGTCGCGCACGATGGCGCGCGGCACCACCATGCCGGCCGATGCACCAAGGCCCTGGATAACGCGGAAGAAGATGAGCCAATCGATGTTGGGCGCAAGTGCTGCACCGACGCCGCCGATGGCAAACAGCACCAGGCCGATATAGAGCGGCGCCTTGCGGCCGATCATGTCGGAGATCGGGCCAACGACGATCTGCGCCAGGCCCATGGCCAGGAAGAAGACGAGCAGGCTCATCTGCACGGCGGCAGTGCTGGCATTGAGGTCGGCGCCGATCGTCGGCAGCGCGGGAAGATACATATCGATTGCAAACGGGCCGATGGCCGACAAAAGGCCGAGCACGACCGCTACGCGGAGAAATTGGGGTGTCATGGCGTGATTCTTTCGGATCTGGTTTCCGCCGCGAAAACACGGCGACGTGTAATCCAATGACGTTCAGCAACCCGAGATCCCGACTCCTCCCGAACCGGCATCTCAGTGTTACGTCCATATTTTTAGACAGGCTTGTCCAAATCGTCAATCACCTGTATATAAAATTTCCATGACACCTGCCATTGCTCCTGACATTGCGGTCGCCCGCAGCCACACCGCCAAGCGTCATTCGATCCTCGATGCCGCCGCTGGCGTCTTTTGTCGTGAAGGCTTTGCCGGCGCCAACATCGACCTCATCGCCGCGGAAGCCGGCGTGTCGCGCCAGACCGTCTACAATCATCACGGTGATAAGGAGAATCTGCTGGTCGCAGTAGTCCGAGAAATCACCGAACGCATCAACGCCAGCATTTTCGACACCCTCGCCACCTTCCCCGACAAGCCCGTCGACCTGGAAGCGGAACTGATCGATTTCGCGGTGCGGCTCAACCAGAACTGCCTGTGCAATCGCGACGGCAAGTTCCTGCGCAAGCTCTTGCAGACCGAAGGCGAGCGCTACCCTGAGCTTTTCGCCGGCTGGCGCGAACACGGCCCTGCCAAGACCTGGGCAGCCCTTGCCGCGCGTTTTGCCCGCCTCGCCCTCGCCGGCTGGCTCGATCTGGACGACCCCGACGTCGCCGCCCGCCAGTTTTTGGCCCTCGTCAATGCCGACCTGCAGATGGCGATGATCTTCGGCGATGCCGTCTCGGAAGAGCAACTGCGTGCAGCGGCAACCAACGCCGTCCGCTGCTTCCTGCGCGCCTACGGCAAGGCACGACCAACATAATTCGGGCTGCGGGAACGATCATGTCGGCTTGCAGCGAGCAAGCAGGCAAAGGCTGAAATCCCAAACATTCAATAGGGCGCTATATCCGGTTTACGGCGGCCTCAAGCTTGATTACAGGTAAGGGGACGATTCAATCGGACCCGCAGTTACATATGGCCGAAGACCAAATCCGCTATGACATTCTCGCCCAGGAGGCACTGCGTGGCGTCATGCGCAAGGTCCTGGCGGAAGTCGCGCGCACGGGCTTGCCGGGCAACCACCATTTTTTCATCACCTTCATGACCGGCGCGCCGGGCGTGCGCATCTCTTCGCGCCTGCATGAGCGTTATCCCGAGCAAATGACCATCGTCGTCCAGTTCCAGTATTGGGACCTCAAGGTGACAGACACCGGCTTCGAGATTGGCCTGTCCTTCTCCGATGTTCCGGAAAAGCTCGAAATCCCCTTCTCTGCCGTGCGCGGCTTCTACGACCCCTCGGTCAACTTCGAGCTCGAATTCGAAGTCAAGGCCGATCCGGCAACCGCATCTGAAGAAGCGCCGTCCAATCCGGAGCCCATCGCCGTGGTCAAGCCGGCGGAGCGCAAGGCGGCACCAAAGAAGAAGGCTGGCGCCACTGAGAAGGAAACGCCCGAAGAGCCTGCCCACGGCAAAGGCGCCGAAGTCGTTTCGCTCGACGCTTTCCGCAAGAAATAACCCAGCGGCGAGGTCGCATGGCCGACATCGTCAATCTACGCCAGTTCAAGAAGCACAAGGCACGCGCCGAGCGCGAGACGCATGCCGACCAGAATCGCGCGCTGCATGGCCGCACCAAGGCCGAGAAGGCGCGCGACCAGCTGAGCGCCGAGCGCGCTGAAAAATTCGTCGACGGCCACCGCCGCGATCCCGAAAAGTCCGACCAGTGAGCCTGGTCGAAAAACGCTCGGTGACGATTCGCGGCCATCGCACCAGCTATTCGCTGGAGAAGCCATTTTACGACGACCTTGTCGCCATAGCAGCCGCGCGCAACATCACCCTTGCCGCCCTCGTTGCCGAAGTCGATGCCCAACGCCCGCGCGAAGCCAACCTCTCCTCCGCGCTCAGGCTGTTCGTGCTGGAGCAGGCAAAGCTCGGTGTGGCGGGCGAAAGCGACGGCTAGCAGCACAGCCTTTCGCCCGTTGCCAGATCCATTTTTCGTAATACACTTATTCTTGACAGAAGCCATTAAACGTAATACATTTAATGAAGATCGTCTGGGACGAACCAAAGCGGCTGGCCAACATCGAAAAGCACGGCTTCGACTTTGCCCTGCTCGACGAGGATTTTTTCATGGGCGCGATCGTGCACCCGGCAAAAACCTATCGCTTCAAGGCGATCGGCCGGTTTGCGGATGGTTCGATTGCGGTGATCTTCGCAAGGCTTGGCCACGAAGGCGTGTCGGTCATATCGATGCGCCGCGCCAGCCCACAGGAACGGAGGCTGCTCAAATGACCGGAAAACCCACCAGGACAGAATTCGAGCCCGGACGCGGTTATACCAAGGAAGATTGGGACGAAGTTTCCGACAGTCCTGAATGGACAGAAGAAGAGTTCAGGACCGCAAAGCCGTTCGCCGAAGTGTTTCCAGAATGGGCGGAAAGCATTCGCCGCGCCCGTGGCCGCCCCACGATCGAAGCGCCCAAACAAGTTGTGTCGATCCGGCTCGATCCTGATGTGATCGCCAAGTTCAAGGCCACCGGCAAAGGCTGGCAGAGCCGTATCAACGACGTGTTGAAGAAAGCCAAGGTCGGCTGACGCGACCGCGCGGGTGGCGAAAGACCCCGCCTACTGGCTCTGCAGCGACTTGAAAAAATCGTCCAGGCTGAGCGGATCGAGCTTCTTTGCTGGCCCTGCGTCCAGCGGCGGCGCGGCTTCGGACGGCTCGCTCGGCGTCATCATCGGACGCGCTTCCGGCAACGGTGCCCGTTGAACCTCCGGCGTGGATTTCGCAGCCTCCGCCTCAAGCTTCGCCCTCTCCTCAGCCTCAAGCCGCGCCTTTTCCTCGGCCGCCTGCCGTGCCTGTTCCGCCTCGTGAAGCGCCTTTTCCTTGACTGCCCGCGCGTCGGCTTCGGCCTTGGCCGCGGCTTCCGCCGCGCGCGCCTCGTCCTCGGCCTTCAGCCGCGCGGCTTCGGCTTGCGCCTTGGCCTCTTCTTCGGCTCTTATTCGCGCTTCTTCGGCAAGCCTAGCCTCTTCGGCGATGCGCTCGCGCTCGGCCTGCAGGGCCACGAAGTGGCGCGTCTCACGCCGCAGCCGCTGCTTTTCCAGCAACACGGCCTGCATCGCCTCGACCCGTGCCTGTTCCTTTTCCAGCGCCCGCTGGGTCAGGAACTGCGCCATCGGCGCGCTGTCCAGGTACAATACTGTTGCTCCCGGCTTGCCATCAACCTGGAAGGCCAGCATAGGCTCTGAACCGACCAGGGCTTCCTTACCAGGATCGTAAGCGATGCCACCTGCGGCCTCCAGGACACCGGCTTTCGAGTCGAAATACAGTCCGGTTGTCAGCGTCGCAGCAGAATTCTTCAGCGTTAGCGGTGGCACACGCAAAACGCCGCCGGCGACCGTGAAGGCAACATCCGCCTTGTCGGCGGCAAAGCTGCCCTCGCCTGCGATCTTGGGCGCGAACTCCGCGACACGCGCCGCATTGATGTCGCGGCCCAAGGCGTCGGCCTTGGTGATCAATGGCCCGAACGCATCGGGGTTGAAGCCAGGGATTGTCAGCCCGTTGACCACAGCCGTGCCCGAGCCGGACAGCGAGGCGACAAGTCCTTCAACCGATTTGCCGCTTCCCGACAGCGTGGCCGAAAAATCGCCCTTGCCGCTGAGACCGCCCGCCCCCGGCAGCGCCGCCACATCGGAACCCACGAGCTTCAGCTGGCTCGAAAGCAGCGCCGAACCTGCATTGTTCTTGAGTTCGATCAGACCTTCGAGGTTGCCGCCCAAAAGCTTGGCCTTGATGTTGGAAAGCCTGAGCACCTGGCTGTCCATCTGCAGCCCAAGCACGGCGTCGGTGGCCGTAGCCAAAGGCTCCGCCAGAAGCGCACCCGCAACGATTTCGAGGTCGGCGCTGAAAGGCGCGGTCGGCTTCGGCGCAAAAGGTGCCGCCGGCCAGCCCCCGTTGCCACCCTCCAGCGCATTGACGCCAAGCATCATCTCGGCAAAAGGCCTGAGGTCGAGCTCATCGAGCGTCAGAGAGCCGCTGAGATGCGGCATGCCTTCATGCAACTCCGCCTTGAGATTGCCGATCACAGCCCCTTGGTTGACGGTACCGCCCAGTCTGTCGAGCACCAGAGGCCCACCGTCAAAGCTCGTATCGGCGGCAAGCTCAACCTGGGTGCCGGTGCCCATGCTCGGCAAGGTAAAGCCAGATGTCATCAGCCATGGCTCGATGTCGGCTGCTTGCAGCTTAACCCGGCCATTGAGGCTCGGAACATCGTCCCGCAGTGCGACCGTGCCGGCAAAGCCGGCGGAGGCGTCGTCGCCTTTCAGGCTGGCGGTGACTTCAAGGCCGTTTTGCACCGCACCGTTCGCCGTCAGTTGCAGCTCACCCGGCCCGGTCACACCGAGCGGCAGCACCGGCAGACCTGCCAGTGCCATGAGGCTGGTGGCATCTTCATTGCGGGCCGAAAAATCGAGCTTGAGCTGCGAGCTTGCCAGTGCGCCCGGAATCGCCTGCGCCGACAGTGTCGCCAAAAGGTCCGATCCGCCCGCGACACCCTGCCCGCTGAGCGCAACACCGGTCGAGCCGTCACCATTTGCCACCGCACTGGCGACGAAATCGATCCGGGCATCCTCCAAAAGGCTGGGATATGCCGCCGCGCGTGCCGCAAGTCCTGCGAGCAAAAGGTTGTCTGGCGACTGCTTCGCGGCAAGCGCGACCAGCGGCGCCAGGTCTACTGCCACCACCGAGGCATCGAGATTGCCCGTTGGCGCTGCGGGAAAGTCCTTGATCCGTCCGGTGGCGCTGAGCGACGCGCCGGCCAACCCGCCGAGCGACAGCTTGTCGATCTCCAGCACGCCTTCGCGCAGGCGAAGTGCTGTATCGACCGTGTCGGCGCTGATGCCGGCAAAGTTGACCGGCCCCGCCTTCACGGCAATGTCGAGGTCGCTGTCGGTGAAACGGTTGGCGCCCTGGTCGGTGACAAACAGCGAGGCGAAGGCACGCAGGCCTTCGAGGTCGAGTTCGCCGCCATCGAGCTTCATCGTCACCGACGCTCGCGCATCGTCAGGCAACATGCTGTCCAGCTCGCCGGTGAACTTGGCCTTGCCGAGGATCAGCTCGATGTCGTCAAATTTCTGCTGCTCGTGTGTCAGTGCCACTTTAGCCTTGAAGCCCGCAGCCGGTAGCCGCCGCACGGCCTCATCGACATCTTTGGACACCCAGGCGGCAAAACCCGAGGGCTGGCCCACGGCCAAAAGCAGTTGGCCGTCGAAACCCAGATTGTCGTTGGTGCGCAGGAAGCCGTCGGCTTCAAGCCGTGTGCGGCCGGGCAGTGTCGCCGCCAGCGACTTCAGCTTCCAGCCGCCCTCTCCCGGCTCGGCTGACAGTTTGACGTCGCGCACCGTGGTGTCGCCTGCGACAATCGCCGGCAGGTCAACGTCGACAGTGCCTGGAATGGTCGGGCGCGGCAGCTTGACCAGCACGTTTTGCAACGCCGTAAGACGCTGCGAAATCGAAAATCCCGCACCCGTTTTTTCGCCGCCGACCGCGTCGTCGAAACGCACCTGCGCGCCCTTGGCCGAGATCATGAAATGCGGTGCAGCCCCCAGATCGATCTCGGCTGTGCCATCGGCGGTGTAGGGATCGTCGAGCGGCCCGCTTTCGAAACGGAACTCTTCGACACCGAGCTTGGCATGGTTGAGCGCGAACTTGCCTTTCAGCCGCAAGCCCGGCTCGGATGGCTTGGGCGCCTTGGGCTTTTCGCCATCAGCCGGGGTCAGCTGTTCGGGCTGAGCCTCGACCACGCTGAACCCGCCAGAATAAAGCGCCCGGCCCTTGTCCATGCTGGCATTGCCGTCGCTTTCGAGCGTGAAGCCATAGCGTTCCGGCGTAGCACGCACCCTGAGACGCATCTGGCCGGTGGGATCGACGGAACCGGTCGAGGCCGACAGCTGCGTTTTCATGTTGTCGACGCGCAGCGAGCCGTCGACGCGCCATGGCCCGGCAAGCGACTTTGCCGACACTGTCGTATTGATCTCCGACAAAAGATGCTCGCGTCCACTCGCGGCGTGGCGCAGCGTGACCTGTCCCTCGGTGATCGTCAGCTTTTCGATCGAGATTTGTTTTGGATCGAACGGTGCGGATGGCCGGATCGCCCAGTCGACAGTGCCGTCGCTGGCCACATCGATCACCGCCTTGGGCCGCACCAGCCGCATGTCGTAGATCAGGAATTCGCCACGCAGGACGGGCGCAAGCTCGGCATCCATCGAGAATGTCTCGACGGTCATCGCATTGTCGCCGCCAGCACCGCCACCGACGGTCACATCAGAAAATGTCACAGAGGGAAACGGCAGGATGCGCGCCGTCACATCGCCCTGCACTGTGACCTTGCGCCCGAGGATCGTGCTGGCCTCACGCTCGAAATCGGCCTTGTAGCCCGACCAGTCAATAAAATACGGCCCCACCAGCGCAGCACACAGCGCCAGCACGAACAGTCCACCAAATATCACAAACAGGCGAGCGAGCATTGCCTTGGGGCAAATCTTTCATGCGTCCCAGGCGTCTAACCGCAGGAGCGTGGTCATTTGGTGGCATGTTGGGCTGCGCGTCGCCGCACGTCAACGCCGCGCGGCAGCCTGTCCCGCGAAAAGCTGTTCCCTTGAACGCATAAGCACGTCTGTCGAGACAAGCGGGCGCTGAGATTCAGTTCCGCCCGACCCCTCCCTATTTGGCGTCGCGCTTGGCTTGCGAAACCGCCGCCGCCTTGCGCAGCCGTCCGCGCTCCATCGGCCGCACCAGGCTGTTGGCCCTGGCGTTTTCCACCGCCCGCATGCCCATATGTGCTTGCCGCGTGTTGAAATCGGCGGCGCGCGCCGGTTTTTTCTGTTTGGTCAGCGCCAGCGCATGGCGTGCGTTCTCGACGAGGTCGATCCGGGCTGCAAGCTGGCGCCGGCGTTCAAGCTCGCCGTTGAGCCGGCGCATGCTCATCGCCAGAACTTCCAGCTTGGCCTTGCTGCCGGCGTCCATTTTCGATGGCTGCGCACCCTTGGGCGCGGCTTTGCCACGCATTTCGCGCCGCCTGCGGTGGGCTTCCGTCTGCGCCTTGTCGCGCTTTTCGCGCACCGTCTTGACCAACTGATGAAGCTCGGCGTCGGAGAGAGCCTGCACTTCCGGATGATGCGACTTCTGCACCAGCTCGCGCTCGTCATCGCTCAACGCCCGAGCCTCATGTTTACGCGACATCGCCATAATCTAGCCCTCGCTTCGCCAATCCGGCCGCCCCATCGGGTGGGGCGACCGAACTGTCCGACCAAAGTGCCGCAGGGTCAAGCCGGGCGGCGCATCCGGATCACTTCGTGCGGCAGGCCCTCGTCATCTTGCGGTCTGCGTAAAACCTCGACGAAGCCGATGCGGCTGTAGAAGGCCGTGGCGGCTTCGTTTTCGGCATAAACCTCGACGTCGAGCGAGCCTTTCAGCTGAGCCGCATGCGCCACCA
This sequence comes from Aminobacter sp. GW821-FHT11F06, assembly GCF_058808215.1. Classification (NCBI taxonomy): domain Bacteria; kingdom Pseudomonadati; phylum Pseudomonadota; class Alphaproteobacteria; order Hyphomicrobiales; family Phyllobacteriaceae; genus Aminobacter; species Aminobacter sp. GW821-FHT11F06. The sequence goes on along the minus strand of NZ_JBXARL010000003.1, from coordinate 640,631 downwards.
GCGCCTTGCCGAGCCCATGCCCATGGGCTGCCGGATCGACGAACAGCCCGCCGATGAAGCTGTCGATCAGGCCGATGAATCCGGCTGGCTGGCCGTCGAGTTCAACCACCCAGTTTTCGGCCTGCGGCAGATAGATGTCCCGCACTTTGATCTGCTGGTCGAGCAGATCCGCCTCGGTCAGGAACGGATGGCCGACGCGCGAAGCCTCGAGCCAGATGTCGGCCAGGCGGTTGCGGTCGGTCGTGTCGGAATAGGCGCGAATCTTCGCGCCGTGAGCGTGTTTCATGGAATTATCCTGGAATTTGCGTATTCAGAGAAAGGCGCGCAAGCGCCCGCTTTGGCCTTTCAGCCCGGTCAGCTCTTTGGCTAACGCTTCAGCGATGGAAGTCTCTGCGCATAAAATCCCTTGTTGGACGGCGCCGAATTAGCAGCACCGCACCCGCCCGTCAACGCTTACTCGGCAATGGGCAGGATCTTGCCCGGATTGAGAATATTCAGCGGATCGAGCGCCGTCTTGATCGCCCGCATCACGGCAACACCATGGCCGTGCTCGCGCTGCATCAGCCCCATCTTGCCCTGGCCGATGCCGTGCTCGCCCGTCGAAGTACCGTCCATTGATATCGCCCGCTCGGCCAGCCTTTTGACGAACTCCTCGGCCCGGCCGATGTCGGCGGGATCGTTGGGGTCCATCAGCACCAGCGTGTGGAAATTGCCGTCGCCGACATGGCCGACAATCGGCGCGATCAGCCCCAGCCGCTCGATGTCGGCCTCGGTCTCAGCGATGCATTCGGCGAGCCGCGAGATCGGCACGCAGGCATCGGTCGACAGCGCCCGCGCGCCTGGCCTGAGCGTCAGCGACGCCCAATAGGCGTCATGCCGCGCCTTCCACAATTTCGCTCGCTCTTCGGCAACCGTGGTCCACAGGAACGGCCCGCCGCCATACTCAGTGGCGATCTCGCCAAAACTCTCGGCCTGCTCGGCAACGCCGGCATCGGAACCATGGAATTCGAGGAAAAGGCACGGGCTTTCGGGATAATCGAGCTTGGAATAATTCTTCATCGCCCGCATCTGCAGCGCGTTGACCAGTTCGATCCGCGCCACCGGAATGCCCATCTGGATCGTCGTGATGACAGCCTGGCACGCCGCCTCGACGCTCGGGAACGGACAGACCCCGCCCGAAATCGCCTGCGGAATGCCCTGCAGCTTGAGCGTCACTTCGGTGATGATGCCGAGCGTGCCTTCCGACCCCACAAGCAGCCGCGTCAGGTCGTAGCCGGCCGAGCTTTTCCGCGCCCGGTGCGACGTAACCACCTCGCTGCCGTCAGCCATCACGGCCCTGAGCGCCAGCACGTTTTCGCGCATCGTGCCGTAGCGCACAGCATTGGTGCCCGACGCGCGTGTCGCCGCCATGCCGCCAAGGCTGGCGTTGGCACCGGGATCGATCGGGAAAAACAGCCCGGTGTCGCGCAGATAGGTGTTCAGCGCCTCTCGCGTCACGCCCGCTTGGACCGTGCAATCGAGGTCGTCGGCATTGACCGAAATCACCTTGTCCATGCGTGAGGTATCGAGCGAAATGCCCCCCGCTGGCGCATTCACATGGCCTTCGAGCGAGGTGCCGGTGCCAAAGGCGATGACCGGCACGCGGTGTTCCGCGCAGACCCGCACCACATCTTGCACATCGGCGGTGCTTTCAACGAAAACCACGCCATCTGGCGCCTGATTGGGCAGATAGGTGGTGGTGTGGCCGTGCTGTTCGCGGATCGCCTGGCCGGTCTGGAAGCGCTCGCCGAATGACTGCTTGAGAATGCCGAGTACGGCTTGGATCCCCACCTCGTTGCGCGCCATCGCCTTCAGGTCGCTCAAAGCCATCATTTCCTCCGCGAATGGAACAGCTTGGTGCCTTGCCGGCACCTTATGCTTGGGTAATCTGCCAGCCCTAGCGCTTTGTCCAGCGCTACCAAAGCCAAAGAGGTTTGAGCCATGTCAGTGCCGTTCGTGTCCAGCGTCATGGAGATCGAGAAAGGCTGGATCGACTATAACGGCCACCTCAACATGGCCTATTACAACGTGCTGTTCGACCGCTGCAGCGACGAGGCGCTCGATCTGCTCGGCATGGGCACTGCTTACGTCCGTGACCGCAAGCTCACCATCTATACCGCAGAGGTGCACGTCTGCTACGTCAGGGAATTGCATCTCGACCATCGCGTCACTGCCAGCTTCCAGCTGCTCGATCATGATGACAAGCGCCTGCGTGTTTACCAGGAATTGCGCCATATCGACGGCTGGCTGGCGGCGACCTCCGAATATCTCGCGCTGCATGTCGACATGACCGGCCCGAAAGTTACCCCCTTCCCTCTAGATATCCTGGCCAAAGTCGAGGCGATGCGCATGGCCCATGCTTCGTTGCCGATGCCCGAACGGGCGGGCCGCGCGATTGGCATCAAGCGCAAGCCGGCATAGTGGCGCTATGGCCACAGGCGATTAACCTTACCTGTTTATAACCTGCATCACAGCCTGCGGTTCGTTGATCGCCCCTCGCTGGCCTCCGACAATCCCACGCAGCGAAGTTGAGTCGCGGCGGCGGGCACCGGACGGCTTGAGGCAAGGTATGCACACTGACATCGAAGCGACAGCCAACAAGCTCGCCTGCGATCCGCGCATCAGCGACTATGATTTCTGGCGTTCGCTCCGCAATATCAACAACGAGCTTTTCGCGATCGCCAACAATAACGGGCCGATCCCGATCGAGATGCTGCGCTGGCGCGTCATCCTGCGCCAGGCCCGCTCCAAGCGCGGCGTGGCCTGAATCCTTACGCCGCACCGGCGCAAATCTGTCCAGAATATTAAATTTCCGTCATGTGACGCGGCCTCGATAGTGCCGCCACAATCAAGGCGAAGCTGACACTTGCTGGCTTCGCCTTGCTTGCAGCGTCTTCGCCGAGTTCTTCGGCGATCCACTGGCGCATTCCGATGCCTCCATGAGCACGTTTCTGGTCGGGACGAATGGTTCGTTCCCGGGAGGGCGTAGCTATGTCCCGCGAGGAGGATGAAATGAGCTTCTCCAGACTTGTATCCGCATTTGCATTCGGGTTGACCGGCGTTGCTTTCGTTGCGCTTGCCACGCCTGGCTTCGCCGCCAGCGCCACGGCGGCGCAATCGACCACCAAGGCGTGCAGCCTGCAATATCAGGCTGCCAAGAAGGCCAACACGCTCAATGGCGAGAAGTGGCCGCAGTTCTTGTCGAAGTGCAGCGCGGCGATGGACAATACGGCAGCGCCCGCGACGGCACCTGCCGCCAAGACGACCACCAACGCATTGGCGCCAGCCACCCCCGCCAAGCCGGCGACAAAAACCACCGCCATGGCCCCTGCTGCCGCTGCCGCTGGCCATCAGACCACCCAGCAGATTTGCAGCGACCAATATCAGGCTGCCAAGAAGGCCAACACACTCAACGGCCAGAAATGGCCAACCTTCCTCTCCAGCTGCAGCGCCAGCATCAAGAACGACAAGTCGGATGCGACAGTCGTTCCGCCCGATCCGAGCGTCGCTTCGGCCAAGGCGGTACTGCCCGCGACATCGGCCAACGGCAAGCCGCTTTCGCCAGGCGAGGCTGCTTTCCGTCAGCGCATCCATGAATGCTCGACCGAATGGCAGAGCCAAAAGGCGGCAGGCAAGCTGCCAGCCGGCGCCAAGTGGCCGCAGTTCTGGAGCCAGTGCAACACCAAGCTGAAGGCCCAGGGCTGAGGAGCAGCGAACGATGAATGCACAGGATATCGTCAATACCGTCTCGACCAGGCTGAAGCTCGACCCGGCGGTCGCCGAAAAGGCCGTCGGCACCATCTTTTCGGTGCTTGAGCATGAGTCCGGCGGTGTCGCCAGCGCCGGCATCTTCACCAAGATCGCCGGCGCGGACGACCTCGCCCACAGTTACGATGTGATGGCCGGAGCCAGCAGCGCCGGCGGGCTTGTCGGCTCGCTGAGTTCGCTGCTCGGCGGCGCGCTTGGCGAGAAAGCCGGTGCCATGGTCAACGGCTTTTCGCAACTGCGCTCGCTCGGCCTGGACATGACCCAGATCGAGCTGGCCGGCGAAACGCTGCTACAGGAAGCCAAAGGTGCCGCCGGCCCCCAGGCCGTCAGCGGTCTGGTTGACGCGGTTCCGGCGCTGAGGGGCCATTTCGGGCTCTAAGCCCTGGCCATCGCAGCCGGTGGACGCGCCCATGCAGGGCTTGGGCGTGGGCGCGTCCTTCAATTCAAGCGTTCGAACTCTTTGAGGCTGTGCATCGTATTTTTCGAAAATCGATTCCGATTTTCGGGGTCATGCGCCAGGCTAGCCCGCACGCGCTTCCCAGCGGTCCAGAAATGCCTCGATCGGCAGGCTCTGCATGTCGGGGATCGCCTCGAAAAGGCGCTCGGCCGGCCAGTCCCACCAGGCAAGCGCTTCGATGCGCGCGGCAATCTCGGGGGCAAAGCGCAGCTTCAATCGCTTGGCCGGCACGCCGGCGAAAATCTCGAAGGGCGCGACATCGCGCGTCACCACGGCATTCGCCCCGACCACCGCACCATTGCCGATGGTCACGCCAGGCATGATGACGGCGCCATGGCCGATCCACACGTCGTGGCCGATGCTCACCGGCTTGGCCCGCCGGCGCTCGCGAAAGCCGCTGTCGACGCCGAGATAGCGGAAATACTCGTTGGGCCGGTAGCTCACCTTGTGGGTGGTCAGCCGCTCCATCGGGTGTTCGAGCGCGTTGATGCGGCTATTGGCGGCGATCGAGCAGAACTTGCCGATGGTGGTGTAGATCGCCTCGGAATGGCGCTCGAAGTAGGAATAGTCGCCGACATTCACCTCGCGCAGCACCACGCGCTCGCCAACGGCGACATGGCGGCCGAGCCGGCAGCCCTTCAACTCGGCGGTCGGGTGGATGCGCGGCTCGTCATCCTTAAAACGAAGGTCGGCAGGTGTGTCCATCAGGCCGATTTACGCCCGCGGTGCGGCCCTCGCAAGCGGCCTTTACTGCGGCGTACCCTTCGACCAGACGACCTCCTGGCCATAGAGCGGGATTGTCGTCATCGACATCTTGGCCGAGCCGTTCTGGACCTGGCGCGAATGGGCGAGATAGATCAGCGTCTGGTTCTGCTTGTCGTAGATGCGGTTCACCACCTGCTCCTTCCAGATCAAGCTGATGCCTTGCTTGAACACCTCCTCGCCACCCTTGCTCAGGTCGATCGCGCCGATGGTGATCGGCCCGGTCTGGCGGCAGGAAATGGCGGTGTCGGACGGGTTCTCGAACCAGTTGCCCTTCTGCAAGCGGTCGATCACGCCGCGATCGAAATAGGAAACGTGGCAGGTGATGCCCTCGACCTTGGGATCCTTGATCGCCTCGACGACGATGTCGTTGCCGAGCCAGTCGACGCCGACCTCGCCCACCTTCTGGGCCATGGCTGGTGCCGTGGCACCCAGCGCGACAGTGGTTGCAAGGACTGAAAGGGCAAGCCGCATGAAAACCTCCTGAAAATCCCGACGTCGCCAACACTTGGGTCAGCCATGCGCCCGTTGCAAGGCACCAGCCGGCATGGTTCTCGCGAAATGGTGTTTTGTGGACAAAGGGCGGCGTCAACATGTCCCTTTTGGCAAAGCGCTGGGCGCGCTATGTAGGAACCATGAAACTGGCTCAACCCATATCGCTCGCAAGGACCGCGTGGATCGCGCTCGGTCTTGCAGCGTTTGCGGCGGCCACGGGCCTCGCCTTCGCTTCCTGGCTGGACAAGGAGGCCGGGATATTCACGTCGCTTGTCGAAGCCGGCATGTCCTGGTGCTTCTGAAGCCTGCCTAACAACTCGACCCACGAAAGCTTTTCTCGATGATGCGCACGATCCTAGCCGGCATTTTGATCCTCATGGCTGCCGGCGTCGGCTGGCTGACCTTCGACTGGTACCGCAACCAGAACGCCTCCCAGGCTTTCGGCGCACCGTTCGTGCTCGTCGACCAGAAGGGTGCCGCGATCACCGAGGCCGCCTTCCGCGGCCAGCCGAGTGCGGTGTTCTTCGGCTTCACCCATTGCCCCGAGGTCTGCCCGACCACCTTGTTCGAGCTCGACGGCTGGCTCAAGCAGCTCGGCGACGACGGCAAGAACATCCGCGCCTATTTCGTCTCCATCGATCCCGAGCGCGACACGCCCGAGGTGATGAATGCCTATGTCACCAACGTCTCCGAGCGCATCATGGGCATCACCGGCGAGCCGGCCAAGGTCCAGGCCATGGCCAAGTCGTTCGGCATCTACTCGAAGAAAGTCGAGACCGAAGGCGGCGACTACACGATGGACCACACCGCGTCGGTCCTGCTGCTCAACTCCAAGGGTGATTTCTTCGGCACCATCGCCTATGAGGAGAACCCCACGGCAGCGCTCGCCAAGCTCAAGCGGCTCGCGAACCAAGGCTGACACTCTCGCCCGGATCCGACATGACCCAGACACGGCTCTATTTCACCACCGGCCGCGAAGCTGCGAACCGCATCTTCGCCACGCTTGACGCTATCTTCGAAGAAGATGGCTGGCCGATTTCGGTGATCGAGATCGACGAGGACCGCGACATCCACGAAGTGTCGCTCTATGCCGACGGCGAGGTCGAAGACATCGCGCGCCGTATGGCCGAGGCTGTTGCGGAAGCCGGCCACACCGGCCCGATCGAGCGTGAAGTCCTGCCCGACATCGACTGGGTCGCCAAGTCGCTGGAGGGGCTGAAGCCGGTACGGGCCGGACGTTTCCTGGTCCATGGCGGCCATGACCGTGACGAACGCCGCCCCGACCAGATCACCATCGAGATCGAGGCCGGCCTTGCCTTCGGCACCGGCCACCACGGCACGACCGCCGGCTGCCTCGAGATGATCGAAAAGGTCGTGACATCGGAGAAGCCGGCCAACGCGCTCGACCTCGGCACCGGCAGTGCCGTGCTCGCCATCGCCATCGCCAAGCTGGCACAGATCCCAGTGCTCGCCACCGACATCGACCCGGTCGCGACGGAAGTTGCAGCTGCCAATGTGCGGCTCAACGAGGTCAGCGCCTATGTCGAGACAGCGACCGCCGGCGGGTTCGACGATCCGATCTTTGCGGCGCGCGGGCCTTTTGACCTGATCGTCGCCAACATCCTGGCGCAGCCGCTGATGCAGATGGCGCCCGACATGGCCAAGCACGTCGTGCCGGGCAACTCGCTGATCCTGTCTGGCATCCTCGACCGCCAGCACGACGCGGTGCTTGAGGCATACACGGTTGCGCAATTCCACCATGTGGAAACCTTCCATCGCGAAGGCTGGGTGACGATCCACCTCAAGCGCTAAGCTTCAGCAGCGCAAGGCGTCCTGAATGACGCGGCGCTGGGGGGCGGTAGCCGTTGCCAGCATCGGCCCGCCCGGATACGGTTCCCGAAAGCATATTTTCGGGAAATCACCATGTTCCAGTCCTTCGATTCCGCCGGCGATCCCTCCGTCGGCAAGCCGCGCGTAGCGCTTCTCAGGCAGTGGCTTTTGGAGAACGGGCTCGACGGCTTCATCGTGCCGCGCGCCGACGAGCATCAGGGCGAGTATGTCGCCCCACGTTCGAATCGACTGCGCTGGCTGACCGGATTCAGCGGCTCGGCCGGCGTGGCGATCGTGCTTGCCAAGAGCGCTTTCGTCTTTGTCGACGGCCGCTATACGCTGCAGGTGCGCGATGAGGTCGATCTCGACATCTTCACCGTCGAAAGCCTGATCGACAACCCGCCGGCAAGCTGGATCAAGGAAACACTTCCCAAGGGCGCGCGGCTTGGCTTCGACCCGTGGCTGCACACGATGGGCGACGTCAAGGCGCTCACCGCCTCGGCCGAAAAAGTCGGCGCCGTGCTCGTGCCCCTCACCCAAAATCCCGTTGACGCCATCTGGGCAGACCAGCCCGACGCGCCATTGGCGCCAGTGGAAATCCACCCCGAGGCCTTTGCCGGCGAACTCGCCAAGGACAAGCTGAAGCGGCTGGCGGCGGCGATTTCTGATGAAGGCGCAACTCACACTGTCCTGACCGACCCGTCTTCGCTCGCCTGGAGCTTCAACATCCGCGGCGGCGATGTGCCCCACACGCCCCTCGCGCTTGGCTTTGCCATTCTGGCTGCCGACGGCTCGCATGCCGTCTTTATGGACAAGCGTAAGCTCGGCCGCACCGAAGAGGCCTATCTCACCCAACTCGCCGACATCAAGGCGCCCCCTGAGCTTGAGGCAGCAGTCGCTGAACTTGCCAAATCAGGCGCCAAGATCGCGCTCGACCCGGTGCTTGCCGCTGACAGGTTGCGCGCATTGATCGAGGACAATGGCGGCACCGTCGTTTCCGCGCCCGATCCGGCACGCTTGCCGCGCGCCACAAAAAACAGCGCCGAAATCGCCGGCTCCCGCGCCGCCCACCGCCGCGATGGCGCAGCCGTCGCCAAGCTCCTGTGCTGGCTCGACCGACAGAAAGCCGGCCAGATCGACGAGATCGCTGTCGTCACCAAGCTTGAGGAATGCCGGCGGACAACCGGCGAAGAAACCCAGATGCCGCTGCGCGATGTGTCGTTCGACACGATCTCGGGCGCTGGCCCCAATGGCGCGATCATGCACTACCGCGTCTCGCGCGCGACCAGCCGCGTGCTTGGCGACGGCGAATTGTTCCTGCTTGATTCGGGCGCGCAATATCAGGACGGCACCACCGACATTACCCGCACAGTGCCTGTCGGCACACCTACCGAGGAGATGCGCGAGCGCTTCACGCTGGTGCTCAAGGGCATGATCGCCCTTTCGGCGGCACGGTTCCCTGCTGGCACACGCGGCGCCGACATCGACGCGCTGGCGCGCATGGCCTTGTGGAAGCATGGCCTCGACTACGCTCATGGCACCGGCCACGGCGTCGGCTCCTATCTCGCCGTGCATGAAGGCCCGCAGCGCATCGCCAAGACCGGCATGGAGAAGTTGCTCGCCGGTATGATCCTGTCAAACGAGCCCGGCTACTACAAGGAAGGCCATTACGGCATCCGGCTTGAAAACCTGATCCTGGTGACACCCACGGCGGCACTGCCGGGCGGCGACATCGCCATGCACGGCTTCGAGACGCTGACGCTGGCACCCTTCGACCAGCGCCTGCTGCGCACCGATTTGCTGACCCGCGAAGAGCTCGATTGGCTCAATGCCTATCATGCCCGCGTGCTCGCCGAGATCGGTCCGATGCTCGACGGCGAGACGCTGGCGTGGCTGGAGAAGGCAACTGCAGCGATCGCCTGATCGCCACTTGGATGGGATCCCCGTCGCCATAGGGCGGCGGGTATCGCTCAGCCGATGAAATGTCTGAGAACAATCAGTACGGCAGCACCAGCGAGGAACATGGTCATCAGCCCGCCGCGCAGCGACACCAGGGCTGCCACTGCAAGGGCCGCCAATTCTGCCGGCCCGGCCGACAGTGCAGCAGGCGCCACAAGCGTGGTCAAAACGGCCGCGGGCACGGCATTGAGCCCAGCTTCGACGCGCGGATGGATGCGCTCGAAGCGCGAAATGACCAGATGCCCGCCGATACGGGTCAGATAGGTCGCAATAGCGCCGGCGATGATGATCCACAGCGTCGTGCTCATGACACCACCTCCACGGTCTCTTCGTCATTGACCGCATTGTCGGCTCGCACCGGCATTGCCGCTGCAAACAGCACGCCGGCCAAAGCGCCAATCGAGACATGCCACGGCGAGCCCACAGTCTTGTAGGCGATCATCGAAGCGACGGCACTGGCTACAACGATCGGCAGCCAGCGCGGGCGCTTGCGGAAGCTCATGACAAGGCCGAGGAAATAGATCGGCAGCAGGAAGTCGAGGCCGATGGCGTGCGGGTTGGGAATCAGCCGCCCGAACAACGCGCCCAGCGCGCTCTCGGCGACCCAGAACACATAGATCGGCAGCGCCATGCCCATGTACCAGGCGAAGGTAACCTCTTCGCCGCTCTCGCCCTTGCGCTCGGCCTCGGCATATTGCGGATCGACAAGGAAAAAGTAGCCAATGGCCTGTTTCAGCACCGGCCAATGATTGATGCGTTTGCCGACAGCCGCCGAATAAAGCACGTGGCGGAAGTTCACCGCGAAGATCGACAGCACGACGAGCCAAGGCGCGACATGCTGGCCAAACAGCTCGATACCGACGAGCTGGCTGGCGCCGCCATAGATGGTCGCGCTCATCAGCGTTGCCTCGGCCACACTGAAGCCGTTGTCGATGGCGAGCGCCCCAAACAGAATGGCAAAAGGCGCCGACGCGACCACCACCGGCACGCTCAAGCGCACGCCCTGCCAGAATTCGCGCATTTTTCTGCTGTCCGACATTGTTACCGACGACATGGAAACTCCCTGGGAAAAGCCGTCCTAAGTCAGCAGGTCCGTCGAGTCACATCAATTCGCTTGAGCCAACGATCAATGGGCCAGCCCACGTCGCAGGGTTTCGCCGGTAACGTCACCTCCGAAAATTCACCCGCGCTTCATCGAACAGGGCGAGTAGCCCCTGGCATGGATCCGACCCGGTGTCATGTCGAGCCGGATCGGCAGGTCGCGCATTGCCGACACATTGAAGTGCCGCGCGACAGCCAGTGCCACCTCGCCGCAGGCATGCGCATCCTCGGCCGCATTGTGGTGCGTGAAAGAAAAGTTGATGTGGGGCGACACCTCGTTGAGGCGGTGCGACCCCAGATTTTGCCACACCTTCTGCGCCATCTTGAGGGTGCAGGCATAGTCGATATCAGGGCACGCGACACCGTAAAGCGCGTATGTCGCCCTGATAACACTCATGTCGAAGGCGGCGTTGTGGGCAATCACCAGCGCATCGCCGAGATCGTCCTCGAATTCCGCCATGACCTCAGGAAATTCAGCCGCGTCCTCGACGTCACCGGGGCGAATTCCGTGGATGGCAATGTTGAAACGCGAAAAGCGCATGTCTTTCGGCCGGATCAGCCGCTCCTCGACGCGGACGACAGCGCCGTCCTCGATCCAGGCCAGGCCGACGGAACACGGGCTGCTGCGCTGCTCGTTGGCAGTTTCAAAGTCGATGGCAATGGCACGCATGAATTCAGTCAGCCCGCCTGCTTGACCAGAGCGAACCAGCCGTCCTCGTCGATCACTTCGATGCCGAGCTCGCTGGCAAGCTTGAGCTTGGACCCGGCGCCGGGGCCCGCCACCACGAGATCGGTCTTCTTCGACACCGAGCCTGCGACCTTGGCGCCGAGCTTTTCGGCCATCGCCTTGGCCTCGTCGCGCGACATCTGTTCGAGCGAGCCGGTGAAGACCACGGTCTTGCCCGACACCGGCGAAGAGACGTCGCCGATGCGCTCCTCATCGAGTGGTGTAACCTCCGCCAGCAGCGCATCGAGCACCTGCCTGTTGTGTTCTTCGGCGAAGAACTCGACCACCGCCTCGGCAACGATGGCGCCGATCCCGTTGACACCGGTCAGTTCCTGCCAGGCGGCATTGCCCTTGTCGCCCTTGCCCTCAGGCATGACGGCAGCGGTACCGGCAGCGCGGAATGCCTCGAAGCTGATGTAGTGGCGGGCGAGCCGCTTGGCGTTGGTTTCACCGATGTGGCGGATGCCGAGCGCAAACAGGAAGCGCGAAAACTCGACCTGCCGCCGGTCATCGATGGCACCGAATAGCTTGCGCGCCGAGGTGACGCCAAAACCATCGATGTTCTCGAGCTTGGTCAGCGAGCCCTCTTGCCGGCGCTTCAGCGTGAAGATGTCGGCGGGCGAACCGATATGCAGTGCCGGGTCCTGCGACTGGAAGAAGAACTCGATCTGCTTTTCGCCCAGGCCCTCGATGTCGAAGGCGTTGCGCGAGACGAAATGGCGAAGCCGCTCGACCGCTTGCGCCGGGCAGATCAGGCCGCCGGTGCAGCGGCGCACCACCTCGCCTTCCTCGCGCACGGCATGGCTGTCACAAGCCGGGCAGCGCGTCGGAAATGCGTAAGGCTGAGCATCCGCCGGGCGCTTTTCCAGCACCACGTCCAGTATCTGCGGAATGACGTCCCCTGCCCGCTGGACGATGACCGTGTCGCCGACGCGGATGTCGCGGCCTTCGCGAATCGGCTGGCCGCTGTTGCCGATGCCCTTGATGTAGTCCTCGTTGTGCAGCGTGGCGTTGGTCACCACCACACCGCCCACCGTCACCGGCTGCAGCCGCGCCACCGGCGTCAGTGAGCCGGTGCGGCCGACCTGGATATCGATGCCGGTGAGGATCGTCGTGGCCTTTTCGGCCGGGAATTTGTGGGCGATTGCCCAGCGCGGCGAACGCGACACGAAGCCGAGACGCAGCTGCAGGTCGAGCCGATCAACCTTGTAGACGACGCCGTCGATGTCGTAGCCGAGCGTCGCGCGGTTGGCCTCTATCATCCGGTATTGCGACAACAGCCCCTCGACGCTGTCGAAGACCTTCATCAGCGGGTTGGTCTTGAAGCCGTAGCGCCCGAACGCGCCGACCATGCCCATTTGCGTGTCCGCCGGCATTTCGCTCACCTCGCCCCAGGCGTAGGCGAAGAAGCGCAGCGGCCGGCTGGCAGTGATCGACGTGTCGAGCTGGCGCAGCGATCCCGCAGCCGCGTTGCGCGGATTGGCGAAGATCGGCTTGCCCGCCTCTTCGTTGCGGCGATTGAGCTCGGCGAAGTCGGCGTGGCTCATATAGACCTCGCCGCGCACTTCGAGCACATCTGGGAAATCGCCCGAGAGCACATTGGGAATGTCTGCGATGGTGCGTGCGTTGGCGGTGACGTTTTCGCCGACCTGGCCGTCCCCGCGCGTCGCCGCCGTCACCAGACGCCCGGCCTCGTAGCGAATCGAAAGTGACAGGCCGTCGATCTTGGGCTCGGCGGTGATCGCCACCGGCTCGGTCGCGCCGAGCCTCAAGAACCGCCTGATACGGCCGACGAATTCGCTCACATCCTCGTCGGCGAAGGCATTGTCGAGCGACAGCATCGGCACGACATGAGTGACCTTGCCGAACTTTTCCGAGACGGCGGCACCGACCGACTTCGACGGCGAATCCTCGCGCACCAGCTGCGGGAAACGCTGCTCGATGGCCAGGTTGCGCCGGCGCAACGCGTCATAATCGGCATCCGAGATCGTCGGCGCGTCCTCGGCATGGTAGCGCAGGTCATGGCCGGCGATTTCTTCGGCCAGCCGCGCAAGCTCGGCTACCGCTTCTGCCTCGCTGAGCGAATCGACTGATTTTTCGGACATGGTACGGCTCCGGCCAAATGCGCGGCCACCATAAATCAGGAAGCATTTGCAAGGGAGCGGGTTTTACCAATAGCCCACGCAAATCAGCAGGATCGCGCAGGCTCCTGACATCCAGCCTGGCCGCGATAAATCACTGATGCGGCGGCTTCGGCTCATAGCGCGCTATCTTGATCTCGCCTTCGCGCTTGCGAGCCTGCGCAATATCGTAGCTGTTTTGCATCCGCATCAGCGTTTCCATGCTGACGCCGAACGCCTTTTCGATACGCAGCCCCATCTCCGGCGACAACGACGAACGCCCGTTGATGAAGGCCGACAGCGCCGCGCGGGTCACGCCAAGCGCCTCCGCCGCAGCCGTCACCGACAATTCCATAGGCTCGATGATCTCGGTGCGAACGAAGCCGCCCGGATGAGGCGGGCTTTTCAGCCTGAAACCCTGCGTTTCGGTCATGGCCACCTCCTAGTGGTAATCCTCGTAGTCGAGGTCGACGATCTCGACTTCCGCCTTGTCGATGAAAAAGGTCAGGCGCCAGTTCCGCGTGACGAACAGGCTCCAGGTACCCTTGCGCTCTCCGGCAAGCTGATGAGCCTTCCAGCTCGGAACCGAGCGCAGCTCTTCTTCTTGTTCCATGTCCTGCAGAAAGGCGAGGATATTACGGATTTTATCGACGAACTGCGCCGGAAGCCCGCTCGCATCGTCGTTTTCGAAAAGTCGGCGCAAGCCTTTGTGCTTCACGCTGCGGATTTTCATCCGTCGGAAGATAGGTCAGCCAGGATGAGTTGTAAAGCGACACGCTACACTTTACGTAGGTTCTCAGACAGCAGCAGACGTATTCTCGCGCAGCAGACGTTCGGCGGCGGCGCGGGCCTCGTCGGTGATGGATGCGCCCGAGAGCATGCGGGCGATCTCTTCCTGGCGTGCCGGGCGGTCCATCTCGTGGATGCCGGTGGCGACGCGGTCGGTGTTGCCCTGCTTGGAGATCAGGAAATGTGTTGCAGCGCGCGCGGCGACCTGCGGCGCGTGCGTGACCGACAGCACCTGGACCCGGTTGGCGAGACGCGCCAGCCGCTGGCCGATGGCATCGGCGACGGCACCGCCAACACCGGTGTCGATTTCGTCGAAGACCAGCGTCGGTGCCGAGCCACGGTCGGCCAATGCGACCTTGAGCGCCAGCAGGAAGCGCGACAGCTCACCGCCGGACGCCACCTTCATCATCGGTCCCGGCCGGGTGCCCGGATTGGTGCGCACCCAGAACTCGACCTGATCGATGCCTTCGAGCATGCGGTTGTCGGCTTCGCTTGATATCTCAACGAGGAATTCTGCCCGCTCCAGCTTGAGTGCCGGCAGCTCGGCCATGACAGTCTTGCGCAGGCCCTCGGCGGCAGTCTTGCGCAGTCCAGACAGGCCCGAAGCGATGCGGTCGTATGCCTCACGCGTGGTGCGCCCCTGCTGCTCCAGCGCCTGCAGCCGTTCCTCGCCAGCATCGAGATCGGCAAGATCGGCAACCATCGTGTCGCGTAGCTGCGCCAGACTGTCGACGGCTACATTGTGCTTGCGCGCGGCGGCACGCAGCGCAAACAGCCGCTCTTCGGCCTTTTCAAGCCGCTGCGGATCGTATTCGGTGGCCCGAAGTGCCGCATCGACGCCCGATTGCGCCGCATCGAGCGAAATCATTGCCTCGTCGAGCGACTTCACCACCTCGTCGAGCAGGCCGGGCACTTCGGATGCCTTGCGCTGCAGGCGCCTGAGCAGGCTTGCCAGTTGCGGCAGCGGCGAGGATGAGCCCGAGAGCACATCCTGCGCATCCTGGATTTCCGAAGCGATCTTTTCGACGCGCATCATCGAGGCGCGCAGCTCGGCAAGCTCGCTCTCCTCGCCTGGCTGCGGGTCGAGCTTGGTCAATTCCTTCACCGAGGCGCGCAGATATTCGGCTTCGCGGGCGGCGGCCTCAACACGGGCGCGGTGGCGCGAGAGCTCCTGCTCGGCGGCGCGCCAGATCTTCCAGGCCTCGGCGGTGGCTCGCGCCTCACCGACATGGCCGCCAAACGAATCGAGCACCTCGCGATGCGCCCCGCCATCGACAAGCGCGCGGTCGTCGTGCTGGCCATGGATCTCGACCAAGGCGCGGCCGACGTCGCGCATCAGCGTGACGCTGGATGGCTGGTCGTTGACGAAGACACGGGTGCGGCCATCGGCGGTCTGCACGCGTCGCAGGATGATGTCGCCGTCGTCGTCGATGGCATTGTCGGCGAGCAGTGTGCGTGCCGGGTGGTTGCGCGGCACGTCGAAGACGGCAGTCACCTGCCCCTGGGCGGCACCATGGCGGACAAGCGAAGCATCGCCGCGCGCGCCGAGCGCGAGCGACAATGCGTCGAGAAGGATGGATTTGCCGGCACCGGTTTCACCGGTCAGCACCGAAAGGCCCGGCGTGAAATCGATGTCCAGCCGTTCGATCAGGACGATATCGCGGATCGAAAGGCGTGAGAGCATCTAATGTTGATCAGGCGCCAGAGAACATCTTTCCGGCCTTGGAAATCCAGGAGCCGGCATTTTCGCGAGGCTCAAGTCCGCCGGACTGCAGCAGCTTGTACGAATCCTTGTACCACTGGCTGTCAGGATAATTCTGTCCAAGCACGGCCGCCGCCGTCTGCGCTTCCGAGGTCAGGCCCATCGCGTAATAGGTCTCGACCAGGCGCGCGAGCGCTTCTTCGACGTGGCGCGTGTTCGAATAGTTTTCGACCACGTTGCGGAAGCGCTTTGCCGAAGCGATGAATTCGCGGCGCTCGAGATAATAGCGGCCGATCTGCATTTCTTTGCCGGCGAGCTGGTCGCGGGCAAAGCGAATCTTGGCATTGGCGTCGTCGACATATTCCGACGTCGGCCAGCGCTGGACCACTTCGGTCATTGCTTCGATGGTGCGGCGGGCATCCTTCTGATCCTGCGTCACGTCGCGAATCTGGCGGAAATAGCTCAAGCCGATGATGTACTGCGCATAGGCTGCGTCGTCGGTTGAGGGATAGAGCGCGAGGTAGCGCTTGGCCGAGCCGATGGCTTCTTCATAAGCGCCCTGGCGATAGCTGGCGAAGGCGCCCATCACCATCGATTTGCGTGCGAACTCCGAATAGGGGTGCTGACGATCAACAGCCTCGAACTTGCGGCTGGCTTCCTTGAGACGACCGGCATTGAGGTTGGCGAGACCCTGATTATAGAGAACATCGGCCGGTTCGGTCTGCTCGACATAGGTCGCGAGATCGACATCAGCTTCGCCCGACATGCAACCGGAGAGTGCAAGCGTCGGAGCGATGAGCGAAAGCGCCACAACCAGAGGCGTCACGCGCAATTTCGATCGACCGGCTCGTATCAATGACATCACAGAGTTTCGCCCCTTTGGCGCTGTTTCGCTTTTCAGGCAATGGCCATAGATCACAACTGGCTTTGCCGGGCAACGCTATCAGCTGCCAATCGCGCAATTTTGTGGCAGGTGAACGCACATGCCATTTCATCGGTCGAGTGGTGCAACAAGGCCACACCACTCTTCCGGCAAATTGCCTGCGCTCAGAGAGTCCAGGGCGCGTGGACAGCGGCGCTGACAGCGATCAGCTCCGCCGAACGGCCGCGCTCGCGGCGCGACGTTTCGACGACCTCGAAGGCCGAATGGTCCGAAAGCAGGCGGCGCAAAGCAGCAGCATTCAGCCTGTGGCCGCCGCGATAGGAACGGAAGCAGCCGATGAACCGCGCACCGGCAAGGGCCAGGTCGCCCATGGCGTCGAGCGTCTTATGACGCACGAACTCATTCGGATAGCGCAGGCCTTCGATGTTGATGATGTGGCTGTCGTCGCCGATAACCACGGAATTCTCCAGCGACGAGCCAAGCGCATAGCCGGCAGCCCACAGCCGCTCGACGTCCTTCATGAAGCCGAAGGTGCGGGCGCGCGCGATGTCGCGGCGGAAGATGTCGTCATTGATATCCGACGCAAAGGACTGGCGCCCGATCGCCGGGCTTTCGAAATCGATTTCGACCTCGAATCGCGTGCCGCCATAAGGACGGAACTCCGCCCACGAGGCACCGCTTTCGATTCGCACCGGCTTGAGAACGCGGATGTAGCGACGCTTGACGTCCTGCACTTCGATGCCGACCTGGTCGATGGCTTCGACGAATTGCGCAGCACTGCCGTCAAGGATCGGCACTTCCGCACCGTCGACCTCAATCAGGAGATTGTCGATACCGAGGCCAAACAGTGCGGCCATCAGGTGTTCGATCGTGGCAACGTGGAGCCCGGAGGGGTCACCCAGCAGCGTGCAAAGGTCGGTCGCACCCACTTCCGACACAATTGCGCGGAACTCTCGGTCAGCAACCTGAAACACCACACCCGTGTCGGCGTCCGCCGGCGCGAAATGGATAGTCACGGGCTTCCCGCTATGGACACCTATGCCCGATAGCGAGACGCGTGATTTGAGTGTTGTCTGATAATCTTGCAAGTCGATCCCCATATGCCCGTCCACTTCACGTCCGCTTCGCCACACCACGGCGCACGGCTCTTATCTTCGCCAGACGGGTCCTCATCCCCACGACACCCGCCCAAGCGACCTTAATCGAGGCGAAGATAGTCTTCCGGATGATAGACTCCAAATCACGGTTTCTTACTCTGTGTAACTGCGGGGACGCTTGGACCCGCCCCGTCAACCTAATGATTTGAATGATCTTTTCAGATTAAAAGGCGGACGTCGAGACGCCCGCCTTTCAAACAATGTTACTGGTCGTTCACAGTTCAGTTGGCTTGCCGGCGAAGGAACGCCGGAATCTCCAGCTGATCGTCTTCCTGAGTCCGTGTCTGCGGCGCAAGGCGGCCCTGCTCGTCGAGCTGTCCACGACGCGGTGCGTAGAGCTGCGATTCCTGGCTGGTCATGCGGCGCTGCTCGGGGGCCGGCTGGCGCAGCTTGGGCTCGCGCGGCTGCGCGGGCTGCAGGCGTGCGGGTTCTTCCTCGCGGCGGGTCAGGCCGCTCGTCAAGCGCTTGAGCAGGCCCATCGGACCGCGGTCCTCATGATCGACCGGCTTGGCCTTGGCTTCCACCTCGGCTTTCACCATCGGCGGAAAGTCCTCGACGCGCGGCATGCGCTGCTGAACCGGAGCCGGCTGCATCATCTCGCGTTGGGGTGCCACCTGTGGCTGTGCCACCGGCTGAGGCGCGGGCTGATGGAACTGCTGCTGCGGCTGCGGCTGGTACTGCTGGGCCTGCGGCTGGGCAGGCGGAGCCTGGAACAGCTTGCTCTGGGGGCGGAACTCTTCACCCTGTGGAGCGGCTGCACGCGGCTGTGCCATGGCAGCGGCGTTGGTTTCGGCCAGGCGGATTGCCTCGGCGACAGGATCGTTGGCGCGGATTTCCATGCGCGGCTGCTCCTGCGGAGCGGCCTGCTGCGCCGGGCGGACCTCAACCGGACGCGGTGCCGGCTTCGGCGCCTGACGGATGGTCAGCGGTGTTGCAGCCATGTCGGCGGCCGCCTTGTCGATGCCGGTGGCAACAACCGACACGCGGATGACGCCTTCCAGATCTTCGTCGAAGGTGGCGCCCAGGATGATGTTGGCGTCCTGGTCGACTTCTTCACGGATACGGGTCGCAGCTTCGTCGACTTCAAACAGCGTCAGGTCGCGGCCGCCGGTGATCGAGATCAGCAGGCCCCTCGCGCCCTTCATCGAGGTTTCGTCGAGCAGCGGGTTGGCGATCGCAGCTTCGGCCGCAGCCATCGCGCGGCCCTCGCCCGATGCTTCGCCGGTGCCCATCATGGCCTTGCCCATCTCGCGCATCACCGAACGGACGTCGGCGAAGTCGAGGTTGATCAGGCCTTCCTTGACCATCAGGTCGGTGATGCAGGCGACGCCCGAATAGAGCACCTGGTCGGCCATGGCGAAGGCGTCCGCGAAGGTCGTCTTGTCATTGGCGAGACGGAACAGGTTCTGGTTCGGGATAACGATCAGCGTGTCGACGCATTTCTGCAGCTCTTCGATGCCGTAGTCAGCCGTCTTCATGCGGCGCTGGCCTTCGAAGTGGAACGGCTTGGTGACGACACCGACGGTCAGGATGCCCTTTTCGCGTGCAGCGCGGGCAACGACGGGAGCAGCACCGGTGCCGGTGCCGCCGCCCATGCCGGCGGTGACGAAGCACATGTGGGTGTTCGACAGGTGATCGATGATCTCGTCGATGCACTCTTCAGCGGCGGCGCGACCGACTTCCGGCTGCGAACCGGCACCCAGGCCCTCGGTGACGTGGGCGCCGAGCTGGATGAGGCGCTCGGCCTTCGACATGGTGAGCGCCTGGGCATCGGTGTTGGCCACCACGAACTCGACGCCGCGCAGGCCAGCAGTGATCATGTTGTTGACAGCATTGCCGCCGCCGCCGCCGACACCGAACACGGTGATGCGGGGCTTCAGTTCGGTGATGTCCGGCTTCTGCAGATTGATCGTCATAGTCCTCGTCCTTTTTGCCTTTCAAGCCGCTTCGCCGTGCGGCCGCCAATGGGGCTGTCCCCGTCAATTCCTAAAAACTGTCTCTCAACCACTGACTCATGCGATGCAGTTTTCCGCCCGTTCCCGTTGCCCTGTAACGGGAAATCCCTTTCGCCGAATGGCTTTCGATGCCGGCCATCTGCGGGTAGATGAGAAGCCCGACGGCGGTCGCGAAAGCCGGCCCCTTGGCCGCCTCCGGCAGACCTGCCACGCCAAGCGGGCGGCCGATGCGCACATTGCGGCCAAGAATGCGGCGGGCTGCTTCCGGCAGCCCGACCAACTGGCTCGCACCGCCAGTCAAAACGACGCGCTTGCCGACAGCATTGCCGTAGCCTGACTTGTTCAGGCGATCGCGAAGCAGCTCCAGCGTCTCATCGATGCGGGCGCGGATGATGCGCGTCATCATCGAGCGCGGGATCTGCAGTGGCATTTCATTGTCGTCGACGCCGATCGGCTGAATGCTGATCAGGTCGCGATCGTCGGCACTGCCGGGCAAAGCCGACCCGTGCATGACCTTCAGCCGCTCGGCATCGTCGAGACGCGTCGACAGGCCCTTGGCCATGTCCATGGTGACATGATTGCCGCCGATCGGAATGGAGTCGGCATGAACGAAGCGGCCTTCCGAGAAGACCGACAGCGTCGTCGTGCCGCCGCCCATGTCGATGCAGGCAGCGCCCATTTCGAGTTCGTCGTCGACCAGTGCTGCCAGGCCGCTGGCATAAGGTGTCGCAACCATATGCTCGACCGACAGGTGCGAGCGGTTGATGCAGAGCTCGAGATTGCGCATCGGCGCCGAATCGCCGGTCAGCACATGCATGTCGACGCCAAGCGTGTCGCCGACCATGCCGCGCGGATCGCGCACGCCGCGTTCAGCGTCGAGCGAAAAGGCGATCGGCAGCGAATGGATGACATCGCGCTCGGCCTTGAGCGCCTGCTTGGCACCCGCAGCGAGCACGCGCTGGACGTCTGCCTCTTCGACTTCATGGCCGCCGAGATTGATCGTCGCCGAAAATGCCTCGCTCTTGATGCGCCCTGCAGACAGGTTGACGATCAGGGAATCGGCGGTCAGCCCAGCCATGCGTTCGGCCGCATCGACGGCGAGCCGGATGGCATGCTCGGCGCGATCGAGGTCGACGACCACGCCCGACTTCACGCCTTGCGATTTCTGATGGCCGATGCCGATGACCTGGGCCTGATGGGTGCGCCCCTTGAGCAACTGGCTGCCCTCGGCCGGCTTCAGCTTGGCGACCACGCAGCAGACCTTGTTCGAGCCGACGTCGAGCACCGTCAGGATGCCCGAGCGGCGCGAGACCGGATCTTTTTGACCGCCAAGCCAGCTCATGTTTTCTTCTCCACCTTCGCCTTGACGGCCTTCGGCTTGGTGTTCAGCGCGGCCGCGCGCCGCTCGACCGCTTCCGGCGTGAGCTGAACGACCAGCCGGTCGCCGAAGCGCATGTCCACGGCCGAAATGTCACGCGTGAAAAGCGCGTTCTCGCGGTCGAGCGCGACGAGATCGGCAAGTGCCGCATCGACCTGGTTTTCAGGCAGCTTGACGGTGATTCCGTTGTCGAGGCGCAGATCCCAGCGCCGCTCGCCGATGCGGATATAGCCCTTCACGCGCGACGCCAGCTCTGGAAAGGCCTGAACCCGGGCAACGAAGTCGGCGGCACGTTCGGCGGCACCGAAACCAATGACCAGGGGCAAGGCAACCTGGCGACCGCCGGTGAACGGGGCGATGACCTTGCCATCCTTCTCAACGACGCTGAGCTGACTGCCGTGCTGCCAGATGGCGAACGCATCGCGCTCATCGACGCGAACCTCGATGGTATCCGGATAAACCTTGCGCACGGCGGCATCGCGCACCCAAGGCAGACTGACGATGCGCTCGCGCGCTTCTTCCGGATTGAAGCCGACCAAAGAGGTCCAGCCGTCGAGTTCGAGCTTGTCGAGAATGTCGATTTCGGAGGTCTCGCGATTGCCCGAAACCTTGATCTGGTCAACGGCAAAACCGCTGCGGGCAGTCACGCCCTGGACCATCGCCGGGAAGTGACCACCGAGATAGGCGCCATAGAGCGAGCTTGCGGCGAGAAACGCAGCCGTCAGCATCGACGCGGCATAGGGCGGAGGAGTGAACTCCCCACGCCCGAAGCGCGACAGCATGCGAACCGGCTTGCGCAGCAGCCGCGGCAGCACGAAATGCTCCGCGGACAAGGACAGCCCGAAGACGCGCGGCGTCGCGCCGTTCACCCTCCTGTTCTGTCCCGACCTCAACGCAAACACGAAGCGTCCTCCACCATCCAACTCAACAACTCACCAAACGAATGCCCGGCGTGGGCAGCAATCTCAGGCACCAGCGACGTCGGCGTCATGCCGGGTTGCGTGTTGACCTCCAGCCAGACGACCTCCCCATTTTCGGAATGGCGGTCGTCGTACCGGAAGTCAGACCGGGAGACACCCCGGCACCCGATCGCTTGGTGAGCCTTAAGCGCCAGTGTTTGTATTTTTTGGTAAATATTCGGTGAAACTTTCGCGGGGCATTCGTGCTTTGATCCCCCAGCGACATATTTTGAATCATAATCGTAGAAGGCGTGACCCGTCGGGATGATCTCGCAGACGCCGAGCGCGACATCGCCCATGACAGCGCAGGTCAGCTCGCGCCCATGGATGTAGCGCTCGACCATCACGGTATCGCCATAGCGCCACTCCGACGACGAGATCACCTGCGGCGGATGCGACTGATCCTCCTTGACGATGACGACACCGAAGCTCGATCCTTCAGCCACGGGCTTGACCACATAAGGCGGCTTCATCGGGTGCTGGTTGCGGATCGAGAAACGATCGAGAACCCGGGATTCGGCAATCGGAATGCCGGCAGCCTTGGCCACCTTCTTCGACTGCTCCTTGTTCATCGCAAGTGCTGAGGCGAGCACGCCGGAATGTGTGTAGGGAATGCCGAGATATTCGAGGATACCCTGGATCGTGCCGTCTTCGCCGAAGGGACCATGCAGCGCGTTGAATGCAACGTCGGGCTTCAGAGCCGAGAGCACCGCACCGACGTCGCGATCAACGTCAACGCGGGTGACCTGATAGCCCACCTGCTCAAGCGCAGCGGCGCAGGCATTGCCAGACGACAGGGACACAGGCCGCTCGGACGAAAACCCGCCCAACAGGACAGCGACATGCTTCGACTTCATCCCCAGTATCCCCTCTAGACTCGGACACAACACCTTGCTTCCAAAGACTAAATCAGAGCCTCCGGAAGTTGGACCTCCGAATGGAAACGCGGGCTACGCGTAACGCGACTCAAATCAGGAAACGCTTTAGGTCAGAGAATCAGAGACTTGATTCCGTGGCAAGAGCCGATTGGAATTCATTGCGATTTGATGACCCAGGCAGCTTCCGATCAGCCTCGCTTTGGCAGCACCAAAAGGCGGATATCGGGCAGCAAAAAGCCCTCGGCGCGGAGAGCGCGAGGGCTTGCGAAACATTGTCGCTATCGATGCTTTTCGGTGGCGCCCGCCCGATCTTGCCGGGCTGCGAGCAAGGCTTGAAACCTAGAGCAATTGCCCAAGGAACTCCTGCACTTCGTGGCCTGGCTTGAAGCGGCCGAGACGCTTGATTTCCCATTGCAGGCGGATGCCGGAATTCTCCAGCACACGGCTGCGCACGGTCTCGCCGAGATACTCCAGATCGTAGCCAGTGGCGTTGCCGGTGTTGATCATGAAGTTGCAATGCAGCGGCGACATCTGCGCGCCACCGATCATCAGGCCGCGGCAGCCGGCCTTGTCGATTTCCTTCCAGGCTGAAGTGCCTTCGGGGTTCTTGAAGGTCGAGCCGCCTGTCTTTTCGCGGATCGGCTGCACCGTCTCGCGGTGATGCTGGACTTGGTCCATGGCCGCCTTGATGGCGTCCTTGTCGTCAGCGTAGCCCTCGAAGGTCGCCGAGGTGAAGATCAGGTCGGAAGCCGCCGAAGAGTGGCGATAGCTGTAGCCCATGTCGGCGTTGGACAGCACATGCAGCTTGCCAGTGCGGTCGAGCGCGCGGACTTCAACGACACGCTCGCGCGTCTCAACGCCGTTGGCGCCCGCGTTCATGCGCAGCGCACCGCCGATGGCACCGGGGATGCCGTGGTAGAAATGAAAGCCGCCGATGCCGCTGTCGTGCGCAAGGGCCGCCACGCGCTTGTCGGGCGTCGCAGCACCCGCCTTGATCCCGGTTTCGGAAATCGCCGTCGCCTCGCCGAACCCCTTCGCCGAGAGGCGCACAACAAAGCCCGGAACGCCACCTTCGCGGACCAGCAGATTGGAGCCGATGCCGACGACCAGAACGGGGATCTCCTCGGGCACCGCCTTCAGGAAGGCCGCGAGGTCTTCTTCGTCGGCGGGCTGGAACAGCGCATCGGCAATGCCGCCGGCGCGGAACCAGGTGATCTTTTCCATTTCGGCATTGGGCGTCAGGCGCCCGCGCAGGCCAGAAAGGCGATCGCCAAGCTTTGTGATCAGCGCTTCGCCGCCCGTCACGACCCGCCTCCGGCGAGTTCTCCAGGCAGCGCATAGGCCCATTGCGTGATGTTGCCGGCACCGAGATAGACGACGAAGTCGCCCGGCTTGGCCAGCTCGCGCACGATCGGCGCGACAGCGGCGGGACCTTCGATATAGCGTGCGTCGCGATGGCCGCCAGCGCGGATGCGCGCTGTCAGCGTTTCGGAATTGACACCCTCGATCGGATCTTCGCCGGCGGTGTAGACGGGTGCGACCATGACCGTGTCGGCATCGTTGAAGCAGGCCGAGAAATCGTCGAACAGGTCGCGCAGGCGGGTGAAGCGATGCGGCTGGG
Source organism: Aminobacter sp. GW821-FHT11F06 (assembly GCF_058808215.1). NCBI lineage: Bacteria > Pseudomonadati > Pseudomonadota > Alphaproteobacteria > Hyphomicrobiales > Phyllobacteriaceae > Aminobacter > Aminobacter sp. GW821-FHT11F06. Next base: position 616,051 of record NZ_JBXARL010000003.1, on the reverse strand, counting down.
CAATTGCGATGACGCGGCCCTTGGTGGCCTCGCGCGCCGCACGCAGCACAGCCTTGATCTCGACCGGATGGTGACCGTAGTCGTCGAACACTTCGACGCCGTTCCAGGTGCCGGTATGGGTAAAGCGGCGCTTGACGCCGCCGAAGGACGACAGCCCGCGCTTCACCGCCTCGGCCGAGACGCCGAGTTCGGTCGCGACAGCGATTGCGGCGGTAGCGTTGGAAACGTTGTGGCGGCCCGGCATCGGCAGGCGCAGGCCTTCGATGGTCGTCGACGATGCCGACTTGCGGTTGCGGATGACCACGTCGAAGACCGACACCGCACCGTCCATGTGGTGATTGGTGAAGCGCACGTCGGCCTGGGTGTTTTCGCCATAGGTGATGACGCGGCGGTCCTCGATATGGCTGACCAGCGCTTGCACTTCGGGATGATCGGTGCACATGACGCCAAAGCCGTAGAACGGCACGTTCTCGACGAACTGGCGGAATGCCTCGCGCACGTTGTCGAAGCTGCCGTAATGGTCGAGATGTTCGGGGTCGATGTTGGTGACGACGGCGACGTCGGCCGGAAGCTTCAGGAAGGTGCCGTCGCTCTCGTCGGCCTCGACCACCATCCAATCGCCCTCGCCCATGCGCGCGTTGGTGCCGTAGGCGTTGATGATGCCGCCATTGATGACTGTCGGGTCGAGATCACCGGCGTCGAGCAACGCCGCCACCATCGAGGTGGTGGTGGTCTTGCCGTGCGTGCCGCCGATGGCGACCGCGTTGCGGAAGCGCATCAGCTCGGCCAGCATTTCGGCGCGGCGTACGACCGGCAGCAATTTCTCGCGCGCGGCGATGAGCTCCGGATTGGTTTTCTTGATCGCGGTCGAAACGACGATCACTTCGGCGTCGCCAAGGTTCTCGGCACGATGGCCAACGAAGCACTCGATGCCCTTGTCGCGCAAGCGTTGCACATTGGCGCTATCGGCCTGGTCGGAGCCCTGCACCTTGTAGCCGAGATTGTGCAGCACCTCTGCGATGCCGCTCATGCCGATGCCGCCAATGCCGATGAAATGCACGAGGCCGATCGTCTGCGGCATCTTCATGGCCGCACTCCCTTCTTGAATTCCGAAACGGGTATTTTCGACGCAATAGCCTCTGCGAGGTCGGCGAGCAACCGTGTGGCATCTGCTTTGCCGACTGACTTAGCGGCAGCAGCCATAGCCGAAAGACGCTCTGGATCGCCCATCCCACCGCTCAAAAGCTCGGCGATGCGCTCCGGCGAAAGCGTTGCCTGCGGATGCACTTCACCTCCGCCGGCAGCGGCCAGACGCGCGGCGTTTGCCGCCTGGTCGTGGTCGAGCGCATGCGGATACGGCACCAGCAGCGCCGGACGACCGATGACGGCGATCTCGGAAACGGTCGAGGCGCCGGAGCGCGAAATCACCAGCTGGGCGGCGGCCATGCGCTGCGCCATGTCGGTGAAGAACGGCGAAACGTCAGCCGCGATACCGAGCTTGGCATAGGCCGCCTTGACCTTGTCGGCATCCTCGACGCGAGCCTGCTGGGTGATGCGAAGACGTTGGCGCTGCGCTTCGGGCAGCAAGGCAATCGCTGCCGGAACAGCGTCGGAAAAGAACTGCGCGCCCTGGCTGCCACCGAAAACCAGAAGGTTGAACGCATCAGCCCCAGCCGACGCGACATAAGCCGTCTTCGCCGCTTCGATGACCGCCGGGCGCACCGGATTGCCGGTCACAACGATCTTGGCGCTGTTGGCGCCGCTATTTTCCGGCAGGAAGCCGCCGGCAATCGCATCGACCCGGCTGGCCAGCGCCTTGTTGGCGCGACCCATCACCGCGTTCTGCTCATGCACCATCGAAGGCACGTTGCGCCGTGTGGCGGCATAAAGCGGTGGCAACGTCGGGTAGCCGCCGAAGCCGATGACGACCGAAGGCTTGATCTTGGCGATCACCTGCGAAGTCTGACGCACCCCGCGCCAGATGCTCCAGAAGGCGCGCAGCAGCGAAACCGGGTTCTTCGAACCGATGGTCGAGGACGAGATCGGATGGATGGCGGCGGCCGGAAACTTGCCGGCGAAACGCTCGGCGCGCTCGTCGGTGGCAAGATGCACCTGCCAGCCGCGCGCCGTCAGCTCGTGCGCCAGCGCCTCAGCCGGAAAGAGATGGCCGCCGGTCCCGCCGGCGGCAAGCATGACAGTTCCCTTGGCCATGTTATTCGGCCGGTACTGCGTGCCGCTGCATCGCGGCAAAACTGTTGGGCCTGAGCTTTTCGGGTTTCTTGCGCGTCAGCGCCAGCACCATGCCCATCGAAATCGCAATCGCGATCAGCGACGAGCCGCCATAGGAGATGAACGGCAACGTCATGCCCTTGGCCGGCATCAGTTGGAGGTTCACGCCCATGTTGATGACCGACTGGAGACCGAAGACGACAACCAGGCCTGCCACCGCATAACGGGTGAAATCATCGTGTTCCTTGAGCGCCGTGCGCAGGCCCCGCAGCACGATGAAGGCGAAGATCGCCATGATGATCAGGCACAAGATGATGCCGAACTCTTCGCCCGCGACCGAAAAGACGAAGTCGGCGTGGCTGTCGGGGATGACGCGCTTGACCGTGCCTTCGCCCGGCCCGACGCCGAACCAGCCGCCATTGATGATGGCATCGCGGCCCATGTCGACCTGGAAGGTATCGCCCTCGCCTGTCATGAAGCGGTCGATACGGCCAGCGACGTGCGGAAAGATCGTATAGGCGGCAAACAGGCCGCCGACACCGACAGCGCCAAGCGCGACGATCCAGAACCACGACATCCCTGCCATGAAGAACATCACGCCCCAGGTGCCGAGCACCAGCATTGTCTGGCCAAGATCGGGCTGGGCGACCAGCAGCGCCACCACGAGGCCAAGCAGGATCATGGCGAAGAGGTTGCCCGGAATGTCGGGCTGGCGTTCATGCTCGGCAAACAGCCAGGCGCAGATGACGACAAAGGCCGGCTTGAGGAACTCCGATGGCTGGATGGAAATGCCGGCGAGAGAAACCCAGCGCCTGGCGCCCTTCACCTCGACGCCGATGAACAGCACGGCCACCATCATCACCAGCATGATGCACAGCATCACCAGCGCCATGCGCCTGATCTGCCTGGTATCGAGGAATGATACCGCGATCATCACCAGCAGCGCAGGGATCGTGAAGATGATCTGGCGGGTGGCAAAGTGGAAGCTGCCCAGGCCGATGCGCTCGGCAACGGCGGGGCTTGCGGCGAATGAAAGCACGATGCCCAGTCCCATCAGCGACAGGAATGCCGCGAGGAACCAGCGATCGACCGTCCACCACCACAAGGCAACGGGACTTCTGTCGAGACGGCTGGCCATTATCTTGCCCCTCCGATAGCGCTGACGCCATCAATAGCATTCACAGCTTGCCTGAAGGCTTCGCCGCGAATCTCGAAATTCTTGAACTGGTCGAAACTGGCGCAGGCCGGCGACAACAGGATCACCGCTTCGCTGCTGTCGTCCTTGGCGGCGTCTTCAGCCGCATGTTCGACCGCGGCAGCTAGCGTGCCCGATATCTCGTAAGGCACCGCCTCGCCGAGCGTCGCGGAAAAGGCGGGTGCCGCCTCGCCGATCAGATAGGCGCGCGCGATGCGCGGAAACAGGCTGCGCAGCGGCTCGATGCCGCCTTCCTTGGGCAGGCCACCGGCGATCCAGTAGATGCGCGGGAAGCTCGACAAAGCCGGTGCCGCCGCGTCGGCATTGGTCGCCTTGGAATCGTTGACGAACAGAACATGCCCCTTGCGGCCAACCTGCTCCATGCGGTGCGCGAGGCCCGGAAAGCTCTCGAGCCCGGCCTGGATCTCGCCGAGGTCGAGCCCGACCTTGAGGCAGGCGGCAACAGCGGCAAGGGCGTTCTGCGCGTTGTGCTGGCCGCGCAGCGAACCGATGCCTTCGAGGAAGGCGATGCGGCTGTAGCGGCCGTCGATTGCTTCCATCAGATCGGCGCCGTCAGCGAAATAACCGTCGGTCAAAGGCAGGCGCTTGGATATCCGCACGACTTGCTTGCCGACGCGCTCGAGCCGGTCGGCGATCTGGGCGCAATAGATATCGTCGACGCCGATGATCGCGGTTTCGCTGCCGGCGACCAACCGCTCCTTGATCGTGGCGTAGTGCTGCATGGTGCCGTGACGGTCGAGATGATCGGGCGTCAGATTGAGCAGGATGCCGGCAGTCGGGTTGATCGAGGGCGCGAGATCGATCTGGTAGGACGAGCACTCGACGACATAGTGGCGGTCGGGCCGCGGCGGATCGAGCGTCATCACGGCGCGGCCGATATTGCCGCCCATCTGCGTGTCGCGCCCAGCCGACTGCAGGATGTGCGCGGTCAGTGCCGTCGTCGTCGACTTGCCGTTGGTGCCGGTGATGGCGATGAACGGCGCTGTCGGGGCAGTCGCGATCCGCTCGCGCGCGAACAGCTCGATGTCGCCGATGATCTCGACGCCCGCACCGCGCGCCAGTTCCACCGTCCAATGCGGCTTGGGATGGGTCAGTGGAACGCCGGGCGAAAGCACAAAGGACGAGATGCCGGCCCAGTCGGCTCCGCGCAGGTCGCCTGTGGCTATGCCTTCGGCGGCAGCCTTGGCCACGCTTTCGGGGTTATCGTCCCAGGCGAGCACGTCGGCCCCACCCTCGCTCAATGCACGCGCGGTCGCAATCCCCGAGCCGCCGAGGCCGAAGAGAGCTACTCGCTTTCCCTGAAATGAGGTGGCGGGGATCATATGAGGCCTCAGCGCAGCTTGAGGGTGGAAAGGCCGATCAGCGCCAGAATAACAGCAATGATCCAGAAGCGAATGACGACCTGACTCTCGGTCCAGCCAAGTTTTTCGAAATGGTGGTGGATCGGCGCCATCAGGAACACCCGCCGTCCGGTCAGCTTGAAGAAGCCGACCTGGATGATGACCGAGAGTGCTTCCATGACAAACAGGCCACCGACGATCGCCATGACGATCTCGTGCTTGGTGGTGACTGCAACGGTGCCAATCAGGCCGCCGAGCGCCAGCGACCCGGTGTCGCCCATGAAGATGGCGGCGGGTGGCGCGTTGAACCACAAGAAGCCGAGGCCAGCACCAATGACCGCGCCCAGGATGACGGCGAGTTCGCCGGTGCCGGGCACGAAATGGATCTGCAGATATTCGGCGAAGACAGCATTGCCCGAGAGGTAGGCGATGACGCCGAAGGACGCCGCTGCGATCATGATCGGAACGATGGCGAGGCCGTCGAGGCCGTCGGTCAGGTTCACCGCATTGCCGGCACCTACGATGACGAAGCAGGCGAAGGGGATGAAGAACCAGCCGAGATTGAGCAGGAAATCCTTGAAGAAGGGGAAGGTCAGCGACGACGAGAACGGCGCCTGGCCATTATGCATGATGATCCAGGCGGCGATGGCGGCGATCACGAACTCGATGCCGAGACGCGCCTTGCCGGAAAGACCGAGATGCGACTGCTTGGTGACCTTGAGGTAGTCGTCATAAAAACCGATGGCACCGAAGCCGAGCGTGACGAACAGCACCACCCAGACGTAGACGGAGGCGATGTTGGCCCACAACAGCGTCGAGCCGATGATGCCGCACAGGATCATCAGCCCGCCCATGGTCGGCGTGCCGGCCTTCTTGAAGTGGGTCTGCGGGCCGTCGGCGCGGATTGGCTGGCCCTTGCCTTGCCTCAGGCGCAAAGCATTGATGATCGCCGGACCGAAGATGAACACGATCAACGCCGAGGTGATCAGCGCGCCACCGGTGCGGAAGGTGATGTAGCGGAAGACGTTGAAGAACGACACCTTGTCCGCGAAATCGACAAGCAAAGTTAGCATAAGTATCGGTCCCCCGAGACCCCGTCAGGTCGGTGTTGTGTTGCCGGCCTGCGCCGGGAATGTCTTGATGAGCGCGTCAACCAGCCGGTTGAAGCCAATGCCCTTTGATGACTTGATCATGACGGCGTCGCCGGGCTGAAGCGTCTTGAAGAGGACGGATTTCAGCTCTTCGACACCGGTGCGATACTCCGCCCTGAACCCCTCGGGCAGCGTATCGGCAAGTGCCTTCATTTCCGGACCGGCCATCAGAACCATGTCGGTCCGGGTTGAACCGATAAGCTCGGCAAGCGCTGCATGCAACTTGGCCGAATGGCTGCCAAGCTCCAGCATGTCGCCAAGAACGGCGATACGCCGGCCGGCACCATAGATGGGCGTTGCGTCGAGCAGTTCGATCGCCGCCTTCATCGAGGCAGGATTGGCGTTGTAGCTTTCATCGATAAGCGTGATCGGCCCATTCGGAAGCTGCAGGATATGGCGCTGCCCGCGTCCGCTCTCAGCCGTCATGGACGCAAGCGCTGTGGCAACGGTCGGAACGTCGGCGCCACAGAGATGGGCAGCACCCAGCACTGCGAGCGCGTTCTGGACGATGTGGCGCCCCGGTGCGCCGATGCGGGCCGGAACATCGCGGCCGCCGATGCGGGCGACGATCATCGAATGATCGGCCTCCAGCGTGCATTTGAGCAGGCGGAAGTTGGCGCGGGCGTTTTCGCCATAGCTCATGACATTGTCGATGCCGGAGGCGCGGGCGAATTTTTCGAGCAGCTTGAAGCGGCCATCGTCGCGATTGAGCAGCACCGCCCCGCCCGGCTCGACGCCTTCGAATATCTCGGCCTTGGCCCTGGCGATCTCATCGAGACTGCGGAAGAAACCGAGATGAGCGGCGGCGATCAGCGTCAGCACCGCGATATGCGGGCGCACCATGCGCACCAGCGGGCTGATCTCGCCGGGATGGTTCATGCCGATCTCGAACACGGCGTAGTCGCAATCCTCGGGCATGCGCGCCAGCGTCAGCGGCACGCCCCAGTGGTTGTTGAACGAGGCGGCCGACGCATGCACCTTGCCGACGGACGACAAGGCGTGGCGCAGCGCTTCCTTGGTCGAGGTCTTTCCGACCGATCCGGTGACGGCGATGATGCGCGCCCGCGAACGGGCACGCGCCGCAATGCCGACCTTTTCAAGTGCCGCCAGCACGTCGGGCACAACGATCATCGGCGTGCTCAGCCGCCCAAGCGCCGGCAGCTTGCCTTCGGCAACGACTAGAAGGCCAGCACCGGCCTTGATGGCGGCGGTGGCGAAGTCGTGGCCGTCCATCGCATCGCCCTTGATGGCGAAAAACGCTTCACCGGGCTTGAGGCTGCGGCTGTCGATGGAAATTCCAGTGATGCCTTCTGGCATCTGGCCAAGTGGGCGGCCATCTGTTGCCTCAACGAGAGCGTCGGAGGTCCACAGAAGGCTCATGCCGCAACTCCGGCAAGCGCCTTGCGGACTTCCTCATGGTCGGAGAAATGCAGCGTTTCGCTGCCGACGGTCTGGCCCACTTCGTGGCCCTTGCCGGCAACGATCAGCGTGTCGCCCGCGTGCAGCATGCCGACGGCATCCTGGATGGCCTGGCGGCGGTCGCTGATCTCGATGGCACCGGGAGCCGCCGCCATGATCGCCGCGCGGATGCTTTCAGGCACTTCCGAGCGCGGATTGTCGTCGGTGACGATAGTCACGTCAGCCAGACGGGCGGCTATTTCGCCCATGATCGGACGCTTGCCGCGGTCGCGGTCGCCACCACAGCCGAAAACGACGATGACGCGGCCAGTCGTGAACGGGCGAACGGCTGCGAGAACGTTTTCCAGCGCGTCGGGCTTGTGGGCGTAGTCGACATAGACTGGGGCGCCATTCGCCTTGGTGCCGACGAGATCGAGCCGTCCGGGCGCACCTTCGAGATGTTCGAGTGCTGCAAGCGCCTTGGCGACGTCGGTACCGGTAGCAATCGCAAGACCTGCGGCAACGAGCGAATTGGAAACCTGGAAATCACCGGCCAATGGCAGGTCGATCTCGTAGATCACCCCGCCGCATTCGATTTCGGCGCGCTGCCGATGGCGTTCGTGCTCGACCCGTTTAAGGGCGAGGAACTGGCCGTTGCGGCCGACAGTCAGCACATTGAGCCCTGCGGTACGCGCGGCGTTGATGGTGGGCTCAGACCACGGATCGTCGGCGAAGATAACAGCCGGCGCGCCCTTGGGCAGGAGCGTGTCGAACAGGCGCAGCTTGGCGCGGTGATAGTCCTCGACGGTCGGATGGTAATCCATGTGATCGCGACCGAGATTGGTGAAGCCTCCGGCTGCCAGCCGCACACCATCGAGGCGACGCTGGTCGAGGCCGTGGCTCGACGCCTCCATCGAAGCGTGGGTCACCCCTGAATCGGCGAGTTCAGCAAGCAGCTTGTGCAGGGCGACCGGGTCAGGCGTCGTCAACTGGCCGTATTCGTTGCGCCCGGGCGCAACAACGCCCGTCGTGCCGATGCTGGCGGCGGCATAACCAGCATGCTTCCAGATCTGGCGGGTGAAGGCTGCGACCGAGGTCTTGCCGCTGGTGCCGGTGACGGCAACCATGGTTTCGGGCTGGCGACCGTAGAACCTGGCGGCTGCAAGCGCCAATGCCTGGCGCGGATCGTCAACCGAAATGACTGGAACGCCGACCGAAGCAAGGTCTGTGCCTTTGGCCGCAACGACAGCCACAGCGCCGCGCTTGGCCGCGTCGCCGGCATAAGCCGCGCCATCGGCCTTGCTGCCGGAGACGGCAAAGAAAACGGTCCCGGCATTCACCTGCCGCGAATCCGAAGAAACCCCGCTCACCTCGACATCTCTGGGCAAAACCCCATCGACGGGCAGGATACCGGCAAGGTCAAATAGTTTCATCGAGTTCCGTTCGCTACATACAAAGTGGCGCGCCACCACGGCGCGCCTCAAGAATCAGGGGTAGGAGGCCAGCGTTGCACCACTTTCGTGGCTGAATTCTGGCTTCACGCCAAGTAGGGGCGCTGAGCGGCGAATGATGTTGGCAACCATCGGAGCGGCATTGAAGCCTGCAGTTGCGCCCACTCCCGCATGTTCAGGCTTGGGCTCGTCGACGATGGTCAGCACGACATACTGTGGATCATCCATCGGGAATGCAGCAACAAAGGCGTTGAAGCGAACGTCCGAGGAGTAGCGGCCGTTGACAACCTTTTCGGCGGTGCCGGTCTTGCCACCGACGCGGTAGCCTTCAACCTGCGCCCGTGCGCCCGAACCGCCGGAGCCCTTGGTCGCATTGAGCGTGTAGAGATACTTCATGTCCTCGCTGGTCTTGGGCTTGACCACCTGGGTTGAGGCAGCGTTGGCCTCGGCTTCGGTGCGCATCAGGAAGGTCGGCTCAATCAGCCGGCCACCATTCATCAGCGCAGCCGCACCCACTGCTGTCTGCAGCGGCGTCGTCGACATGCCGTGGCCGAAGGCGATCGTGATCGAGTGCACCTTCTTCCAGACTTTCGGTTCAGTCGGGCGCGCAACCTCGGGCAGCTCGGTCTGCATGCGGTCGAGCAGCCCCATGCGCTTCAAAAACTCGCGATGGCCTTCGATACCGACAACGTCGGCCTCGCGCGCCGAGCCGATGTTGGACGAATAAATGAACACCTCGGGCACGGTCAGCACCCTGCCCTTGCCGTGAAAGTCGCGGATGGTCTGGCGTCCGATGGTGATCGGCCGGCTCGCGTCGAAGGTGGAATTGAGTGTCACCTTGCCGGAATCGAGCGCCATGGCGGTGGTGAAGCTCTTGATCGTCGAGCCCATCTCGTACAGGCCAGCCGACATGCGGTTCAGCCGATCCTTGTCTTGGGCATTATACGGGTTGTTAGGGTCGAAATCAGGCACCGAGCCCATGGCGAGCACTTCGCCCGTCTTGACGTTGAGCACGACAGCACCCGCGGCGATCGCCTTGTATTTTTCGAGCGCAATGACGAGTTCGTCGCGAACGATGTGCTGAACACGCAGGTCGATCGACAGCTTGACCGGCTTGAGGTCCTTGGCGATCGCCAACCCCGAGGCCTGGAGATCGGCGAGACCCTGGTCGTCGATGTATTTTTCGAGACCGGAAATGCCCTTGTTGTCGATGTTGGTCAGGCCAACGATATGCGAGGCCGTCTCGCCGCCGGGATAGAAGCGGCGCTTTTCGGTACGGAAGCCGATGCCGGGAATGCCGAGTTGCATGATCTCGGCCTGCTGCTTGGGCGTCAGCTGGCGCTTGAGCCAGACAAAGCCGGTGCCGCTCTTGAGCTTGAGATAGGTCTGCTCGACCTCGATATCGGGCAGCACAGTCGACAGCTTCTCGATCGCCTCGTCGGCATCGACGATGCGGCGCGGCTCGGCAAACAGCGAGGCCGTCTTGATGTCAGTGGCCAGGACCTCGCCGTTGCGGTCGACGATATCGGGACGCGAGGCGGTGACGCGCGATTCAGGCCCGCTCGACATTTCAGGGTCCAGCATGCCGAGATAGACGAGGCGTCCGGCAATCGTCGCATATATGCCGAAAAACACCGCCATGGTCATGACGACGCGGTTGCGCGTGCGCCCGCCATTCGCCTTGCGCGCGCTGTCGACGACGATCGACGCGTCCTTGCCTTTGCCAGTGCTGCGTTTTTTGCCGAGCAAGCCGATCATCGGGCAATCCCTCCGGTCACGGTCTGGTCCGGCGCGGCTTCGGCGACACCGCCGAAACGCCCCCTCGTAATGTCTTCGATGCTCAACGGTCGCACCGGCAGATCATTGAGATTGACGATCTGCCGTGCATCCACCGGCTGGAGCTTGAGCTCGGACTCGTATGCCTGCGACAGCTTCTGCAACCGCGACGGCTGGGTGAGCAGGCTCCAGTCGGCCTTCAAAAGGTCGATCGTGTCTTCCTCGAAGCGGATCTGCGCCTCGATCTTGTTGACGGCTTTGAGCTGGTTTTCGGCCTCGTCCTTGGTCTTGTAGGTGAATGCCGCGGCGCCAACCATGACGGCGATCAGCACGATGTCACTGGTGCGGAACATTGGCTCACCTTTCTCCCGACTGACTGACGTCGGGAAGCTTCGGAAGTCCGAAAATGGAAAAGTCTTCGCCGCGCGGCGCAGCAGCAGTGCGGACGGCAGCCCGCAGCTTGGCCGAACGCGAACGCGGGTTGATGGCCGTCTCGGCGTCGCTTGGTCCGACCGCACCGCCCGCCTTGTCGAAGGTCGTGACGATGGTTTCGAGTTCGGGCATGTAGCGCGAACGCGACGGGCTGGACGAGCGGTCGGTGATGAAACGCTTGACGATGCGGTCCTCGAGCGAATGGAAGGTGACGACGACCAGCCGTCCGCCGGGCTTGAGCGCGCGCTCGGCGGCAAACAGCGCCCGCGCCAGTTCGCCAAGCTCGTCGTTGACATAGATGCGCAGCGCCTGGAACACCCGCGTCGCCGGATGGATCTTGTCTTTCGGAGCACGACCGATATGGGTCTCGATGGCGTCGGCCAGGTCCAGCGTGCGTTCGAACGGACGCCGTTCACGGCGGCTTTCGATCATGCGGGCGATGCGCCCGGCATGGCGCTCCTCGCCGAGGAAACCGAAGATGCGCGCGAGGTCGCCCGTCTTGAAGCGGTTGACGATATCGGCGGCACTGGCGCCGGCCTTGGCCATGCGCATGTCGAGCGGACCATCTGTACGGAACGAGAAGCCGCGCTCGGCCTGGTCGAGCTGCATGGAGGAAACGCCGATATCGAGCACGACCCCGTCGACAAGTTCGACATGTTCGTCGAGGCTGGAGAACGGCGCCTGCACCAGCCGCAGCTTGCCGCCCGATTGTACTTCAAGTCCGCGCCCGGCAGCGATGGCATCTGGATCGCGGTCGATCGCCACCACCGACGCACCAGTTGCCAGGATGGCCTTGGTGTAGCCGCCAGCGCCGAACGTGCCGTCGACAATCACGTCGCCCGGCTGCGGATTGAGCGCAGTCAAAACCTCGGCGAGGAGAACCGGGATGTGGCGGGCCGGTCCGCCCTCGTGGCCATCGCCGTGACCCGCCATCATTCCGGTCGCTCCCCAGGCTTCGTCCCCTGCCGAAGCTTCAACAGCCGCGAGCGAACTTCCGCGCCATGGGCGCGCAGTCGCTCCGGCTCCCACATTTGAAAAAACTGTCCACGCCCGACAAAGGCCACGTCCGTGGTGATCCCGGTATGCTCGCGCAGGAAATCCGAGACCGAAATGCGCCCGTCCTGGTCGAGCTTCAGGAAGGTGCTGTCGCCATGGATGAAAAAGGACATGTCGTCCGCCGTCTGCAGGAACGGATCTTCTTGCGCGATGCGCTGTTCGTAGCGGTCGAGCAGGTCGAGACCGCCGACATCCAGCGCCGGAACATCGAGCGCCCTCAGCGCATAGAGCTCCGTGTAACCGCGCTTCTGCAATACGGCACGGAAATGCGCCGGAACGGAGACCCGTCCCTTCGCATCGATCCTGTTCACCGCATTTGACAGAAACCGATCCATCGCATGATCCGGCCGTTTGTGCGGCCGCGCCCCTCGTCGTCATGTCGTCCGCGCCCCAATGGCCCGGCCCAACCAGAATTCCAGACAGCCTCCGTCGACCGACAATGCATCGCCACCCGCAGCCGCCGCGGCAGCCGGATCGGCGAACGCCTCACCCTCTACTGGAACGAAATCATGGTTACCGATTTGGGATAACATGGGGTGATATGGGCGTCAACGGGAACTGGCTACACTGGACACCACGACCAGCCTTTCGGGCGCTTTCACGGTGCTCCGTTTTTTATGATCCATTAAGGCTAACGAAGCGTTATCGACTGGCAAAGCTCAGCCGAGCAGCAGCGAAGCCAAGCCGCATCGACAGGGCGGAGGCAGATCACCACTCTGACGCACAATGGCCTCGACATGACTGCGGAACGAGGCGAGAAAGGTTACGACATTTCATCGGGGATATTCAGATGTCTAGGCTAAGCCACTTTCTGCGTTCGCGGAGCAACATGGCCAATGCAGTTTCGTCCCTCATTTCCCAGCCACCAAGCGAGCCCGCACAGCCGCCTGAGCCGTCGGTTTACGAACAAGACGGGCTGCGGACGGCCCACAACCATGAATTCATGTATCAGCCTGATTTTGCGCGCGCATACGCACGCGGGGTGCAAGCGACCGGAACCGACTACTGTTGGCATTGGCGCGTGCACGTTGGCCTGTGGGCCGCTTCGGTAGCAGCGAGACTGCCCGGCGACTTTGTAGAGTGCGGCGTAAACCGAGGTTTCCTATCGTCCGCGATAATGCAACATCTGAATTGGAACAATCAGAACCGACGGTTCTTCCTTCTCGACACGTTCAACGGCCTGGACTTGCGTTTTGTAACTGAGGAAGAAGTTCGCTGTGGCGCTCCAGAAAAGAACCAGGCTGCAATAGACAGCGGCTTCTACACCGTCGACATCGCACCCGTGCGCCAAAACTTCGCTGAGTGGCAGAACGTCGTGATCATTCCCGGATCAATCCCCGAGACGTTGCCACAGATTACTTCGGACGCGATCGCGTTCGCCAGCATTGATATGAATTGCAGCCCTCCGGAAGTTGCTGCCATGGAATATCTGTGGGACCGCCTCGTTCCAGGTGCCATGATCCTCCTTGATGATTATGCCTACTTTGGCTACCGCCCACAGAAAGTGGCAATGGACGAATTCGCTGACAGCAAGTCCGTCAACGTCTTGTCTATGCCAACCGGCCAAGGCCTCATCATCAAGCCGAACACGGCCATTTGATTGCTTTCGACGAAAAGCAGCCGTAGCGTCGTCAGGCCCACCAATTGCAGCTACGAGCCCTATCGATGACCGACACGTCCAATTCCCGCGCTGCCTCGCTTGCCCATCTGCGCAGCACCAGGCTTTCCGTCGGCGATCCGATCCCCCTGCCCTTGACCATGGCGGCGATTTTTCATGCGCCTGGCGATGCCACCGGCTTCAACCAGTATGGCCGCTTCTCCAATCCGACCTGGGATGCGGTGGAAGAGATGCTCGGGCATCTGGAAGACGCGCCATGCCTGGCGTTTCCGTCGGGCATGGGCGCGATTTCGGCGGTGTTTTTCGCCCTGCTCAAAGCGGGCGACCGCATCTTGCTGCCTTCCGACGGCTACCACACCACCAGGATCCTGGCGGACCGCTTCCTCGGCGCGTTCGGTGTGACTTGCGACGTCAGGCCGACATCATCGTTCCTCGACGGCGGTTTCGACGGCTATCGCCTCGTCTTTGTCGAAAGCCCATCCAACCCGACGCTCGATATCTGCGACATCGCCGCTGTGGCTGAGGCCGTGCACAAGGCCGGCGGCCTGCTGGTCGTAGACAACACCACAATGACGCCCTTCGGCCAACGCCCGCTTGATCTCGGCGCCGACATCGTCGTTGCCGCCGACACCAAGGCACCCAATGGTCACTCAGACGTGCTCTTCGGCCACGTCGCCAGCCGCAACGCCGAAATCATCACCGCGGTCGCCGACTGGCGCCAGACCGCAGGCGGCATTCCCGGGCCATTCGAGGCCTGGCTCGTCCATCGCGGCCTCGAAACGCTCGAACTGCGTTTCGACCGCATGTGTTCTTCGGCCGAGATCATCGCCCCGCGCCTGAAGGCTCACCCGGCGATCCGCTCGTTACGCTTCCCCGGCCTGGAAGGTGACCCCTCCCACAATCTAGCGCGCGCCCAGATGGAGCGCTTCGGCTTTCTCATCAGCTTCGTGGTGGCTTCGGAAGACAAGGCGGAGGATTTCATCAACGGTTGCGAACTGATGCATGCAGCCACGTCATTCGGCGGCGTCCACACCGTTGCCGAGCGGCGCACGCGCCGAGGCGATGCCGTGCCGCCAGGGTTTGTCAGGCTTTCGGTCGGCTGCGAACCGGTTGAGGAACTGTGGCAGGCGATCAAGGCGTCGCTGGACAGGATCGTCGCTTGAACGCCTACGAAGCGACGTCGTCGCCTGTGATGTTGCGCCGGCCATGCAGGACCCGGAGTATGACAATGTCTCTTTCACCGACGCGGTAGTAGATAAGGTACTCGCCCTCGCCCAGAACTCTGATGCCCTCGGCGATGTCGGGACAGGCCTTGCCCAAATGTGGGTAAGACAAGAGGCCGTTCCAGCGTTGTTCGAAGCGGTCAAGCAGGCGGTCGGCCGCATTCTCGTTTTGCACGGCGAGATAGCACCAGATTTCGATCAGGTCTTCTTCGGCTCGCGCCGTTCGCCTGATGCGCATCCTTCGGCCTCAGTGGCCGGTTTGGCCAAGCCGCTTGCGCGCCTCGGCTTTTAGCTGATCCATCGTATCGAATTTCCCAGGTCCGCTGTCGATGCCTTCCTGGATCAGCGCGCGCAGTTCCTCGATGGTGTGGCCAAAGAGCTCGCGGCGCTCTTTCCATAGCCGCAACGCGTCGCGGATGACTTCGCTGGCGGAGGCATATTCGCCCGCATCGACAGCACCATCGACGGCGGCGGCGAGTTCGGGCGAGAGCGTGATGCTGCGCTTGTCGACATGGCCCATGGCTGCGGCTCCTGTTTGCAAGAAGGTACGATCAAATCGCACCGTTTTCAAGAATGCAGCAGGGTGCGTCTATAGGCGCGCAATCCCCGCGCCTTGAATCAAGGCACGCGGAAATCGCCGCAAGACACTGAAGGCATGGGCAAAAGGCAGCGCCAGCTGGCCTATAAGCCGGGTTTTGTATGGCCCCCGCGCCTTGCGACGCGGGAACGTGGCGACCATTCATCTTGGACGCATGTTGCCATGCGCCTCACGCAACCTACCCGGGCGGTGAGCCGGAAACAGCCCTGAGGGTTGCCCCTCATACCACCCCTATTCGGTTTTGCTCCCGGTGGGGTTTACCGTGCCGCTCCTGTTGCCAGTCGCGCGGTGGGCTCTTACCCCACCCTTTCACCCTTACCGCGGAAACCGCGGCGGTTTGCTTTCTGTGGCACTTTCCCTGGGGTCGCCCCCGCCGGCCATTAACCGGCACCGTGTATCCATGGAGCCCGGACTTTCCTCACCCGCTGCCTTTCGGCAATTGCAGGTGCGGCCGCCCGGCCAGCTGGCAAGGCGTATAGAATGGTTCGCACGGCAAAAGGCAAACGAAAACATTTGCCGGGAACCATCCTGTCGGCGTGTCGTTAGCGGCCGATACGGGCCTGCACTTTTTTGCAATAGGCGGCCGAAGTTGGGTTCATGCGCTTGGCGGCATGGCCGGCATTGTATTTGAGAATGGTGCCGCAGGTCGTACCGCCGCCGAGGTCATGCGCCATGGCGAGGTACTTCATGCCAAACTTGATGTTTGTTTCGGGGTTGAACAGCCCACTTGCCGAGCCGGAATAACCCATCATCCGAGCCGTCGCCGGCTTGATCTGCATCAGTCCGATTTCACCAGCGCGACCGCGCGTATTCGGGCGATAGTTGCTCTCGACACTGATCACGGCGTGCGCGAGCGACACCGGAACGCCGTAGGACGAGGCATAACGCGCGACGATTTCACCATAAGGTGCGTTCGTATTGGAGGCCTTCGCGCTCTTCGCAGCCTGTTCCTTGACGGTCCTGGCACCCTTGGCGCCGATCGATGCGGTCTTGAAATCGTCAACGGCAGCTTCCTTCTTGGAGCTGCACCCGAACAGATAGGGGCAATCGTCGGCCGCCTTGTTCGTCTTGGCTTTTTGGGTGGTTTCGATGATCGCCTTGGAGGCACGAACAGCACCCTCTTGGGCGTGAGCGGCAAAAGAAATCAGGCCGGCGGCTAATGCCACCGCAACAACGGTCAGATTCTTCATATTATCCTTGTTCTCGAATAGGCCGCGCGAAAACAACGCGCAGCATCCCTTCCTGACGCCGGGGCCCTCTTCGGGGCGTTGGCAGGATTAGCCGGCGCCTTGCACGACGATGCATTTGCGGGGGGAACTGGCGGGAAAAATGACCGGACAAGTCACATTGAGTGACAGATTGTAACCTTTGCGAATCAGCTACCTGATCTAGTCAAGGCTTCCTTGAAGCGATGAAAGCAGCCGGCGCAAGGTCGAAAAAGTCGAGGCATCAGCCACGCCGTTGACGCAACTTGTGCGGAAATGTCGTTGAAAAGCTTGGATAGTTACCGCTGTCTGGGCATCGAAATGGCCAGTGATCTCGACGCCGTAGCCATAAAGCGCCAGCATCGACTGCAGCTCCTCCACCGCGGAGCCGACCTCCCCCGGTTGCAGAATCGTGCGCCCATTGCGCGGCGAAGGTGCGACCCAATGACCTACGCCGGCGTCGAACAACATCCGCCAGGAAAACTTCTCGCCCGGGTCTACCTTGCGTCCGAGTGCGACATCCGAATGCGCCAGCACGCGTTCGGGCGCCACATCATGGCGTTCGACGATACCGAGACAGAGCGCGATCACCGCCTCCATCTGCCGCTTGGGAAACGAGCGATAGCCGAGCGCATGGCCGGGATTGACGATCTCGATGCCGATCGAGCAGGAATTTATGTCCGTCTGGCCGCGCCAGGAGCTTTTGCCGGCATGCCAGGCGCGGTCGCCTTCGCGCACCATCTGCACGACGCGGCCATCCTCGTGCACCAGATAATGCGACGACACCTCGCTGGCCGGATCGCACAGCCAGGCCTCGGCGCTTTCACCGGTCGCCATGCCGGTATAGTGCAGCACGATCATGTCGGGTTTCATCTCGTCGCGCCGCTGCCCGAAATTGGGCGAAAGCCGTACCTCGGCATGCGGGTGGTCGGGCTGAAAACCGCTCATGCGTGCCGCAATCCCCTTTCGATCATCTCGTAGGCCGCGTTGATCGCGGCGATGCGTGTCGTGGCGATCCTGATGAACTCCT
This sequence comes from Aminobacter sp. GW821-FHT11F06, assembly GCF_058808215.1. Taxonomy (NCBI): domain Bacteria; kingdom Pseudomonadati; phylum Pseudomonadota; class Alphaproteobacteria; order Hyphomicrobiales; family Phyllobacteriaceae; genus Aminobacter; species Aminobacter sp. GW821-FHT11F06. Next base: position 598,328 of record NZ_JBXARL010000003.1, on the reverse strand, counting down.
CAGGCAGGCCGCGCGCGATCAGCTTATCGGGATGGTTGCTGGCGACAAGCTTGCGATAGTGCTTGCGCACATCTTCAAACGACCTGCCGCGCTCGATGCCGAGCACGCGATAGGGGTCAGCCTCGCCAAGATCGAGGTGGCGCGCCAGGATCGTCTGGTAGTGCACCTCTTCGATGCGGAATATCTCGGACACGCGGTGCAGGAAGGTGCTTTCGCGCTGGTGCAGCATCCCGTCCGCCTTGGCGATGTGGAACAGCCCGTCGAGGATGTCCTCGAGCATGCCGCAATTGGGGTGCCCCGAGCCGCACAGCCGCGCCATGCGCTCGGCATAGAATTCGTAGCCGGCGGCATCTTTCTGGGCGATATCGTAAAGGCGCGCCACGTCGCGGGCGTGCTCGGGCGGAACGGCGAATATTTCGTAGAAGGCGCGAACCTCGTCCTGGGACACCACGCCGTCGGCCTTGGCCATCTTGGCCGACAGCGCGATCATCGCCACCGAAAAGGCAACGCGGCGGCGCAGCTCGGCATCGCCTGAAAAGATGGTGCGGACGGCTTCCACGACATCGGAAACGCCGTTTGCCGCCGACGCCGAGATACGCGCGATGAAGTCGCCGAGACGGTCCCAAATCGACATGGCCGCTTCTTAGGATGAAACATTCGCAATTGCGAGATGCCATTGCGCAGGACAGATAACTTTGTCGGCAATGGTGCTTCTGGACCAAAACTCTGGACCAAAGGAAAATGCACGACGAAAAACTCAAGCCTCGCTATCGATTTGCGCCATGGACGCGCGCAACACCACCCAACCGGCACACACATTTTCCCGCGAGACCGTCGGTCTTGCCCTGGGCACGCTCGGCGTCGTCATCTTTGGTGGCACCTTGCCGGCGACGCGCGTTGCGCTGACGACCTTTTCGCCATGGTTCGTAACGCATGGCCGCGCTGCCATGGCCTCGCTTGCCGCAGCCCTGCTGCTCTTGGTCCTGCGCAAGCGGTTTCCCAAAGGCGATGCGCCGGCGCTTTTCCTCGCCGGCCTGCTTTTGGTGTTCGGCTTTCCGATCTTCTCCTCCATCGCCATGCAGACGGTGCCGGCCTCGCATGGCGGCGTCGTGCTCGGCGTTCTGCCCCTGGCAACCAGCATCTTCGCCGCCCTGATCGGCGGTGAGCGGCCGTCGGTATTCTTCTGGATTTGCGGTGTCGCGGGTGCTGCCCTGGTCGTGGCCTTTGCCATGCGCGACAACGGCATGAGCCTGACCACCGGCGACCTGTTCCTGTTTCTCGCGGCGCTTTCCGCGAGCCTGGGTTATGTCGTGTCAGGCAAGCTGTCGCGCCACATGCCGGGCTGGGAAGTCATCTGCTGGTCGCTGATCCTGACCGCGCCGATCTCGATACCCGGAGCGCTATGGAGCTGGCATCAGGAGTTCGCCGACGCCTCCCCAGCCGCCACATTTTCGTTTTTCTATCTGAGCTTCGGCTCGATGTTCCTTGGCTTCTTTGCCTGGAATGTCGGGCTCGGCATGGGCGGCATTGCGCGGGTCAGCCAGGTTCAGCTGCTGCAATCCTTCGTCACGCTCGCCATTTCGGCCTTCCTGCTGAAGGAGAATGTCAGCGGCGAAACCGTGCTTTTCGCGCTCGCCGTCATCGCCATCGTCGCACTGGGCCGACGCGCCCGGATCGCGCGCTGAGACCAGGAAAGGCCGGAGCCTTAAAGCTCCGGCCTTTCCTCCTCCCGCTGACTTACTGCGCAGGGGCAGCCGGCTCTACAGGCTTGGGCTGCATCGTGTCGTGGTTCTGCATATCGCCGCTCGTGCCTGTCTCAGGCGTCGGCGTGATGCCCTGGGTTGTTGATTTGTCGACCGCCGGTGGCGAGGCCTGAGGCGTCGCCGGTGCCGGCTGCTCGGTTGCAGGCGGCTTCACGCTCTCGGTGGTCGTGCTGTCGGTCTTGTTGTCGCTACAGGCTGCAATGCCAAACAGCGCGATGGCAGAAACAGACGCGAGAATGAGCTTTTTCATAACAATCTCCTTTCAAAAACGGCCCGCCAGGCGGGCTGTCGGAGAGAAAATGCATGGGACGCCGGCCGGTTTCATAACGTTCGGAGTCCGTTTGTCACATTTCTGGCCGCGCGCCCTGTCGTGCCGCCGTCATCGCCGCGTCACCGCGCTGTCACGCCGGTGCGCTACCCGCTGCACCAACAACGAAGCGGGGAATCGCATTTCCATGACCGACGTTTCCGGAGAACTTGTCTTTCGTGGCGGCAAGAAAGTTGGCAAGGCTGTCTATCAAAACCCAGCCCTTTCCAGGGAAGGACTGTCCGAGCGGCTGTTTGCCCTTTTGTTTTCCGGCCTTGTCTACCCCCAGATATGGGAAGACCCCGATGTCGACATGGAAGCCATGCAGCTCACCGAGGGCCACAAGGTCGTCACCATCGCCTCCGGCGGCTGCAACATCCTCGCCTACCTCACCCGTTCGCCGGCAAAAATCGACGCTGTCGACCTCAACGTGGCCCACATCGCGCTCAACAGGATGAAACTCGCAGCGGTCCGCCATCTGCCCGCGCAGGCCGATCTGTTCCGCTTCTTCGGTGAGGCCAATGTCGAGCACAATTCGCACGCCTATGACCGCTTCATCGCACCGCATCTCGATCCTTCGAGCCGGCGCTACTGGGAAAGCCGCAACTGGCGCGGCAAACGCCGCATCGCCACCTTTGACGGTAATTTCTACAAGACCGGGCTTCTCGGCCTGTTCATCGCTGCTGGCCATCGCGTGGCCAAACTCTACGGCGTCGACCCTGCCGCTATCATGGCCGCCGGCAGCCAGGAGGAGCAGCGCCGCTTCTTCAACGAGAAGATCGCACCCGTCTTCGAACGCCCGATGCTGCGTTTCGTCACCTCGCGCAAATCCTCATTGTTCGGCCTCGGCATCCCGCCGGCGCAGTACGACTCTCTGCTGACCTCAGGCGACGGTTCAATGGCCGGCGTGCTCAAGGCGCGCCTGAAAAAGCTCGCCTGCGATTTCCCGCTCGAAAACAATTATTTCGCCTGGCAAGCGTTCGCGCGGCGTTATCCTCAGCCCGGCGAAGCCGCCCTGCCCGCCTATCTCGAACAGGCCCACTACGCGACGATCCGCGACAATGTCGGTCGTGTCGGCATCCACCACGCCAACTTCACCGAATTCCTCGCCGGCAAGGACGCCGCCACGACCGATCGCTTCGTCCTGCTCGACGCGCAGGACTGGATGAGCGACGCCCAGCTCAACGCGCTGTGGACCGAAATCACCCGCACTGCGGCACCCGGCGCCCGCGTCATCTTCCGCACGGCCGCCGAGCCGAGCCTTTTGCCCGGCAGGCTCTCGCCCGCCTTGCTCGACCAATGGACTTACGAAGAAGCGCAGTCGCGCGACTTCACCGCCCGCGACCGCTCGGCGATCTATGGCGGCTTCCACCTCTATGTGAAGAAGCCGCTATGAGCGCGCCCGGGCTTTCGGCCAGCCATTCCGGGCTGATGGACCGGGTCTACCGGCATCAGCGCCATTTCTACGACCTGACGCGGAAATATTACCTGCTCGGCCGCGACCGCATGATCGCGGAACTCGATCCTCCGGCCGGCGGCACGGTGATGGAACTCGGCTGCGGCACAGGTCGCAACCTCATCCTCGCCGCCCGCCGCTTTCCCGATTCGCATTTTTACGGTCTCGATATTTCCCCCGAGATGCTGGCGACCGCCAGGGCCTCGATCGCCAAGGCAGGTTTGTCCGAGCGCATCACCCTGGCGCAGGCCGATGCGACCGCGTTCGATGCTGACGCCCTATTCGGCAAGACAGGGTTCGACCGCGTCTTCATCTCCTACGCGCTGTCGATGATCCCCGGCTGGGAACGCTCGGTTTCCGCAGCCCTTGCGGCGGCCAGCGGCTCCGTCCACATCGTCGATTTTGGCCAACAGGAAGGCCTGCCCGGCTGGTTCCGCAGCCTGCTCAAGCGATGGCTCACGCGCTTCCACGTCACCCCACGCGAAACCCTTGCCACCGAGATCGCCCGTCAGGCCCGCGCGGCAGGAAAAAGCTTTCGCTTCGTCGCACTTTATCGTGGTTACGCCTGGCTTGTCGTTGTCGGCGGACAGAGGCCTATCTGAGCGCCACAACCAGCGCCGCCAGCATGGCTTGCGGCTTGTAGTGCAGCTTTGATGGCGTAAGGCCCAGTCTGACAACCACCAGATTAGCCGAAGGCACGATCGCCACCGTCTGCCCGTCATGGCCCTGCATCCAGAACGCATCGGCCGGCAGATCGAAGCTGGCATCGGGATTGCCACCCGGCGGCGTGCCGCCCTCGGGCCCGCGCAGCCAGAGCTGGCCACGACCGTATCTCCCGTTCGATGCCGGTGCCTTTTCGCGCATCCACCCGACATAGCCCTCCGGCAGGATGCGCGCGCCATTCCATACCCCGTCCTGCAGCAGGAATTGGCCGAAGCGCGCCCAGTCATGCGCAGTGGCGTAGAGATAGGATGAACCAGCGAAGGTGCCGCGCGCGTCAGCCTCCAGCACGGCACTGGTCATGCCGAGCGGTCCAAACAGCTTTTCGCGCGGCCAAGCCAGCGCCTTGGCGGGATCACCCACCGCGTCCTGCCACAGCCGCGACAACAAATTTGTTGTGCCGCTGGAATAGGAAAAGACCTTGCCGACCTCATGCGCCAAAGGCTTGGCTTCGGCGAAACTCGCCATGTCGGGTTCGAGATAGAGCATGCGGGTCACGTCCGCGACGTCGCCATAATCCTCGTTGAACTCAAGCCCGCTCGACATCGCCATCAGGTCGGCAAGGCTGATTTTGGCGCGCCCATCCGCCTGCCACGGCGCAAACAGCGCGGCCTTGTCGACCGACATCTGGCCCTCGCCGACCAGCGTGCCGATGATCGCGGCTGTCACCGTCTTGGTCATCGACCAGCCGAGCAGCGGTGTCGCAGCGCTGAAACCCTCGCCGTAGCGTTCGCCGACGATCCTGCCGTTCTGGACGACGACTGTGGCACGCATGCCGGGGCCGGCAAGCGCCGCATCATCAAGAATCGCGTTGATCGCCGGATCTTGCGACGCCTCGACCCGCTCGCCTTCCGGCCACAGCGCCTCGCCATTGGCGGCAGGCGCTGCCGGAACCGCCCCAAGGGCTGCGGCTTTCAGGTCGCCGTCCGGCACCGTGCTGCAGCCAGCCCCTTCATGGGCAACCGCCAAGCCCTTGCCGAAGATGCCGAACAGCCCGGCGCGCACAGTGCCTGCACTCTGGTCGACATGAACCGACATCAGCCTGAGCAGCGGATGTCCTGGCGCCTGGACATCATCGGCAAGCACCTGATTGGCGTCGCGGCCGGCAAGGAAAACGTTGGAACAGACGATCTTGGCGGCATAGCCGGAACCGACGCGGATCAAATCGGGCGGCGCGAAATAGAGCCAAGCGGAAAGACCGGCGACCGCCAGGACCACGAGGCCAACCACCCATTTGAGGATACTGCCCGCTACGCGCATTGCTTCCCCCACCCCGGCATCATGGTTCCGCCATGGAATTGCCGTCATTCCTCACGCAAATCTTTGAGGCTGTCGAGCGCGATCAACGGTTTATCAACCATGATCGGCGACGATCACCAGAGGGGATAGGCGGTGTCTAGGGGAAACCGCTGATCCATCGAAGTAGAAGCTGGCCACATGGCCAACCCCATAACGACAAGCTCTGACCGGCTGTGCTGGTCCAAGGAGAAGTAATGCGCCGCGTTTCGGCTCTTGTGCTGCTCGCCTTCCTCGGCGCCTGCTCGACTGTAGACACCCTGTCGCTTGCCCCTGCTGGCAAGTCGACAACCATGGCCAGCGTATCGGTCAAGAACCCGCGCTTCAGCGACAGCGATCCGCACCAGTGGGAGAGCGGCGCGCCCTGGACCTACGCGATCCACGGCACCGATGTGTCGAAGTACCAGACTTCGATCGACTGGGCCAAGGCCAAGAGCAGCGGCATCTCCTTCGCCTTCATCAAGGCGACCGAAGGCGGCGACCGCGTCGACGACTATTTCGGCGAGCACTGGCGCGAGACCAAGGCAGCAGGTGTGCCGCGCGGCGCGTATCATTTCTACTATTTCTGCCGTCCGGCGGCCGAGCAGGCAAGCTGGTACATCAACAACGTGCCGAGGGAAGGCTCTTCGATGCCGCCGATCCTCGACATGGAATGGAACCCGCAGTCGCCGACATGCAAGCTGCGTCCGCCTGCCGCCACCGTGCGTAGCGAGATGAAAATCTTCCTCGACATCGTCGAGAAGCATTACGGCAAGAAACCGATCATCTACACCTCGATCGACTTCTTCGAAGACAACAACCTGTCGACGTTCCCGGGCTATCACTATTGGCTGCGCTCGGTGGCAGGTCATCCGACCTCGCGATACGGCAGCCACCCCTTCACCTTCTGGCAATACACCGGCACCGGTGTCGTGCCGGGCATCAAGGGCGACGCCGACATCAACGTGTTCAACGGCACAGAGCAGCACTGGAAGAAGTGGCTCGCCGCCAACACAAAATAGCATTTTCCAGGTACCTCGGACTGCACCTCCGGGCTGCGCATTTCGCATGGCAGATGCGACAAGAAGAGGGGGTGCGGCCCTCGCCCCGTTTCTGTAGAAAGCGCGGCAAGACATTGAGCTGGCCGTCCGGCTGCTTTCGCTATTGGGCGAAAGCCTTGACGTGACGGGCCAAGCAGGAGAGCTGCCCATGAAACTGCTGAGCAAGGCGCTGGTCGCCGTACTTTTGACCACTGCGGCCGCGCCTGCGATCGCCCAGGATACCGCTGCCGTTCCCCAGGGCGCGCCTGCGGCAACCTCGGAATGCGGCGACGATTTCGTCACCTGGAAGCAGAACCTCGCCAATGAAGCGCGCGCCGCCGGTGTCGGCGAACAGGGGCTTGCTGCTCTGGCCAACGCGGCGCTCGATCCGAAGGTGCTGGAACGCGACCGCGCCCAGGGCGTCTTTGCCCAGACCTTCACCCAGTTTTCCGAGCGCATGGTCAGCGACTATCGGCTCAAGCACGGTGCCGCCAACCTGCAGAAATATGGCCAGTACTTCACCATGGCCGAACAGGAATACGGTGTGCCCGGGCCGGTGATTGCCGCCTTCTGGGGACTGGAGACCGATTTTGGCGCGGTGCAGGGCAACTTCAACTCGCTCAACGCGCTGGTGACGCTGGCGCATGACTGCCGCCGGCCTGACCTGTTTCGGCCGCAGGTGATACCGCTGATCACCTTGATCGACCGCAACGTCCTGCCAGCAGACGTCAAGGGTGCATGGGCCGGCGAAATCGGCCAGACCCAGATCCTGCCCACCGACTATCTGGCGCGCGGCGTCGATGGCGATGGCGATGGCATTGTCGACCTGCGCAACAGCGCACCCGACGTCATCTTGACCACCGCCAAGAAGATCCAGTCGCGCGGCTGGAAGCGTGGCGAGCCGTGGATCGAGGAGGTCCGGGTTCCCGCCGAGATGGACTGGGAACAGACAGGCCGCACCAACAAGCAGCCGCTGACCACATGGGCCGACATGGGCGTCACCATGCGTGATGGCAGCCCGCTCAAGGACAATGGCCTCAAGGGCGCAATCGTGCTGCCGATGGGTCGCAAGGGTCCGGCCTTCCTGACCTACGACAATTACGATGTCTATCTCGAATGGAACCAGTCGGCGACCTACACGCTGACCGCAGCCCATCTTGCTGCCCGTCTCGCCGGCCAGCCGGCTTTCGATCGCGGCAATCCGGATGCAGGCCTGACTGGCGATGCCATGAAGCAGCTTCAGCAGAAGCTTGCCGACAAGGGCTACGACGTCGGCGGCATCGACGGTATCCTGGGCACCAACACCCGCGAAGCCATCCGCCAGGAACAGATGCGTCTCAAGCTGCCTGTCGACGGCTGGCCGACGGACGAGCTTTTGGCAGATCTTCAGGCGAGTAGCGAGTAGCGAGTAGCGAGTAGCGAGTAGCGAGTAGCGAGTAGCGAGTAGCGAGTAGCGAGTAGCGAGTAGCGTAGATCGGAGCTGCCAAACGGCAATTCAAGCCGCGTTGCCCTGTTCACTACTCACTATTCGCTATTCCCTATTCGCTCCCTTTCAATCCGCCATCGTCTCCAGGCTGGCCAATCCGACCGGCGCCTCGCCCTCGTCGAAGGGCGTCGTCACCTCAACGAAAGTGTCGGGGTAAAAGCCGTTGAAACGGGTCCTCAGCGACAGCGAATAGGCGCCGATATGGCCGATTTCGATCCAGTCGCCGGTGTCGATCGTCTCGGGCAGCCAGAATGGCCGTGACAGGATGTCGACGGAATCGCAAGTTGCCCCGCACACCTTGAACGGCACGATCTTGCCGACGTCGCCGTTGCGCGTGCGGATCGCCGGATCTGGGATGAAACGCGCCGGCAGCGTGATCTTGCCGGTCCACGAATCCGACAGCGACGCCCAGATGCCGTCATTGATGTAGATGCGCCTGCCCTTGCGCAGCAACACGCGCACGATCAGCGACAGGCAGCGCGCCACGATCACCCGGCCGGGCTCGGCCACCAGCGGCATCTCGTCGAAATTATATTCCTTCAGATCGCCGCGAAAGCGCGACATGATCTGCCCGATCGAGGGCATCACCGGCTTCTTGCTATTGGGGTCATGACCATATTCGGCCGGAAAGCCGCCGCCGACGTCCAATCCGGCAAGATCGAAGCTGACACGGTTGCGCACCCAGTCGACCGACGCAAGCGCGCGCTCATAGGTGTCGGGGTCCTCGATCTGGGAGCCGACATGGAAACACAAACCGACCTTGTAGCCATTGCGGTTCAGCCGTTCGGCGAGCTCGACCGCATAGGCTGGCCCCGCGCCGAACTTCTTCGACAGTTCATAGGCCGCCGACCCCTTGGTCTGCACGCGCACGAACACGGTGATCGCGCCAGGGTCGATGTCGAGCGCGCGCACCACGCGGCTGAGCTTGGTGATCTCGTCTTCGTGGTCGACGGCGATCACCCTGATACCGTAGGTCTCGAGCGCCAGCCGGATGTCGGACTGCGCCTTGACCGGGTGCATGTAGATCATCTCGGCGTCGGAGGAGACCTCCCTCACCGCCGCGAACTCGCCGGGTGACGCCACGTCGAACATCGTCACCCCGGCCTCGACCAGTGCCTTGAGCACGATCAGCTCGCCATTGGTCTTGACCGCATAGGCGGTCTTGCCGGGGAACATCTCCATGAAGGCCCTGGCATCGGCTTTCAGCACCTCGGGCCGGAAGCAATAGACCGGAGCATCCGGACGGAGCGCCAGTGCTGCCTCGCGTGCATTGTCGAATCGCTGCATGGAAGCTCCTCGTTGCGGGCCGAAATCTAAACCAAGCGGACAGCGATGCAACCCGAGCGAGTTTTGGCAGGAGCGTTGCGTCACCTGTTGGAATCGGGTGGCCCTACCCGAGAATCGCGCGTAGCTGTCGAATGTGACAAACCCAAGAAGGAACGCGACATGTCGGCAAGAGACTGGGCCAAGCTTCTGTTGCTGGGCGTCATCTGGGGTGGTTCGTTCTTCTTTGTCCATATAGCCGTCGGCGAAATCGCGCCGCTCAAGCTCGTCTTGTTCAGGGTGATGATCGCGGCCCTGGCGCTGCACGTCTATTTGCTTGTGCGCGGTCCGTCCTTCCGCCCCGCATTGCCGCTGGCCGGCACCTTGTTTGGGTTGGCGCTGCTCAACAATGTCATCCCCTTCTCGCTGATCTTCGCCGGCCAGACCGAGATCGGCGCCGGCCTCGCCTCGGTGCTGAATGCGACAACGCCATTTTGGACCCTGATCGTCGCCAACATGATGACATCAGACGAGAAACTGAACTGGAACAAGCTCGCCGGCATCGCGCTCGGCATTTGCGGTACCGCCGTCATGATCGGCCCCGGCCTTGTTGCCGGCCTCGGCGGCCCGGTGTGGGCCAAGCTGGCGCTGATCGGCGCGGCACTGTCTTATGCCTTCGCGCTGATGGTCGCGCGCCGCCTCAAGGGCGTGCCGCCGGCAATCGTCGCCACCGGCCAACTCACCGCCTCCACCATCATGATGATCCCGATCGTGCTCATCGTGCATGGCACCGGCGGTTTGTTTGCGGCCAGCGCCGGCGTATGGGCGGCGGTCTTTGCGCTTGCGCTGTTGTCGACGGCTTTTGCCTATCTGCTGTTTTTTGGGCTGGTCGCGTCTGCGGGCGCCACCAACACCTCGCTGGTCACGCTGATCGTGCCGGCGAGCGCCATCCTGCTTGGCGTGACCTTCCTTGGCGAGCGTCTGGAAACCTTCGAACTTGGTGGCATGGCGCTCATCGCACTCGGGCTCGTGACCATTGACGGGCGCCTTTTCAGACGCTGGGCAGCAGCAGCCAGCTGAAAGTTTGCCACAATTTCTCCACAGCCGTTACGAGCGCATTTGGCAAATAATTCCAAAGGCTAAGACGAGAGAATGCGTCGTAATTCTCACAATCTTGTCGCAATGCAGCACATTTTTTTCTTGTGTGTGGCCGAAATGACCCTAAATTCCGCCCTGTGACTTGCGCAGAGGAGGCTATGCATGGGACTGACTAGGTCAATCAATGCACTCATGATTTGCGCCGCGTTCGCTTTTATCGGCGCGCTCATTGTTGGAGCTCTTCCATAGGCCGCGCAGACGGCGGAAGACGATAGCACCTCTAAGGTGGAAAACTTCGAAAAGGCCGGGATCAAAATCCCGGCCTTTTCAGTTCCTCAGGCAGCTGCCGAGCTTGGCGCTGCTTGCGGGCGGATGCCGATCATGTGGCACACGGCAAACACCAGGTCCGCCCGGTTCATCGTATAGAAATGGAAGTCGCCGACGCCCCGCTCGACGAGGTCGTGCACCTGCTCGACAGCAACCGCCGAGGCGATCAGCGCATGCGTCTGCGGGTCCTTGTCGAGCCCGTCGAAACGCTCGGCCAGCCATGCCGGCACATGCGCGCCGCAGCGCGAGGCGAAATTCGCCACCTGCGTGAAGCTGTGGATCGGCAAGATGCCCGGCACGATCGGAATGTAGATGCCAGCCTTGCGGGCGCGCTCGACGTAGCGCTCGTAGAGATCGTTGTCGAAGAAGAACTGGGTAATCGCACGCGTCGCACCATTGTCGACCTTGCGCTTGAGCATGTCGAAATCGGTGGCGAAGTCGGGGCTCTCGGGATGCTTTTCCGGATAGGCCGACACCGAGATGTCGAAATCGCCCTGCCCCTTCAACGCTCCGACAAGCTCGGCACCGTTGGCATAGCCGCCGGGATGCGGCTGATAGGCTGCGCCCACGCCTTCTTTCGGGTCGCCGCGAAGTGCTACGAAGCGTTTGACACCCATGGCCGCGAATTCGGCGATCACCTGCTCGACCTCTTCGCGGGACGCGTCAACACAGGTCATGTGCGCTGCCGGCGTCAGCGTCGACTCCTCGAGGATGCGCTTGACCGTGCGCGCGGTGCGCTCGCGCGTCGTCCCACCCGCACCATAGGTCACCGACACGAATTGCGGATTGAGCGGCTCAAGGCGCTTGATGGTGTCCCACAGCCGCGCTTCCATGTCGTCGTTCTTCGGCGGGAAGAACTCGAACGATACCTTGACCCGCTCGCCGATATTAGAACGCCTGGACAGCTGGTATTGGTTCATCAGGCGGTTTCCCTTGCGGCTTGTATTTCAGGATTGGGGTCGGCGATCAGCAGGCGGCGGTCGCGCGCCAGCCACAGCTTGACGGTGAGGCTCGCCTTGTTCGAGGAGCCGCGCGGTTCGAACTCTTGCGTCTCCTCAAGCTCCAGCCCAGCCTCGGCCAGCCAGTCGGCGATCTGCCGGTCGGCAAAGCCAAGCCGTGCATGCGCATGCTCGGAGCGCAGGAAATCGAGCCCATGGGGGGCGAAATCGACGATCACCAGCCGCCCGGCGGGGCGCAGCAGGCGCGCCGCCTCCTGGATGGCGCGGGCCGGATCGTCGAGATAATGAAGCACTTGGTGTATGGTCACCAGATCGAAGGCGTCGCGCTCGACCGGCGGCGAGAAGATGTCGCCCTGGCGCACCTGGGCGTTGGCGATGCCAGCCTTGTCGAGATTGGCACGCGCCACCGCCAGCATCTCACGCGACTGGTCGATGCCGACACCACGGCGATAAAGCGGCGCGAAGATTTCAAGCAGCCGGCCCGTGCCGGTGCCGAGGTCGAGCATCGACTGGAACGGACGCTTGCCGACAAGCTTCAAAAGCGCCGCCTCGACGGCGCGATCGGCAACGTGCAGCGAACGGAGCTCGTCCCAGCTCGCCGCATTGGCGCTGAAATAGCGCGCGGCGCGCTCCTGGCGCTTGTGCTTGACGTCTTCGAGGCGCTCGAAGTCGCGCACCACCTGGCTGTCGGCCTTGTCGATGCCCGAGACCAACCCTTGCACAAAGGCGCGCGCCTGGTCGGCATCGGACAGGCGGAAAAATGCCCAAGAGCCTTCCTGGTAGCGGTCGATCAGGCCAGCCTCGAGCAGCAGCTTGAGGTGGCGCGACACACGCGGCTGCGACTGGCCGAGAATCTCGGTCAGGTCGGAGACGGTCAAATCGCCGCGCGAAAGCAGCGTCAAAATGCGAAGGCGGCTGGATTCGGCCGCCGCCTTCAAGGTATCTACCATCGTGTCGAGTGCGACGTGCATCGGCTTCGGTTCTCGCCAAAAGACATAAACATATCTTTATGTGACGAAACGAATGATTGCAACGCCCAATGTCGCATGCGGGCAAGAAAATGGCGCGACCGTGGGAGGATGCCATGCAGATGTTCGAGCAGCGCGAGGGCGAAGTGGCGCTCACCAGCGACCCGGCGGCCATGCCGGCCGATGCCAACCTCGTCTTCATCGGCAGCATCACCTCACCATGGAGGCTGCGAGAGGACTGCCCCAAGAACATGAATGCCGCGCGCGAAAAGGGCGGCGGTGCCACGCTTTTCATCGACCAGCCTTATCGGGCCGGCCTTGCCGGTCTTGCCGGCTTCAGCCACGTCGTAATCTTGAGCTGGTTCGAACAGGCGCCGCGGAATCTGATTGTGCAGAAACCGCGCCATGCATCTGAAGCCAAAGGTGTTTTCGCGCTGCGCTCCCCTGCCCGGCCCAACCCTGTCGGCCTGCATATCGCCGGCATCGTTTCGATCGACATCGAGGCCGGGCGCATCGAGCTGGACGCCATCGATGCGCTCGACGGCACGCCGGTCATCGACATCAAGCCGTACTTTCCGTCTGTCGATGCGTTCCCCGATGCCACGCGTCCGAACAAAGGCGGCAGCGAATGAACCCGCCCACCGGGCGCCGCCGCGCCATAGGCAAGGCGCTCACGCTGCTCTTGCCGCTGGCACCTTACGCCGACACCGAGGCAATCAGGGCGGATGCGCAGGCCAAACACATGAAGACGCTGCCGCCGTCGATTGCGGTGTGGCTGGCCACCGTCGCCCATATCCGCCACGCCCACACCGACTACGAAAAGCTGCTGTCGGAAGGCTACGACCGCGATTCCGCGCGTTTCTTCATCCTCGACGAGATCAATGCCGTGCTGACGCGCTGGCGCGCCACGCGCCTGCTCGACCCCGACGACGAGGACGTCTGAAGCGCCACCACAGGCACCGCTTGCCCGACAAAGCCATTTCTGGTTTCCTCGAATGGGCGGCTAATTTGCTGTGAGGAGACATGCGTATGGCGGAAAGCACCGAACCATATCGCCACCACCACAAGGACGGCAGCCTGTGGGTTGTCGGCCAGACCAGCGCTGGCCAGGCCGAAGGCTACTGGGAATGGTTTCGCAAGGACGGCACCAAGCTCCGGTCCGGCCATTTCAGCAACGGCACCCAGGTCGGCGAGTGGACGACCTATGACAAGTCGGGAAAGGTCTACAAGGTCACCACGATCAAGGCAGCAACAGCCTCGCGCAGCAGTCCTCTGACCGATGCCGGCCTGCCGCGCTGAGCACTATACCTGATAGATCCACTGCTCGGGAACGCGCACCGACACCTCCTCGCCTGAGGTGATTGTTCCAGGCTTCTCGATCCAGGCGACAAGCCCACGTAGGCGCTTGGCAACCCTTGGGAACAAAAGCGAGCCGGCATCGTGGTCGGCCATGCCGGCATGTTCGGCGACCGAGCGTCCGGCGAGGCGGCACGGCGCGTTCTGGCCGTCGATCTTGATTGTCACGCCGCCCTTGAAGAACAGCATCGTGCCCGACGGCAGCATCGACAGCATCGGCACGCCCTCAAGCACAAGATTGGCGCCGATCCACTCAGGCTTGATCTCGGCCAGCCCCATGCGGTTGGCGATGATCGCCATTTCGTCAGGCGCAACGATGGACAACTGGCGCTCGTTGCGCATTTCGGTGCCGCGCGGATACCACGGCTCGCGTCCGCCCGAGCGCCTGGTGTGTCCGGCATGGAAATCGCCGTCGATGCCCTCGAAGCCAAGCGGCAGCGTCTCCACCGCACGCGTCACGAAATGATCGAATGGAGCTGTATAGACGCCCGCCACGCGCGCAATAAGCTTCCTGCCCGGCAAAACCTCGGGTTCGCCTTCCCTGTGCATCGTCGGATCGAGCATGTCTTTGCCTCGCAATTTGAGGCGGCACCATGCCGATCGGCTAACTGGAAATCCAGACAAAAAGCGTGATCTTCCGATCACCAACCGTGATCCGTTACATCATCCTGACGAGCGCGCCACCGATCGAATAGCCGGCGCCGAAGGCGCAGACCAGCCCGTGGTCGCCCGCTTTCATATCCTCATGATTTTCCTTGAGCGCGATGATGGCCCCGGCCGCCGCCGTATTGCCCAACCGTTCCAGCACCATGGGGGCAGTGTCTTGATCGGCCTCATGGCCGAGCGCCAGCTTGAGGATCATCGCGTTCATGCGCGCATTGGCCTGGTGCAGCCAGTAGCGCCTGATATCGGACGGCGTCATGCCATGGTCGGCGAGGAAGGCGGTGATGAAGCGGTGCGCTGCATGCGTCACCTCCTTGAACACCTTGTTGCCGACCTGCTTGATCATGTTGCCTTCCATCTCGACGACGGAGGTGTTTTCCTGGCCGGCGCGCAGCAGGAAGCCGAAATTGGTGCGGATGTTGTTGGAGAACTGCGTCCAGTTGCGCGTGTCGATGATCTCGAAGCGCCCCGGCCGCGTCTGTTTCGGCCCCATTGCTTCGACAACCATGGCAACAGAGGCATCGCCGAAGATGAAATGTGTCTGGCGGTCGCGGAAGTTGAGATGCCCGGTGATGATCTCCGGTGTGACGATCAACACGCGCTTCTGCCCGCCCGAGCGCACCAGGTTGAACGCCACATGCAGTGCCGCCGCCGCCGACGAGCAGCCAAGGCTCATGTCGAAGGCTGCACCTTCGATGCCGAGTTCCTTCTGGATCTCGATCGATATGGCCGGATAAGGCCGCTGCTGGTGCGAGGCAGCGCAGATCACCATGTCGATGTCGGCACCGGTAAGCCCTGCATGGTCGAGTGCCTTGCGCGCCGATGCGACACCAAATTCCGCCTCCACCGACAGCGCGTCGTCGGCGCGCGGCGGAATGCGCGGGCTCATCCTTGCGGGGTCGAGAATGCCGTCGAGCGTGTGGACATGGCGGTTTTTCACGCCGGAGGCATAGACGATGAAATCGCTGTCCGATTTCTTGACCAGCTCCTGGCCCGCCGCCAGCCTCCTGGGGTTCTCGATATCGACCCAGGCATTGAAGCTTTCGACCAGCTCATCATTGCTGATCGAGGCTTCAGGAATTTCAACGCCGATACCACTGATGATGACGCGATGCATAAAACCGTCCGATGCCTGCAATTTCTCGCGAACCCCACCTCTCCGAAGGCGTCCCCAGATTCGCTGGCGGACAGTCTACGCCAGCCGGAGCGGTTCGAATACGGCCCGCATGGCTGTTATCCGGCTCAGATCGTGGACCGGCTTCGGAGATCAGGCTTGCCCCTATTTCCGCTGCGCAACCATGAACAGCCGGGGAAACCGCAAGAGAACCTTGCCGTTTGCCGCCGACGGGTAGGCAGAAGCGATGTTTGCTGTATAGGCGGCAAGGTAGGCCTGCCGTTCGTCCGCGTCGAGCGGATCAATGAAAGGGCGAAGCCCTGTTCCCTTCACCCACTCGACGATGGCCTCAGCGTCGGCCAATGGATGATTGTAAACCGTGTGCCAGATGTCCACGCGCACCGACAACGGGACAAGCAGGCCGTAATACGAAGAAACCGGCGGCAAGGGCGACCGCGCAACGCCTGCGATCTTGGCGCCGAAAGGCATGGTGGCAGCCGTTTGGCGCATCAAAACATGCGAGGGCTCGCCGATATTGTCGGGCATCTGCACGGCCAGGAAGCCGCCCGGTGCAAGCAGGCCGAGCAATCGCGCCAGAACCGCCTGGTGGCCGGGCAGCCACTGGAAGACGGCATTGGCGAAGATCACATCGACCGGCCCATCCGGTGTCCAGTTCTCCGCATCGGCGAGCTGGAAATCGACGCCTGGCAAGCGTTGGCGCGCGTCCGCGATCATGGCTGGCGAGGTGTCGAAGCCTGAGATTTTAGCCTCGGGCCAGCGGGCAGCGAGCAGTTCGGTCGAATTGCCCGGGCCGCAGCCGATGTCCACAACGTGCCGAGGCTTATCGATGAGGATTTGCGCCAAAAGGTCCCGCGCCGGACGCGTGCGCTCGTCTTCGAATTTCAGATATTGCGAAGCTGACCAGTCTTTCATTCCGCAAACTCCCACAGCGCAGATGATAGCAAAACGCCCCGCTTCGGGCGGGGCGTCTTATGCAATTCAAGACCTTAGCGCGTCAGGCGCTTGTGGCTCATCCGGTGCGGGTTGGCCGCATCGGCGCCGAGGCGACGAACCTTGTCTTTCTCATACTCTTCGAAGTTGCCTTCGAACCACTCGACATGCGCGTCGCCTTCATAGGCGAGCATGTGGGTGGCCATGCGATCGAGGAACATACGATCGTGGGAGATGATGACGGCGCAGCCGGCATAGGCTTCGAGTGCGTCTTCGAGCGCGCCCAGCGTTTCGGTGTCGAGATCGTTGGTCGGTTCGTCGAGCAGCAGAACGTTGCCGCCGTTCTTCAACATCTTGGCGAGGTGGACGCGGTTGCGCTGACCACCCGACAGATTGCCGACCTTCTGCTGCTGGTCGCCGCCACGGAAGTTGAACGACGAGCAATAAGCGCGGCTGTTCACTTCATGCTTGCCGAGCTTGATGACTTCGGCACCGCCTGAAATTTCTTCCCACACGGTCTTGGTCGGATCGAGCGCATCGCGGCTCTGGTCGACATAACCGAGCTTGACGGTCTCGCCGACACGGATGGTGCCGCTATCGGGCGTTTCCTGGCCGGTGATCATCCTGAACAGCGTGGTCTTGCCCGCGCCGTTGGGGCCGATGACGCCGACGATGCCGCCGGGCGGCAGCTTGAAGTTCAGGTTCTCGATCAAAAGCTCGTCGCCGTAGCCCTTGTTCACGCTATCGACCTCGATCACCACGTTGCCGAGGCGTTCGCCGGCCGGAATGACGATCTGCGTGTCGGTCGGACGGCGCTGATCCGCCTTCTCCACCAACTCTTCATAGGCCTTGATACGCGCCTTGGACTTGGTCTGGCGTGCCTTGGGCGAAGACGCGATCCACTCGCGTTCGCGCCAGATCGCCTTCTGGCGCGAATCGTCTTCGCGGCCTTCCTGGATCAGGCGCTTGGCCTTGGCGTCGAGATACTTGGTGTAGTTGCCCTCGTAGGGAATGCCACGGCCGCGATCGAGTTCGAGGATCCAGCCGGTCACGTTGTCGAGGAAGTAGCGATCGTGGGTGATGATCAGCACCGAGCCGGGATAGTCGCGCAGGTGCTTTTCCAGCCATGCCGTGGTCTCGGCGTCCAGATGGTTGGTCGGTTCGTCGAGCAACAGGAGGTCAGGCTGTTCGAGCAGCAGGCGGCACAGCGCGATGCGGCGGCGTTCGCCACCCGACAGCTGCGTCACTTCGGAGTCGGCGGGCGGGCACTGCAGCGCGTCCATCGCCATCTCGACCTGCTGTTCCAGGTCCCACAGGTTGAGACGATCCATCTCGTCCTGCAGCTTGGCGCCCTCGTCGGCGGTCTCGTCCGAGTAGTTCATCATCAGCTCGTTGTAGCGCTCGATGATGGCCGTCTTCTTGGAAACGCCGTCCATGACGTTTTCGAACACGGTCTTGTTCGGGTCGAGATGTGGCTCCTGCGCGAGGTAACCGACCGTCGCGCCGTCAGCCAGCCAGGCTTCGCCCGACCATTCCTTGTCGAGGCCGGCCATGATCTTGAGCACGGTCGACTTGCCGGCGCCGTTCGGGCCCAGGATGCCGATCTTGGCGTCGGGGTAGAACGACAGGTTGAGATTATCCAGCACCTTCTTGGTGCCGTAGGACTTGGTCAGTCCCGACATGTGATAGATGAACTGGCGTGCCACGCGCGCGTATCCTGCTTCTCAAGTGATAGGAGTTGGGCGCTATGTAGGCGATCCCGCCCCAAACGGCAAATGCTTTTGGGCCGAGCCGGGGCGCAAGGCGGATGCAAGCCAGGGACTGCAGGCGCCACTTATCGGCATTTCGGTCGGAGAAGACCATGACGTGCCCCGATCCAGGGCAAGCCTCCTCCGACTCCAATGTCGTTTGTCGAGCCTGTCACTCCTTCGCTTCAATGGGCGCTGGGAACCACTTTCCGTCCAGGACGTCGGGCTTGGCCACATACATGCGCATATTGAGCGAAAAACCCTTGCCCTCAGGGGTCGGCAGCCAATTGCTTTCCGCGACGTTTGCCGGCAACGCCGGGGCGAGCCAGAGGCTTAGCGAGCCGTCGTCGTTGGGCTTGAGATCCGAGACGTTGTTCAGGTTGTAGCGGTTCAGCTTGTTGGGCACGACACGATAATCCGGTACGCTATAAAGCGAGACCGACCAAAAGCCGTTCACCTGCGCCTCCGGCTTCGCATCCTTGGGGAACCTGATCTCATACGTCTTGCTGCCATTCAGCGGGCGCTTCTGGCTGTCGGTCTGGCCGATGAAATAGAGCGCTTCGCTGGCGACATTTCCCCACAAGCCACCATAGTTGATGATGTCGCGCGCCAGGATGTCGTTGCCGAAGTTGCCCGCGACATAGCTGACCGACCAGCCTCCCTTCTGGGTCCCGAACCCCTTCGCGCCCTCGAGAAAGCCAGGGAGGGCCTTGGTCTTGACGATTTCTTCGACCTTGGCCCGCGCATCGTCGCTGCTTT
This sequence comes from Aminobacter sp. GW821-FHT11F06, assembly GCF_058808215.1. Classification (NCBI taxonomy): domain Bacteria; kingdom Pseudomonadati; phylum Pseudomonadota; class Alphaproteobacteria; order Hyphomicrobiales; family Phyllobacteriaceae; genus Aminobacter; species Aminobacter sp. GW821-FHT11F06. Next base: position 579,075 of record NZ_JBXARL010000003.1, on the reverse strand, counting down.
TTGCAAAGCTGGCGACCTTTTCCGCTGCCGCCTGGAATTCCGCAGCCTTGGGCATCGGGTCCGGATAGGTCGCAAGTACCTCCGGTATCTGATCGAAGATCGCCGAGGTGATCGGCGCGGCAGGGGTGAAATCAGGCACCTTGTAAGGCGGATCGATCTTGATGCCGTCGGGAACGTCGAGCGTGAACTGCTTCTGCAGGGCCACCGCCTCGTCGGGCGTCCCCTTCAGTTCCACCCGCGCCAGGATCTTTGCCTTTGCCGCCGGCAGTTCGACCTTGACAGCCCCATCGGGGATGGGAGGGTTGGTCCCTTTCAGCACCAGCGCGAACTTGCCGAATGGGTGGTCGGGAAAGGTCCGCTCGTTGATGTTGGCGATGACCTCGCCCCAGCCATCAAGCAATTGCGCCGTGTAATAACGTCCCTTGATCTCCGGGACGTTCAGGATCACCGCATGGTCGGCATCGACTGCGATCCATGCCTCGAGATAGGCCACGTCGAGGTTCGGATTGACGAACTGGGCCGAGCCCAGCGGATTGTACTTGATCTTGTTGTAGCCGACCTTTTCGACGTCAATGTCGTGGTTCTCCTGCTGAAGAACCAGATACCGACCATAAAGATACGTCCAGGCATCGGTGATTTCATTGTCCGTAGGCTCGTTTGCCTGGGCCTGCGCGAAGGTCGTAAGCAAAATCGCCCCCGGCAACGCTACGGTTAGGAGAAATCTCTTGGTAAAACACAACATATGACCTCCTCCAGCTATTTTCCGCGAGTTCGCCTCGTCGGCACTTTCAGTCCGCCGCAGTTCTCGTCCTCGAATAGCTAACCGTGAGGAACGACCGCTATCAAGTAAGAAATGGCCATCGAGCGCATTGCGCCCCAGTTGCCACGTCTGGCCCAATGATCTTGGCCCACCAAGCCTTGATCGGCCGGCAGGTCGTGAACATCCACCAGGCCGCGATCAGGCAGGCAGCATGTCGTTGGAAGTAAGCCTGCCACCCAGGGCGGACAGCGGGGCGGCGACGAGCAGCGGCTCGAGATTCAGCTCTCGAATGCCCGGCCCGCGATTTCCGCACCGCAGCAAGCAAACTTTAACCATATTTGTCCATCCTTTGACGATCATTGGTCGAGATGGGGACATTCCGGAAGTCACGCTGTTGCGGTCGCTCGCCGATCTGAGGGCTGTTGCGCGATAACTGGTTTGACGCGTTTGTGAGTAAAATCGTTCGTGCACGGCCCTTGCGCCGTTTGTTGCGCCCACTGCTGATCGCCTCGTTTGGCACCGCCCTTGCCGGCGCGACCGTATGGTCGATGGCTGGCATGGTCGCGACCGGCAGCTCGCGTGCTCTCGGCTCAACCAGCTTTTTGCCCAGCCCACAGATCGCTTTGGCCACTAAAACGCAGGCGCGAGCGCCAGTCGCCTATGTCAGCACCAGCAAGGCGTCGCGGCTGATCACGGCTACGGCGCAGCCTGTCGTGACCGCAAGCTTGGTGGCTGCCGCCGGGAAATCCGCCCGCCATGTCATTGGCGCGACCGCTGGCGCGAACGGCAAATCTGCGCGCTTCGACGCCGTCGCGAAAAAAGCCAGCATGACGTCCCAAAAACTCGCCAGCCTGTTCGCCGGCTCCGCCAACCCGGAGCTTGCCGCAGCGCCCGCCTCGGAGCGCTTTGCCTCGCTGCCCGACAGCACGCCCGAGCTTCCCCAAACCGTATTGGCCTATGCCGATCCCTCCCCGAACGCAGGCGCCGACACCGCCATGTCAACCTTGCTGGCGGCGCCGCCAGAGGAAGACCTCGCGGCGCAGGACCAGAACCCCGACACCAACGCTGCTGGCTCGCCAGACTATCAAGACACACCGTCCGACGGACCTATGCCGCAGTTGCGTCCGCGTGGGGCGGAAACGGCGAAATCCGACACCCAGCCGGTCGAAGAGCCGGCCACGCCAACAGTCGATGAACCCAAGAAGGCCGACCAGCGCGAGGCACCAAAGCAGACGCTGGCTTATGCCAGGCCGAATGTTCCGCCGGAACCAAAAGCCAGCGGCAGCCTCGGCCAGTCGCTGCGCAACCTGTTCGGCGGTGGCGGCGGATCAAGGGCCGGCGACGGCGTCGCCGTCTACGACATCAGCGCCGCCAAGGTCTACATGCCTGACGGCAGCGTGCTCGAGGCCCATTCCGGCGTCGGCAACATGGCCGACAATCCGCGCTACGTGAACGTCAAGATGAACGGGCCGACCCCGCCGCACACCTATAACCTCAGGATGCGCGAAAGCCGCTTCCACGGCGTCGAGGCGATCCGCATGCTGCCAGTCGACGGCAAGAACAAATACGGCCGCGACGGCTTCCTCACCCACAGCTACCTGCTGCGCGGCAGACAGGCGGAATCGCATGGCTGCGTCGCCTTCAAGGACTACCAGCGCTTCCTCACCGCCTTCAAGCAGGGCAAGGTCAGGCAACTCGTCGTGGTGCCAAGCGGCGGACGCGAGAGCTTCCGCCTTGCCTCCAACGGCAAGAGCGCCTGACAGGGCACGGTTCCGGCCATCTGCCGGAACACGATTTGCGTCGATGTGGCTTGTTGGTGTTGCTATGACTGGCGATATTGCTCGCCTGTTTTGAAGCCGCTGCTCCGCATGGTCAGGGGGGCCAAAATGTCAGGGCTCTACATCAATCAGCTGGAGCGCCTGAAGACGGCCAAAGGCAACGAGTTGCTGCAGGCAGATCGGCTTGAGGACGCAAAGGTCACAAATGTCGCGCCTCCACCTGTAGCCGCCGACGGACCTATCGAAATCAAGCTGGACAGTTCTGGTGTGCCCAAAGTCAGGATTAAGGCGTCCAAACCTTAGGGACCCTTTTTACCCACCTGGCGACAGATTGGGTCGATCTCACAGATCACGCCTTCACTGCCCCCTCAACCTCGCTGCCAGTGGACATCGCCACCCGGCTATTTCATAGCTGAGGCATGCTTACCGAAACCAACGTCCTTCGAAACTCCATTGCCGTCACATTCATTGTCGCGCTTTTCGGCATTGTCTTCGGCATTTTGAGCGGTTCGTTCTCGATCGCCTTCGACGGGGCCTACTCGCTTGCCGACGCGACAATGACGATCCTGGCGCTGATCGTCGCGCGCCTGATCACCAGCAATGCCACCCACAACCGTAGGCTCCATAAGCGCTTTTCGCTCGGCTTCTGGCACCTGGAGCCTATCGTCTTGGGCATGAACGGCATCGTCTTGATGAGCGTGTCGATCTACGCCCTGATCAACGCCATCGCCAACCTGCTTGCCGGCGGCCATCAGCTCGAATTCGACTACGCCATCGTCTATGCGGTGGTCACGCTCGCCGCCTGCCTGACGATGGCCTTCATCGGCAACCGCGCCAACAAGACGATCCAGTCCGACTTCGTCACCTTGGACGTCACCGCCTGGATGATGTCCGGCGGCATCACGGCTGCGCTGCTGGTCGCCTTCATCAGCGGCAGTTTGGTCGAAGGCACGTCGCTTGCCTGGATCGCGCCCTATGTCGACCCTGCAGTGCTGGCGCTTGTCTGCCTGATCATCATCCCGATGCCCATCGCCACGGTCCGCCAGGCGTTTTCGGACATCTTGCTGATCACGCCCGAAACACTGAAGGCGCATGTCGACGAGGTCGCGCGCGCAACCGTGAGGAAACACGGCTTTGTTTCTTATCGCGCCTATGTCGCCAGGGTTGGCCGCCTGACGCAGATCGAGCTTTATTTCATCGTGCCACCCGGCCTGCCGGCGAAATCCATCGAGGCATGGGACCGGTTGCGCGACGAGATCGGCGACGCCCTTGGCGATGAAGGTCCGGACCGCTGGCTGACGATCGCCTTCACCGCCGACAGGGAATGGGCGGAGTAGTTCCCCGCCACTACGCCTTGATGCGCCAGCCGGTCCTGAATATCCACCAGACCGCGATGAGGCAGGCCACCAGGAACACCAGCGTCATGCCGAGGCTTACGCCGACATTGACGTCCGATATGCCAAAGAAGCTCCAGCGGAAGCCGCTGACCAGATAGACCACCGGGTTGAACAGCGACACTGTGCGCCAGAACGGCGGCAGCATGTCGATGGAATAGAAGCTGCCGCCCAAAAAGGTCAGCGGGGTGACGATCAGGAGCGGCACCAATTGCAGCTGCTCGAAACTGCCGGCCCAGATGCCGATGATGAAGCCGAACAGACTGAAGGTCACCGCCGTCAGCACCAGAAACACCAGCATCCACCCCGGATGCTGGATTTGCAGCGGCACAAACAGCGCCGCGGTGGCGAGGATGATTAGGCCGAGGATGATCGATTTCGACGCCGCCGCCCCGACATAGGAGATGACGATCTCCAGATAGGACACCGGTGCCGACAAAAGCTCATAGATCGTGCCGACGAATTTCGGAAAATAGATACCGAAGGACGCGTTGGAGATGCTCTGGGTCAAGAGCGACAGCATGATCAGCCCGGGCACGATGAAGGCGCCGTAGCTGATGCCGTTGATCTCGCTGATGCGCGAGCCGATGGCAGCGCCAAAGACGACGAAATATAGCGAGGTCGAAATGACGGGCGAGACGATGCTTTGCAGCAGCGTGCGCCATGTGCGCGCCATTTCGAACAGATAGATTGCGCGGATCGCGTAAAAATTCATCGCCGTTCACTCACCAGATTGACGAAAATCTCTTCCAGCGAACTCTGCTTGGTCTGCAGGTCCCTGAAGCGGATTCCGGCGTCGTTGAGGTCCTTGAGCAGGGCGGTGATGCCCGTCCGCTCGCCTTGGGTATCGTAGGTGTAAACCAGCTCGTGCCCGTCCTCGGACAGGTCGAGTCCGTGTCCCGCCAGCTCGGGCGGCAGATGTTCCAGCGGGTTCTGCAGCTGAAGCGTCAGCTGCTTGCGGCCAAGCTTGTGCATCAGCTCGGCCTTTTCCTCGACCAGGATGATTTCGCCATGGCTGATAACGCCGACCCTGTCGGCCATCTGCTCGGCCTCTTCGATATAGTGCGTGGTCAGAATGATGGTGACGCCGGTTTCGCGCAGCAGGCGCACCACTTCCCACATATCGCGCCTCAGCTCGACATCGACACCCGCCGTCGGCTCGTCGAGGAACAGGATCTGCGGCTCATGCGACAGCGCCTTGGCGATCATCACGCGGCGCTTCATGCCGCCCGACAGGGTGATGATCTTGTTGTCCTTCTTGTCCCACAGCGACAGATCCCTGAGAATCTTTTCGATATGGGCGGGGTTGGCCGGCTTGCCGAACAGGCCACGGCTGAAACTGACGGTTGCCCACACAGTCTCGAAGGCGTCGGTCGTCAGTTCCTGCGGCACAAGGCCGATACGCGAGCGCGCCGCGCGGAAGTCGGTGACGATGTCGTGCCCGTCCGCGATTACCGTGCCTTCGCTCGGGTTGACGATGCCGCAGATGATGCTGATCAGCGTCGTCTTGCCGGCACCGTTCGGCCCGAGCAGCGCGAATATCTCGCCGCGCCGAATATCGAGGTTGATGTTCTTGAGCGCCACAAAGCCCGACGCATAGGTCTTGGAAAGATTGGAAACGGAAATAATCGGCTGCATGACGACCGTGGGGAAAATGAGGAAAATTCGAAGAAACGGCGTCGGAACTGAAATTCCGGCGCAAGGATTAGCGGAATATATGGGCTGTCATTCTGCGAACAAGACCAGCCTTGCCATCTCCTGACATCTTGCGCTTGTCAGGCAGGCGCCGCCACCCTTGACGCGCGCTTGATCCTCACTCAACAGTCCCATCCGAGGGGGCCAAGATGCCATTTGATACCAGCAGCACGCTTGCGTCTCCGACCGGTGCCAGGCTCAATCTTTACATCAGGCATGCCGACGCCCCTGCCCGCGCCGTGGTGCAGGTCAATCACGGCCTCGCCGAGCATGCCGCGCGCTACGGCCGCTTCGCCGACTTCCTCGCCGCGCATGGCTATCATGTCTACGCCCACGACCATCGCGGTCATGGTGAGACTTCTGCGCCGGGCGCCCCGATCGGGCGCTTCGCCCAAAGAGATGGCGTCGAGCACATACTCGACGATGTCGGGGCAGTGCATGACCTGATCGCCGAACAGCACCCCGGCTTGCCGGTGGTCATCTTCGGCCATTCTATGGGCGGGCTGATCGCGCTCAACTTCACGCTCCGCCATTCCGAACGCGTTGCCGCCGCAGCCATCTGGAACGCCAATTTCTCGGCCGGCTTGCTCGGCCGTCTCGCCCAGGCGATCCTTGCCTTCGAGCGTTTCCGCCTGGGTTCGGACGTACCGTCCCGCATCCTACCGAAGCTGACCTTTGCCGACTGGGCAAGCAAGATTCCTAACCCGCGCACCGCCTTCGACTGGCTGTCGCGCGATCCGGCGGAAGTCGATGCCTATGTCGCCGATCCGCTCTGCGGCTGGGACGCCTCGGTGTCGATGTGGATCGATATCTTCGACCTCGTCTTCGCGGGCGCCGACGACAGTAATTTCGCTGGCGTGCGCAAGGACCTGCCGTTCAATCTGGTGGGCGGCGAGCACGACCCGGCCACATCAGGCGGCAAGGCGGTCGAAGCGCTGGCCTCGCGCATGCGCCGGATGGGTTTTTCGAATCTTGTTTCAAAGGTTTACCCGGAAACCCGCCACGAAAGCCTCAACGAGATCAATCGCGAGCCGATCATGGCCGATTTCGCCGCCTGGCTCGACCGCACATTTCCCCGCTGACAGCGGCACCTGGCCCATCGCAACGTGGTGGCGGGATATCGGGACTCCTGATAGAGCGTGGCCACTTGAAATGAATTCTGGTGCCTCATGAGCAATCCGCCCCTTCACGGCGTCCGCGTCATCGAACTCGCCCGCATCCTCGCCGGCCCCTGGGCCGGTCAATTGCTGGCCGATCTCGGCGCCGACGTCATCAAGGTGGAGAACCCCGATGGCGGCGACGACACCCGCAAATGGGGCCCGCCCTTCGTCACCGGACATGATGGCGAAAACCTCTCGGCTGCCTACTATCATTCCTGCAATCGCGGCAAGCGCTCCATCGCGCTCGACTTTTCGACACCAGAAGGTGCGGATATCGTGCGCAAGCTCGTCGCCGATGCGGACGTTCTGATCGAGAATTTCAAGCTCGGCGGCCTCAAGAAATACGGCCTCGACTATGACAGCCTGAAGAAGATCAATCCCAAGCTGGTCTATTGCTCGATCACCGGCTTCGGCCAGGACGGGCCCTATGCCGCCCGCGCCGGCTACGACTTCATCGTCCAGGGCATGTCCGGCCTGATGTCGATCACCGGACCTGCCGGCGGCGAGCCGCAGAAGGTCGGCGTCGCCGTCACCGACATCTTCACCGGGCTCTACTCCGTCATCGCCATCCAGGCAGCGCTTCGCCACGCCGAAGCCACTGGCCAGGGCCAGCATGTCGACATGGCCTTGTTCGACGCCCAGATGTCGGTGCTCGCCAACCAGAACCTGAATTACCTGGTCTCGGGCAATTCGCCGGTGCAGATGGGCAACGCCCATCCCAACATCTCGCCTTATGAAGTGCTGCCGGTGAGCGATGGGCATTTCATCCTGGCTGTCGGCAATGACGGCCAGTTCCAGAAATTCTGCGCCATTGTCGGGCTCGAAGCCATCGCCACTGATCCTTTGTTTGCCACCAATTCGGCGCGCGTCGCCAATCGGGTCGCATTGCGCGAGAAGATCGTTGCGGCACTCGCCGCCTTCGACCGCGAAACGCTGCTTGCCAGGCTCGAGGTATCAGGCGTGCCGGCAAGCCCGATCAACACCATCGGCCAGGCATTCGCCGACCCGCAGGCGATCGCGCGCGGCATGCGCATGGACCTCGACGACGGCCACGGCAACAAGCTGCCGTCGGTGCGCGCGCCGATGGTCATGTCCGAGACACCTCTCACCTATGACCGCCCGTCGCCCCGGCTGGGCGAACACACCGCAGAAATCCTTGCCGAACTGGAGAAGAATGCGAAATGAAGACCGGCGGAAAACTGATCGTCGATGCGCTTGAGGCCAATGGCGTCGACCGCATGTATTGCGTGCCGGGCGAATCCTACCTCGCGGTGCTCGATGCGCTGCACGATTCAAAGATCCGCAGCATCGTCTGCCGCCAGGAAGGTGGTGCCGCGATGATGGCCGATTGCCATGGCCGCCTCACCGGCAGGCCGGGCATCTGCTTCGTCACCCGCGGTCCCGGTGCCACCAACGCCTCCGCTGGCGTGCACATCGCCATGCAGGATTCAATCCCGATGATCCTGTTCATCGGCCAGGTGGCGAGCCACGCCAAGGAGCGCGAGGCGTTCCAGGAAGTCGACTACCGCGCCTTCTTCGGCAACATCGCCAAATGGGTGGTCGAAATCGACGACGCAGCCCGCATCCCCGAACTCGTCACCCGCGCATTCTCCGTCGCCATGTCTGGCCGTCCCGGCCCGGTGATCGTGTCCCTGCCCGAGGACATGCTGACCAGCGTCGTCGAGGCTCCGGCAGCGCTGCCCGCCACCCCGGTCGAAACCCGCCCCGGCGAAGAAGAGCTTTCGAAGCTCGAGGCCCTGCTCAACGGCGCCAAGCGTCCCTTCGTCATTCTCGGTGGCACCCGCTGGAATGCCGAGGCCGTTGAGCGGATCAAGAAGATTTCGGAAGCCTGGGCGCTGCCCGTCGGTGTGTCCTTCCGCCGCCAGATGCTGTTCGACCACCTGCATGAAAACTACGCCGGCGACGTCGGCATCGGCGCCAACCCCAAGCTCGCCAAGGCGATCAAGGAAGCCGATGTCGTGCTGCTGATTGGCGGTCGTTTCGGCGAAATGCCGTCGTCCGACTACACGCTGATCAAGAGCCCTTATCCCGACCAGACGCTGGTCCATGTCCATGCCGACGCCAACGAGCTCGGCCGCGTTTACCGCCCGACATTGGCGATCAACGCATCGCCCGCCGCTTTTGTCGAAGCCTTCGCCAAGCGCAAGCCTGCCGCCAAGCCGGCCTGGGCCGAAGCCACCAAGGCGCTGCACGCCGCTTATCTCGAGTGGTCGACGCCACCGCTCACCGGTCCCGGTGCTGTCCAGATGGGCCCGATCATGAACTGGCTGGAAAAAGTCCTGCCGGAAGACGCGATCCTCACCAATGGTGCTGGCAACTACGCGACCTGGGTGCACCGCTTCCACCGCTTCCGCCGCTTCGCCACGCAAGGTGCGCCGACCTCGGGCTCGATGGGCTATGGCACGCCGGCTGCGGTCGCTGCCAAGGGCCTGTTCCCAGACCGTGAAGTCATTGCCTTCGCCGGCGACGGCTGCTTCTTGATGAACGGCCAGGAGTTCGCCACCGCCGTGCAGTACAACCTGCCGATCATCGTGATCGTCGTCAACAACGGCATCTACGGCACCATTCGCATGCACCAGGAGCGCGAATATCCCGGCCGCGTCGAGGCGACCGACCTCAAGAACCCGGATTTCGCAGCCCTTGCCCGTGCCTATGGCGGCCATGGCGAGACCGTGCGCGAAACCGGCGAGTTCGCGCCCGCCTTCGAACGCGCGCGCTTAAGCGGCAAGCCGACGATCATCGAGATCAAGCTCGATCCGGAAGCGATCACGCCGACGCGCACGCTGAGCGACATCAGGGACAAGCGCTGACGCTTGCCTTGGGGACAAGCGACGACGCTTGGGGAAAGTGTAGCCGTCGTGGCAAATGCGCGTTTTTGATGCTATTGAGGCCGCGCATTCGCGCCATCCAGACGTAACATGTCCCCAGGCAAGATGATGATTTCAATCGTCATTCCGTGCAAGAACGAGGCAGAAACCCTGCCGCAATCTCAGGCTGATCGCCAATGAGCGGCATCTGGCCATGTCCAAAACGGACTGACCGCGCATGACGAGTTCCGGAATCAAATTCTCCGAAACGCCCTCCAAGGCGTTGTCGCCGCTCACATATCTGCTTTTGGCACTGCTAGCCCTGTTCGCCTTCGCGCCGGGCATTTCCACCTTGCCGCCCACCGATCGCGACGAGTCGCGATTTGTCCAGGCGACCAAGCAGATGGTCGAGAGCGGCAACTATGTCGACTTCCGCTTCCAGGGCGAGCCGCGCTACAACGAGCCTGCCGGCATCCACTGGCTGCAGTCGGCAGCCGTGTTGCTGAGCGGACAGGGCAGCGAAGCCCCGATCTGGGTCTACCGGCTGATATCGGTCCTCGCCGGCACCTTCTCGGTTCTGGCGCTCGCCTTCATCGGCGACCGCATGTTCGGCCAAACCGCTGGCGTCATCGCTGGCCTCGGCCTGATGGGGATCCTGATACTGGGCGTCGAGGCGCGCATCGCCAGGAACGATGCAACCCTGCTCGCCACCGCCCTGCTCGCCCAGGGCACGCTTGCCGGCATCTATCTCGGCCATCGCGACGGCAAACAGCAAGGCCGCGCGCATTGGCTGTTCTGGGCAGCCCAGGGCCTGTCGATCCTGATCAAGGGCCCGGTCATCCCGTTCATGAGCGTATTGACGATCGCCGCCATTGCCATCTTCGACCGCGACCGTTCATGGCTGCGCAAGCTGAAGCCGCTCAGCGGCATCCTGGTGACATTGCTGGTCGCGGCCCCCTGGCTGATCACGCTCAAGACCGGTAGCGCGTTCTGGCAGGAATTGGTCGGCAACGACCTGTTGAGCAAGGTCGGCTCGGGCCAGGAGTCGCACGGCTTCCCGCCCGGCTATTATCTCCTCACCTATACGCTGTTCATGTGGCCCTTCGCGCTTGTGGCGCTCGAAGGCGGCCTCAAGGCGCTTAGACGGTTCCGACAGGACCCGCGCCTCTTGTTCTGCCTCGCCTGGTACCTGCCCTATTGGGTCGCCATCGAGCTGATCCCGACCAAGCTGCCGCATTATGCCTTGCCGGCCTATCCAGCGATGATCCTGCTGATGGCCTGGGTGCTGACCGACAAGTCGGCAGCTGGCATCGAGCTGTCGCGTTGGCAGTTCTGGCTGCGCCGTGCCTGCGCCTTCGGCATGTTCGGCATCAACATCGGCCTCGCCGCCATTGCCTTCGGCATCACGCCCTATTTCCTCGGCGAAGTCTCCTGGTGGGGGCTGCTTGCCGCATTGCTGGTCCTGATATCAGGCAGATACGGCATCGGCGCGCCCGACGGCATGGATCCGCTCAAGCGCACGGCCTTTGCCGCCGCAGCTGCCGCGGCCGCCTTCGGCGTACTCACCTGGAAGATCCTGCCGCCGCTCAAACCCCTATGGCTCAGCCCCGAGATCGCCGAGCGTTTCGAGAAGCTGAAGCCCTGCCAGACCTCGCAGCTTGTCTCGGCAGGCTATGGCGAGCCGAGCCTGGTCTTTCTCGCCGGCACGCAGACCCAACTCACCAACGGTAAGGGTGCGGCGGACGCGCTGGTTGCCGATCCGGCCTGCGCCATCGCGGTGATTGCCGAAGCCGAGAGCAAGGCCTTCCTGGCGGCCATTCCAGGCGGCGCGGCCGCGCTCAAGCAGCGTGGACGCATCGAAGGCATGAACTACTCCAAGGGCGAGCCGCGCACGCTCACCTTCTACACGCTGGCAAAGTAGCAGCGAACTCCGGTTGCCTTTCGGGCGCAACTTGTTGTGCGTCCTTCGAGGCTCGCCTTTCAGGCGAGCACCTCAGGATGAGGGAGGTTGGCGCTACGCTCCTTCTGTGAGGTGATGCAGCCACAACGGTCCTCATCCTGAGGTGCGAGCGGAGCGAGCCTCGAAGGACGCACCTCAGCCGCTACCTCCAAAGAAAAAGGGGCGGTTGCCCGCCCCTTTTCAGATTTCCCACAATCCAAAGCTTACTTGATGGCCTTGTCGGTGATCGTTGACGTCCAGGCGCCCGAAGGTTCCTTGGTGATGATCTTCTGTGCCAGGAGCGCTTCGGCCGTGCGCTTGTAGGCCGCCTCGATCAGCTTGCCGTCGGCATTGTCGATCAGCTTGGCGACTTCGCCCATCATGCGCTTCTGGTGGTTTTCGTCCTGGCCGCCATTGTCAACGACGATGCCGGCTGCCTCATCGGGATTGTCGACGGCGTATTTCCAGCCCTTCATCGAGGCGCGCACGAAGCGAACCATCTTGTCTTCGAAGGCCGGGTCCTTGAGCTTGTCTTCGAGCGCGTAGAGACCGTCCTCGAGCAGATCGTTGCCCATCGCCGTGTAGTTGAACACGGTCAGTTCGTCGGGTTTGAAACCAGCGTCGATCAGCTGCCAATACTCGTTATAGGTCATGACCGAGATGCAGTCGGCCTGCTTCTGGATTAGCGGCTGCACGTCGAAGCTCTGCTTGAGCACGGTGACGCCGTCCTTGCCGCCTTCGGTCGACAGGCCAAGCTTGTTCATCCAGGCGAAGAACGGATATTCGTTGCCGAAGAACCAGACGCCCAGTGTCTTGCCCTTGAAATCGGCTTCGGTCTTCACCGGGCCGTCCTTGGGGCAGACCAGCTCCATGCCGGCCTTTTTGTAGGGCTGCGCGATGTTGACGAGGCCAACGCCCTTTTCGCGGGCCGCAAGCGCGCCACCCATCCAATCGACAATGACGTCGGCGCCACCGCCGGCGATCACCTGCTCGGGCGCGATATCGGGGCCACCGGCCTTGATTTCGACGTCGAGGTTTTCGTCCTTATAGAAGCCCTTCTCCTTGGCCACGTAATAGCCGGCGAACTGCGACTGCGTCACCCATTTGAGCTGCAGCGCCACCTTGTCGGCGGCAAGTGCCGCCTGCGCTGCGGCCAGCGACATCGCCCCCGCCATCAACGATACCATCAGTCTTTTCATCTTCTTTTTTCCCTCTGAAGTTGGACCGCGGCCCCGCCCAAGGAGCTCAGGTCACGCCCGCCCACCACGGACGGACGGATGCCAGAAAGTGGTGACCCTCTCGATGAAGGCGACCACGCCATAGAAGACGGAACCGGCCAGAGCCGCAACAGCGATCTCCGCCCAGACCATGTCGACATTCATGCGCCCGATCTCGGTCGAGATGCGGAAGCCCATGCCGACAATCGGCGTGCCGAAGAATTCGGCGACGATGGCACCGATCAGCGCCAGCGTGGAGTTGATCTTCAACGCGTTGAAGATGAAGGGTGCGGCCGCCGGCAGCCGCAGCTTGAACAGCGTCTGCCAGTAGTTCGACGCATAGGTGCGCATCAGGTCGCGCTCCATATGACCCGAGGCAGCGAGGCCCGCGACCGTGTTCACCAGCATCGGGAAGAAGGTCATGATGATGACCACGGCGGCCTTGGACTGCCACTCGAAGCCGAACCAGATCACCATGATCGGGGCGACGCCGATGATCGGCAGCGCCGACACCATGTTGCCGATGGGCAAGAGGCCCCTGCGCAGGAACGGCACGCGGTCGGCGAGGATCGCAACAATGAAACCCGAGGCGCAGCCGACGATGTAGCCGAACAGCACCGCCTTGAAGATCGTCTGGCGCACGTCGGCCAAAAGGATCGGCAGCGAATTGCCGATGCGCGCGGCGATAGCACTCGGCGGCGGCAACAGGATGAACGGCACCCCTGCCCCCCGCGTCACCGCTTCCCACAGGATCAGGATCCAGGCCCCGAAGATCGCCGGGATCAGCAGGCGCAGCATTGTCTTGGCTTGCTGCGATACCGGACGAATTGCCGACAAAACGGCAACGCAGCGCCAGGCGAGCAGCCAGGCGGCGGCGAGCAGCAGGAAGAACGGCATCCGCGCCATGCCTTCGTGACCGGCGATCGAGGCGATCAGCAGCCACGCAGCCGCATGCGCGCCGACAAACAAGGCCGCCGCGCTGGTCGCAGGCAGAAGTCCGGCGAAGGAGGTGACAGCAGCGCCGACGATCAGGGCAGCGATGGCGATTGCGGGGCCATTGGCTATCGGGGCTGTTGGATCGGCACCGAGCATCGGCAGTGTGACAATGGCCACGGCCGAAAGCGCCAATGCGAGTGCTGCCTGCCAGGATGGTTTTACAAACCTCATGCCGGCCGTCCTCCCATGGAGCGTTCGACAAGCTTGCCGACAAATCCGACCAGCACGACCAGCATCGCCGCCACCACCGAGCCGGCAACAAGTGCCGCCCACATGTCGATGGTCTGGCTGTAGTAGGAACCGGCGAGCAGCTTGGCGCCGATGCCGGCCACAGCCCCTGTCGGCAACTCGCCGACGATGGCACCCACAAGGCTCGCCGCCACCGCCACCTTCATCGAGGCAAACAGGAACGGCACCGAGGCCGGCACGCGCAGCTTCCAGAAGGTCTGCGACGCGCTGGCATTATAGGTGTGCATCAGGTCGAGATGCATGAGATCGGGCGAGCGCAGCCCCTTCACCATGCCGACAGCGACCGGGAAGAACGACAGATAGGTCGAGATCAGCGCCTTGGGGATCAGCCCGGTGATGCCGATCGCCGCCAAAACGACGATGATCATCGGCGCTACCGCCAGGATCGGGATCGTCTGCGAGGCGATGATCCAGGGCATCAGGGAGCGGTCGAGCGCGATCACATGGACGATGCCGACAGCGATCAGGATGCCGAGGGCGGTGCCAAAGGTGAAGCCGAGCAGGGTCGACGACAGCGTCACCCACGAATGGTAGACGAGGCTGCGCGCGCTGGTGACGTTCCTCAGGAACGTGTTTTCGAAGAAATTCTGCGCCACCTGGTGCGGCGCGGGCATGGTTGGCTTGGGCTGCGACAGCGTCTTGCCGATGAATTCCATGGTAGCAGGCGTAAGTCCCGCCCGCCGGTCCAGATCGCGCTGGAACGGCGCGTTCATGAACACGGCAAACGCGTACCACGCCGCGACAATGACCAGCAGGATGGTGATGACGGGTACGACCCGGTCTCTGAGGCGATCCATTGTGGCTCAATCCTCGTAGGAATGGCCGGCGCGCAGCCCGTCGCGGACACGCGCGGCGATGGCCAGAAATTCCGGACTCTCGCGGATGTCCAGCGGCCGCTCGGTGGGCAGAGTCGACTCGATGACGTCGGTGACCCGGCCAGGCCTCGGCGACATGACGACGATGCGCGTCGACAGATACACAGCCTCGGGGATCGAATGGGTGACGAAGCAGATCGTCTTGTTGGTCTGCCGCCATAGCCTGAGCAGTTGCTCGTTGAGATGGTCGCGCACGATTTCGTCGAGCGCGCCGAACGGCTCGTCCATCAGCAACAGGTCGGCATCGAAGGCGAGCGCGCGGGCAATGGATGCACGCTGCTGCATGCCGCCCGACAACTGCCAGGGATATTTCTTCTCGAAGCCGGTGAGATTGACCAGGTCCATCGTGCGCTTGATGCGCGCCTGCTGCTCGGCCTTGGACAGGCCGATGATCTCGAGCGGCAATCCGACATTGGCCTCGATCGTGCGCCACGGAAACAGCGCCGCCGCCTGGAAGACATAGCCATAGGCGCGCGCCTGTCGCGCCTGTTCCGGCGTCATGCCGTTGATCGAGATGGTGCCTTCCGTCGGCTGCTCGAGATCGGCGATGACCCGCAGGAACGTCGTCTTGCCGCAACCCGAAGGCCCGATGAAGGAGACGAACTCGCCCTTGTTGATGGTCAGACTGACGTCTGAAAGCGCCCGCACCGGGCCGTCATTGGTCTGGAAGGTCAGCCCCAGCTTTCTGGCTTCGACGACGGCGTTCTGATTGACGCTTGTCGCCGTGGCTTGATTGACTGTCATGAGCATTGCCCGACTTTACCCCACATCATGCCATCCTCTCCGAAGATGAGGCAGGCGTCCACTTGATCGGAATGTTTTTCCTGGCGCGCGAGACCGGTTGTCTTCGGCACCACCTTGCGACCGCCAGACGCGGCCGCCATCCCTGCTCGGTACTTTTGGAAATCGCCCGCGTGAGTTCGCAGCGGCCGCAGGCATGTTTCGACGACCGCAATCGCTGGCCGCCGCAAGTTGCTCAGACCCCCGTCGCCGGGATGCCTGTTCGCTCGACCTTGCGCGGTGCTGTGATCTCTTTCCACTTCGACAGCGCGCGGTTGACCGGTGCGTGGGGCTCGCGCGCCACGAACTCGCCGTGGCCGGGCTGCGCCTTGACCTCGGCCTCCTGGATGGCAAGCTCGCCGCGCGTGAACACGAAGCGCGGCAGGCCGGTCACCTCGATGCCTTCGAAGACATTGTAGTCGATGACCGACTGCTGGGTCTTCGCCGCGATCGTCTTCTTGCGCTTGGGATCCCACACCACGATGTCGGCGTCAGCACCCTCAACGATCGCCCCTTTCTTGGGGTACATGTTGAGGATCTTGGCGATGTTGGTCGAGGTCACAGCGACGAACTCGTTCATCGTCAGGCGGCCGGTGTTGACGCCCTTGGTCCACAGCACAGGCATGCGATCTTCGAGACCGCCGGTGCCGTTGGGAATCTTGGTGAAGTCGCCGACGCCGTTGCGCTTCTGCTCGGTGGTGAACGAACAATGGTCGGTCGCCACCACCTGCAGCGAGCCCGCTTGCAGGCCCGCCCACAGCGAATCCTGATGCAGCTTATTGCGGAAAGGCGGGCTCATCACCCGGCGCGCCGCGTGGTCCCAGTCCTTGTTGAAATATTCGGTCTCGTCGAGCACAAGGTGCTGAATCAGCGGCTCGCCATAAACGCGCATGCCCTTCTGCCGGGCACGGCGGATCGCCTCATGCGCCTGCTCGCAAGAGGTATGCACGACATAAAGCGGGCTGCCCACCATGTCGGCGATCATGATGGCGCGGTTGGTCGCCTCGCCTTCGACTTCCGGCGGGCGCGAATAGGCATGTGCCTCAGGCCCGTTATTGCCGGCGGCAAGCAGCTTGGCCGACAGCTGGGCGACCACATCGCCGTTTTCGGCATGCACCAAGGGCAAGGCGCCAAGCTCGGCGCAGCGCTGGAACGACGAATACATCTCGTCGTCGTCCACCATCAGCGCGCCCTTGTAGGCCATGAAATGCTTGAACGAGGTGATGCCCTTGTCGACGACGGTCGCCATCTCGTTGAACACTTGCTCGCCCCACCAGGTGATGGCCATGTGGAACGAGTAATCGGAGCAGGCCTTGGTGGTCTTGTTGTCCCACATCTGCAGCGCTTCGAGCAGCGACTGGCCGGGTGCGGGCAGGCAGAAATCGACGACCATGGTCGTGCCGCCCGAAAGGGCCGCGCGCGTGCCGGTCTCGAAATCGTCGGCTGAGTAGGTGCCCATGAAGGGCATTTCGAGATGGGTGTGCGGATCGATGCCGCCCGGCATGATGTAGCAGCCAGTGGCGTCGAACTCGTGATCGGCATGCAGATTCTCGCCGATGGCAACGATCTTGCCATGCTGGATCAGCACGTCGGCCTTCCACGTCCGGTCGGCCGTGACGATGGTGCCGTTTCGGATGACTTTGGTCATTATGCTCAGTTCCCCAATTCTAGCCGCGCTTCTTTTTTGAGCGCTTTGGCCGTGTTTCAGATCATGTAAGGACCGCCCCGTGGTCGAACAGCGCAAAGCACCCCTCCCCAAGATGGGGAGAGGCGAGATGCGCAAGGGTATGAGCCCAAAAACTCACTCCACGATCCCTGCCGTTTCCAGGACCGCATGGAACAGCACGTCGCAGCCGGCGGCGGCCCATTCGGGATAGATTTCCTCGTCTTCATTGTGGCTGAGGCCGTCGACGCAGGGGCAAAACACCATTGCCGTTGGCGCCACGCGGTTGATCCAGCAGGCGTCGTGGCCGGCACCCGAGACGATGTCGCGATGGCTGTAGCCAAGCCGGTCGGCGGCGTCGCGCACGGCCTTGACGCAATCCGTGTCGAAGGCGACCGGGTCGAAATGGCCGACTTGCTCGATCTCGAAGGAGATGTCGAGTGCCTCGCAGATCGTCGCCACACCCTCGCGGATGCGCCCGTCCATGGCGTCGAGCACTTCCTTTTCGGGCGAGCGAATGTCGATGGTGAAGACGGTGCGCCCGGCAATGATGTTGCGCGAGTTCGGATAGACTTCCATGTGGCCAACGGCACCGACGGCGTCGGGCTGGTAGTCCATGGCGATCTCGTGCACCAACTCGGTCACCCGCGCCATGCCAAGCCCGGCGTTGCGGCGCTTGTACATCGGCGTTGAGCCGGTGTGCGCTTCCATGCCGGTCAACGTCACCTGCAGCCACTTCAGGCCCTGGCCATGGGTGACGACGCCGATTTCAATCTCTTCGTCTTCGAGGATCGGACCCTGCTCGATATGCAACTCGAAGAAGGCCTTCATCTTGCGTGCGCCGACCTTTTCGGTGCCCTTCCAGCCGATGCGTTCCAGCTCGTCGCCGAAGCGCTTGCCCTTGGCATCCTTGCGGTCGTAGGCCCAGTCCTGCTCGAGCACGCCGGCGAACACGCCGGACGCCAGCATGGCGGGCGCAAAGCGCGTGCCTTCCTCGTTGGTCCAGTTGGTGACGACGATCGGATGCCTGGTCTTGATGCCGAGATCGTTAAGCGAGCGGATGACCTCCAGGCCACCGAGCACGCCAAGCACGCCGTCGAACTTGCCACCAGTCGGCTGGGTGTCGAGATGGCTGCCGACATAAACTGGCAGCGCTTCTGGATCGGTGCCTTCGCGGCGGGCAAACATCGTGCCCATCTCGTCGATGCCCATGTCGAGCCCGGCAGCGTCGCACCATTTCTTGAAAAGCTTGCGGCCCTCACCGTCTTCATCGGTCAGGGTCTGGCGATTGTTGCCGCCGGCAATGCCGGGGCCAATCTTCGCCATTTCCATCAGCGAATCCCACAAACGCTCTGAATTGATTCGCAGATTCTCGCCTGGGGCGGCCATGTGGTAGTCCTCTCATTCCTTGTTATGCCCGGAAACGCCAGCGGTTCCCGACGCCGCATCTCCTTCGTTTGGCTTTCGCCGAAGAGCCCCGCGCAACATGGTGCGGGACTCCCTTGTTCGTTGGAGCGGAACCCGGAGAGCATGGAACGCGCTCCGGGATCAAGCTCTCAAGTGTCGCGCGCCCGCTTGAACGCGCGAGCAGTTCAGTCGATCATCCTCAGCACTTCGCGGACGTGATCAATCAACTCGTTGATCTGGCCCTTGGTGATGATCAGCGGCGGCGACAGCGCGATGATATCGCCGGTGGTCCTAATCAGCGCGCCGCGCTCGAACGCCTTCACAAAGGCCGAGAACGCGCGCTTGCTCGGGCTGCCGGCAATCGGCTGCAGCTCGATCGCGCCGATCAGGCCGATGTTGCGGATGTCGATGACATGCGGCTCGCCCTTGAGCGAATGCAGCGCATCCTCCCAATAAGACGCAAGCTCGGCACCCCGGGTCAGCAAGCCCTCTTCCTTGTAGGTGTCGAGCGTGGCCAGTGCCGCAGCCGACGCGATCGGATTGCCCGAATAGGTGTAGCCGTGGAAGAACTCGATCAGGTGTTCCGGCCCGGTCATGAAGGCGTCGTGAATTTCCTTCTTCACAAACACCGCGCCCATCGGGATGACGCCGTTGGAAACGCCCTTCGCGGCGGTGATGATATCAGGGACGACGCCGAAATAGTCTGACGCAAACGGCGTGCCGAGGCGGCCGAAACCGGTGATGACCTCGTCGAAGATCAACAGGATGCCGTGCTTGGTGCAGATCTCGCGCAGCTTCTGCAGATAACCCTTCGGCGGGATCAGCACGCCGGTCGAACCTGCGACCGGCTCGACGATGACGGCAGCGATCGTCGAGGCGTCATGCAGCGTGACGATGCGCTCCAGTTCGTCGGCAAGCTCCGCGCCATATTCCGGTTCGCCCTTGGTGAAGGCGTTCTTGGCCGGCAGATGCGTGTGCGGCATGTGGTCGACGCCGCCCAGAAGCGTGCCGAACATCTTGCGGTTGGTGACGATGCCGCCGACCGAGATGCCGCCGAAATTGACGCCGTGATAGCCACGCTCGCGACCGATGAGCCGGGTGCGTGCGCCCTCGCCCTTCACGCGCTGATAGGCGATTGCCATCTTGAGCGCGGTTTCGACCGATTCCGAACCGGAATTGGTGAAGAACACGTGGTCCATGCCCTTGGGCGCGATGTCGACGAGGCGGTTCGCCAGTTCGAAGACGATCGGGTGGCCCATCTGGAACGCCGGGGCGTAGTCGAGCTCGGCGGCCTGTTTCTGGATCGCCTCGGTGATCTTGGGCCGGCAGTGACCGGCATTGACGCACCACAGGCCCGCGGTGCCATCCAGAATCTTGCGGCCGTCGCTGGACGTGTAGTGCATGTCCTTGGCCGCAACCATCATGCGAGGCGCCTGCTTGAACTGCCTGTTCGAGGTGAACGGCATCCAGAATGCGCTGAGATCGTTGGGCGTAACTTTGAGCCTGTCCGACATGACCAAGCTTTTCCTTTCTTCCCCTGTTTCGGTACGGCCAACGCTTGGTCTTCGGTGCGTTTTTGTGTTACGCAATTTTTTTGACCGATTGGACAAACGTTAGCACCGCCGCTTCGGCGGTCAAGGGATTACTACCGGAAATGCGGCTTCACCGGCGCGCTCCACAGGTCGGCAAGAACTGGTCCAGCGGATTGGTCCAGAGAGCGCTGTCGTCCACCCTCCAATGTGGCACATCATGACCATGGAAGGTTCCGCGCCGCGCGCCCGCACCCGCATCCAGCTGGAGAAGCGCGAGGTCATCCTCGAAGCAGCGCTCGAGGTGTTTTCCACCAACGGCTTTCGCGGCTCGACAATCGACCAGATCGCAGAAGCGGCGGGCATGTCCAAGCCGAATTTGCTCTATTATTTCCGCCGCAAGGAAGACATCCACGAGACGCTGATGCACCGGCTGCTCGACACCTGGCTTGCTCCGTTGAAGGAACTCGACAATATCGGCGACCCGATGACCGAGCTCAGGAGCTACATCAGGCGCAAGCTCGAAATGGCCCGCGACTTTCCCAGGGAAAGCCGGCTTTTCGCCAACGAGATTTTGCAGGGCGCGCCGCGCATCATGTCGATGCTCGAAGGCGAACTGAAAACGCTTGTCGACGAAAAGGTAGAGGTCATTAAGGGTTGGATGCGCGCGGGCAAGGTCGCCAAGGCCGACCCCTGGCACCTGATCTTCGCGATCTGGGCGACGACCCAGCATTATGCCGATTTCGACGTCCAGGTCCGCGCCGTGCTTGGCTCGGACCGTGGCGGCGAAGGCCGCTTCGAGGATGCAGCGCGCTTCCTCGAACAGCTTTTTGTTGAAGGGCTTAGGCCGAAATCCTGAATCGGATTCTTCGCCGGTTACTGCCCTGCCGCGATCACCAGCAGGAAGCTGCCGGCCAGAGCAACATTGCTGACCACGCCATTGATGCGCGCCGCGCGATCCGGGCCACTGTGATCCCAGAAATTGTTGAACATGACGGTCGCTACGAGCAGGAACGCAATCAGGGTCGCTGCGGCAAATGCCGTCCAGGGGCCGACGATCAGCAGCAGCCCGGCCACGATCTGGAGCACGATACCAACCCACAGGAACAGCTTTGCCTGCGGCACGCCGCGCGTGGTCATCATGCCGGCGAGAAAGGTTGCGTTTGCGATGTTGCGCAGGCCAGCGAAAACAAAGGCCCCGCCAAGCAGCAGGCGGCCTACAAAGGCAAGCGTCGACATGTCGAACATAAAAATCTCCTTGGGCGATCGCCCTCCGGCGATGGCTGCAAAATGACTTTTCTCGATTATTGATCAGGCGGCCTTGGCTTCAGCAACCGGGTGAACGGCGTGGAATGTCACGCAAAGGCGGTTCCAGGTGTTGATCACACCGAGCACCACGGTGAGCTTGACAAGTTCTTCCCCGGAGAAGTGCTTTTGCGCCTCGGCGTAAAGGTCAGCCGGAACGCCGGCGTCGGCAATGTTGGTGACCGCTTCGGTCCAGGCAAAGGCCATGCGTTCCCGCTCGGTGAAAAGCGGCGATTCCTTCCACGCAGCGACGAGCCAGAGCCGCTGTTCGGTCTCGCCGTCCAGCTTGGCCTCGCGGCTATGCATGTCGACGCAATAGGAACAGCCGTTGATCTGCGACGCCCTGAGCTTGATCAGGTGCAGCAGGCTATGTTCGAGCCCGCATTCCTTGGCTGCGGTGTCGAGCGCGACCAGGTGTTTGGTCAGCTCAGGTGAAGCGGTGTAGAAATTGAGCCTGGGTTTCATGACATCTTCCTTTCGTTGATGGTCTTTGCCTTCTGCGGCCGCTGGTTGAGCGCCACGAAGGCGCAGCTGGCGGCGACGATGCGCTGGTCGGTGTTGGCGGTGAAATCGGCGACGATGTCGGACAGCCGCGTACCGGCAAGTGCCGTGCGATAGGCCCGCTCCGCCTTGAGCATGGCAACGTTGATGCCGCAGGGCTTCACATAGGCCGAGGCGTCGAGCGCGTAGCTGCCCTTTTGCCTGATCTCGCCGCAGCGAAACGCCGGTGCCCTGCCCTCGATGGCCAGCACGATGTCGAGCAGCGTGATTTGCTCGGGCAGCTTCGCCAGGCGGTAACCGCCATTCGGCCCCGGAACCGATTCCAGCACCTTGGCGGCAGTCAACGCCTTGAGATGCTTGAGCAGATAGCTCGGCGATAGCCCGAATGCCTCGGCCATCACAGTGCCCGGCATGGTGCCGTCGCCGTCGACGCCAGCCAGCATCGCCGCACAATGGATCGCTGCTTCTACGCCGTCACCAAGCTTCATGGTTGCCACCTCATAATCATGGACTCATCGTATCATGGATATTTTCTATCCACAATAGGCGCCACGAAAAACCTCGTTGGTGACGATGCCGATCTGGCGAGATTTCAGCGCTCAGCCCGCTGGCTGCCACAACTCGACGGGGTTGCCTTCGGGATCATGAATCCGGGCGAAACGACCGTTGGGATAGGTCTCGGGATCGACCTTCACCTCGATGCCGCCGGCGCGAAGCTGCGCCACAAGCGCGTCGAGATCGCCGACGCGGAAATTGATCATCCACTGCTGTTCGGGTCGGCCGAAATAGTCGGTATCATCGGGAAACGGCGCGAACACAGTCGCCCCGGCCTGCTGTTGCCAGGGGCTTTTGTCGTAGCTGTCGGGAACGAGGTCGACGCCGAGATGCGCGGCATACCATTGCGCAAGTCCTTGCGGATCGCGCGCACGAAAGAAAAAGCCACCGATGCCGAGTACCTTTTCCATTCTGCCATCATCCGCCCGGAAGAGGCCGAGATCAAGCAGCGGGATTATTCGGCTTGAGCTGCGTCTTGCTTGATCGCCGGCGTCGTATGACTGAGCACGCATTTCCAGCCGGTTCCGCTGCGGACGAAGACATCGGTCGTCCATTCGTCCGCTGCGAAAGCTTGCCCTCGGAAATGGCCGCTGTTGACCACGCGCGCGGTGTGGACGGCTGTCGCGCCATAAATTTCGACGCGTGGTTCACCAACGGTTTGCATCAGGTCGTGGGTCAGATCGCCCGAGGCGACCATGGCGAGAAAGTCCGCCTTTCCAGTCGCGCCATCAGGGCCGACGATCACCCAATCATCGGTCATGAAGCTGCCAATGGCGGTGGCGTCGTTGGAAACGATCGCCGCCGCCCAGGCAAGAGCGAGTTCGATGACCTCGCTCTTGTCATCCATGGCTTGCTCTCCTACTCCGCCGCCACCTTGGCCATCGGGTTGTTGGGATGCGTCGTCCAGTTGGCATAGTTGGGCGAAACCGGCTTGCCGGTACGCTTGTCCATGGCGCCAACAGCCAGCGGCACCATGGTGATGCAGTTTTCGACCGGGCAGACGTTGACGCAGAGATTGCAGCCGACGCACTCTTCGTCGATCACCTCGAAGTGCCTGACACCGTCAACCATGCTGGTGATCGCCTGGTGCGAGGTGTCCTCGCAGGCGATGTGGCAACGGCCGCACTTGATGCAGGCATCCTGGTCGATATGCGCCTTGGCGACATAGTTGAGGTTGAGATACTGCCAGTCGGTGACATTGGGCGTGGCGCGGCCGACGATGTCGTCGAGCGAGCGATGCCCCTTCTCGTCCATCCAGTTTTCAAGACCGGCGATCATCTCCTGCACGATCTTGAAGCCGTAGGTCATCGCCGCGGTGCAGACCTGCACGTTGCCAGCACCAAGCGCCATGAACTCCGCCGCATCGCGCCAGGTGGTGATGCCGCCAATGCCCGAAATCGGCAGGCCCGCCGTCTCAGGATCACGCGCGATCTCGGCCACCATGTTCATGGCAATCGGCTTGACCGCCGGGCCGCAATAGCCGCCGTGGCTACCCTTGCCGTCGATTGTCGGCTGCGGCGCGAAGCTGTCGAGATCGACACCGGTGATCGAATTGATGGTGTTGATCAGCGATACGGCGTCGGTGCCGCCGGCAAGGGCGGCCCGCGCGGGCTTGCGCACGTCGGTGATGTTGGGCGTCAGCTTGGTGATGACGGGCATGCGGGTGTTTTGCTTGCACCAGCGCACCACCATTTCGATGTATTCGGGCACCTGGCCGACCGCCGCCCCCATGCCGCGTTCCGACATGCCGTGCGGGCAGCCGAAATTGAGCTCGATGCCGTCGGCACCGGTCTCTTCAACCACCGGCAGGATCGCCTTCCAGGCGTGCTCCTCGCACGGCACCATCAGCGACACCACCATGGCGCGGTCGGGCCACTCCATCTTGACCTGCTTGATCTCGCGCAGGTTGGTCTGCAGGTCGCGGTCGGTGATCAGCTCGATGTTGTTGAGGCCGAGCAGGCGCCGGTCGGCACCCCAGATCGCACCGTAGCGCGGGCCATTGACGTTGACGACGGGCGGGCCTTCCTCGCCGAGCGTCTTCCAGACCACGCCACCCCAACCGGCCTTGAAGGCGCGGACGACGTTGTAGGCCTTGTCGGTCGGTGGCGCCGAGGCCAGCCAGAACGGGTTGGGCGACTTGATGCCGACGAAGTTGTTGCGGATATCTGCCATCTTAGCCTCCCTCAGCCCATCAGGGCGCGGTTGATGGATTCAGCCGCGTCGCGCCCTTGCGCCACAGCCGAGACGGTCAGGTCGTCACCTCCAGCGATGCAGTCGCCGCCGGCCCAGACGTTTTTAAGCGACGTGCGCCCTTCCCCGTCGACCTTGATGCGGCCGCCTTCCATGGCGATCGAAGCGCCACTGCCGTTGAGTGCTGCCGGCTCGAAACTCTGGCCGATCGCCTTGAACACCTGATCGGCGGCGAGCCGCACGATCTCGCCGGTGCCCGAGAGCTTGTCGCCCTTCATGGCGGTGTATTCGAGTTCGATGGCGACCACCTTGCCGCCTTCCGATACGACCTGCGTCGGCTGCAGCCAGTGGCGGATGACGACGCCGTTGGCAG
Organism: Aminobacter sp. GW821-FHT11F06; assembly: GCF_058808215.1. Taxonomy (NCBI): domain Bacteria; kingdom Pseudomonadati; phylum Pseudomonadota; class Alphaproteobacteria; order Hyphomicrobiales; family Phyllobacteriaceae; genus Aminobacter; species Aminobacter sp. GW821-FHT11F06. The sequence continues at coordinate 553,881 of NZ_JBXARL010000003.1, read as the reverse complement.
CTGCGAGATCCTGCTCGAAGCCGGAAGCGTTCATGTGCTCCTGGCCACGGCGGTAGCAGATGGTCACTTCCTCGGCGCCGAGCAGCTTGGATTGCACGGCAGCATCGACAGCCGTCATGCCGCCGCCGATGACGACGACGCGACGACCAACCGGCAGGCCGGCGAGATCGCTCGACTGGCGCAGCACGGAGATGAAGTCGACCGCGTTGGAGACACCGCTAGCGTCCTCGCCTTCGGCGCGCAGCGCGTTGACGCCGGCGAGACCGAGCCCGAGGAACACGGCGTCGTAAGAGGCGGTGAGATCAGCCAGATGATAGTCGCGGCCAAGCGCCTTGTCGTTTTCGGTCGTGATGCCGCCGATTGCGGTGACGTAGTCGACTTCGGCCTGGGCGAAATCATCGGTGCTCTTGTAGGCGGCGATGCCGTATTCGTTGAGGCCGCCGGCCTTCGGCCGTGCTTCGAGGATTGTCACCTCATGGCCGTAACGGGCGAGCCGGTGCGCCGCGGCGAGACCTGCGGGGCCTGCGCCGACGACGGCGATCTTCTTGCCGGTCGGGGCGGCGCGGCTGTAGAACTGCTTGCCCTCAGCCATCGCCACATCGGTGGCGTAGCGCTGCAGGCGGCCGATCTGCACCGGCTTTCCCTCAGCGATCTCGCGGACGCAAACCTCTTCGCACAAGGTCTCGGTCGGGCAGACGCGGGCGCACATGCCGCCGAGGATGTTCTGGTCGAAGATGGTCTTGGCCGACCCGAGCGGATTGCCGGTCGAGATCTGGCGGATGAACATCGGGATGTCGATCGATGTCGGACACGCCGTCATGCATGGCGCATCGTAGCAAAAGTAGCAGCGATCGGACTCGACCAGCGCCTCGTGATGGTCGAGAGGCGGGTGCAAGTCGGAGAAATTCTCGGCGTATTGAGCGGACTCAAGGCGGCCGCCGACGATGCCTTCCTTGAAAAGACCTTCTGCCATTCCAGTTCCCCAGTTTATTCTAATTTTGAGGAAGCGTAGCACGTTCCAATTTTTTATCAATTGGTCAATTTTCAAGCTAAGCGCTTGAAAAGCCTCAAAAATAATATGAATTTTATTGTCATGTTTTGCTCGAAAAATACCTGCCTCGCCAAGGAAATTTTTGCTCCCTGTCGGAAATCCGCCCGGGTCCGCGTCCTATGATAGTTCTGCCGCACCACGGCGATCCATGCGCCAAGGAAAGACGGCAGGTAACGTAAGGGAGCCAGACATGCCCCATACCCCGCAATCCTTCTTCTGGTACGAACTGATGACGACCGACCTCGACGCCGCCGAGGCCTTCTACACCGCTGTCGTGGGCTGGCGGACCGAGCCGTTCGACAAGGCGCCTAACATGCCGCGCTACATCGTGGTCAATGCCGGCGATCGCGGCGTCGGCGGCCTGATGAACCTGCCGGAAGAGGCCAAAAAGATGGGAATGCCGCCCGCCTGGATCGGCTACATCGACACCAAGGACATAGACGCTTCAGTGGCGTCGCTGACAAAGGCCGGCGGCTCCGTTGTCAGGGCACCGGACGATATCCCTGAAGTCGGGCGGTTCGCCGTCGTCACCGATCCGCAGGGCGCGGTGTTCATGTTTCTGCAGCCCAACGGTCCCGACCAGCCGGCGATGCCCCTGGATACGTTGGGACATGTCGGCTGGCATGAGCTCTATACGACCGACTGGAAAAAGGCCCTCGAGTTCTATTCGGGCCAGTTCGGCTGGGGCAAGGACGACCAGTTCGACATGGGTGAGATGGGCAACTACCAGATGTTCAACGCAGGCAAGGGCATGATCGGCGGCATGATGAACAAGCCCGAGCAGATCCCGATGTCGGTTTGGCAGTTCTACTTCAACGTGGCGGCGATCGACGCAGCGGTCCAGCGCGTGACCGATCACGGCGGCAAGGTGCTGATGGGGCCAATGGAGGTGCCCGGCGGCCAGTGGATCGTGCAATGCCAGGACCCGCAGGGTGCCCATTTCGCCTTGCTGGCACCAGTGAGGTAATCCGGTCGATTGCCAAGCCTGTTCACCGCCACGCCCCGTTTCCGGTCTGGCTATTGTCAAAGAACACTCCCGGTTTGGGGAGGTAGTTCGGGAAGCGGGGCGCGAGGCCGTGCCGTCCGATAGTTAGTATGTGGCGCGACGTTCGCGCTCCGCCCGGTGTTCTTGCCCCGCTCAGTCGCCTCAACGCTTTCGCGCCGCCAGCCGCCGCAAGGCCCGGGCTTGGGGGCTCATCACCCAGCAGGAGAACCGACCCCCTGCCAGCCCGGCACCGACGCTTCCCCCCGATGCCCGGTGCGCACCGGGGTCCCGTGGAAGAACGCGAGGAGAATGATACGGGAGGTGGAGAGGGCGTGGAGAAACGGAGGCGGCTATCCACGCGGGTTGCTGACAAGGGGTGACAGCTGAAGGTGCTTTATGAAGCAAATCTTCAACGTCGAGTTCCTTCGCACCCCCCTCTGGCCTGCCGGCCATCTCCCCCACAAGGAGGGAGATCAGGCCTTCATCGGTGTCCCGGCCAATCATCAACGTTGCAAAGCCGATCCTTGCGAATTCGCAGGATGAGAGCCGCCGGCGACGTGACTAATCTCCCTCCTTGTGGGGGAGATGGCCGGCAGGCCAGAGGGGGGTGCGAAGGAGCCCAAAGCTTCAGAAGCCAGCAGCCGCGCGCCCAAAAGAAAACCCAGAAGCGCAGAAAACCTCTCCACGCCCTGTCCGCTTACGCCTCCGGCGAAATGTCGCGTGCACCCTTGCCCATGCTGATGACCGGCTCCATGGCATCGAAGGCGCTCGGCGGCAAGTGGCACTTGATCTGGTGGCCGCCGCCCATGTCGCGCACCGGCGGCACCTGGGTCTCGCACAGATTGCCCGGCACCTGGGACTTGTAGCGGCACCGCGTCTGGAACGGGCAGCCAGACGGCGGGTTCATCGCCGAGGGAATGTCGCCGTCGAGCACGATGTGCTTCTTGACCACTGAGGTGTCGGCAATCGGGATCGCCGACAAAAGGGCCTCGGTATAGGGGTGGTAGGGCGGCGAGAAGATCTGGTCGGTGGTGCCCTGCTCGACGACATGGCCGAGATACATGACCACCACGCGGTCGGCGATGTAGCGCACCACCGATAGATCGTGGCTGATGAACAGCATCGTCGTCTTCGACTTGCGCTGGATGTCCATCAACAGTTCGGTGACCGCCGCCTGGACGGAGACGTCGAGTGCCGAGACAGGTTCGTCGGCCACCACAACCCTGGCCTGGCCGGCGAAGGCGCGGGCAACGCCGATGCGCTGCTTTTGCCCGCCCGAGAGCTGGCGCGGCATGCGTTCGGCGAAAGCGCGTGGCAGTTTGACGAGGTCGAGCAGTTCCAGCATGCGCTGCTTACGATCGGCGGCCGTCTTCCCGATATTGAACTTTTCCAGCGTGCGGATGATCTGCGATCCCACCGAATGGCTCGGGTTGAGCGTGTCGAACGGGTTCTGGAACACCATCTGGATCGCCGACACGGTTGCCACGTCGCGGTCCTCGATGCCGGTCGACTGGATTTCCTTGTTGCCGAGCAGAACCTTGCCCGAGCTTGCCGTCTCCAGCCCGAGCAGAACCTTGGCCAGCGTCGACTTTCCGCAGCCGGATTCACCGACGATGGCGACAGTCTCGGACTCGCGCGCCTCGAAGCTGATCGTCTCATTGGCCTTGACGACCCTGCCCTCACCGCCGCCGAACACTTCGTTGCCGCCAACGCGGTAATATTTCCTGAGCTCCTCGACCCTGAGCACCGGCGCACCCGGTTCAACCTTCTCGTGCTTTTTGCCCGCGCCTGGCGGAAGTGCTGCCCAGTCGATCTCGTTGAAGCGCACGCAGCGGCTGAAATGGCCGTCATGACCAGTGACCGGGATCATCGGGATTTCGTCGGCGTTGCACAGGCCTTCGACGAAGTGGTGGCAGCGCGGGCCGAAATTGCAGCCCTTGGGGCGCTGGTGCGGCAACGGCAGCTGGCCGGGGATGGCGACCAGCGGACGCGAATTCTTGTCGGCACCGGGCAGCGGAATCGAGCGGAACAGCCCTTGCGTGTAGGGATGGCGCATGCGGTCGAAGACATCCTTGATCGAACCGGTCTCGACCGCCTCGCCCGAATACATCACCGTGATGCGGTCGCAAGTCTCAAGGATCAGGCCGAGATTGTGCGACACGAAGATCATCGACGTGCCGAACTGCTTGCCGAGCCCCTTGACCAGCTGGACGATGCCGGCCTCGACGGTGACGTCGAGCGCGGTCGTCGGCTCGTCGAGCAGCAGCAGCGCGGGCTTGGACAACAGCGCCATGGCGATGACGATGCGCTGCTGCTGGCCGCCGGAGAGCTGGTGCGGGAACGAGCGCATCATGCGCTCGGGGTCGGGCAGCTTGACGGCATGGACCATGTCGAGCGCGCGTTTGTAGGCCTCGTCCTTCGACACCTTGTCGTGGATGACAGGCACTTCCATCAGCTGCTGGCCGACCTTCATCGCCGGGTTGAGGCTGGCCATCGGCTCCTGGTAGATCATGGCGATCTTGTTGCCGCGGATGGAGCGCAGCTCTTCCTCGGACAACTCGCCCATGTCCTTGCCCTGGAACTTGATGCGGCCGCCGACGATCTTTCCGATGTTGGAGAGGTCGCGCATGATGCCGAGCGAAACTGTCGACTTGCCGCAGCCGCTTTCGCCGACAATGCCCATCGCCTCGCCGGGCATGACGGTGCAGGAAAAGTCCATCACCGCAGGGATTTCGCCGCGCCGGGTGAAAAACGAGATGGAGAGGTTCTCGATCTCGAGGATGGGCTGGGTTGGATTGGTGACGACCTCGTTCATTGCGGTCTCCTTTCCAGGTAGCGCTCCGTCCCACCCCCCTCTGTCCTGCCGGACATCTCCCCCTCAAGGGGGGAGATTAGCAGCTTCGGCCCCGCTCCAACTTCGCAATGGCGAAGGAAGATTCCAAGCCGCGCAGATGACAGCCTGATCTCCCCCCTTGAGGGGGAGATGTCCGGCAGGACAGAGGGGGGTGCGAAGGTGCTAATTCGGGTCAGCATCGTCTGCCCTCAATCCTTCATCGATTGTTCGCGTAGCGCATCGGCGAGAAGGTTGAGGCCGAGCACGAAGGACATCAGCGCGATTGTCGGCGGCAGTGCCGGGTGGATGAAGGAGCGCAGAAGGCGGCTGGCGTCCTTGATCGCGGTGCCCCAGTCGGGGCTTTCGGGGGCGAGGCCCAGGCCGAAATAGCCGAGCGTGCCGAGCAGGATCGTGGTGTAGCCGATGCGCAGGCAGGCATCGACGATCAGCGGCCCGCGCGCATTGGGCAGGATCTCCCACAGCATGATGTACCACGGCGTCTCGCCACGCGTCTGGGCGGCGGCGACATAGTCGCGCGTCTTGATGTCCATGGTGAGGCCACGGACGATGCGGAACACGCCCGGGCTGGAGGCGAAGACGACGGCGACGAAGATGTTGAGCTGGTTGGGATCGATGTGGACGATGCCGAGCGGGTCGGCATTGAAGACCAGCCCGGCATAGACCCAGCCGCCGATCAGAAGCGTCAGCCCAAGCAGCAGGTAGATGCGCTCGGGCCGGCCCTTGAAGCGGGTGTAAAACAGCGTCGAAAAGAAGATGATCGGAAACAGGAAGAACACGCCCGCCATGGCGTAGGGGATCGGCGTGTCCATGATGCCGGGTGTAACCAGCAGGTAAAACAGCAGGATCACCGGGAAGGCGAGCACGAGGTTGGCGAGGAACGACAGGAAAGAGTCGATGCGCCCGCCATAATAGCCGGCAGGCAGGCCGAGCGTGATGCCGACCATCAGCGCGAAAGCGGTGGCGGCGGGCGCGATGATCAGCACGATCTGGCTGCCATAGACCATGCGCGAAAAGACGTCGCGGGCGAGCTTGTCGCCGCCGAAGAGGTAGATCTGCTTTGACGCCGGTTCGACAGCGCCGGGTAGCGCGTCCTTCATGATCGCGATCTGGGCGAGTGGATCGAACGGCGCGACCTTGGCCGCGAAGATCGCGGTGAACAGCCAGAAAAAGCAGATCGACACGCCCGCGATGCCGACGCCTGAATCGTAGAGCTGGCCGTAAAGGCCGAGATGCTTGCGGAAATTGAAGCTGGCGATCAGGACGATGGCCATGGTCAGCCACACCGGCCAGAAGCGGGCGAGCACGCCAAGGAAAGTCTGGAAGGCGCCGATATATTCGATCTGCATGCGGCCGTCTCCCTACTGAACGCGGATGCGCGGATTGAGGTAGGCGTAGCCGACATCGGAGATCAGCTGGGTGATCAGCACGATGAAGACGGAGACCAGCGAGCAGCCAAGCAGAAGGTCGATGTCGTTATTGCCGGCTGCTTCGACAAGCGTGTAACCAAAGCCCTGGTAGCGGAACATCACCTCGACGATGACGACACCTGTCAGCAGCCACGGAAACTGCAGCATGATGACCGTGAAGGGTGCGATCAGCGCATTGCGCAGCGCGTGCTTGACCACGACATTGCCGAAGCTCAGGCCCTTGAGCCGGGCGGTGCGGATATATTGCTGGGTCATTACCTCGACCATCGAGGCGCGCGTCATGCGGGCGATGTAGCCGATGCCGTAGATGGCGAGCGTCATGACCGGCAGGGTGAAGTTGTAGAAGGTGATGCCCTGGCTGGCCGATGCCGCCGAGCCGTTCAACCAGCCAAGCCATGAGGCGAAGATGACGGTGAAGATGACGCCCGAGACATATTCTGGCGTGGCTGTCGTTGCGATCGAGGCGATGGACAAGGTCCGGTCGGTGCGCGAGCCCTCGCGCATGCCGGCCAAGATGCCGATCAGAAGCGCTATGGGCACCATGGTTACCAGCACCCAGAACATCAGGATGCCGGTGGCGCCAAGGGCGGGGAAGAGTTTTATCGCGACGGGTGTCTTGAATTTGGTCGAGCAGCCGAAATCGCCTTGCAGGATGCCGGAATAGGTCGGCACCGCAGGCTCGTTGCAGAAGCGGAAGCGCGGTACGGCCTGGCCGGTGGTGGGGTCGATGTTGGGCTGCTTCTGGACGACGCCGAGCCACTGGCCGTAGCGGATGAAGAAATTCTGGCGGTAACCATTGCGCTGCAGCCAGCTTTCGAGCTGGTCGGATGTGGTGCGCATCTCGGTCTGGCTGATCGCCAGCTTCCTAAGGTTGGGCTCGAGATTGATGAGGAAGAACACCACAAGCGTCAGGCACAGCATGGTGAGTGCCATGGTGCCGAGGCGGCGCGATATGAAAGATAGCATTGGCGTCCCCTGCCTTTGTGGGTTTGGGGTCCGTGGTGGCGATCAACCCTATTGCGGAAGGAGGGAGGGGCGAAAGTCACCCCTCCCTGATTTATGGCTCAGCCTCACGCCTTGAGCCAGACCTTGCCGTAGTCGTGTTCGAAGGTCGGGTGCATGCCCCCGCCTTGGACGGCAGCGACAGAGTGATTGTAGAGCTTGCGCCAGAACGGCTGGATGATGATGCCGGCATCCTGCAGGATCTGCTCGATGTCCTTCATCATCTCCTTGCGCTTTTCGACGTCGGCCACAGCAAGTGCCGCGTTGAGCTTCTTGTCCCATTCCGGGTTGGACCACGCACTCTCGTTCCATGCCTCGCCGGTGCGGTAGGCAAGCGCCAGAACCTGCACACCAAGTGGACGCATGTTCCAGTTGGTCATCGAGAACGGGTACTTGGTCCAGTCGTTCCAAAAGGTCGAGCCGGGCAGAACGGTGCGCTTGACCTTGATGCCGGCCTCGCGCATCTGCGCGGCGATCGCATCGCCGGTGTTCTTGTGCCAGTCCTCGTCAACGGTGATCAGCTCGTGCTCGAAGTCGGCCTGGCCGGCCTCGGCCATCATCGCCTTGGCCGCGGCGATGTCGCGGACCTGCTTTGGCAGCTCGAAATATTCCGGATGGATCGGCGCGACATGGTGGTTTTCCGCCGGCGTGCCGGCATTGCCGTAGCCGAGCTGCAGCACGACCGCGTTGTCGACCGCCTTGTGCAGCGCCTGGCGCACCTTCTGGTCGTCATAAGGCTTGTTGTTGACGTTGGTGCGGGCAACGATGGTGGCCGCGGTAACGACTTCCGACTTCACCAGGCCAAGGCCGTCGAGGATCGAGACATAGTCGGCGGAGGTCTCGAAGTTGGTGTGGACTTCGTTGGCCTCGAAGGCACTGACCATGGCGGCCGGGTCGGTGCCGTAGTCGATCAGCTCGACGCCGTCGAGATAGACCTCGCCGTTCCACCACTTGTTGTCGGCGCGGCGCTTGTAGACCACCTTCTGGCCGACATCGTAGGAAACGAGTTCGAACGGGCCAGTGCCGATCGGGCAGGCTTTGAAATCGCCGCCCTTCTCGTCGAAGGACTTGTGCACGATGAGGCCGGGATAGTCGGTCAGGTTCGGGATGATGGCGATATCGGACGAGGTCAGCTTGAGCTTGACCGTCATGTCGTCGACTTTTTCGACCGAGCCTTCGCGCAGCTTGCCGGTCTTTTCGTCGGCCAGCGAGCCGAGGCGGCCGGGCATCGAATTGCCTTCGGCACTCTTGTCGGCCCAGCGGGTGAAGTTGAAGATCACGTCGTCGGCGTTGAACGCATCGCCGTTGTGCCAGGTTACGCCCGGGCGGACGTGCAGGACATATTCGGTGGCGTCGTCGTTCACTTCCCAGCTGGCGAGCAGATAGGGCTCGAAGGTGTATTTGTCGGTGTATTTGACCAGCGGCTCGATGGCCTGGCGCTCGGCGTTGGCGATTTCGGACCAATCCGCCTTGCGCGGATCCTTGGGGTCCTTGATCCATTGCGCGACTTTCAGCACGCCGCCCTTGGTCGGCGTTTCCTGCGCCAATGCCTCGGTCGGCATGGCAAGGCCAATCATGCCGTAGGCCATGGCGGCGGAAGCGCCGAAGGTGGTCGCCATCGCGAGGAATTCGCGACGGTCCATCTTGCCGTCGACGACGGCACTCGCCAGCTCACGGATGTGGCCGGGAACAAGATCAGAGTTGCTCTTGTAAAATGTCATTTCCGTCTCCCATTGAATTGGCCTGCAACGTTACAATTCCGCATCCATTACCCGTTGTCAAAACGGTTGGACGTCGTCGTTCCCTGAGCCAAGTCTGCAATTTTGAGAGGGGAGCAGTTCGCGCGATAGCGACAAAGTTGGCGCAAAAATGGTAATGCGCGCCGGATTCATCGGAATCTTCGTCGTTGCTAATTTACTCATGTTCCGACAATCACCGACAGTCCCACGACACAGTGGTGATGTCAGAAGACGCGATGGGTGATCTCAGTATTCGCGTTCGTAGAAGATGCCGCCCTTGGCTTCACCTGCGTCGGTGGCCTGGCCGCGCAGCTTGACGCCACGGCCGACATTGAGGTCGATGGTGGCCTTGCCCGAACCCGGCTTGTCGCCCGCCTCGATTGACAAATAGGTGCGGTCGTTCAGGTACTTGCCGACAGCAACTGACGTGTCGCCCTGGTCGTTCGTCCTGACGTCGAGATCATCGACGCCGAGCGTGGAGCGCAGGCTCGACAGCAGCGAGGTGGAGCCGCCGATACCGGCCATCTGGGCAGCGGCGTCGGCCAGTTGGGCGATCTGCAGGGGCGACAGATTCGACATCGAACGGCCAAAGATCAGCCGCGCCAGCACTTCGTCTTCCGGCAGTGCCGGCACCGAGGAGAAGGCGAATTTCGGGTTGTTGGCCTCGCCGGTGACGGTGATGGTGACAGTGGCGTCGCCAGCGGTGGTCTCGGCGGCAAAGTTGATCGTCGGCACCAGCGAACCAGAGAAACCGACCGAACCTCTGACGAAATTGAGCCGCTTGCCCAGGATGGAGAGCCGGCCGCGCTTGAGCGTGAACTCGCCGACGGCCTGCGGAGCCGCGGACGATCCCGACAGGCGCAGCGTGCCGCCGAGTTCGGCGTCGAGGCCACGGCCCTGGACGAATATCTGGCTGGGCGCGTTGATGGTGACATCGAGCGTCAAAGCGCCGGTGCCGCCGCTGGCCTTGGCCGGTGGGCGCATCGCCTCCTGCTGGGCGACAACCGCCTTGGGCGCGTTCTTGTGCTTGACGTCAACAGCGGTCAGAGAACCCGGGAATTTTTCGGGAATGCTGATGACCGTGCGGGCAAGGTTGATGGTGCCTGAAAGCACTGGTGCCGTGGTCAACGGACCCTTGATGGCGATGTCGCCGCCGAGATTGGCAGTCACCACGCGGCCATCGGTATAGCGGCCGTCGGTCAGCTTGATGGCGATATCGGCGGGAAAGCCGCTGGCCGCGTCGGTGCCGACGGTACCGCTGGCCGTCAGCGTGCCGCCGGTCGACAGCGCCCCGGTGAGCCGGTTGATGCGGGCGACACCGGCGGCGATGCCAACGTCGAGATTGATGTCGTTGATGGCGATGCCCGACTGCGCGATCAAAAGCCGCGCCCCGGACGAACGCACGCTGCCGCCAATGACAGGCGACGTCGCGGGGCCACGCACCTGGACATTGACGTCGGCAGAGCCGGTCAGCGCCATGCCCTGGGCTGCCAGCGTGCGGGTGAGGAAGGCAAACGGCACAGGGCCGGCGAAATCGAGATCGAGCGCGACCGGCGCATTGGTGACGACAGTGCCGCCGCCCTTGAGCGCCAGGCCTGATCCGTCGCCGATGGTCGACTGGAAGGTGAGCCGGCCGCCGGCAAAGGTGCCGGTGGAGCCGATGGTCATGGCACCGAAGCCGGCCCCCGTGGTCTGCGAGGTTGCCGCACCCGCAATGTTGAGGTCGTAGCCGACAGTCGGGTTCGCCGCCGCACCCGAGACCTTGACCGTGCCCGAGATCGAACCGGCAGCGCCGAGGCCGGGCGAGAAGGAGTTGGCAAGCGATGCCGGCACACCGGCAAGCGTCGCGTTGAGATTGAGTGCCGAACCGGCGGTGCCCGAAATCGTTGCCGTGCCGCCACCGAGATTCAGCGCCAGCCGATCAAGCGTCGTTGTGCCGTTCGCGATCGAAACTGTGGTGGGGTTGGCAATGGCAGCACGGATGCCGCGCATGGTCGCCTCGCCTGAGGAAAGCTCGATGGTCGTCACGCCACCGGCCAGCTTGACGCGACCGGCGGCCTTTGCCGGAATGTCGGCGACGGTTGCGCCACCAGAGAAGCCGGTCCACTCGCCGTCGCGCTTGAGGTCGACAGCGATGCCCGAAATGACGGTCTTGCCCGAGGTCACCGACTTGGCCTTGATCGTGCCGGAGATCGCCGGGGCCTTGAGATAGTTCAGAATGTCGGCATTGATCGCAACGTCGCTGGCGGCGAGATCGCCACGCTTGAGCGAGCCGGTGGTGGCGTTGACGGTTACCTGAGGAATGTCGCCGCTGCGGGTGAAATTGATCTTGCCGCGCACGTCGCCTTCGGCGCTTTCGAGCGCCAATGCTGCAAGCGGGCCGATGTCGGGCATGTCGATGGTGATCGTGCCAAGCGGGGCGAAATCCTTGTCCAGGACAAGATCGCCGGACAGCTTGTTTTGGCCGAGCGACAACGACAGGCCCTTGATCTCGCGTTTGCCGTCAGCTGTGCGCAGCACGGCATTGCCCTGCAGCGGCTGTCCGGCGACATTGCCGGTGAGCGCGACATTGGCGGCCGGGCTGGCCGGATCGACCTTGCCGGTCGCCGTCAGATTGAGCCCGGTGATCTCGCGCGCAGCCGCTTCGATGCGGTCGCTGGTGACGGTCAGCGAGACGTCGGGGGCTGTGCGCGCGCCCTTGGCAGTGAGCGCGAAATCAATCGCGCCCTTGGCCTGCTTGGAAAGCAGCGAGACATCGGCGAAGGAGCCCTTGAGGTCGGCGTCGATCTCGCTGCCCTTCACCCGCGCGGTGCCTTGGGCCTTCAAAGCGCCCGAGGTGAGTTCGATGGCGTTGGCGGCGAAGGCGCCTTCGGCGTCGCGGCTTGCGGTCGCTGAAAACTGCGTCCGCTCGGCCAGTGCAATGCGAACGCCAGCCGGCAGCGCGTTGGATACGACGTCGGCCTTGAGCCCAAGTTCCAGCGCGAGATCGGCCAGGTTCACCTTGGCGTTCATCTGGCCGTTGAGCGCATCGCTGCGGATGGTGCCCTCGTCGACGACGATTTGGGTCTTGCTGATCGAGCCCGCCATGTCGACGGAGACGCGCCCGGCAACCAGCGGCGCGAGTGTTGCGACATCGGTCTTGAGCTCGGTCACACCCAGCTTGATCGCAACCGAACCGCTGCGCCCGGCGATGTCGAAGGCGTCCGAATGGGCGGATGCCACGATGTCGCGCAGTTCGGTGTTGCCGGCGATGACCGAGACCAGCGAGGCGCTGAAATCGACGGCCGGAGCCTTGCCGTCACCAAGGGCGCGCAGGCTCGCGGCATTGATGGCCACCGTGATCGGCTGGGCGTCATTGCCGAGGCTGAGCACGATGGGCGCGCTGTTGGCCTTGACGTCGAGCGACAGGTCGGCGGCACCTTCGGGGTTGAGCGAACCGGCGGCGGTCGCCGTCAGGGCCCTGCTGGCAACGGTGGCACGCTCGATATCGACGCCACCTGTTGTCGTCCTTGTGCCGGCGATATCGAAGGTGGTGTTGCCGGCAAGCAACGGCTTGAGCATCGCCGGAACGAAATCCTCAAACGCGCCGTCGCCCTTGGCGGAAATGACGTTGCCCTTGTCGGTCAGCTGATGGGTGCCGGAAATGCGGGTGACGACCTTGCCGTCGACGGCGAAGGTGCCATTGCCGCTCCAGTTGGCGGCAGGCCCCTCGCCCGACACCACCAGCTCGACCGCCGGCTGATTGGGCAGCTTCAGGATGTTGGCGATGATGCCGCCGGCGGGCTCGGCCGCGCGGATGTTGAGCGCGATGCGATTATCGGCCGGCGCGAATGCGATGTCGGCGTCGACAACGCCTTCCTTGCCGTCTCGGCGCGCGATGTTGAGCTTGGTCTCGATGCCAAGCGGCGAACGGTCGGCGCGCACCATGCCCTTGGCCGCAAGTTCGGCGATGCCGGTGCCGGCAAGCGCTTCGCCCAGTGCGATTTCGGGCAGGTCGATCTGCTTGATGTCAACCGAGACCGGCAGCGAGAAACCGCTGCTGCTGCTCTGCGTCTTGGCACCGCCAGCGGGCAGCCGCGCGACTTCGATGCGGTCAACCGCGATCTTGTCGGCGCGGAAGGTGCGCGAAAACAGCGCCGAGGGCGACCAATCGACCGAAACGCCGCGCAAGGCGAGCCATGCGCCCTGGCGATCTTCGATCACCACATTGTCGAGCCTGAGATTGCCCGACCAGATGCCGTTCAACCCGCTCAGCCTGATCTTCTGGTCGTCGGTCGAGGCAACGCTTGAAATCAGCCCGGCGAGGTTTTCGCGGCCCTTGGCAGTCAGAGTGAAGACGGCCGTTGCACCGACGACGAATGCCAGAACAACGAGGACCGCGATGCGGAGGATGCGCAGGATTTTCTTCAGCATAACCATCGAGGTCAGAACGCCTGGCCGACGCCGGCATAGATGCCGTAGCTCGGGTCGCCGGGGCCGGGATTGAGTGGCACTGCCACGTCGACGCGCAGCGGGCCGAAGGGCGTGAGATAGCGGACGCCGATGCCGGCACCCGCGCGCACGGTGGAGAAATCGGGGAACGAGGTGGTCGACACGGTTCCGGCGTCGATGAACGGCACGATGCCGATCTTGTCGTTGACGGCATAGCGGATCTCGACCGAGGTCTCGGCATAAGACAGGCCGCCGGTGGGCTGGCCGTTGAGATGCGGGCCGATGCCCTGATAGGCGTAACCGCGCACCGAGCCGCCGCCGCCTGCATAGAAGCGCCGGTTGGCAGGAACGTCGTCGAGGGCAGCACCGAGGATCGACCCGATCGCGACTCGGCCAGCGAGCACGAAGCGGTTGTTGGCGCCGAGCCCGTAATAGGTCGAGCCCTCGCCCTTGAGCTTGACGAAGGCTTTGCTGTTCAGCGCATCGTAGGTCGGCTCGGCATAAGCGAGCACCCGGAAGCCGCGTGTCGGGTTCAGCTTGTCGTCGCGATTGTCATAGGCATATTGCAGCGGTGTCGAGACCAGAAGGTAGCGCTTGCCGTCGGGATTGAGCGCGTCCTCGATGTCGGAATATTCGACGGCCAGCTCGGCCGACACCGACTGCTGCTTGGTCAGCTCATAAGCGACGCCGGCGTTGCCCTTGACCGAGAAGATATTATAGGCGTCAGGGTGTTCGAACGACACCTTGGCGCTGGAGAAGAACTTCGAGGCCGGCCCGATGACGCCAGGCTTTTCGAACATGATGCCGGCATTGTAGTTGAGCTTGCTGATCTCCATCGTGTCGCCGATGCGACCGATCGAGCCACCGATCCGCAGCTTTTCGGCATGGCCAAACAGGTTGCGGTGGCCCCAATAGCCTTCGATACCAGCACCTTCGGTGGTGGAATAGCTGGCGCCGGCGCCGAAATAGCGCATCTTGCGCTCGCTGACGCGGACATCGATGGGGATCTGGCCGGTCGGATCGAGCGCAAGTGCTTCGTTGATCGACACCGAGCTGAACACTTCGAGCGCCAGCAACCGGCTGCGCGCGTCGTCGATCTCCTTGGGCGAATATTGCCGGCCGCGTTCCAGCCCGGTCATGTAAACGGTGAAGTCGCGGTCGACGGCCTCGGTGCCCTCGACAGTCGTTGCGCCGTAACCGGCGATGGGGCCTGCCGCGACGTCTAGGGTAACGTCGAGCGTGGTGGTGGCATGGTCGGCGACGATGGTGCGGCTCGTCACCTTGGCAAGCGGCCTGCCCTCTTCCTTGAGCGCGCGGACGATTTGGGCTTCCGCTTTCAGGATCGCGTCTGAACTGGCATTGCCGCCAGCGATCAGGCCGAAATCAGCACCTCGGATATTGGCGGCATCGCCCTTGAGCACGACATCGCCGAGCGTGAACATCGAGCCGGGCTGGATCGTCACTGTCACCGGGATCGGCTGCGGACCGTTGAACACGGCGTCGGGGGCGAGGTCGTCGAGCGACTTGCCGGCAATGGCGATCTTGACCACACCGTCATAGCGCGCCTTGGAAAACAGTGCGGCGACAAGACGCTCGCGGTCGTTGCGCGCCTTGGACAGCAGCCCGAGCGAACCGGAGACCGGACGGTCTTCCTCGCCCTTCAGCAGCGAGGCCTTTTCCAGTGCCTCGCGCAAATCGTCGTCGGCGCCGATGACCTCGAAGGTGACGGCATAGTCGAGCGGATCGACGATGTCGGCATCTTCATCCTTGGCCGAGCCCCAAAGCTTGATGCCAAAGATTTCAAAGGCCGATGCCTTGTGCGTTTCAACGGCGAGAATGGTGGTCGACAACAGCACAGCCATCGCCGCGCGCGGAAGCACGCGGGCGGTCGTTGATCTGTCGAATCCACGCATACGCCGCACAAACATCAAGCCAAGGTAACTCCCAATCCTAAAATTGGAATGAAGTTTCTGGCTTTTCGTAAAGCAGCCACATTCGATATGTCAGAATTCCTTGGGCGAATGAACGACATCCGCGATAGGGATTCGGGTGTTTTCATCGGGGCGATCCGCATGGCAGGGGCAATACCATGCACAGCGTCCAAGACAAGTATTAAGGTGCAGGCTTAGCCTGTAGGCTTGCCGTGTTGACTGTGCGGCGGCAAGTCTGAACATGTCGCTTTGAGCGACGATGAGGCTGTTGGAGGGACATGACGATGCGTGCGGCGCGGACTTTTCCGGTATTCGTACTTCTCTTTTTGGCCTTGATCTCGGGGGCAGCGGCCGTCGAAGCACGCCGCGTGGTGACCACCGAAAACAGCGATTATTTCGGTTTCGACCTGCGCTCGGAGCAGAATGTGACGCTCGACCAGTGCGAGACGTCATGCATGGGCGACCCGTCGTGCCGCGCCTTCACCTACAACACCAAGGCGAAATGGTGCTTCCTCAAGTCCGACTTCGCCCTCATCAAGCCATTCACAGGCGCTGTCGGCGGCAAGGTCGTGCCGGTCAATGGCGAGCCCGACATCGGCGCGCCAGCCGAACTGTCGTTCTTCCCGGCATCGATGGCCGACGAAGCGCGCCAGTACCGCCGGGCGCTCACCAACGGTTCGGTGGTCGTGGGCGAGCAAGGCCTCGCGGCGCTGACCGACGCCGGCGACAATTCGTTGCAGCAGGGCGATCCGCGCACCGCAATGCAGAAATTCCGCGCGGCGGTCGCCATCCTGCCCGACGACGCGGCGATCTGGACGCGGCTGGCGCGTGCCACGATCGCTGTCCAGCCGATCAATGGCGAGGAAACCGCGTCCCTGCAGCGTGACGCGACGGCGAGCGCCTACAACGCCTATCTTTTGTCGCGCAACGCGAAAAACCGCGCCGAAATCCTGTCGCTGCTGGCCGCTGGCCTTGACCGCCGCGACATGTTCCGGCCCTCGCTGCAGGCCTATGAGGCGAGCCTTGCGCTCGACAATTCGGCTTCCGTGCGCGCCACATACGAAGACCTCAAGGCACGGAAAGGTTTCCGCGTCGTCGAGCACAGCATTGACGCCGACACCACCTCGCCGCGCGTCTGCGCCCAGTTCTCCGAAGAGCTGGTCAAGACGGGTGTCGACTACGCGCCTTTCGTCACCGTCGACGACGCGGCGCCCAAGAGCGTCGAGGCCAAGGACAAGCAGATCTGCGTCGAGGGGCTAGAGCACGGCCAGCATTACCGCGTGACGTTCCGCTCCGGCCTGCCAGCGGCCATCGGCGAGGTGCTCGCAGCCCCGGTCGTGCTCAGTGTTTATGTCCAGGATCGGGCGCAATCGACCCGCTTCACCGGCGACAGCTTCGTTCTGCCCTCCACCGCCCGTCGCGGCATCCCTGTCGTCACCGTCAACATGGAAGCGGCCGATATGAAGCTCTACCGCGTCGGCGACCGTTCGCTGGCGCAGCTTTTGTCCGGCTACCAGTTCCTGCGCCAGCTCGACAGCTATGACGTCTCCAACATCGCCGACCAGATGGGCGAGCCGGTGTGGACAGGCCAGCTTGCAATCACAAACGAGCTCAACAAGGAAGTGACGACCTCCTTCCCGGTCGACGAGGCGCTGCCCAACCGCAAGCCCGGCGTCTATGTGCTGACCGCCCAGCCGGTTAACGACAAGAGCGAAAGCTGGGCGACCAAGGCGACACAGTGGTTCGTCGTCTCGGACATCGGGCTGTCGACCTATACCGGCCAGGATGGGCTCAACGTGTTCGCCCGCTCGCTCGGTTCGGCAAAGCCGATCGCCGATGCCGTACTGACGCTGCTTGCCCGCAACAACGAGGTCCTCGGCACAGCCAAGACCGACGCCGAGGGCCGCGCCACCTTCAATCCGGGCCTGACCCGTGGCGAAGGCGGACTGGCACCGGCTGTGCTGATGGCCAAGCAGGGCGACGCCGACTTCGTCTTCCTCGACATGACCCGCGCCGGCTTCGACCTGTCCGACCGCGGCGTCACCGGCCGCGCGACACCTGGCGCGCTCGACGTTTATGCCTGGACCGAGCGCGGCATCTACCGCGTCGGCGAAACGGTGCATGCGGCGGCACTCGCCCGTGACGACGCAGCCAAGGGTGTCCACAACCTGCCGCTGACCTTCATCTTCACAAGGCCCGACGGCGTCGAGGACCGGCGCATCGTCAGCCAGGGCGGAAATGCCGGCGGCCACGCCGTCGACCTTGCGCTATCCTCCGCCGCCATGCGAGGCACCTGGACGCTCGCCATCCACACCGACCCCAAGCAGTCGGCCGTCGCCAGCCAGATGTTCCTGGTCGAGGATTTCGTCCCCGACCGCATCGAATTCACTCTGACCGCCGACCGCAACGAGATCGCGGCCGGTGAAACCGCCGAGGCCACCGTCGACGGCCGCTTCCTCTATGGCGCACCGGCCGCTGGCCTTGCGCTCGAAGGCGAAGTGACGCTATCGACCAAGCGCCAATGGGACGCCTTCAAGGGCTATTATTTCGGCCTCGCCGACGAGCAGGAAGGCGAAGCGACCCGCATTCCGCTGACCGACCTGCCCGTGGTCGGCGACGACGGCAAGGCGACCTTCCCCGTTTCGGTCGGCCAGCTGCCCTCGACGACCCGCCTGGTCAATGCGGCACTGACTGTGCGCATGCGCGAAACCGGCGGTCGCGCTGTCGAAGAAAAGCTCGACATCGGCATCCGTCCGCAAGCAACGATGATCGGCATCCGCCCCGACTTCACGGGCGAGGAAGTGCCGCAAGGCGGTACCGCCAAATTCAGCCTGATCGCCGCCGAGCCGGACGGCAAGCGTGCGGCTCTCGCCGGTGCGCAATGGTCGCTGGTCAAGGTCGAGCGCAATTACCAATGGTACCGCTCGGGCAATTCGTGGAACTACGAGCCAGTGACCTTCACCAAGTCGGTCGCCACCGGCCAGGTCGACCTCACCGCCGAAGGCGAAGCCACCGTTTCGCTGCCCGTCGACTGGGGCCGCTACCGGCTCGAGGTCGAGACCGCCGATCCGGCGGGCCCGGCAACAAGCTACGAATTCGACGCCGGCTGGTATGTCTCGGCGACCTCGACCGAAACGCCTGATGGCCTCGAAGTGGCGCTCGACAAGGCAACCTACAAATCAGGCGAAGTGGCCAAGCTTCAGGTTTCGCCGCGTTTTGCCGGCGAGCTTCTGGTCACTGTCGGCGCTGAAAAGCTGCTGAAGACGGTTACAGCGAGCATTCCCGAAGGTGGCGCCACTGTCGACATTCCGGTTGGCGAAGACTGGGGTGCGGGTGCATATGTGACCGCCACACTCTATCGCCCTGGCGAAGCCCAGGAATCGCGTATGCCGGCCCGCGCTATCGGCCTGAAATGGCTGGCCGTCGACCCCGCCGACAAGAAACTTGGCGTGGCGCTGACGCTTCCCGAGAAGACCGAGCCACGCAAGACCCTGTCGATCCCGGTTGCGGTGACAGGGGCTGCGGCAGGCGAAAAAGCCTATGTCACGGTCGCTGCCGTCGATGTCGGCATTCTCAACCTGACCAACTACAAGGTGCCGGACCCCGAAGGCTGGTATTTCGGCCAGCGCATGCTCGGGCTTGAACTGCGCGATCTCTACGGCCGTCTGATCGACGGTTCGCTGGGCGCCATGGGCAAGCTGCGCACCGGCGGCGACGGCGCTGCCATGACCTCGCAAGGCAGCCCGCCCAAGGAAAAGCTTGTCGCCTTCTTCTCCGGCATCGTCGAACTCGACGCCAACGGCAAGGCGACTGTCGATTTCGACATTCCGCAATTCAACGGAACCGTGCGCGTGATGAGCGTGGCCTGGACCAAGACTGCTGTCGGCCACGCCAGCGGCGACGTGATCGTGCGCGATCCGATCGTGCTGACGGCCGGCATGCCGCGCTTCATGGCGCCGGGCGACTTCGCCGAGATGACGCTCGACATCACCAACACCGATGCACCGGCTGGCGACTATACGCTCGCTGTCGAGACGTCTGGGGACCTGACGACCGGCGATGCCGCCCTGCCCGAAAAAGTGACGCTGGAGCCGGGCAAGCGCCAGACGCTGTCGATCCCGCTTATGCCGCTGACGGCGGGAACCGCAGGGCTGACCATCCGTCTTGCCAACGCCGATGGGCTCGAAGTCGAGCAGGAACTGTCGTTCCCCGTGCGTCCCGGCCAGTTGCCGGTGACCACGCGCATGGTGGTGGACCTCAAGCCGAATGCGTCGCTGCGCATCGACAAGGAGCTGCTGGCCGCAAGCCTGCTCGACGATGCCCATGTCAGTGTCGGCGTGTCGCTGGCCTCAGCCTTCGACGTGCCTTCAATGTTGATGACGCTCGACCGCTACCCCTATGGCTGCGCCGAGCAGACGACCAGCCGGGCGCTGCCGCTGCTTTATGTCAGCGAACTCAGCGCCGAGAACGGCATGGCCGACGATCCTGAACTGCGCGGGCGCATCCAGGGCGCGATCTACCGCGTGCTCAACTACCAGTCGTCTTCGGGCAGCTTCGGGCTATGGTCGCCCGGTTCCGGCGACCTCTGGCTTGACGCCTATGTCACCGACTTCCTGACCAGGGCACGCGAAAAGGGCTTCGACGTTCCTCAAGGCGCGATGATGCAGGCGCTCAACAACCTGCAAAACGCCATCGGCTACGACGTCGATGTCGAGGATCGCGGCTCGGAGATCGCCTATTCCCTCTATGTGCTGGCGCGCAACAAGAAGGCCTCAGTGGGCGACCTGCGCTACTTCGCCGACACCAAGCTCGAAGCCTTCTCCAGCCCTATGGCCGTGGCGCAGCTTGGTGCCAGCCTGGCACTGTATGGTGATGGCCAGCGGTCCGAAAACCTGTTCGGCGCCGCTCTCCAGCTTGCCAAGGCGACGCCCGAGCACAACTGGTACCGCTCGGACTATGGCTCGCGCCTGCGTGACGGCGCCGCCATGCTGGCACTTGCCGCCGAGAGCAAGCCACTGCCTTCGGTGGTGCCGGCGCTGGTCAAGATGGTGGCGGCCGATCGTATTGCTGCCAAATGGACAAGCACCCAGGACGACGCCTGGATGCTGCTTGCGGCGCGCGCGCTGAAAGCCGGCAACGAGGCGATTTCGCTCGATGTCAACGGTGCCGGGCACAACGGCGCCTACTCCGAGCGTGTTGACGGGGCCGATCTGTTGATCAACCCGGTCGTCATCGCCAACACCGGCAAGGATGCGCTGCAGGCGGTGGTGACGACTGTCGCTGCCCCGGCACAGCCCTTGCCCGCCGGCGGCGACGGTTTTGAGATCGCCCGCACCTACTACCGTCTCGACGGCAGCGAGGCGAATGTGACGGAAGCGCAGCAGAACGAGCGTTTCGTCGTCGTGCTCAAGGTCACGGAGCTCAACGACTGGGCCTCGCGCATCCTGGTCTCCGACATGCTGCCGGCCGGCTTCGAGATCGACAATCCGGGGCTGGTCAACAGCGCCAATTTGGCGAACTTCTCCTGGCTGGAACAGACGGAAGCCGCACATCTCGAATTCCGCAACGACCGCTTCATCGCTGCCATGGACAGCGGCGAAGGCTCCAACCAGGAATTCACTTTGGCCTATGTCGTGCGTGCCGTGACGCCCGGCGTCTACATGCATCCGGCAGCGAGCGTCGAGGACATGTACCGGCCGCAATTCTCGGCGCGGACGGCCACAGGCATGATGGAGGTGAAGGCGCAGTAGCGCCTTCACGAATTGCCCATGTTTCGCAAATACGGCCACCCGCAGCGCCGCCCCTCACCCTTACCCTCTCCCCGTGAAGAACGGGGAGAGGGAGGCGTCGGCATTGCGGCAAGCCTCCTTCTCCCCGTCCTTACGGGGAGAAGGTCCGGCAGGGGATGAGGGGCAGCGATGCGCCCGATCGGAAAGACACCGCGCAAGCTGGCCAAGTTCGGCGCTGCAATTGCCGCGCTCAGCGCCTTCGCCGCTGCCAGCCTCTACGCCCTCGACCGGGCCTTCCCGCCACCGCTGCCGGAAAAGCTCGTGGTGTCCGCCGAAGTTGTCGACCGCGACGGCCAGCTCTTGCGCGCCTTTGCAACCCCGAGCGGGCATTGGCGCCTTGGCACAAGCCTCGATCAGGTCGACCCGCAACTGGTCAAGATGCTCGTCGCCTATGAGGACAAGCGCTTCTGGGAACATGAGGGCGTCGACGTGCTGGCGCTGGGGCGCGCGGCCCAGCAATTCGTGACCAACGGCCGCATCGTTTCGGGCGGCTCGACGCTGTCGATGCAGTTGGCGCGGCTGATCGAGCCACGGACCGAGCGCAGTTTTGGCTCCAAGCTCAAGCAGCTCGCCCGCGCGCTGCAGATCGAGCGGCGGCTGACAAAGCGCGAAATCCTCGAACGCTACCTGACGCTTGCACCTTATGGCGGCAATCTCGAAGGCGTGCGCGCCGCTTCGCTCGCCTATTTCGGCAAGGAGCCCAAGCGGCTGACCGTTTCCGAAGCAGCCCTTTTGGTCGCGCTGCCGCAGCTGCCGGAAAGGCGCCGGCCCGACCGCAACCCAGACAATGCGCAGGCCGCGCGCGACCGGGTGCTCGGCCGCATGGTGACAGCGGGCCTGCTCGGCGAAAACGAAGCGGCGCGGGCCGCCCTTGAAGACGTGACCGCCATGCGGCTGGCTCTCCCCACACTGGCGCCGCATGCCTCGGATAGCGCCTTGCGCAACCAGCCCGGCACCGACCGGCACCAGCTGACATTGCGCAAAAGCGTGCAGGAAGGCCTGGAAGTCGTGGCGCGCGAAGCAGCCACCCGGCTCGGCCCCAGAATTTCGGTCGCCATGGTGTTGGCCGACGCGATGACGGGCGAGATTCTGGGCGAAGTCGGCTCGGCCAATTTCTTCGACGCCTCGCGTTCGGGCTGGATCGACATGACCAGGACGGTGCGCTCGCCCGGCTCGACCTTGAAACCGTTCATCTACGGCCTCGCCTTCGAACAGGGACTGGTGGCGCAGGAAACGCTGATCGAGGACCGGCCGGCCGATTTCGCCGGCTACCGGCCCAGGAATTTCGACATGAGCTACCAGGGCGACGTGTCGGTGCGCCAAGCGCTGCAGCTGTCGCTCAACGTGCCGGCGATCCGCCTGCTCGACGCGGTCGGGCCACAACGGCTGACCGCGCGTTTCCGCCAGGCCGGCATTGTGCCGCAATTGCCGCCGAACGAGGTGCCCGGCCTTGCCATCGGCCTCGGCGGCGTCGGTGTGACCCTGCGCGATCTCGTCCAGCTCTACACCGGGCTCGCCAATGGCGGCCGCGCCAAGATTCTGCGCGACGGGGCGGAGGCGGCCGTCCCTACCCCTCTGGCCAATGGCACCATCCTGGAAGAGCAGGCAGCCTGGCAAATCGGCGACATTCTGTCTGGCATCAAGCCGCCGGAGGGTGCTGCCAAGCGCACCATCGCCTACAAGACCGGCACCTCCTACGGCTACCGCGACGCCTGGTCGATCGGCTATGACGGCCGCTACGTGCTTGGCGTCTGGGCCGGGCGGCCCGATGCCGGCGCCGTGCCCGGCCTGTCGGGATATGTCTCGGCGGCGCCGATCCTGTTTGAAGCGTTTTCGCGCTCCGGCGTGCCGGCCATGGCATTGCCGCGCGCCCCGGCCGGAACGCTGCGCACGGTCCGCGCCGACCTGCCGGTGACGCTCGAACGTTTCAGCTCGGCTGGACAGTTGCCCGCCGTCGCCGCAGTCACCGAACCCTCACCGCAGATCATCTTCCCGCCCGACGGCGCGCGTGTCGAATTGGGCGCGGCGTCCGCCGGGGCGGCGCCGCTGGTGCTCAAGCTCCAAGGCGGCCGCGCCCCGTTCCGCTGGCTCGCCAATGGCAAGCCGCTGACGTCGATCGAGCGCCGCCGCACCGCGACCTGGCAACCCGACGGCACCGGCTATTCGACGCTGACGGTGATCGACGCGATTGGTCGCGCGGCAAGCGTGAAGGTGTTTGTCGAATAGGTCACGAGTCGGGATCAGGAATATTGAAGCGCGCCTAAGCGCCAATTCTTCTGCGCCGACATTGGCTTCGCGACCGTCACGGCATGGATCCCCGGGATCTCCGCACTCGCTTCGCTCGCGCTCCAACCCGAGGATGACGAATGCAGACGTTGGAGATTGTCGGAAACGTCAGATGAAGCCCGTCATCCTCGGGCGGAGCAGGAGCAAAGCGAAGTAACGCCGACCCGGATGACGAAAGCATGGGACTGTCGCCAATCGCAGACGTTGGAGATTGTCGTAAACGTCAGATGACGCCCGTCATCCTTGGGCGAAGCAGGAGCAAAACGACGTAGCGCAGACCCGGATGACGAATGCATGAGGACCTCGCCAATCGCAGACGTTGGAGATTGGCGGAAACGTCAGATGAGCTCGTCATCCTCGGGCGGAGCAGGAGCGAAGCGACGTGCGGAGGCCCGGGGATCCATGCCGTGACGGTCGTGCTAGAAATGTCAGTGCAGGGTGTTTCGGGTGAAACGCAAATCCCGCAGCGTGCCCAACAAAGCACCCCTCCCGAAGCCAACCCTTGCCGCGCGCAACTCGCTCCCCTACTTCTGATTGCCGGTGTCTTCGGTCCCCGAACGACGCGGGTGTGCTTTGCGGGAATTTTTAAGCGAGCAAAAAAATTTCCGGCAGGCACTCAGCATGGCCGTATTTTGCCCATGCGGGGCTAAATACGGAACATTCAGTGCATCTAATTTCTACCAGTTCGATAGAGTAGAACCATATTCGAACGGAGGCGGAAATGACCACTTCACGCAGATCGATACTGCTCTCGGCGCTATTGGCCGGCGCGGTCCAACTCGGTGGCCTGGGCTTTGCCTTCGCCGATACAACGCTCCTCAACGTGTCCTACGACCCGACCCGCGAGCTCTACAAGGACTACAACGAAGCCTTCGCCAAGCACTGGAAGGCCGAGAGCGGCGAGACGGTGACGATCCAGCAGTCGCATGGCGGTTCGGGCAAGCAGGCCCGCGCTGTCATCGACGGTCTCGACGCCGACGTGGTGACGCTGGCGCTCGAAAGCGACATCACCGCGATCGTTGAGAAGTCGAAGAAGATCAATCCGGACTGGCGCTCGCGCCTGCCCAACAACGCCTCGCCCTACACCTCGACGATCATCTTCCTGGTGCGCAAGGGCAATCCCAAGGGCGTCAACGATTGGGGCGACCTGATCAAGGACGGCGTCCAGGTCATCACGCCGAACCCGAAGACCTCGGGCGGCGCGCGCTGGAACTATCTCGCCGCATGGGCCTGGGCCAACGGCCAATTCGGTGGCGACGAGGCCAAGATCAAGGAATACATCGCCAACCTGTTTGCCCATGTGCCGATCCTCGACACGGGCGCGCGCGGCTCGACGGTGACCTTCGCCGAACGCGAACAGGGCGACGTGCTGCTGGCCTGGGAAAACGAAGCCTATCTGGCGCTCGACGAGTTCGGCGCCGAAAAATTCGACATCGTCTTCCCGCCGCAGTCGATCCTGGCCGAGCCGCCGGTTGCCGTGGTCGACGCCAATGTCGATGCGAAGGGCAGCCGCAAGGTGGCCGAGGCCTACCTGAATTACCTCTATTCGGCGGAAGGCCAGACGATCGCCGCCAAGCATCACTACCGGCCGTCCAAGCCCGAACTGGTGCCGGCCGCCGACCTGCAGCAGCAGCACAAGCTGAAGCTGGTTTCCATCGACGATCCGATTTTTGGCGGCTGGGCAAAGGCGCAGCCCTATCACTTCGGAGATGGTGGTATATTCGACCAGATCTACAAGCCGGCCCAGTAAGGCAAAGACCAGGACGATATGACCACATCACCCGCCTTTGCGGGGTGGCGGTTCAGACAGCCGAGCGTCATTCCGGGTTTCGGATTGACGCTCGGCTTCTCGCTTGCCTACCTCACGCTCATCATCCTGATCCCTTTGTCGGGGCTCGTCTGGCGTTCGGCCTCGCTCGGCTGGGCCGATTTCTTCGCCATCGCCACCAACCGCAGGACCGTCAAGGCGCTCGAGATCAGCTTTGGCACCGCGTTCATCGCCGCCGCGATCAACGTCGTGTTCGGCACCATCGTCGCCTGGGTTCTGGTGCGTTACCGTTTTCCCGGCCGCCGCATCATCGACGCCATGGTCGACCTGCCCTTCGCGCTGCCAACGGCGGTCGCGGGCATTGCGCTGACCACGCTCTATTCGCCCAAAGGCTGGATGGGTGCGCTGTTGGCACCGCTCGGCATCAAGGTCGCCTATACGCCCTTGGGCATCGTCATCGCGCTTGTCTTCATCGGCCTGCCGTTTGTCGTGCGCACCGTGCAGCCGATCATCGAAGAGATCGACAAGGAGGTCGAGGAAGCCGCGGCCACCTTGGGCGCCAACCGCTTCCAGACCATTTCCAAAGTGCTGTTTCCCGGCCTGGCACCTGCCGTCATCACCGGTTTTGCACTGGCTTTCGCCCGTGGTGTCGGCGAATACGGCTCGGTCATCTTCATTGCCGGCAACCTGCCTTATGTCTCCGAGATCGCGCCGCTTTTGATCGTCATTAGGCTTGAGGAATATGATTATGCCGCCGCCACCGCGATTGCCACGATCATGCTGGCGCTGTCGTTCCTGATGCTTTTGATCATCAACCTCATCCAGGCGCGGACCCGCAAACGTTATGGCTGATCCTGAGCTTTACCCCGCCGACGCCTATCACGCGCATGCGTCGCTTGCCGTGACCGAGCGGCCCTTGGCGCGTGCGGCGCTGATGTTGATCGCCTTCGCTTTCCTCGCCATCTTCCTGCTGCTGCCGCTGGTGGTGGTGTTCGAGCAGGCGTTTTCGCGCGGCATTGGGCCCTTCCTCAGTGCCATCAACGAGCCCGACACCATTTCGGCGATCAAGCTGACGCTGCTTGTCGCGGTCATCTCGGTGCCGCTCAACCTGGTCTTTGGCGTTGCTGCCGCCTGGGCCATCGCCAAGTTCGAGTTCAAGGGCAAGGCCTTCCTCACCACCTTGATCGACCTGCCGTTTTCGGTGTCGCCGGTCATTTCCGGCCTGGTCTATGTCTTGCTGTTCGGCGCCTCGAGCCTGCTGGGCCCCTGGCTCAAGCTGCACGGCATCGTCATTCTGTTTGCCGTGCCCGGCATCGTGCTCGCCACCGTCTTTGTCACCTTCCCCTTTGTCGCGCGTGAACTGATCCCGCTGATGCAGGAACAAGGCACCGGCGATGAGGAGGCGGCCTTGTCGCTCGGCGCCAATGGCTGGCAGACCTTTTGGCATGTGACCTTGCCCAACATCAAATGGGGCCTGCTTTACGGTGTGCTGCTGTGCAATGCGCGCGCCATGGGCGAGTTCGGCGCGGTGTCGGTGGTCTCGGGCCATATCAGGGGCCTGACCAACACCATGCCGCTGCATGTCGAGATCCTCTACAATGAATACAATGCCGTCGGTGCCTTTGCCGTGGCGTCCGTGCTCGCCGGCCTCGCGCTTGTGACGCTTGTGCTCAAAACCCTTCTCGAGCTCCGCTACGGGGCCGAGATCGCCGCCACGCGCGGACACTGACAGAGGTCGACCATGGAAGTTCGCGTTGCCAATGTGCGCAAGGAATTCGCCAAGTTTCCGGCACTTCGCGATGTCTCGCTCGACATCAGGTCGGGCGAGCTGATCGCCCTGCTTGGCCCCTCCGGCTCGGGCAAGACCACGCTGCTGCGCCTCATCGCCGGGCTCGAGCGGCCAACCCGCGGCACCATCTTTTTCGGCGACGAGGATGCCTCCAACCGCACCATCCAAGAGCGCAATGTCGGCTTTGTGTTCCAGCATTACGCGCTGTTTCGCCATATGACGGTCGCCGACAATATCGGCTTTGGCCTCAAGGTAAGGCCGTCGGCCAAGCGCCCGACCAGGGCCGAGATCCGTCGACGGGCCTCCGAACTGCTCGACCTTGTCCAGCTGTCGGGCCTGGAAAAACGTTATCCCGCCCAGCTGTCGGGCGGCCAGCGCCAGCGCGTCGCCCTCGCCCGCGCCATGGCGATCGAACCCAAGGTGCTGCTGCTCGACGAACCCTTCGGCGCACTCGACGCCCAGGTCAGGCGCGAACTCAGGCGCTGGCTGCGCGAGATCCACGACGCCACCGGCCACACCACCATCTTTGTCACCCACGACCAGGAAGAAGCGCTCGAACTCGCCGACCGGGTCGTGGTGATGAGCCAGGGCCGCATCGAGCAGATCGGCACCGCCGACGAGGTCTACGACACCCCCAACTCGCCCTTCGTCTACGGCTTCATCGGTGAATCGAGTTCGCTGCCGGTCAAGATCGAGGACGGTGAGGTCTGGATATCAGACCGGCCGATCGGGCTTGCCACCCACGACCTGCCCGATGGCGAGGCTGTCCTCTACTTCCGCCCGCACGACATCGAACTGCTCGACGACTGCAATGGCTGCATCGCCGGCACCGTCGCCGCAAGCCGCCGCGTCGCCGGCACCCGCCGCGTCGAACTCGAAATCGGCGGCGGAAGGGAAAGGGTCGAGATTGAGTTGCCGGTCGGCCATCCCGCTGCCCAGAAAAGCCGCGTGGCATTCAGGCCAAAACGCTGGAAGGTGTTTCCGAAGGTCGCGGAACAGGCATAGCGAGGGCATCGAAGCCCGCCCTCCCCGTGCGGGGGAGGGTCAAAATGCCAGGCTGATCAGCGCACGACGAGGACCGGCGTCTTGGCGTACTGGACAACCTTGGCTGTCTGGCTACCGAGGAGCAACCGGCCAACGCCGCGGCGACCATGAGAGGCCATGACGATCAGGTCGCATCCAAGCTCCTCTGCCTTTTCCACAATGGCCTCAGCGGCTGAATCGGCCGTAACCTGGACAAGGTCGGGGGCGATGCCGATCTTGTCGGCCACTTGTTTGGCAGCCCCCAGAACCGTGTCGGCAAATTCCTTCTGGCTGGCGTCGTAACGGCGGATATCGTTGTCGCCCGCCACCCAGCCGGTCACCGTCGTACCCTGCAGAGGAAACGGCTTTGTCACGATGACGACACTGGCCTTGCTTCCGACGCTCTTGGCCAGTTTGAGGCCATGCTCGACACCTTTTTGGGCAATGATCGATCCATCAGTCGCAATAAGAACGTGGCTATACATAAAATTCCCCTTTCTCGATGACGTTGGGGAAAGTTTAGCATGTACCACCGCTAAGGTTTTGACATAGGTCAAACAGCGGCGCAGGCCACCTGACTAAAGCTTGGTCCAGGCGGCGTTCTTCTTTGACGAGCGCACGCAGGCTTCGACGAAGGCGACGCCTTCGACCCCGTCCTGAACGGTCGGATAGATGACGTCCTTGGCCGGCTTGCCGCCCTTCTTGCGCGCCGCGCGGATGGCGCGGGCCGCCTCCTGGTAGATGTTGGCGAAACCTTCGAGATAGCCTTCCGGATGGCCCGACGGCACGCGGGTGACGCGCGCGGCGGCCGCCCCGACACCGACGCCGCCACGGGTGATCAGCTGCTTGGGCTGGCCGAAAGGCGTGTACCAGAGATAATTCGGATCGGCCTGCACCCATTCGATGCCGCCCTTGGCGCCATAGACGCGCAGCTTGAGACCGTTCTCGTGACCGGGCGCAACCTGGCTTGCCCAGATCATACCCTTGGCGCCGCCCTTGAAGCGCAGCATGACATTGACATTGTCGTCGAGCAGGCGGCCCGGCACGAAGGCGTCGAGATCGGCAGACAGGCTGTCGAGCTCCAGCCCGGTAACGAAGCGGGCGAGATTGTAGGCATGCGTGCCGATGTCGCCGGTGGCGCCACCGACGCCCGACTGCTTGGGGTCGGCGCGCCACGACGCCTGCTTCTGGCCGGTGGCGGCTAGATCCTCGGTCAGCCAGTCCTGCGGATATTCGGCCTGCACGACGCGGATATCGCCGAGCAGTCCCTTGGCGACCATCTCGCGTGCCTGCCGGATCATCGGATAGCCGGTGTAATTGTGGGTGAGGACAAACACCTTTCCGGTCTTTTCGACAAGGGCGGCGAGTTTCTTGGCCTCGGCAAGCGTCGCCGTCAGCGGCTTGTCGCAGATGACGTGGATGCCGGCTTCGAGGAACGCCTTGGCGGCGGGGAAATGGATGTTGTTGGGCGTGACGATCGCCACCGCCTCGATGCCATCGGGGCGCCTGGCCTCGGCCTTGGCCATCTCGGCAAACGAGGTGTAGCTGCGCTCGGGGTCGAGCCCGATCTCGGCGGCGGAAGTTTTCGCCCGCTCCGGGTTGGACGACAGCGCGCCCGCCACCAGCTGGAAATCACCGTCCATGCGCGCAGCGATCCGGTGCACGCCGCCGATAAAGGCGCCCTGCCCGCCGCCGACCATGCCGTAGCGGATCGGCCCGCTACCGCTCTCCGATTTCGATGCACCGGCCATGTTTGCCTCCCCTTGATATGTTGATCCTGCCCCTCATCCCCCTGCCGGGACCTTCTCCCCGTATAGTGACGGGGAGAAGGAGGCTGGCCGCGACGCCGCCGCTCGCCCCTTCGCCCCGCCTGCGGGGAGAAGGTCCCGGCAGGGGGATGAGGGGGCAGCGCGAGTTCAAATCCCCATCATCTTCCTCAACACCGCCCGATCCGTCGTCCCGCCAGCGAAATCATCGAAGGCTTTGTCGGTCACCCGGATGATGTGGCTTTCGATGAAGGGCGCGCCTTCGGCCGCACCGTCTTCGGGGTGCTTGAGGCAGCATTCCCACTCCAGCACCGCCCAGCTGTCGTAGCCATATTGCGCCAGCTTCGAGAAAATGCCGGAGAAATCGACCTGGCCGTCGCCGAGCGAGCGGAAGCGGCCGGCACGGTTAAGCCAGCCCTGATAACCGGAATAGACACCCTGGCGACCGCTCGGATTGAACTCGGCATCCTTGACGTGAAACGCCTTGATGCGCTCGTGGTAGATGTCGATGAAGGCGAGATAGTCGAGCTGCTGCAACAGGAAATGCGACGGGTCATAGTTGATGTTGCAGCGCTTGTGGCCCTTCACCGCGTCCAGGAACATCTCGAAGGTGACGCCGTCAAAGGCGTCCTCGCCCGGATGCAGCTCGAAGCAGAGATCCACGCCGGCATCGTCATAAGCGTCGAGGATCGGCGTCCAGCGCTTGCCGAGTTCTGCAAAAGCCTCCTCGATCAGCCCCGCCGGCCGCTGCGGCCAGGGATAGAGATAAGGAAACGCCAGCGCCCCGGTGAACGACACGCACGCCTTGAGGCCAAGATTCTGCGAGGCCTTGGCGCCAAGCTTCATCTGCTCGACCGCCCATTTCTGCCGTGCTGCCGGATTGCCGTGGACGGCTGCCGGTGCGAACGCGTCGAACTGGGCGTCATAAGCGGGGTGCACAGCGACAAGCTGGCCCTGCAGATGCGTCGACAGTTCGGTGATCTCGACGCCTGCGTCGGCGCAGATGCCCTTGATCTTGTCGCAATAGGTTTTCGACGTCGCCGCCTTCTCCAGGTCGAACAGGCGGGCATCCGGCGTCGGAATCTGCACGCCCTTGTAGCCGAGGTCCGCCGCCCACGATGTAATCGATTTCAAAGAATTGAATGGCGCTACGTCGCCGGCGAACTGGGCGAGGAAGATCGCCGGGCCCTTCATTGTCGATGGCATCAGTTTTCTCCTCGTACGATTCCGGTCGGCCACTTTGTTAAGTGACCACTATTTGACCCGGCTCCGCAAGTGCCCGGGAGGGTCGGCCCCCTCCTACTCGCGCAGCATCGCCTCGACCGCGAGCCCCGCCGCAAGCAGGCGTCGGTCGTGGCCGCGCCGGCCGACCAGCGCCAGCCCCGCCGGCCGCGCCATGTCGGGCATCGGCAGCGACAAAGCGGTGAGATCGAACTGGTTGGCGACCTGGGTGTTGCGCAACAACAGCCCTTCGGTACGGTCGGCATGGGCGCCATCGGCCAGCATCTCCGATATCGGCTGGGCGGTGACCGGCGTCGTCGGCATGACGATGAAGTCATAAGCCGACAGCCGCGCGTCCATGTCGGCGACGAGTTCCCTGCGCCGGTTCATGGTCCTGATATAGCTGACCGCCGGAACCAACATCGCCCGGCCCAATGCACCGCTGACATTGGGGTCGATGGGCACGGATGCGCCATTGGCGAGCCAGTCGGCGTGGACCGCGGCCCCTTCGATCGAAGCAATAGATCCGGAGCGCGTTGCCGCGCGGAACTCGGCCAGCAGATCATCGATGACGCATTCGGTGACAGCAGCCCCTACTACCGCGAGCTGGTTCACCGCATGCTCGAAAGCTGAAGCGACGCTCGCTTCAACCCCGTCGAGCAGGCGGCCGCGCGGCACGGCGATGCGCAGACCAGACAGCGACAGCGGCGACAGTTCGCCAAACTCCTTGCCTGCCATGACGGCATCGGCGGCGATGCACTGCGCGACTGTCTTGGCGAGCGGGCCGATGGAGTCGAGCGATGGCGACAGCGGGAATGCGCCGTCAAGCGGCACGCGCCGCGCCGTCGGCTTGAAGCCGACAACGCCGTTGAGCGCGGCGGGCACGCGCACCGAGCCGCCGGTATCCGAGCCTATGGCGATATCGGAGGTGCCTTCGGCCGCCGAAACGCCCGCACCCGACGACGAGCCGCCGGGGATCAGCGTCGGATCGGCGGCATTGCCGGGCGTGCCGTAATGCGGGTTGAGGCCGAGCGCTGTGAAGGCGAACTCGGTCATGTGGGTCTTGCCGATGATCACCGCCCCTGCCCGACGCAGTCGGCGAACGATCATGGCATCCTGCGCCGCAGGCTCTGCATCGCGGCGCAGCACCGAGCCGGCGAGCGTCGGCTCGCCGGCGACGTCGAACAGATCCTTGATTGAGACGATCGCCCCATCGAGCGGCCCAAGCGACAGCCCTGCCCTTGCCCTGGCATCGGCGGCGTCTGCCGCAGCCCGCGCGGCTTCGCCGTAGAGTTTGGCGAAGACCCGCTCGTCCTTGGCGCGCGCGCCAAGCCGCGCCAGGATCGCTTCGAGCTTGTCTCTTGACTTCATGATCTTCCCCCCTCACCGCAGCACAGCATTCATCGCGCCGACTGTTAGCACGGCGTGGCTTCATGCAACACGGTTGCCGGCGGCTTCAAACGCTTTACATTCGCCCTGTCCAGCCCCCAGGAGCCACCATGACCGCCCATTTGTTTTCGCCTGTTACCCTTGGCCAACTCGACTTTCCCAACCGCATCGCCGTTGCCCCCATGTGCCAGTATTCGGCCAATGACGGCTCGGCATCGGTATGGCATCTCCAGCATTGGATGAACCTGGCGATGTCGGGCGCCGGCATGGTCACCGTCGAGATGACCGACGTCGAGCGGCGCGGCCGCATCAGCCATGGTTGCCTCGGCCTTTATTCCGACGCCAACGAGGCGGCCGCCAGATGGGCGCTCGACGCGGCCAAGGGTGTGGCGTCGCCGGGCACGAAATTCGGCACGCAACTGGCCCATGCCGGCCGCAAGGCCTCAAACCACCTGCCCTGGGAAGGCTCGGGGCCGCTCGGCCCGGACCAGGACGCCTGGCCCGTCGTGTCTGCCTCCGCCATCGCCTATGCCGAGGGATGGCAGGTGCCACAGGCGCTGAACGAACAAGGCATCGAAGACACGATCGGCCATTTCGTTGCGGCGGCAAAGCGCGCCGAGCGCGCCGGTTTCGACTTCATCGAGCTGCATTCGGCGCATGGCTATCTGCTGCACCAGTTCTTGTCGCCGCTGTCCAACAAGCGCACCGACAAATGGGGCGGATCGCTGGAAAACCGCATGCGCTTTCCCCTCGAAGTCGCGCGCCGCGTCGCGGAAGCCGTGCCTGGCCTCATGCTCGGGGCGCGCATGTCGCTGACCGACTGGGTCGACGGCGGTTTCACCCTCGACGAGGCGATCGAGGTCGCCAAGGCCTATCGCGATGCAGGCGTCGCCTATATCTGCTGTTCAAGCGGCGGCAACTCGCCGCATCAGAGCCTGCGCACCGGCCCCGGCTACCAGGTCCATCTCGCCGAAGCGGTGAAAAAGGCAACTGGCATTCCGGTCCGCGCGGTCGGCATGATCGACCAGCCGGTGCAGGCGGACGGCATCATCCGGGAAGGCCGCGCCGACATGGTGGCGCTCGGCCGCGCGCTGCTTGCCGATCCGCGCTGGCCCTGGCGGGCGGCGGCCAAGCTCGGCCACGAATTTCATACGGCCCCCCAATTGGCCCGCTCGGCGGCACTGATGAAGCAATGGGGCTCGGCTGTCTGAGGGTTGTGAGGCAGCGCTGCCCCTCATCCGACCCTGAGTTTATCGAAGGGCCGGCACCTTCTCACCGTAAAGAACAGGGAGAAGGAGGATGGCCGCGACGCCGACGCCCCCTCTCCCCGTCCTTACGGGGAGAGGGTAAGGGTGAGGGGCAGCGATACGGGCTTAGGATCTAGCTAGCTCTGGTGCGGCGGCTTGATCACGCTGGATCAGGACGCGGAGCCGGCTGTCTGGTCTATCGCTGGCCAACGAACGCATCGAAGGACAAAAGATGAAAAAGACCGTCGAGACCATCAGGGGCGACAGCGAAGGCCTCGCCTACGAACTCCCGGTCTATCGCTTCGCCGGGTCGTTGGCCGCAGCACCCTCCGCCTACATCCAGGCGGCACTGCATGGCGACGAGTTGCCCGGGGTCGTTGCCATCGACGCGCTGATGCCGAAGCTGCGCAAGGCCAACGTCGAGGGCCGCATTCGCGGCAAGCTGACGGTCGTCCCCCGCGCCAACCCGATCGGCGCCAACCAGCTCCTGTTCGGTGCCCCGCAAGGCCGCTTCGACCTCGGCACACGCGTCAACTACAACCGCGATTTTCCGCTGCTCGAACGGCCCGATGCTACGCTTTTGCCCGGCGACGACGTGCCCATGACGGCCGACAAGCGGCTCAAGGCGCGGCTGCTCAAGCTTTCGCTCGGCCACGACATCGTGCTCGACCTGCACTGCGACGACGAAGGTGTTGCCTATCTCTACGTGCCCGAGGAACTGTGGCCGGCAATGGCCGACTGCGCGGCGAATATGGGCGTCGACGCGGTCATATTGTGGGGCGGCAAGTCGGGCTCGTCCTTCGACGAGGCCTCGCTGCACCCCTATCTCAAAATGCCGCGCAAGGAAGCCAGGCTCGAAAGCCGCGTCGTCACCACGGTCGAATATCGCGGCGTCTCCGACGTTGATTCAGCCATTGCCGAAGCCGACGCCGAAGGGCTCTACCGGCTGCTGGTGGCGCGCGGCGTGATTGCCGACACTTCGGTCGAAACCAAAAAGACGTTTGCGGGCGTGATCGCTCCCATCGACCATATCGAGATGGTATCAGCCCCTTGCGCCGGCGCGATCCTCTACCACGTCAAGCCGGGTGACACCGTCAAGACAGGCGCGCGCATCGCCACCATCATACGCGCGCCCGGCGAGGATGGCGGCCGAGTGGACGTCTTCGCACCGCAGGACGGCTACATCCTGACCCGCCGCTCACACCGCGCCACGCGCGCCGGCGACGATCTGGTCAAGCTGGTCGGCACTCGTGCCAGCGAAGACGCGCGGTCGGGGGCGCTGGAGGCTTAGGCGGCAGAGTGCGGGTCCTATTCGGGGCCCGACTGGGCGCTTGGCTAAGCCTAAGCAGACGCGGCTTGCCGTCAGGCGGGGTGGTCGAGAGAATGAAGTTGCCGCGCGGCAGCGGTCTCAACGTTATCGATTGTCTCCACGACGCCCTTGTACCATTTGGCTAGCCGCTTGGTAGAAACCGTCTCTGCTTTCAGTCCCACGACACCCAACGCGGCAAGCGCGTTCAAGAGCGTTTCCTCGCCTATGCGGGCGGCGAGCCACACGCCGGATTCGATGACCGGGTCGCGAGGCGACATCGAGCCATGAACAAGCCGCGAGCGCAGGTCGTAGATGACGCGGGCATCATGAAGCCATTTCTGTCGATCGGAAGCATCGGCGCGGTTGCAGCAGAGTGCCGCGACTCGCTCTGATACCAGCTTAGCGATGTCATCCATTTCATCGGTCATCACCATGCGCTCCAAGGCGGTGACGTATTTCACGACGCGGGTCGCAGGGCGATCATCACGCGATGCTTCGCCGAACCACTGTGCGGCATCGAGGAACCGCCGGCTGACCGGTCGCGACAAGTCGGGATCGACAGCAGCCTCAAGCGCAAGGCCGGACAGGGCTAGCACATGCGCAAGACGTGGATCTTCGAGCCGATTGCTCCATCCATCAGGGAAATTGCCCTGCCCGGCCCACGACGCTGATCCGCGTGGGTGCATCTTGCCGTCCTTGCCGATCGTCACTCCTGCACGGCGGTCATTGCGCAAAGCAGGTCCGCCGACACGCATTTTGTTTGAGTACTGCGCTCGGAAAATCAGGTGCAGGCAATCTAGCGCCGACGTGGCCGCTTGTTCGGCGATTTCCGCCGAAGTTTTCGAGTCACAGCCCCGCACGGTGATCTCAGCTACCCAATCGAACTGCCGGTAGAACCTTGCCGCAGCGAACATGAGCCGGCGCGAATGTTCACGGCGCCGCTCATCTTCTTCGTCTTTGCCATAGCCCTTTACGTGCGTAAGGAATTTACGCCGGAAACTTGCCCTATTGTGAAAAACGACGGGGCCGACTGTTAGCACTTCAGGGTCCTGCGCGGTCATGAGCGTGCAAGGGATAAAGTGAGTAATATCCTTGCAGGCGTCACGCGCCTTGCGTCCAACCGATGCCAGAAAACGGTCAATCTGCTTACTGCTTAATTCCCGACCCTCCGTGATGAAACGCTGGACCAATAGTTCTTCGGTTGGCCTCCGCAGCGTCTGGTGGGTAACACGGCGCGATAGTCCAACACGGCGGCCAGCTTCATCGGCGAGCTTGGTGACACGCTTTGCAGCAGCACGCCCGCAAAGCATTTTCCTTTGGCCTGACGGATGCGGCAGGTCAAAGAATAATTCTTCCTTGGGCAAGTGTTTGAACACATCCCGCCCCATGTCCATGATGCGCTTGCACTCATCAAAGATGAAGACAATGTCCTCAGCAAGTGGGTCGTCCTGCGAGTCCATCTCCGTCCCCAATAGTCCGCGCAGATGTAAACGCCGATGTCAAAAATTTCAGCTGACCAAATATAGCGATCTGCGATATGCCGCTCAAAACTTACATCTACAGATCAACAAGTTTATCCACAAGAGCTGGGAAGTGAAGGTGAATAAACCGACTGAACTTGAGTGCATGCCGTCTTCACTCGTGGCAGCCTGCGGTGCGCGGGGCGATCTGCAAGCTCTGCTTCTGGCGCATTCCAGCCATACGGCGCACATGACATTTCAGACCTTGGCGCTTGAACATCGCATCCCTACGCCCGGCCCGCCGACCTACTCCCCGTAAACCAGCCTGTCCTGCCGCGCGCGCAACTCGGCGATCTTCGAGCCCGGCTCGACGGCGGCGTTGGCGTAGGTGATCAGTTCGCCCTTTTTGATCGGCGCCGTCACCGTGCCGCGCTGCAGCAGGCCACAGGGGATCGCTTTTGCCGCGCGCGCTTCGGGTGCGGTCATGATCCAGGCGCGGTAGCAATATTCGCCGATGGCATCGAGCTTTTCGCCCGGCTGCATGTCCTTCTTGGCGACAGCGCACACATCGGCGACGGGCTTTGCCAGCGGCACCATGTCGGCCTTGCCGTGCAGCACCACGCGCGCGCAGGTCAAAGGCACCTCGAGCGAGGTCAGGTGATAGGGCCTGTGGAAGGTGAAATAAGGGCCGTGGCCCATCTTCAAATCTTCCATGCGCTCGGAAATCCTGGGATGCGACATGTCGGCGATGACGAAGACGCCTGGAGCAACACCCTTGCCGATCGAATAATCAACGACGCCGACACGTGACAGCACGCCGCCGTCCTTTTGAGGCACCAGCACCTTGGACAGCTGGTCGAGGGTGGCCGAGGGGCCGTGCATGCCGGCCTTGTCGGGCACAAGTCCGGTGGCGTTGGCGATCGCCGCCATCTCGACCATGGTCTTGGAGCCGTCGACGAACTCGACAAGCATGCGCACATTCATGTTCCGCCGCGTCGCCTCCTCGACATAGTTGTCAGGGATGGCGTCGATGTTGAGCGGGTTGTTCTTGCCCTTGCCGGCGGCAACCACGGTGTGGCCCATCGCCGACACGAACTCGATCAGCTCCATGCAGGACGACGGCTCGTCGCCGGCGCCGAGCGAATAGGTGACGCCGAGCCGGTCGGCCTCGGATTTCAGATAGGCGCCGATGGTGACGTCCGCCTCGACATTCATCATGACAAGGTGCTTGCCGTGCTCCATGGCGCGCAGGCCGATCTCGGCGCCGACGGCCGGAACGCCCGTCGCATCGATGACGACGTCGATCAGGCCGCTGTTCAAGATGAGATCGACGTCATTGGTGATGGCGATCTTCCTGGCCTCGATGGCGTCGGCCAGCGCCGCGGCACTCGACACCTCGCGGGAATGGCCCGGCTCCTGATAGGCGATCTCGGCCGCCCTCTTCGCCGCTTCGGGGTGGAGCTCGGAGATGGCGCCGATCTCGATGCCCGGCATGTGGGCCACGCGGGTGACGATGTCGGTGCCCATCTCGCCGCAACCGATCAGGCCGATGCGGATCGGCTTGCCCGACTTTTCGCGCTCGACAAGATCGCGCGTCAAGCCCACCGGAGCGACGTTGATGGTCATCTGATTGATCTCCCGCGCAAGCGAACCACTTATAACTAACGCTCGACGGGTATTGAATTATGGCCGCCTGTCAACACGAATGTCAGCGCCATCGGCTGTGCGGGCCGTTTGTCAGGAGCTTGGCGACGCCAAGTTGTTCCCGCCTCGGCTTTGGCATTATTGTTGCTGCGCTTTACCGGCAGGCTTTCGGGTGGCGCCGGACGTCCACGTCGGCCAGGCCTGGAAAACGCAGCATTTGAAATGCGCTAGACGCCGATCCGGAATCAATTTCTGAAGATCGGCGCTGTGGAGGAGAGCAATGGCAGAGAAAGTCCTTGTCCTGCTTGGCACCAAGAAGGGCGCCTTCATCGCACAAAGCGACGCGGCGCGGCGCAGCTGGACACTGCGCGGCCCGTTTTGCGAAACCTGGCCGATGAACCATGTCGTCGCCGACCAGGCGACGGGCGCGATCTATGGCGCAGGCGGCAACGAATGGTTCGGCCCGGCGGTATGGAAATCGACGGATCTCGGCGAGAGCTGGACGCATTCGAGCGAGGGCCTCGCTTATGCCGAGGGCGAGGAGCCGATCAAGGCGGTGTGGAGCCTGGCCCAGGCCAATGGCAGCCTCTATGCCGGCGTGCAGCCGGCGGGGCTGTTCCGCAGCGACGATGGCGGCCAGTCGTGGAGCCACGTCGAGGCGTTGCAGAAGCACCCGTCCCGGCCGCACTGGAACCCCGGCGGCGCCGGCCTGATCCTGCACTCGCTGGTGATCGACCCCAACGACCACGACCGCATCTGGATCGGCATTTCGGCGGCCGGCGTGTTTTACACCGGCGACGGCGGCAAGAGCTGGGAGCCGCGCAATCTCGGCACCCGCGCCGATTTCATGCCCGAGGGCGAGAACTATCCCGAATTCGGCCAGTGCGTGCACAATCTGGTCATGGCGCCTGGCATGTCCGACCGGCTCTACCAGCAGAACCATTGCGGCATGTACCGCTCCGACGATGGCGGCAAGCGCTGGGTCAGCATCGAAAAGGGCCTACCCTCGACCTTCGGCTTCCCGGCGGCCGCCCATCCGCGCGATCCCGAAACGCTTTATCTGGTGCCGCTCAACGGCGACTCCGCCGGCCGCTACGTGCCCGACGCCAAGGCAGCGGTGTGGCGCACGCGCGATGGCGGTGCCGAATGGCAAGCGATGCGCAACGGCCTGCCGCAGGAAAACGCCTATATCGGCGTGCTCAGGCAAGCCATGGCGACCGACCGGCTGGAGCCTGCCGGCGTCTATTTCGGCACAAGCTCGGGCGCGCTTTTCGCCAGTGCCGACGAGGGCGAAAGCTGGAGCAGCATCACCCAGCACCTGCCGGCGATCCTGTCGGTGGAAACACTTGTTGTCGACGATTGACGGGGTGCGGTAGCCGTGGACGGCAAGCCCTCCCCCGCAGGCAAGCCGGACGCCCGGGCCGAAACAGCGCCCGTTGTCGTGCGGTTGCCCGGCGTGCTGGTTGATCTGTTCCCCGGTGCCATCAGGCGGGTGGAGATGAAGGTCTCGACCGTCAGGGAGATGGTCGATGAACTCGACAAGAGCTGGCCCGGCATGCGCGACCGCATTTGCGACTCCAGGCCCGCCATCCGCAAGCACATGAACGTCTTTGTCGAAGGCGAGCGCGCTACGCTGAAGACGCGACTCAGGCCCGGCGTCGAGGTTTCGTACTGACGGCAATCAGCGGCGGCTAGGACGCTGCGACGAATTGGGCACGGGATTGCCGCAGCCGATCACCACGTCGCGCCCGGCCAAGCAACGCCGATCGAAATTCAAATTTAACCTTCGACTGCCTTAAAGGAATCGAACGCCCTTGACTTGCCGCAAGGACAGGTTTTCAGTCCGCGCGGGCGATTCAACTATTTTTGTCAGCCATTCACTGCCTTGAGGATGCAGCCGCGACCATGCCAGCCATGATCGCGGCCCCGGTCAGACTGTGCATGGCTTGGGGGCGGCAGATGAGGCATCAGGCAACGCAACGTGCGATTGCGACATCAGCGCGATTCTTTTCGGCGCTGGCCCTGCTGCTTGTGCTTTGCGCGCTCTGGCCGGCGGTGGCGCGCAGCGCACCTCCCACGGTCTCCGTCGCAGACCATGCGCTTAGGATTGGCGAAACATCGTTGGTGACAATCACCTTCGATCAGCCGGCAATCGGCTTCAGCAACGCCAACCTGAGCATCGCCAACGGAACCCTGACGGCGGTGTCCACGTCAGATGGCAGCCTAACGTGGGTGGCAACATTCATACCCTCACAGGGCATAACTGCCCCGATCAATGTGATCGCCTTGGACTTTTCCGGCATAACGGTCAATTCCAACAATTATGCGATCGACACCAAGCGACCGACGGCAACAATTGACGTTGCGGACACTTCGCTCGGAATTGGCCAGACGTCCCTGGTGACAATCACCTTCTCAGAGGCGGTAGCTGGTTTCTCTATCGGGGACATGCTCGTTGACAATGGTGTCCTGTCAGGACTGTCCACCTCAGACAACATTACATACACCGCGACCTTGACCCCCATAGCAGGCATAACCCAGCCGTCCAATGTGATCGCTTTGGACATGACCGGCGTAGCGGACGTGGCCGGCAATGCCGGCACTGGGACCATCAACTCCAACAATTATGCAGTCGATGACCTGCGGCCGACGGCGGCAATCTCCCTGACAAGCAACACCGTTCTAGCCGGCCAGACATTGCTGGCGACGTTCACCTTTTCGGAGGCGGTCGTCGATTTCGACAACTCCGACCTGACAGTCCCGAATGGCACCCTGACTGTGGTGTCCAGTTCCGACGGCGGCATCACTTGGACGGCAACATTCACGCCTTGGGCAAACGTAGCCGACACGACCAATCTGATCACCCTGGCCATGACCGGCGTAACCGACAAGGCCGGTAATGCCGGCCTTGGATCTGCCAATTCGGCCACTTTTACAATCGACACCGTTCGCCCGACGGTAACAACGTTCGTCGTTGCCCCGTCAAGGATTGGCATTGGTCGAACAGCTGATGTGACCATCACCTTTTCTGAAGACGTGACCGGCTTGACCAACGCCGACCTGACCGTCGCCAACGGTACGTTGTCATCAGTTGGCTCGGGAGACGGCGGCAGAACATGGAAGGCAACATTCACGCCCAAAGCCGACATAACTGACGCGACCAATGTGATCACTCTGAACATGACCGGCGTGCAAAACGCGGCCGGAAATATTGGCAGCGGTACTGTCGATTCAAACAACTACGAACTCAATGCCCAGCAGCCGACGGCGACCGTCGTCATCGCCACCCCATCGCTTGCCAATAGCGGGACATCGCTGGTGACGATCACCTTCTCGCAGGGCGCGGTCGGCTTCGACAATGCCGATCTGACCGTCGCGAACGGCACGCTGTCAGCTGTATCGTCCTCGGACGGCGGCGTCACATGGACCGCCACGCTGACCGCAGCGAACTCCGGGTCGTACGCAAACAACGTGGTCACCTTGGACCTGTCGGGCGTGTCGGATTTCTTCGGAAATGCTGGCAGCGGAACCGTCAAGTCGAACAATTATACGATCAACGCCCCAACCATGAGCCTGACGGCCTCGCTTCCCGATGGCGCAACCGGGCAGGCCTATTCGCAGACGCTGGCCGCCACCGGAGGCACGGCACCCTACACGTTCGGCATCAGCGCTGGTTCCCTGCCAACGGGGCTGACATTGGACAGCCAGACCGGCGCTGTGTCGGGCACGCCGAGTGCGGCCGGCTCGTTCGCTTTCACCATTGAAGCGAAGGACGCTTTGTCCTTCCCCATATCGCAGGCATATACGGTGAATGTGAGCCTGGTGACCCCCGTCGCGGTGTCGCGGCGCATCAGCGTCGATGCAGGCA
Organism: Aminobacter sp. GW821-FHT11F06; assembly: GCF_058808215.1. Classification (NCBI taxonomy): domain Bacteria; kingdom Pseudomonadati; phylum Pseudomonadota; class Alphaproteobacteria; order Hyphomicrobiales; family Phyllobacteriaceae; genus Aminobacter; species Aminobacter sp. GW821-FHT11F06. The sequence goes on along the minus strand of NZ_JBXARL010000003.1, from coordinate 511,902 downwards.
AGCAGGTTGTCGTCGACCTGACCGAAGGCGCGAGCGGCGGTCCGTTTACCGCAGCGGCGCTGGTTTCGGCGTCGCCTGTGGCCGCGGGCCAGGCCTCGATCGCCGGCACCCAGCTCACTTTCGCCTCCGACGCCACGTTCGAAGGCTCAGCGACCGTCGTCTTCACCTTGAGCAGTGCCGTGGCCACCTCCGCCCCGACCGCGATCTATTTCGACGTCAAGGGCCGCCCCGATCCGTCCAAGGACACTGAGGTCATCGGCCTGCTGACAGCACAGGCCGACAGCGCCAAGCGTTTTGCCGACAACCAGACGCAAAACTTCAATTCGCGGCTCGAGCAGCTGCATGATGAAGGCGACCGCCGCCGCAACTCCATGGCGGTCAGGCTGGGCTATTCCGGCAACGACCGGCAGAGCGAGGAAGAGCAGGCATTCAAAGATCTTCTGGGCAAGGATCCGGCGACCCAGTCCGATGGAACACCGGCTTTTTCGATGCACAATTACGCATCCGACGAGAAAAAGCCCAAGCAGCCGGCGACGCAGCCAATCGACGTCGACCTCGGCAAGCTTGCCGTATGGACGGGCGGTTTCGTCAATTTCGGCAAGCGCGACGACGGCAAGCTGAGCCTGGACTACACCACGGTAGGTGTCAGCGGCGGCTTTGACTACCGCTTTTCGAAGACGCTGGTGGCGGGTTTCGGCTTCGGCTACGGCCGCGATGCGACCGATGTCGGCTCGAACGGAACCGAAAGCCGCGCGAACGCCTATAGCGGCGCTGTCTACGCCAGCTATTCGCCGCTCAAGGCAACGTTCATCGACGCGCTCCTTGGCGGCAGCTGGCTCGATTTCTCCAGCGCGCGCTTTGAGACGCCGAGCGGAAATTTCGCACAAGGCGAGCGCAATGGCAGCCAGATCTTCGGCTCGGTCACGGCCAGCTATGAAAAACGCAACGATGCCTGGCTCGTTTCGCCCTATGGCAGGCTGGATTTCTCAAGGTCATGGCTCGACAGCTTCACTGAAAGCGGCAAGGACGCCTACCTGCTGAAATATGGCAGCCAGAGCGTCGACACGCTCTCGGGCGTTGCCGGGCTTCGGCTCGAATACGCTGTTGCAACCGACTGGGGTGTTCTGAAGCCAGGCGCGCGGGTCGAATATGTCCATGATTTCGAAGGTTCGAGCCAGGTCAGCCTCGGCTATGCCGACATCGATGTGCTGCGCTACGGCTACCGGACCGACGACAGCGGCAGCGACCATGTCACGCTGGGGGCATCGCTCGACGCTTCCTTGAACAACGACTGGACGGCCAGGTTCGACTACCGCACGGCCGTCGGCGGTGTCGGCCAGAGCCACGCCTTTGGCCTCAAGGTTGGAAAGCAATTCTGAGGACGACAGCCACAATTCGCCTGTCTAGCGCACTTGCCTCGCCCGTTCAGCGAACTCGGCAAAGCCATCGACGAATTGCTGCAACTGCTGGCGCACGCCATCGTCGGTGATCGCACCGGTCTGGTCGAAGGCGCTGTGTGCGCGGGCGACGAGCATGCGTCCGCCGAACCAGGGGTTGGTTCCCAGCGTGCGCAGAACCGGAAGCCATGCATTCTGGCTGAGCACAGTGCCGCCCCCTCCGCCCGAGGCACCCAGTACGGCGACAGGTTTGCCGCCGAACACCCGCTTGATGTCGCTTGCCGGGCGGCTCATCCAGTCGATGGCGTTTTTGAACACGCCGGGGATCGAGTTGTTGTATTCGGGCGTGAACAGCATGAGCCCGTCGGCGCCGGCAACAAGATCCTTGAGCTCGGCGACGGCGTCCGGAATACCCTCCGCCGCCTCGACATCGTCGTCGTACAGCGGAATGCCGCGGATCGAGGCGGCATGCAGATCCACCCCTTCAGGCGTCATCGTTACCGCCGCGCGCAGCAAGGCGGCGTTGTAGGAGCCGTGCCTCAAGCTGCCCGATATGCCGACAAGTTTGGTCATTTCCTTCACTCCATGCCCTCATGAGGCTGCCGGGAGGATCAAGCCCCCCGGCAGATGCCGTTCAAACGAGCGGCTTTAGTCCTGCTTCGATCGAGGCCCGCCTGGGCTCGAGGAAGGGCGGCAGCGCCAGCCGCTCGCCAAGCGTTTCAAGCGGCTCGTCGGCGGTGAAGCCGGGGCCGTCGGTGGCGATCTCGAACAGGATGCCGTTGGGCTCGCGGAAATAGAGCGAGCGGAAGTAGTAGCGCTCGACCTCGCCGCTCGACGGCAGGCGCACGCTTGCCAGCCGCTCGGTCCATTCATGCATGGAGTCGATGTCCGGCGTGCGGAAGGCGACGTGGTGCACGGCACCCGCGCCCTGCTGGGCCGCAGGCAGCTTCGGCTGCACGGCGACATGCAGCTCGGCCGCCGGACCACCCTCGCCCATGGCGAAGACATGGACATGCCCATTGCCGTCGGCCAGCGCGTGGTCGCGCACCTGGCGCATGTTCATCACCTTGGTCAGCACGAGTTCGGTCGGCGCAAGGTCGGGAACGCTGAGCGTGATCGGCCCAAGCCCCCTGATCTGGTGCTCAGTTGGAACCGGGCTCTTGCTCCACGGATGGGCATCGCCCTTGCCGCCATCGTCGATCAGCCGGAAGCGCTGGCCTTCGGCGTCTTCGAAATCGAGCGCGCGATGGCCGCCGATTTCGGCGATCTCGCCATGTGCCACGCCTGACTGCTGGAGATGCTCGCGCCACCAGGTCAGGCTGTTTTCGCCCGAAACCCGCAAGCCGGTGCGGGCGACGCTGTGGGTGCCGCGACGTTCGCGTCCGACCGGCCAGTCGAAGAACGTAATGTCCGTGCCGGGCGTCGCTTCGCCGTCGGCATAAAACAGGTGATAGGCGCTGGTGTCGTCCTGGTTGACCGTCTTCTTGACCAGCCGAAGCCCGAGCGTGTTGGTATAAAACCGCAGATTTGCCGGCGCGTCCGCGGTGATTGCGGTCAGATGGTGGATGCCTGTCAGTTGCAGTGTCATTTTTGCCTCCTGCATGTTCATTGTGATTGCAGCAGTCATATCGTGTTGTTGTCGCGCCCTATAAGAGCGCTTTTTGAGACGCAGTGTTCTCGAAGTCGGAGATTGGCGAGGCTTTCGCCCCGCCAATCCAGTTGTTTGTTACTTCTGCGAGTCGAGCTGCTCGTGGTCCTTCTCGACCTGCTGCGCCTTGAGATAGCTCTCGATCAGCAGCTGGTAGGGAGGGAAGATCTTGGTGTAGACCTCGGCCCACTCCTGGGCGTCCTCACGATGCCAGGTCTTCTGCAGTTCCGAGGCAACCGCTGCGGTATCCATCGGCACGACGCCGGCCTGGACGATGCGGGCAAGCGTAATCTCCTGCGCCATCTTCGAATAGGTGCCCGAGGCGTCGACGACCGCAAACACCTTGTAGCCGTCATATACCGCGCTGATCGACGGGAAGGCCATGCACACGCTGGTGATGGTGCCGGCGATGATCAGCGTCTTGCGCCCGGTCGCCTTGACGGCGGCGACGAAGTCGGGATTGTCCCAGGCGTTGATCTCGCCCTTGCGCGCCACATACTTCGCATGCGGTGCGTTCTGGTGGATCTCGGGGATCAGCGGGCCGTTCGGGCCCTGCGGCACCGAAGCGGTGGTGATGACCGGGATCTTGGAGAGCGTCGCCATCTTGGCGAGGGCCACTGCATGGTTGCGCAGCGTCGTCATCGGCATGTCGGCGACGGTCTGGAACAGGCCGCTCTGGTGATCGATCAGAAGCAGGACCGCGTCATTGGGGTCGATGACCGGGCGCTTGCCGTCGAAATTGGCAACATTGGTGTTCACACTCATTTTCATCTCCTGTTGGATGGTTGTGAGGTTGCTGGTGAATTTGGCTCGCTGTCGTGCGAACCCTGCTTGCAAGGGTCCAGCTGTGCCGGGCCCTTGATCTCGTGTGGTCAGTTTGCGATCCGACCAAAGCCTCCGCGCCTGAAATCGGCGAAGGCCTGCATGAGTTCTTCTTCGGTGTTCATGACGAACGGGCCCTTCCAGGCGACGGGCTCGTCGATCGGCTCGCCGCTCAGCAAAAGCACTGTCGCGTCGCTCGATGCGTTGAGCGTGACGGCGCCGCCATTGCGGTCGAGCAGGACGAACTGGGCTTCGCGCACCGGCTCGGCATGATTGACCACGATGTTGCCGCGCAGCACGACCAGCCCAACGGCATGGCCCTCCGGCAATTCCAGTGACGTTGAGCCACCGTTCTTGAGCTGGAGATCCCACACATTGATCGGCGTGAACGTGTGCGCCGGTCCACGATTGCCCTGATAGTCGCCGGCAATGACCCGCAGCGTGCCTGCCTTTTCAGCCAGCTTCACCGTCGGAATGTCGGCATCAAGCAGCGTCTGGTAGCCGGCAACGGCATTCTTGTCCTTGGCCGGCAGGTTGACCCAGAGCTGGATCATCTCCAGCACCCCGCCCTGCTCGGTGAATGCCTTTGAATGGAATTCCTCGTGCAGGATGCCAGATGCGGCCGTCATCCACTGCACGTCGCCGGGGCCAATCAGGCCGCCCGCGCCGGTGGAGTCGCGATGTTCGACCTCGCCCTGATAGACGATGGTGACCGTTTCGAAGCCGCGATGCGGGTGGACGCCAACGCCACGCGGTCTGTCGGAAGGGGCGAAGGCCTGCGGTCCGGCATAATCGAGATGCAGGAACGGGCTGATGTGCTGGCCGAGCGTGGTCTGGGAAAAGACCGACCGGACCGGGAAGCCGTCGCCGACCCAATGCGGCGAAGACGCGCTGTAGACCCCTAAAATCCTTCTCATGATGTTTCTCCTTGCGAACCGTGACCGGTTGTGTTGCCAAGAGAATATGCATGGGACAAACTACGCGGTAGCCGCCAAGATTCAGTCACACTGTCCTATAAACGAGACAATCGACAGCCATGCATGATCTGAATGATCTCTATTTTTTCGTCCAGGTCGTCGACCAGAACGGCTTTGCCGCAGCCGCGCGCGCGCTCGGCATGCCGCGATCGCGGCTCAGCCGGCGCATCGGCCTGCTCGAGGAGCGCCTCGGCGTCCGCCTGATCCAGCGTTCAACCAGGCGCTTTGCCGTCACCGAGATCGGCACCGAATATTACCGCCATTGCGTCGCCATGCTGATCGAGGCCGACGCGGCGCAGGAAGTTATCGAGCGCACCCGCTCCGAGCCGCAAGGCATCGTGCGGGTCGCCTGTCCTTCTTCCATCGTCTATTTCCAGGTCAGCGAGATGATCGCCAGTTTCCTGGCCGGCTATCCCAAGGTCGAGGTGCATCTCGAAAGCACCAACCGGCGCGTCGACGTGATCCGCGAGGGTTTCGACATGGCGGTCCGGGTGCGCTTTCCGCCGCTTGAGGAAAGCGACCTCGTCATGAAGGTGCTGGCCGACAGCCCGCAGCGTCTGGTTGCCAGCCCCAAGCTGCTCGAAAACCTGCCCGGCGGCGTGGTTCCCGCCGATCTCGGCACGTTGCCGAGCCTTGCCTGGGGGCCGGCGCATGACGAGCACGAATGGCGCCTCGACGGCCCGAACGGGGCGACAGCGCGCATTCCCCACAAACCACGCTTCGTCACCGAAGACATGGTGACCTTGCGCCACGCGGCGTTGCGCGGCGTCGGCGTGGTGCGGCTGCCGACGATGGTCGTCAGCACCGACCTGACCGCGGGAACGCTTGTTGACGTGCTGCCGGACTGGGCACCCAGGACCGGCATCATCCACGCGGTCTTTCCCTCACGTCGTGGCCTTTTGCCTTCGGTGCGCGCCCTGCTCGACCATCTCGCCAAGGAGTATGCCGCGCTGAGCCGCACCGAGAGCAAGGCGAGCTAGATGTTTGTGGACGCGCAAACCGCGTTTGATGCTTTAAGCCGTCGCCACGGCAAGGCATGATCGTTTAAGCACGCCTGCGGCGAGGGATACGTCGAAGGAACGACTTATGACGTATTCGCGTTGAGTAGCCTATCAATGCCAAACGGGGCGGCTGCGTGAATGACCAATCGCGAGAACTTGCTCGGCGCGCTGCCCGCTGCGGTCTATACGACCGATGTGGACGGACGGATTACCTATTTCAACGAGGCGGCGGCCGAACTTTGGGGACATCGCCCCGAAATCGGAAAAGACGAGTGGTGCGGTTCCTGGCGGCTCAGGACGGCCGAAGGCGATCCCCTCGCACATAGCGATTGCCCGATGGCGCTGGCGCTCAAGGAGGGTCGCACGATCCGTGGTGCTGCGGCCATTGCCGAAAGACCGGACGGTACGCTCGTCCCTTTCCTTGCCTTTCCAGCACCTCTGCGTGACAGTTCCGGCAAGATCACCGGCGCCATCAACCTTTTGGTCGACACTTCGGCGCAAAAACAAGCAGAAGAAAAGACCCACCTGCTGGCATCGATCGTCGAATCCTCCGACGACGCCATCATCAGCAAGGATCTCCACAGCGTCATTCAGAGCTGGAACGCCGGCGCCACGAGGCTGTTTGGCTATTCGGCGGATGAAGCCATCGGCAGGCACATCAAGCTGCTGATCCCGGCCGACAGGCAGGACGAGGAAGACCTCATCATCTCCAAGGTGCGAAGCGGCGAACGCGTCGAGCACTTCGACACCGTCAGAAGACGCAAGGATGGTCGGCAAGTGGCGATCTCACTCACCGTCTCGCCAGTGCGAAACGCCACCGGCAAGGTCATCGGCGCATCGAAGATCGCCCGGGATATCACCGAGCGCAAGGAGAGCGACAACCGTATCCGCATGCTGATGCGCGAGGTCAATCACCGGGTGAAGAACCAGTTCGCCGTGATCCTCTCGATGATCCGCGAGACGGGCAAACACACAGCGACAGTGGCCGAATTCGAGCGCCAGATCCGCAACCGGATCATGGCGCTGTCGCGCTCCCAGGACTTGCTTGTCGACGGCGACTGGCGCGGCGCCAACCTTGACGATCTTGTCGACAACCAGATCCGGCCTTTCGCCGCCGAGCATCGCGTCGAGACATCGGGGGAGCCGATCACGCTGTCGACGATCGCGGTCCAAAATCTCGGAATGGCCTTCCACGAGCTTGCCACCAATTCGGCCAAGCACGGTGCCCTCTCGTCCGACACCGGAACCGTCTCGGTCGGCTGGACGGCATCCGATCGCTTCCGCCTGACCTGGACGGAATGCAACGGGCCAGCGGTCAGCCAGGCATCCAGAAGCGGATTCGGCAAGATCGTGCTCGAGCGCGTGACGCCCTTGGCGCTCAACGGCGTTGGCCATCTCAGCTTTCAGCCGAGCGGAGTCACCTGGACGCTCGATGCGCCGATCGAATTGATCAGGAACACGGATTTATAGCCGATACCAGTCATGCAGGCTTGTTGTGACGGGGCGGCGCGAGTCGCCCTTTTTCTTGGGGTGTATGTGGGTGGGCGCAAATCAGGCCCCACACGCACAACAGCGCATCAAATACTTATGGTGGGCCCGGAGGGACTCGAACCCCCAACCAAGCGGTTATGAGCCGCCGGCTCTAACCATTGAGCTACAGGCCCCACGCGGGCTGGATAGTAAGTTTTCGGGGCCGGCACAAGCCATCTTCGCGCATCTATTGCGCGCTGCCGCAATCCACCCATAATCCATCCCTATTCGACACTCTCGAAGGGCAACGCTGAATGGAGAATATATTATGAATCGCAAATACATGGCGCTCGCACTTGCAGCGGCACTCGCACTTCCAGCGGCTGCCGCCCGCGCCGACAATCAGCCCTCGCCGCGCATCATCGTGACCGGCGAAGGCGAAGCATCGGTTGCGCCTGATCTTGCGCTTTTGTCGCTGTCGGTGATGCGCGAGGCCAAGACGGCGCGCGAGGCGCTCGACGCCAACAACGACGCCATGGCCGCCGTGATCGCCGCAATGAAGTCCGCCGGCATCGCCGAACGCGATCTGCAGACAGCAGGCATCCAGATCCAGCCGCGCTACAACTTCACCAACAAGCCGGACGGATCGCAGGAAGCCGAACTCGTCGCCTACCAGGTCACCAATACGCTTTCGGTGCGCATCCGCGACATCTCCAAGACCGGCGATGTCCTCGACAAGGCGGTGTCGCTCGGCGTCAACCAGGGTGGCGGCATCAGCTTCACCAACGAAAAGCCTCAGCCCATCATCACCGAGGCGCGCAAGCTTGCGGTGGCCGACGCCATTGCCAAGGCCAAGGTGCTGGCCGAGGCAGCCGGCGTCAATCTCGGCAAGGTGATCGAGATCGCCGACCAGTCCTTCGCTTCGCCGCCGATGCCGATGCAGTCCAAGTCGTTCGACCGTGCCGCAGGTTCGGTTCCCGTCGAAGCCGGCGAAAACGCCTACCGCGTCCAGGTCAACGTCACGTTCGAATTGAAGAACTGACAGGCGAACTGAAGAACTGACAAGCGGACTGGAATTCTGCCGCGCGTTCACGCGCGACAGAACTTCATGGCGCTGGCAAACAATGAAAAACCCCGGAGGCCTGGCCTCCGGGGTTTTGTTTGGAACTTCATTCCGATCCAATCGGAATGAAACAGGCTCTAGTAGCGCACAACCGGGCAGTTCGGGGCGCGGGCGAAGCTGACGGCAATGCGCTCGCCATACTTGCGGCCGCTCACTGTGATGGTGCGGCGGTTGACGTCGACGATGCGGGCGCGGCGCACACCCATGCGATCGGCCTTGTCGAGCGCGCGGTCGGGCGTGCAGTTGCGGTTCCAGCGACCATCATCAGGGCGTCCGCCCCAGCGGCTATCATTGCGGTCATCCCAGCGGCCGTTGTTGCGATTGTCCCACCGGCCGTTGTCACGGTTGCCATCCTGGACATAGACGCCGACACGCGGCTGGCCCTGGCCAAGGTTGAGGTAAAGGCCATCTGCCTGGGCCGAAGCGGGAATTGCCGCCAGCGTGCTGAAGCCGATAAGGGCTGAAAGGGCGGCAGTCTTGATCTTGTCGAACATGGTCTTCTCCTTGAACTCCGTGGCGTCAAGCCGTCTTTGCCTGAGCGATGACCGTAGAGTGCACCACCCAAGCTGAACCGATTTCGAACCGTGCATTCATATTCGGTTCATCTGGCAAATATTTGATTTTGCAGGATATTTCTTACAGCGCGTTACACGGCGTGAGTCGCGGTGCAGCTGCGAGATAGCCGACTGAAGGCGACCGGTTATATGGCGATCGGGATGGGGTCTGCGCGCTTACGGCTCTTCTTCGAGCATGTGGTCGAAATAGTCTTCCGGCTCGGCCAGGTCGTCCTCCGAAGCCGTCAGCCGGCCGCGCACCGAGATGCCGGCGTCATGCACCGTCTCGGAACTGCCGGAGACGAGATGATGCCACCAATAGAGGTCGCGCCCCTCGCCGACGAGCCGATAGGCACAGGTGCTGGGCAGCCAGGTGATGGTGCGGACATTTTGCGGCGTAAGCCCCACGCAATCGGGCACGCGCGCGAGGCGATTGGCGTAGTCCGAGCAGCGGCAAGTCGCACCGTCGAACAGGCGGCAGCCGACGCTGGTCCAGTAGATTTCGCCGGTGTCTTCGTCTTCGAGCTTGGACAGGCAGCATTTGCCGCAGCCATCGCATAGCGATTCCCACTGCGCGGGGCTCATCGCCTCCAGCGGCGTCGTTTTCCAGAAGGGCTCGTCCATGCTGTGGCATGTGGCGCGCATCGCCGTCCGCGTCAAGCCAATGCGAGCATCGCATTCATCGCCAGTTCAGTGAAACCACGATATTGCCTTGTTGCAGTCGGGCAAATGCCCCGAAGCGATGCGACTGCCGGGCGGAGTGGAACCATTGTCAGGTTCCACATGTTTGGGCGGGGACGGGACCCTACTTCAAGGAGAATTTCCAACGATGAAACGCCAACCACGGATTCTCGCAGGCACGGCAATCGGCCTGTTCATGGCATCCGCGCCGTTGGGCGCCATGCCGCTGCCGCATGGCGCGGCGGGTGATGCAAGCCTGACGCTGCCGCTCGTTCGCGTGCAGGCACAGTGCCAGGAAGGCGAATCGGCCGAAGCCTGCGCCGCGCGTCAGGGCGGCGGCCAACAGGCGCCCGCGCCCCAACCTGAGCCACAGCCACAGCCACAGCCACAGCCCGAGCCTGCTCCCGCGCCGCAACCGGAGCCAGCTCCGCAACCACGCGCCGAGCAGCCGGCCCCCCAGGCAGAACAGCCAGCACCGGAAGCGCAGGCCGAGCAGCCGGCGCCCGAACCGCGCCGCAAGAAGCACGAAGCGCCTCAGCAGGAGGTAGCCCCTCAGGCCGAGCCAGCACCGCAGCCACAGGCGCAAGAGCCCGCACCCAAGCGCAAGAAGCGCGAGCCCGTCGCCGAGCAGCCGCAGGAACAGCCTGCACCTGCCCAAGAGGCGGCACCGCAGCCTGAGCCGCAGGCTGAACAGCCCGCACCCAAGCACAAGAAGCGCGAGCCCGTCGCCGAACAGCCGCAGGCACAGCCTGCCCCTGCCCCGGAGGCAGCACCACAGCCCGAGCCGCAGGCTGAACAGCCCGCACCCAAGCATAAGAAGGACAAGGCGCCGGCCGCCGAACAGGCCCAGCCCGCTCCGACGCCTGAAGTGGCGCCGCAGCCGCAAGCTCAGCCCGAGCCGAAGCCGCAGGCCGAGCAGCCTGCCGAAAAGCCTTCGAAGAAGCCGGCGGAAAAGCCGGCGGAAGCCACGCCGGAACAGGTGCCGACGCCAGCCCCTGCCCCCGAAACGACGGCACCTGCCGGCGAAAAGCCGGCCCAGGGCGAACAGCCTTCAAAGCATAAGCCTGCCGAGCAGAAGCCCGCGACGGAGCAGCCTGCGACTGGCGAGCAACCGGCACAGCAGCCTGCGACTGGCGAGCAGCCAGTGCAGCAACCGGCCACCGGTGAGCAGCCCGCAACAGGTGAAAAACCGGCCACTGGTGAGCAACCCGTGACCGGTGAAAAGCCCGCCAAGCAGGGCGAGGCGCCGGTCAATCCGAACGAAGCCCCACTGCTCGACAGCCAGAAGGAAACCCCGCCTCCGGCCGAAGCCAAACCTGTCGAGGCTGGCAAACCCGCCAAGCCCGCCGAGGGTGGACAGGCCGGCCAGCCGGCGCAGCCACCGGCACAGGGCGGCGCGCAGACAGCTCAACCGCAGCCGGTGCCGGTCGATCCCGGTCCGCCACCCGTCGACGACAAGGCGGCAACCGTGCAGGCCCAGCCGGTCACCATCCAGCCGGTGACCGCCGAACAAGGCACGCGCATCGAGCGGGTGCCCGAAGTCGACCTGCGCCGCAGACCGCGCCCCGAAGGCACCGAAGTGGTGCGCGAGATCGGCGACCGCGTCATCATCCAGATCAACAACCAGATCATCGTCGAGAGCAACGACAGGCCGCGCATGACGCGCGACGCCCAGGACGTCTATTACGAGGATCTGCCGCGCGGCCGCACCCGCGAGGTGATCCTCCGCGACAATGGCAACCAGATCATCACCATCCGCAACCGCTATGGCGACATCGTCCAGCGTTCGCGCATCACCCCCGACGGGCGCGAATATGTGCTGAGCTATGTCGACGATCAGTATTACCAGCAGATGGACGAGTGGCGCGATCCGGGTCTCGACCTGCCGCCGATGCAACTGCATATCCCGCGCAACGAATACATTCTCGACGCGCAATATGTCGAAGACCCAGGCGCGTATTACGACTTCCTCGAACGTCCCCCGGTGGAGCGCGTCAAGCGCCTCTATTCGATCGACGAGGTCAAGCGTTCGGCCCGCGTGCGCGACATCGCGCGTCGTGTCGACCTCGACACGCTGAGCTTCGAGTTCGGCTCGGCCTCGATCCCCGAGAGCGAGATTTCCAAGCTCGAGGGTGTCGCCAATGCCATGGAGAAGCTGCTCAAGAAGAACCCGGCCGAGACCTTCCTCATCGAGGGCCACACCGATGCCGTCGGTTCCGATGTCGCCAACCTGGCGCTCTCGGACCGTCGTGCCGAGGCAGTTGCCGACGCGCTGACCAATGTCTTCGGCATCGCGCCGGAAAACCTGTCGACGCAAGGCTATGGCGAGCGCTATCTCAAGGTGAAGACGCAAAAGCCCGAACGCGAAAACCGCCGCGTCGCCATTCGTCGCATCACGCCTTTGGTGGCGCCGACCGCCAGCGCCAACTAGCGGCTGGCAGTCACGAAACAGACCCGGCCCGCGCAATCAGTGGGTCGGGTTTTTTCATGACCCCGAGCTTCAACCGCGCCTAAATCGGGTGCAGGATCGCCGGTAACAATCACGCGATCACCCCGCTTTGGCCATTGAATCGCTGGATTTTGATGCCATTTTGAGGGCGACGTGGTTCCCTGCCCCGTCCCATCTCCGGCGTTTCAGGAGATACAGGCCCGGCCGAATTCCCCCTCCAGCGGCCGGGCCTTGTTTTATCCCAAAACCTGTTGCATTCGTGCGGCTACAGCCTCAATTCCCAATCCCAGAAATTTCGGACGTCCCATGAAGCGCCTCGAACACGCTGTTGAATCCATCATCCTTGCCTCGCGCTGGCTGCTCGTGGTGTTTTACCTCGGCCTCGCCGTGGCGCTCGGCATCTACGCGCTGTCCTTCGTCAAGAAGCTCTATGAGTTCGTCATCAAGGTCATGGTGCTCGACGATACAGACACCATCCTCAAGGTGCTCGGGCTGATTGATGCCGCCCTTGTTGCCTCGCTTGTGGTGATGGTCATCATCTCCGGTTACGAAAACTTCGTCAGCCGCTTCGACAACCATGATGGCGAGGTCCACTGGCTCGGTACCATCGACATCAGCTCGCTCAAGATCAAGGTCGCTTCGACCATCGTTGCGATCTCGTCGATCCACCTGCTGCAGGTCTTCCTCAACCACCAGCAATACACCTCCGAACAGCTGATGTGGCTGACCCTGATCCACCTGACCTTCGTGCTTTCGGCGCTGCTGCTCGCTTACATCGACCGCCTCACAGGCCTGACCAAGAACGACAAGAAGTCTGTGACCGAAGACGGCCCAAGCATCTGAGATCAGCCGCGGCTCGAAAAACCGGAGCTGATTTTCGAGCCGCGATCTCCCCCCGTGTCCTCAAGGTTTTCGGGTGGCTTCCACCGGCGCTCGCCATGCACTATGGTCGCCTCTTCTTGAGGGAGGATGCCCCGTGTCGATCGAATTCCTGCTGACCACGCTGATCATCGTCGCTTCGCCGGGAACCGGTGTCGTCTATACGCTCGCTGCGGGGCTATCGCGCGGAGGTCGGGCAAGCGTGCTTGCCGCCTTCGCCTGCACGCTTGGCATCGTCCCGCACCTGATCGCGGCGCTGACCGGGCTTGCGGCATTGCTGCACACCAGCGCTTTGGCCTTCGAAATCGTCAAATATGCCGGCGTCGCCTATCTGCTCTACATGGCCTGGCAGAGCCTGCGCGAGCACGGCGCCCTCAAGGTCGACGACAAGGCCGATCCCCGTACCGCGCGCCAGGTACTGGTCGACGGCGTGCTGATCAATGTGCTCAACCCCAAGCTGTCGATCTTCTTCGTTGCCTTCCTGCCGCAGTTCATCGCGCCCAACGAGCCGCATGTGCTGACGCGCATGCTCGAACTGTCCGGCGTGTTCATGCTGGCGACCTTCGTCATCTTCTCGATCTACGGCCTGTGCGCGGCAGCGATGCGGGCGCGCGTCACCAGCAGCCCGACCGTCATGACCTGGATGCGCCGCAGCTTCGCCGCGGCCTTCGTCATGCTCGGCGCCAAGCTGGCGCTGACCGAGCGCTGAGGCTTTCCACATACATTAGCTACGGCTCATTCTTGCCGGAACGCCGGCAGGAGAGGATACTCACCTTCGTGGATGCATTTGTGGGCGAAGACCCGGATGCCCGCCCCCGGCGATTTGAGCCGTGCTCCGTGGCGCCGGAGGGAGGTGTGCCGTGACGACATACATCATGCTGATGAAATGGACTGACCAGGGCGTGCGCGAGGTGCGTTCGTCGCCCAAGCGGCTCGACGCCGCCAAGAAGCTGCTCGGCGACATGGGCGGCTCGTTCAAGCAGTTTTATCTGACCATGGGCGAATTCGACATGGTGGCGGTGGCCGAGGCTCCCGACGACGCGGTGGCAGCGCGTTTTGCGCTGATCCTGGGCCAAGGCGGCAATGTGCGCACGCGCACGCTGAAGGCCTTCCCGGAACTCGCCTATCGCGAAATCATCGCCTCGCTCGGATAGGGCGAGCCGCGCAAAACCGGGTGCACGCATCTCGCGTGCGCTCTGGCTGCGCCGAACTCAAAACGCCTCGACTGCAACAAGGCAAGCGTCTAAGCTTCGGAAAAACAACGGGAAGAACCAGATGTCGTTTCTGAAGAGGCTTTTTGGCGGTGGCGGCGGTGCGGCGGAGACGTCGGCGCCCACGGTCGCCAAGGAGATCGAATACAAGGGCTTTGCCATCAAGGCGATGCCCTACAAGGAAGGCGGCCAGTTCCAGACCTGCGGCGTCGTTTCCAAGGACGTCGGCGGCACGGTCAAGGAACACAAGTTCATCCGCGCCGACCGCTTCGCAGCGCTCGACGACGCCGTCGAAGTGTCGCTGACCAAGGGCCGCCAACTGGTCGACGAACAAGGCGAGCGCATGTTCGGCTGAGGCTGATCTGGCAAGCTACGCGGAGCTTACAGCTCCGCGTCTTGCATCAGCTCCTGAGACCGGGGGCTTCCTGGCCGGTACGCTCGACATATTCCGTATAGCCGCCGCCATAGGTGTGAATGCCGTCGGGCGTCAGTTCCAGCACGCGGTTCGACAGCGCCGCCAGGAAGTGGCGGTCGTGCGAAACAAACAGCATGGTGCCCTCATACTGCGACAGCGCGGTGATGAGCATTTCCTTGGTGGTGATGTCCAAATGGTTGGTCGGCTCGTCAAGAACCAGAAGGTTCGGCGGATCAAACAGCATGATCGCCATGACAAGCCGTGCCTTTTCGCCACCCGACAGCACGCGGCATTTCTTCTCGACGTCGTCGCCGGAAAAACCGAAGCAGCCGGCAAGCGCGCGCAGTGGTGCCTGACCCGCCTGCGGGAACGTGTCTTCGAGCTGCTGGAACACGGTGCGGTCGCCATCGAGCAGGTCCATGGCGTGCTGGGCGAAGTAGCCCATCTTGACGCTGGGCCCCCGCGCGACAGTGCCGTCGTCGGGCTTGGAAGCGCCGGCCACCAGCTTCAGCAGCGTCGACTTGCCGGCGCCATTGATGCCCATGATGCACCAGCGCTCCTTGCGGCGGACCTGGAAATCGAGCCCCTCATAGATGGTCTTGCTGCCAAAGCTTTTGTGCACGTTCTTGAGCGTGACGACGTCCTCGCCCGAACGCGGCGCCGGCTGGAATTCGAATGACACTATCTGGCGGCGCTTGGGCGGCTCGACCTTGTCGATCTTGTCGAGCTTCTTGACCCGGCTCTGCACCTGGGCGGCATGCGAGGCGCGCGCCTTGAAGCGTTCGATGAAGGCGATTTCCTTGGACAGCATCGCCTGCTGGCGCTCGAACTGGGCCTGCTGCTGCTTGTCGGCCAGCACGCGCTGCTGCTGGTAGAACTCGTAATTGCCGGAATAGGCGGTCAGCGAACCACCGTCGATCTCGACGACCTTGTTGACGATGCGGTTCATGAACTCGCGGTCGTGCGAGGTCATCAAAAGCGCGCCGTCATAGCCCTTGAGGAAGGCTTCGAGCCAGATCAGGCTTTCGAGATCAAGGTGGTTGCTCGGCTCGTCGAGCAAAAGCGCGTCGGGGCGCATGAGCAGGATCTTGGCGAGCGCCACGCGCATTTTCCAGCCACCGGACAATGCGCCGACATCGCCGTCCATCATCTCCTGCGAGAAGCCAAGACCATCGAGCACTTCGCGCGCCCGGCCGTCGAGCGAATAGCCGTCGAGCTCCTCGAAGCGCCCTTGCACTTCGCCGTAACGCTCGATGACCTGGTCCATCTCGTCGGCGCGATCTGGGTCGACCATCGCGGCTTCCAGCTCGCGCATCTCGGCGATCATCTCGCTGATCGGGCCAGCGCCATCCATGACTTCCGCCACCGGGCTGCGGCCGGCCATATCGCCGACATCCTGGCTGAAATAACCGATGGTGACGCCGCGATCGACCGAGACCTGGCCCTCGTCGGGCTGCTCCTGGCCGGTGATCATGCGAAACAGCGTCGTCTTGCCTGCGCCGTTGGGGCCGACGAGGCCGACCTTCTCGCCCTTCTGGAGGGCTGCGGAGGCCTCGATAAACACGATCTGCTTACCGTTCTGCTTGCCGATATTTTCGAGACGAATCATGTTTTGTAGGACCCAGAGGATTTGTCGGGTCACTACGTCATCGGTTGCGCCCGTAAAAGAGTTCGCTCCTAAAGCATCCGGTGCCTTGGCGCGCAAGGGCTAGCGATGTCACAGGCGCCCAAACTTGGTGGTGGGAAGGCCCCGGCAGAGCGCCGGGGCCCTTGATCATCGTTTATGCCGGCTGCACCAGATTGGCGAGCAGGCGGAAGGCGCCCGGCACCAGCTTGTCGAGCTGATGGTGCAGGACAAGGCTGGTATGGGTGTGGCGGCCCTTGCCGATCTCGGCCGACAGCAGCGAACCGTTGAGCTTGTCTTCACCCTTGTCGCTCATGGCCAGAAGCGGCTTGTAGGCCTTGTCCCATTCGGATGCGAAATAGAGCCCGCGTTCCTTGTCCCAGTTCGCCCAGTCTTCCGGCCCGATCTTGTTGGGGCGGTTGAGCAGCTTGTGTTCGGGTTCGAGGATTTCGACCTCCGAATTGGCATCGGTGACGCGATAGCGGATCGAGGGCGAGCCGATCTTGAGGAACAGCGGCGGCACCTTCTCGGCATCCCAGCCATCGCTCGGGCGATGGTAGAGCGTCACCAGATGGCCGCCATCCTTGATCCATTTGTGCAGTTCGGGCACGGCCTGGGCCAGATCCTTGCGCTTGCCGAAAGCGAAGATGCCGACAACGATGGTCTTGAGATCGCGGTAGGTGCCCTGCTCGACGTCGGCGGGGCTAAGCTCTACGACATCGATGCCGAGCCGCTTCATCCACAGCCCGACCTTGTCGTTGCCGCCGCTGATGTAGCCGACTTTCAGCCCGGTCAGCGCAGCGCCCACTGTCTGCACCGGAACCGACACTTTCGTCGGCACGACGGAGCGGCCGATATGCGGATAGGTGAAGGTGTTGATGGCGTAGGCGTCGGTGCCGAGCAGCTTGGGCTCGATGGCAAAGCGCGTTTCGCCCGGCTTTGCCGGCGGCTGCAGGTCGAAGGTAGCAGATGCTTCCGATGCCCCACCGGTCGGGTTCAGCGCCCAGCCCTCAGGCAGATCGATCTTGAGATCGCCGACCTTGGCATTGGTGACCGTCGCCGTCATGGCGACGGGGGTGAGATCGGCAGCGGTGTTGAACACCACCGCATCGGGCTTGAGTTCTAGGGATGCCGCGGGCACGACCCTGAGCGCGTCTTCCAGGTCGACATCCAGCACCGCCGACCGGCCGCCGATCTTGACGGTCAGCCGCACGAAGGCATCGCCATTGCCGCCGAGCGGGTCGAACTGCTCGGTCAGCGGATTGGTGAGCTCGGCGTCGCTCGCGACCGACAGCTGGTCGTTGCTGGCGGTCAGTCCCTTGCGGGCGATGATCTCGGCCTTCTCCACCACCACGCTTTCAGGTGCCTCGACCAGCGTCTTGATGGTGATGGTGTCGCCCGGCTTGAGGTCCGCACCCTCAGTAAAGGCCCTGACATGCATGCCCGAAGCGGCCGCCAGAACCAGATCGACCTCGCGCGCCTTGCGTTCGAGGCGATGGGCGACCTGGGCGCGCAGTTCCTCGGGCAATTGCTTGCGGGCTTCATCAATGGCCTTGCCGATTTCGACAGCCTTGTTCACCACCACCACGGGGTCGCCATAGTCGGCGATGGCCTCGTCGATCAGGCCTTGCGCATTGCGCAGCGCGTCCGCCGCTGAGCCAGGCATGCCGTCGAGCTTGGCGACATCGCCGACAGTGGCGATCAGGCCATCGCGAATATCGTTTTCGCTTCTAGCCGGCTCGCCTTGCGCGACGCGCGCTAGGTGCAGCTGCCATTCAGTTTGGGGTTCAGGGCGCCATTTGCCCATGCCCTGGGTCAGATGGCAGGAGCGCGACCACTCGCCCATCTGCGGGAAGGTCGCGCCCGAAATCTTGTCGCGTTCTGGCGCCGTCACGGTCAGCGTGGTCGGCGGCGGCGGTGTTTCATCGTCATAGACGCCACCTCCACCGCCATAGGCGGGCGAATAGATCTTGGGCACGTTCCACGGATCGAGGCCGGCAGCCAACTGCTCGGGATATTCCTTGGCATTGCCTGAGAGATCGGCGGTGACGAAGGTCGCAACGACGGCAGCACGGTGCTGGCCGTGCTGGCCGGCTACGTCGAGGAAGCAGTTCATGACAATGTCTGGTTTGTACTGGCGGAACGCCCAGGTCATGCGCTCGACCACACGGTCGCGGCCCCAGCGGTCGATGGTGGCGTTCGGATCCTTGGAGAAGCCGAAATCATGCACCGAATCGGAATGGCCGCGCCCGCCGAAAGCCAGCGAGGCGTCGAGCGAACGTGATGCCTCCTGCATTTCGCGGGTTCGCAGCACGCCAAGAACCGAACCGCGTTCGGCGCCGATATTGTTTTGGCCACCCTCGCCGCGGGTGATGCAGTACAGCACCGGCCGGATGCCATAGACATGGCGGAGTGCCGCAAGCAGGCCGCTCGGCTCGTCGTCGGGATGCGCGCCGGTGGTCATGAAGGTGAGCGTCGAGGTCAGGCGCTCCAGGCGGCGATGAAGGGTTACGATTGCCGGCTCAAGCTTCTGCCTGGCGATAAGCTCGAGGTCGGAAGCGGGCGCGGCGTGCGCTGCGGTGCGCATGGCCAGCAAGGCGGGCGGCAGCGATGCGATGAACAATCGCCGGGTCATCGTCGTCATGAAGATCTCCTCTCGTGATCAGGCGGCGCCCAAAGATGGCCACTCCCCTCCCATGGGCGCCTCCGCCAGCCTCCAGGGGCCGGCCAAGCAGACTATGACCAGCCAAATAAAATAACTCAAGTAAGTTTATGTATTTGAGCAAATGCTGTTTGAAGAGGAGGACCCAGCGCGAAGAAGATGAAATCTGCGCCCATTTGCCTCGCCGAACCGTGGTTTCGCACTGGTCCGGCTTGCTTGGCTCTCATGCCAATAGCCGCATAGGCTTCCCGCCTTGGCCCGCCATCGGCAAGAAACTGGATCAAACAGGTTTGTGCGAAGAGACGTCGCTTACGCCTGCGGCGACGCCTTCATCAGCCCGTCGATGACAGCGGCGATCACCGCGAGCTGGTCGTCGAACGAAGCGCCCGCGTCGATCGCCAATGCCGCGCGGTCGAATGTGGCGGCAAGCAATCCGGTGAGCGCGTCGAGCGGCAGCTTGCGCATCGCCCCGGCACGCATGGTCGCGGCCAGTCCCTCGCGCAGCGTGCGGTTGCCGTGGCGGTCGTCGATGGCATCCATGCCGGGACGGCCGAGAACCGCCGGGCCGTCAAGCAGCAATAGCCGCGTGCGTCCCGGCACCTGCATCGCCCGGAGATAGGCTTCGGTGCCGGCCAGAAGCGCCTCGCGGGCGCCAAGGGCCGTGGGCGCCGCGCGTTCGACCTCTTCGGCGACGGCGCTTGCCTCTTGTTCGGCAACTGCGGCGAACAGCGCCTGCTTGTCGCTGAAGTGGTGATAGAGCGCGCCGCGCGTGACGCCGGCCGCAGCCACGATCTCGGGTGTGCCCGTCTCGGCATAGGATTTTTCGGTGAACAGCTTTCGCGCCGCAGCGATGAGATCGCCGCGCGTCGCCTCGGTGCGGTCGCGGTTGGAGCGGCGCGGACTCTTCTCTTGCATACATGCAGCCTGTATGTTATTTCACATTTACATGCAGACTGTATGTTGATTGAGGAGCAAAGGAAAGCCATGAAAACGACCAGCTACTATCCCGTTCTGATGACCGGCGACGTTGCCGGCACCGCCGCTTTCTACGTCAAGCATTTCCGCTTCGCGTCGGAGTTTGACGCCGGCTGGTATGTCCACCTGCGGTCGACGGAAGACAGGCGCGTCGATCTCGCCATCGTCCAGGGCGACCACGAGACGATCCCCGAGGATGGGCGCGGGCGGGTCGCCGGCCTGCTGATCAATTTCGAGGTCAAGGATGTCGATGCCGTGCATGAGCGGCTTGTCGCGGAGGGGTTGCCGATCCTGCGCTCGCTGCGCGACGAAGACTTCGGGCAGCGCCACTTCATCACCAGGGATCCCAACGGCGTGCTGATCGACGTCATCACGCCAATCCCGCCGAGCCCCGAGTTCCTGGCGCTGTATGTGCCGGATACGGTTGACGCCTGACGCAAACGAAAACGGAGGTGCTGCGAGGCGCCTCCGTCATTGTCTCCATTCTGGCTTCACGCCTTGCCAGCAGGCTTAGTCCTGGACATAGCAGCGCTTGCGCGCGCCGGGCACAGGGTCGCCGAACGTGTCGTTGTTGCAATCGACGCCATCGCGGAACACGCCTTCTTCATATTGCCCGATCGTCCCGTAGCGAACGCGCTTGCGGCCGTAGAAGTCGCAGAACTGGTTCTCGTTCGCGCACACAACCCACCTGTTGCGGCGAGGTTCGCCATATTCGCCACCATTGTCGCGGCCGCGCCGGCCGCGCTCGACGATGTAGCATTCCTTGCGCAGGCCCGGTGCCGGGTCGCCGAACGTGCGGTTCGAGCAGCGGACCGCCGGTTCGTCGATAAAGCGCGAGGTGGTCCTGCCTTGCGCGCCATAGACGACCTCGGCCGGAAACGGCAGCCGACATGTGCCGCCTTCCGATGCGCAGCGGACCAGGCGCTGTTGTTGAGCGGAGGCAGGACTGGGCGTGAACGTCGACACGGTCGCAGCAAGACCTGCGACGCAAATGGATGCGAAAGCCGTCCGCATCGTAAGGGTGTGGGCGATTGACACTGGATATATGTCCTTGGTTCGTTGTGCTGATCGACGTTAAAAGCCGCGTCTTGAACGCATGATGAACGAGGCTTTTTAGCGATTGGTCGTTTCCTTGCTGCCTTTTTTTGCCTTGGGAAGGGCAGCGCCGCAATCAATCTTGGCCCAATCGATTGCCAAATTTCCGCACCGCAACACCGAGATGCCGCCGGCTTCCCTATCCGCCGCGACATGCCCCAGCGTCCAAAAGGGCTTGCGCAGCAGGAACGCGACCGTCTGATCCATTAGAGACATCTCATTGAAATGGTGGATGAAATTCCGTCCACAGTCGCAGGTCGTCAATAACTAGACTCTTTTAATCATGTATTGTACCTCGCGGTCGTTCAAACGGAATCGCAAGTACCATCATGAAATTCCCAAGCCTGTTCGCAGCGGCGCTGGTCTCCGGCACCGCCCTCTCCTCCCATGCGCTCGCGCAAGCCCAGCAGCCCATCCTCGAATTCGACGGCAACCTCGCCTACGGCCAAGGTACCGGTGGAATCGGCATCTTCATGCCCTTCCTGCTCGACAGCGGCGACGGTGTGTTCTTCGATGCCAGCACAAGCTTTGTCGAAGGCTCGGCGCGGCAGGCCTCGTTCGGCTTGGGCTACCGCCATCGCTACGGCAATGACTGGCTGTTCGGCGCCTACGGCTATCTCGACATCTTCAACAGCGACTATGGCAACACCTTCCACCAGCTGTCCTTTGGTGCCGAGGCCATCGGCAACAGCTTCGAGGCCCGCGCCAACGTCTACCTGCCACTGACCGACGCCAGGCAGATCGAAAGCCTGAGCCAGGCCTTCATTTCCGGCAACGAGCTCAAGTTCCGCGCTGGTCAAGAACAGGCGCGCGGCGGCGCGAACATCGAAGCAGGCGTCCGCGTTCCGATCTTCCCCGAAGACATGAAAGCCCAGATGAAGGTTTTCGGCGGCAGCTACTGGTATGAGGGCGACGGCATCGACGACACATCAGGCGTCAAGGCGCGCACCGAGCTGACCTTTGCCGGCCTGCCTGGCGTTTCCGGCTCGACGCTGGCGCTCGGCGCCTCGGTTTCATACGACAATGAAGACCGCACGGAGTTTGGCTTCACCGCCCGCCTGCGTGTGCCCCTTGGCGGCAACAGCAACGGCAAGGCAGCCTTCGACCCGATGTTCCAGCGCGTCGAACGGGCCGACTTCGTCCGCACCCATGCTGGCGCGACAGGTGATGTCGAAGCGGCCGAATTCGTCTCCGATGGCAAGGTCGTCGGCAAGGTCGTCGCCATCTCGGCTGCCACCGGCGACGCCGCTGCCATCAATGGTGCGCTCGGTGCTGCCGGCAACAACGCCTTGGTGCTTGCCAGCGGCGACATCGCCCTCACCCAGTCGCTGCTGCTCGGCGCTGGCCAGCACATGCTCGGCGGCGGCGGCTCCATCGCTGTGCGCGGCGCAAACAGCCGGCTTGCGGCCGCCTTCCGCAACGACAGCCAGGCAACGACACTCAGGGGCCTCAATCCGCTGGCCAATGTCGTGACCATGGGCACCGGCAGCGAGATCTCGAACCTCGCCATTTCAGGCGGGCTCGCTGGCATTGCGAGTAGCGGCACTTCGGACCTGAACATCCGCAATGTCGAGATCAGCAACACTGGCGGCGACGGCATCCGGCTCGACAACGTGACGGGCGCAACCATCGCGGGCGCTTCCATCCACGACCTCTACATCTGCGACAACAACACCAATTGCGAATTCGCGGTGGGCCGGCCGAACCGCGCGCCTTTTGCAGCCATCAGTGCGCTCGGCACCAGCGGGCTGACAGTGCGTGATACCGTCATCGACAGCGTCACCTACGGCATCTTCGCCGGCAGCCGCATCGATCAGAGCGATTGGCCCGAGGTCATCACCAACGCTGCAACCGACATCACCATCGACAATGTCACCATCTCGAAGTCCCGCCGCGAGGGCATCTTGCTGGTCGCCGCCAACGACGTGACCATGAACAAGGTCACCATCGACAATTCCACGCAGGGCTTGGACATGGATCTCGTGGTGCTTCAGGGCAGCTCCGATGTCTCAATCACCGATATGACACTCAAAGGTGGGGTCAACGGGCTGATGCTTGTCACCTCCAGCACCTTGCCTGAGGAGGCCGTTACCACAAATGTGCGCGTCGACGGACTGACTGTCGATGGCACCCGAAATGCCGGCATCTTCCTCAACCCGGTGTCAGGCATCAGCTTCAAGGATGTCACCATCACCAATGCCGGCACCTATGGCGCCTTCATCTACGGCAGCCAGTGGTCCTTCCTGGGCGGCCCGGTGAAAGACATCGACTTCGGCAACATGCGCGTCGAAAATGCATCCAAGGCCGGGCTCTATTTCTCCGGCCCGGCAGAAGACATCCGCGGCGACGTCACCGTTGTCGGCACGCCGCTCAACTGCCTTGCCGACCAGGGCGCCTGGTCAGGCACGTCGCTGGCCCAGAACGCCGGCTCGGTGCTCACGCTCAATGGCAGCGAACTCGTCGCCAGCCAGCTGAATACCACCTGCAAGTAGGCCAGACCGGCCCTCGCGACACCCGTTGCGAGGGCCAATCGCCGTTGCCAGCGCTCTCTGCTATAAGTGCGGCGCGTGCAACGGAGGCTGCCATGATCCCTGCGCCCAAAATCGTCCTGTTTGCCGTCGCAGGCACGCTGGTCAGTCTGAGCCTGGCGATTCTCGGCGGCGGTGGTCCCGGCACGTTCTTTGCCAACCCGGCGCGTACCACAGCCGCCGTCCTCACCATCGTGCTCTTGGCTTTCGCCCTTTTCAGCAACGCAAATCTCAGTTCCGGCGAGCGGGAAGACCGCTCCAACCGGTGGGTGCTCGCGGCCTTTGCCGTGGTCGGCCTGCTCAATGCTTTCCTGCCCGCCTACACCGACCGCCTCGGCTTCTGGACCATCGGCGGCGACACCATCCGCTGGATCGGCATCATCCTGTTTGCCGCCGGCGGCGTCCTGCGACTGTGGCCGGTCTTTGTGCTTGGCAATCGTTTCAGCGGGTTGGTCGCCATCCAGCCGGGCCACAGGCTGGTCACGTCAGGCATCTATTCCGTCATCCGCAATCCAAGCTACCTCGGCCTGCTGGTCAATTCACTCGGCTGGGCACTCGTCTTCCGCTCTGGCGTGGGCCTGGTGCTCACCGCACTGACAGTCCTGCCCCTGCTCGCGCGCATCGCGTCCGAAGAACGCCTGTTGCGCGCACATTTCGGCGCCGAATACGACGCCTACATCAGCCGCACCTGGCGGTTGGTGCCCGGGTTGTTTTGAGCAGAGCTCACTCTTTTGGCGCAACGCACTGCTTGTCGCGGAACAGCGCCCATTCCTCGCAGATGCGCCCGTCAGGCAGGTGGCAATAGCCGATCGCATTGCCTGCCGTATCTTTGGTGATCTCGGAGCGTCCGCCGATATTGCCACAATGAACAGAAGCCGGGTTGGCCATGCCGATGGGCTTTTGCACCGGAGCAGCAGCGGCACCCATCATCACAAATGAAAGTGCGGCAAGGCCCGTCGCTGTTTTCACAAGCTGTCGCATCACACCCTCCAAAACAAAGAAGCCCAGGTTTTGCCCGGGCTTCTTTTAATCCATCCTCAGCTGTCGAGGAAGCTTCTGAGCTTGCGCGACCGGCTCGGATGCTTGAGCTTGCGCAGCGCCTTGGCCTCGATCTGGCGAATACGTTCGCGGGTGACCGAAAACTGCTGGCCGACCTCTTCGAGCGTATGGTCGGTGTTCATGCCGATGCCGAAGCGCATGCGCAGCACGCGTTCCTCGCGCGGGGTGAGCGAAGCCAGCACGCGCGTGGTCGTCTCGCGCAGATTGGCCTGGATCGCCGCGTCGATCGGCAGGATCGCCATCTTGTCTTCGATGAAGTCGCCGAGGTGCGAATCCTCCTCGTCGCCAACTGGCGTTTCGAGCGAAATCGGCTCCTTGGCGATCTTCAGCACCTTGCGCACTTTTTCGAGCGGCATGGCGAGCTTTTCGGCCAGTTCTTCCGGCGTCGGCTCGCGGCCGATCTCGTGCAGCATCTGGCGCGAGGTCCGAACGATCTTGTTGATCGTCTCGATCATGTGCACCGGAATGCGGATGGTGCGGGCCTGGTCGGCGATCGAACGCGTGATCGCCTGCCTGATCCACCAAGTCGCATAGGTCGAGAACTTGTAACCGCGACGGTACTCGAACTTGTCGACCGCCTTCATCAGGCCGATGTTGCCTTCCTGGATCAGATCGAGGAACTGCAGGCCGCGGTTGGTGTACTTCTTGGCGATCGAGATGACGAGACGGAGGTTGGCTTCCACCATCTCCTTCTTGGCCATCGCAGCTTCGCGCTCGCCCTTCTGCACCTGATTGACGATCTTGCGGAATTCCAGGATCGAGATCGCCGTTTCGGTGGCGAGGTTCTGGATTTCGGCGCGCAGGTCGCGGACGGCGTCCTTCTCGTTCTTGGTGAACTCCTTCCAGCCGCGGCTGGACAGGTTCGAGATCGAGCGGATCCAGTTCGGGTCAAGTTCCGAACCCTGATACTCGCGCAGGAATTCCTCGCGGCGCACGCCGTAGCTTTCGGCCAGGCGCAGCAGCTTGCCTTCGTTTTGCACCAGGCGCTTGTTGATGTCGTAGAGCTGCTCGACAAGTGCTTCGATGCGGGCGTTGTTGAGCGACAGCGACTTCACCGCCTTGACGAGCTGGTCCTTCAGCTCCTTGAGGCGACGGTCCTGGCTCGGCGACAGCGTGCCGGCAGCAGCGAGACGGTTCTCGACCTGCTGGTCCTGCAGCTTGCGCAGCTTCTTGTAGGTGTCGGCGATGACGTCGAGGGTCTCCATGACCTGCGGACGCAGTTCCGCTTCCATGGCAGCCAGCGACAGGCTCGCCTCGTCATCTTCCTCGTCATCGTCTTCGCCGCGGGTGTCGGCGCCGACATTGGTGATGTCGTCTTCTTCTTCACGGCCGCCGCGACGCGACTTGTCGTCCGTCTTGGCCTTGGCGTCTTCGTCGACGCGCTCGACCACCGGCGCCTGCTTGGCTTCGGGGCCGGCATAGGTCGCTTCAAGATCGATGATCTCACGCAGCAGGATTTTTGCTTCGTTGAGTTCGTCGCGCCAGATGATGATGGCCTGGAAGGTCAGCGGGCTTTCGCACAGACCCGCGATCATCGTCTCGCGGCCGGCCTCGATGCGCTTGGCGATGGCGATTTCGCCTTCGCGCGACAAAAGCTCCACCGAACCCATTTCGCGCAGATACATGCGCACGGGATCGTCGGTGCGGTCGGTCGGCTCTTTTTTGGTCGTGGTCGCAGCAACCGCAGTGCCGGTCTGTTCAGCCAGCTCGTTGGCGTCTTCCTCGGCGTCGGTCTCGCTCTTTTCGCCTTCGGCTTCCTCGCCGGTCTCGTCGTCCTCAACCACGTTGATGCCCATATCAGAAAGCATCGACATGGTGTCTTCGATCTGTTCGGAGGTCACTTCCTCCGAAGGCAGCACCGAATTCAGCTCGTCCATAGTGACATAGCCGCGCTTCTTCGCGACTTTGATCATCTTCTTGACAGCGTCATCGGAAAGGTCGAGCAAAGGTCCGTCTGGGGCGCCTTCGCGTTCAGTCTCGACCTCTTCCTTTTCTTTTGTCGCCATTCTTCGCTTTCTCCAGGCGGCCCGTCAGCCGCTTAAACTCTTAGACAGTGCAAATCAGATGCGCTCATCGAACCTGCGCCTGAACTGCCAGTAGCTGCACCTGTGTTAAGTCCAGATTAACCGTGATATCTGTGGCGGAATATCTTCCTGTCCAGTGACAAGCGCCCCAATCCGCATTTTCAGGCCATCGACACGACTGGCGGCCCGGCCGCCGGTTAACTTTTTCGAATCGACCTGATTCCGTCATTCCGTCGGAAGGTCAAGCGCCTCTCGCATGATTCGCACCAAAAAAGCGAATCAAATGCGGGATAATCGGTCCGCAGCGTCAGTTACGACCGCTACGACCCGAAGACACCCCGAAGCCTTCGATAAGCGCTTCGGTGGCCTGCACGTCATGAAACTGCGCCTGAATTTCCACCAGATGTCGGTAGTTTTCGTCGGTAGGATCGGTAGCCAGCGCGGCCTCGGCCTGTTTCAGCTCCTTATGTAAGGTGCGGGCGCTGCGGTGCAAGTGCAACGCCTGCGCGAAGGCGTCGCGGGCATCCTCGATCGCCGCATCCTCGAACGCCGTCCACTGCCGGGCGCGCCGCGCCAGCGCCACGGCACGCTCCCACATCTCGGCACAGGAGGCACGTTCGATCGCCGCCACCACCGCTTCGCGTGTGTTGGCCTCGCCATGCGCCATCGCGTCGATCAGCACCGAATGCAGCTGCTTGAGTTCGCCATGGCTGAGATCGAGGCGTTCGACGTGCTCGAAATTCTCGTCGATCAGCGAGGGGTGGTTGACCAGCGCCACCACTAGGGCCGCCTCGCGCAGCGGCATGATGCCGCCTGTCCGCTTGACCATAGCCGAGCGCGCCAGGCTTTCCGACACGGCAAACCGCCCGGCCTTGGCGCCTGCGCCGCCCTTGTTCCACTGGCCGCGCTCACCGCCCTTGTTGAACGAACCCTTGCCGCGATCGCCCTGGCCCTGCTGGCGCCCGCGCTGGTTGCCGAAGAAGTTCAGCACGCGTTCGCGCATTTCCTGCTGGTAATGATAGCGGACGCTCTCGTCCTTGATCCTGCCGGTCAGCTCGCGCAGCGTCTTTTCAAGCTCGGCGCGGCGCTCGGGCGTTTCGAACAACCCGCCCGAGGTCTCGCGCATCCAGATCAGCTCGGACAATGGCCGCGCGGCAGCAAGCACGGTGCGAAACGCCTCCGGCCCCTCTGCCTTGACCAGATCGTCGGGGTCCTTGCCTTCGGGCAGCAGCGCAAAGCGCGCGGTGTGCCCCGGCGCCACCAGCGGCAGCACCATGTCGGCGGCGCGGTAGGCCGCCTTGAGGCCGGCCTTGTCGCCGTCGAAACACAAAACCGGCTCGCTCGACATGCGCCACAGCAGTTCGAGCTGGTTTTCGGTCAGGGCCGTGCCGAGCGGCGCCACGACATTGTCGAAGCCGGCCTGGGCGAGCGCGATCACGTCCATGTAGCCTTCGACCGCGATCACCGCTCCGCCCTTTTGCAGCGCCTTGCGGGCACGGGCGAAATTGTAGAGCACGTTGCCCTTGTGGAAGAGCTCGGTCTCCGGCGAGTTGAGATATTTGGCCGAAACCTCCGCCGACATGGCGCGTCCGCCAAAAGCGATGATGCGGCCACGTGAGTCAGGGATCGGAAACATGATGCGGTCGCGGAAACGGTCGTAGGAAACCGGCACGTCCTCGAAGACTGTCAGCCCGCAGGCCTCCATCTGCGCCTTTTCGATGCCCTTGGACGCCAAAAACTCCTTGAGCGCGTTGCGGCTGTCGGGGGCGAAGCCGAGCCGGAACTGCTGCTGCGTTGCCGGCGCAAGCCCACGGTCGCGCAGATAGGCACGTCCCCTCGCCCCGTCGGCGGATTGCAGCCGGTCTTCGAAAAACTTGGTCGCCAGTTCCATGACGTCATGCAGCGAAGCGCGCTCGCGCTCACGGCGTTCTTCCTGCGCATCGCGCGCCGGCATCGGCACCCCGGCCATCTCGGCGATGCGCTCGACCGCTTCCGGAAAGCTCAGGCCGTCAAGCTCGGTCAGGAAACGGAAATGATCGCCCGAAACGCCGCAGCCGAAGCAATGATAGCGGCCCTTGCGATCTTCGCAGTGGAACGACGGCGATTTTTCGCCGTGGAACGGGCAGCACGCCCAAAAGTCGCCGCGCGGCGCGTTGGTCTTCTTGCGGTCCCAGGTCACGCGCAGACCGACAACGGCCGAAATCGGCACGCGGTCGCGTATCTCGCTCAAAAATCCGTCGGAAAAGCGCATTGGGCCCTGCTTGTTTCAAACTGATATAGGCGCTCGCCTGCCCCGACACGACTCCTATTCGCCGTCATGCCCGCTGTTCACAGCCCTGCCCTGCTCAAACATCCCGATTGCGCCGCCCTTGAGTCGTAACGGAACCGGAAGCTCGCTCGAGCGTATCTCAATATACGATCGATCCTACACCTTGCGAGCGATGCACACGTGTGCAATATGGACGAAAAATATTATCCGGCTAATCTAATCGGCATGATCATGACAGTGATTCGCATACGCGCCCAGACCGTCGCGGTCGCCACCTCAAACGCCCTTCGGTGCATCCCCCATGGGTGCGGCCCCCATCGGTGCGGCCAATGAGCGGTTCGGTCGTCCTGCTGCATCTTGCTGGTGCGGTCGCCCTGCTCCTGTTCGCCACCCGCATGGTGCGCACCGGCGTCGAGCGCGCCTATGGCGACGTGTTGCGCCACAAGCTGCGCAACACCATGCGCAACCCGATCCTGGCCGTGCTCGCCGGCACTGCATTGGCGATCGCCTTCCAGAGCTCCACTGCGGTCACTTTGCTCGTCGGCTCCTTTGCCGGGGCCGGCATCGTCAGCGGCATTGCCGGCCAGCTCGCCGTGCGCGGCGCGGAGATCGGCTCGGCGCTGGTCATCAAGATCCTGACCTTCGACCTGACGCTCCTGGTACCGCTCTGCCTCGTCGCCGGCACCACCATGTTTTTGGCCACCGACCGGCGCAGCTGGCAGCAGACCGGCCGCATCCTTGTTGGCATCGGCCTTCTGGTGCTGTCGCTGGAAATGGTCGGCCAGGCGTCCGAGCCGCTGCGCGAAAGCAAGCTTTTGCCTGTCATCGTCGACTATTTCGCCGGCGACCCCGTCACCGCCTACCTGCTGGCCGCCGTCGTCACCTGGCTGTTTCATTCCTCGATCGCCGCCGTGCTTTTGATCGTCGCCCTTGCCGGGCGCGGCTTCGTTCCACCCGAACTCGGCATCGTTCTGGTGCTCGGCGTCAATCTCGGCAGCTCAATCATCGCGCCGTTGCTTACCCGCAACGCCGAGCCAGCCGTGCGCGTCGTGCCCATCGGCAACCTTCTGATGCGCGGCGCGGGCTCGCTTGTCATGCTGGTTGCCTTCTTGTGGATCAAGCCGTCGACGGCCTTCCTCGGTTCGACCGTGCCGGACCAGATCATCAACGCCCACATCTTGTTCAACTGCCTGATCCTGGTCGCCGGCATTCCGCTCGCCAAACTCGTCTACAGCGCGTCGGAAAAGATCGTCGCCCTTGGCACCAAGGCAGATCCGGCCAAGGACATAGCGGTCGCCGAACTCAGCGCCCTCAACGAAGCCGCCCTCGACACACCGTCGCAGGCGCTGGCCAATGCGACGCGCGAGGTGGTGCGTGTCTGCGAGACTGTTGAGATCATGCTCCAGCGCATCATCGAGTTGTATGAGAAGGCCGACGACGACAAGATCAAGGCACTCGCCTCGCTCGACGACCGGGTCGACCGCAAGCATGCGGCGATCAAGCTCTACCTCGCCAAGGCCACCATCCGGCCGATGACCGAGGATGAGGCGCTGCGTTGCCAGGAACTGCTCGGCGCCTGCGTCAAGCTCGAGCAGGTCGGCGACATCATCGTGCGCAACATGCTTGCCCATGTGCAAAAGAAGCTCGACCGTGGCCTGGAGTTCACACCTGAAGGCTGGCGCGAGCTTTCGAGCTTCCACGCGGTCGTCATGGCCAATGCGCGGCTCGCTTTCAACGTGCTTGTGTCGCGCGATGCCCAAACGGCCCGCCAGCTCGTGCTCGAAAAGGACCGGCTGCGCGACGTCGAGAAGGAAACCAGCCAGCGCCATTTCCTGCGCCTGCGCGACGGCACCATCAAGAGCGTCGAGACCTCCTCGATCCACCTCGACACCATCCGCGACCTCAAGCAGATCAACTCGCTGCTCGCCTCGATGGCCTACCCGGTGCTCGAAGAGCAAGGCCTGCTCAGCGGCTCGCGCCTCAAAGCGAGCTGAGCAGACCCTGCCTTCTCCCCTTGTGGGAGAAGGTGCCCCGAAGGGGCGGATGAGGGGTGTTGGAAGGATTACGGCATTTCCGACCCCTCTCTGACAGCGCCCGTTCTCCATCCTCCCACTCCGTCCATCACCCCTCATCCGTCTCGGCGCTACGCGCCGATCCACCTTCTCCCACAAGGGGAGAAGGCAACACCCGCCACGCCTCTCACCCTGGCCCCAACGACAGGCCTTGCCTGCCAGCGATGACTTGGGTGAGGTTACCCCTCCAATTCAGGGGATCACGACATGGCAGCGCTCGACCAGGAAGCCCTCATAGCCGAGATGACCGCCTGGCGGCGCGATCTGCATGCCCATCCCGAATTCGGCTTCGAGGAAAAGCGCACCAGCGCGTTTGTGGCGGCCAAGCTCAGGGCATTCGGCCTCGATGAGGTCGTCGAAGCTGTCGGTGAAACCGGCGTTGTCGCCACGCTGCGTCGTGGTTCGGGCAATCGCGCAATCGCTTTGCGCGCCGACATGGACGCCTTGCGCATCACCGAGCAGGCGAGCCACGGCTATGCCTCGCAGACACCTGGCATCATGCATGCCTGCGGCCATGACGGCCACACGGCGATGCTTCTGGGTGCAGCCAAGATACTCGCCGGCGAAGGCGGCTTCGACGGCACCGTGCGTTTCATCTTCCAGCCGGCCGAAGAGTGGGGCAAGGGCGCGCTCGCCATGCTCGACGACGGGCTGATGACGCGTTTTCCCTTCGACGAGATTTTCGGCCTGCACAACATGCCCGGCCTGCCTGTCGGCCATTTCGAAACCCGGCCCGGGCCAATCATGTCGGCCGAGGACAATTTCGAGATCGTGCTGCGCGCTGGTCACCAATCTGCAGACCATCGTGTCTCGTCGGCTGAATCCGGCCGACATCTCGGTCGTCTCGGTCACCGAGCTTGTGACCGACGGCACCCGCAACGCCCTGCCCGGTTTTGCCCGCATCCTTGGCGACGCGCGAAGCTTCCGCCCCGAAGTCAGCACTGAGATCGAAAAGCAGATGCGCATCATCGCCGAAGGTACGGCGCAGACCTACAACTGCACGGCCGAGGTGACCTACACCAGGGAGTTCGTGCCGCTGATCAACCACGCCGACGCCACCCGGGCAGCGCTCGAAGCGGCGGCGTCCGTCTTCGCCCCCGGCGCTGTCGACGGCAAGGGCGAGATCGTCACCGCATCGGAAGACTTCGCCCGCTTCCTCGACCACGTCCCCGGCTGCTTTGCCTATATCGGCAATGGCGAAGCCTCGGCCCCGCTCCACAACCCGGCATTCGACTTCAACGACGCCGCCCTGATCCACGGCGCGCGCTTCCACGCGGCCATCGCGCGCCAGCGCCTGCCGCAAGCCTGACAATAAAACGCCCCGCACTGAAGCCAGCCGGGGCGTCTTTTTGTTCACGCGGCCTGAGCCGGAAAACCTACTGCAGCAGCTCCTTGACGATGCCGCTTGCCTTGCCAAAATCCATCTGGCCGGGATAACGCTCCTTGAGCGCATTCATGATACGGCCCATGTCGCGCAGGCCTTCAGCACCAACCTCAGATATCACCTTCTGGGCGGCGTCGCGCACCGCTGCGTCTTCCATCTGCTTGGGCAGGAAGCCGGTGATGATGGTGATCTCTTCGCGCTCCTGGGCTGCAAGCTCCAGCCTCGCGCCATCTTCGAAGGCCTTGGCCGACTCCTGCCGCTGCTTGACCATCTTGGTCAGGATCTGGAGGATTTCCTCATCCGTGACAGGGTCCTTGCCAACACCGCGATGGGCGATGTCGCGGTCCTGGATAGCGGCCTGGATCAGCCGTAGCGTCGATGTGCGGCGTTTGTCGCCGGCTTTCAATGCAGTCTTCAGCGCCTCGGCGAGTGTCTCGCGCATGGCCATTACTCCTGAACGTGTCGCAAACAGTAACGCCGACCTGCCACAGTGGCAAACCGAATGACAATAGCCAACTTCCTGTTTTTATTAGGAAAAATAATTAACCGTGAATGCCGGTGCGGTCATTGACCACCCGCAGGCCTTCGCTTATTGTCCGCGCCTTGCAAGGACTAGTTTGTTTTGTGCACGGGGCTCGCCTGACGGCGGTCGTCCGTGCTTTTCGCTGCGCGATATGGCCCCTTGCGAGCCATTTTTCAAGTCGCCGCGCCCGTTACGCAGGAGCATCGCCATGGCCTCAGAGACCGCCCCCTGGGCAACCGAAGTGCCGACCGCCGTTCTGGTTCTGGCCGACGGCACGGTGATCACGGGCCGAGGCCTTGGCGCCACCGGCTCTGCGGTGGCCGAAATCTGCTTCAACACCGCGCTCACCGGCTACCAGGAAGTCCTCACCGACCCGTCTTATGCCAGCCAGATCGTCACCTTCACCTTTCCGCATATCGGTAATATCGGCACCAACGATGAAGACATCGAGGACCTGAACCCGGCGACCCGCTTCGGCGCTGTCGGCGCCGTTCTGAAGGCCGACGTCACCAACCCGTCGAGCTATCGTGCCGCCGGCCATCTCGACCAGTGGCTCAAGCGGCGCGGCATCGTTGCCATGTCGGGCGTCGACACCCGCGCGCTGACGGCACTTATCCGCGAAAAGGGCATGCCCAATGGCGTCATCGCGCATGCGCCCGACGGCAAGTTCGACCTCGACGATTTGAAGGCCCGCGCCCGCGCCTGGTCGGGTCTCGTTGGCCTCGACCTCGCCAAGGAGGTCACCTCTGGCCAGTCGTCCAGCTGGAGCGAGACGCCCTGGGTCTGGAACGAAGGTTATGGCGTGCGCAACGAAGCCACCATGCATGTCGTGGCCATCGACTATGGCGTCAAGCGCAACATCCTGCGCCTGCTCGCCGGCCTCGGCGCCAAGGTCACTGTCGTTCCGGCCAAGACCTCGGCCGAAGACATCCTGGCGATGAAGCCGGACGGCATCTTCTTGTCCAACGGCCCCGGCGACCCGGCAGCAACAGGCGAATATTCGGTGCCTGTCATCAAGGACCTGCTCAAGACCGAGCTGCCGATGTTCGGCATCTGCCTCGGCCACCAGATGCTGGCCCTTGCCCTCGGCGGCAGGACCGAAAAGATGCATCAGGGCCATCACGGCGCCAACCATCCGGTCAAGGACCACACCACCGGCAAGGTCGAGATCGTGTCGATGAACCATGGCTTTGCTGTCGACGCCGAGTCGCTGCCCGAAGGCGTCGAAGAGACCCATGTCTCGCTGTTCGACGGCTCCAACTGCGGCATCGCCCTCACCGGCCGCCCGGTGTTTTCGGTTCAGCATCACCCTGAAGCCTCGCCCGGCCCGCAGGATTCGCACTACCTCTTCCGCCGCTTCGTCAACCTCATCCGCGCCCGCCAGGGCGAACCGGCGCTCGCCGAGCGCTGAGCGGAGAAGGCCTCCAAGGCTTTCGTGAAATAAGGCTCCGCTGTTGTGGAGCCTTATTTTAAGCGGCCACAACTCCCGATGCTGCCTCGACCTCTACGGCCAGCCTGTCCCCACTCAGCAACGCAACTCATTTCTTGCTGCCCTGCGGGTAGATCGTTTCGCCGCGCTTGAGCATGGCAACGAAGGTCTCGATCTTCTTCTTGCGCCCGGCTTCGGTCTTCATGTTGTGGGTGCGGAAAGCCAGCGCGAAACGGTTCTGCTCGCTGAGTTTGGCAAGCATCGCCTTCGCCTCAGGCTCGGCGTCGATCGCCGCCTGCAACTCGGCGGGGATCTTCATGTCCTTGCCGCTCTTGTAGGCGCGCTGCCAGCGTCCGTCGGCCTTGGCAGCCTCGACATGTTTAAGCCCGTGCTCGGTCATCCGGCCTTCGGCGACAAGCCGCGCGACGTTGTCGACATTGATCTGGCTCCAGGTGCCTTTCTTGCCGCGCGGCGAGTAGCGCTGCAAAAAGCTCTTGTCGTCGAGCCCCTTGCGCACCCCGTCGATCCAACCCCAGCACAGAACAACGTCGATGGCCTCCTTCGGCGTGATCGACTTGAGCCCGGTTCCCACCTTGTGGATCTTGATCCAGATCTCGTCCTGGCTGTCATGGTGCTGGCCGAGCCAGTCGTAGAAGCGCGCGGCATCGGCGAACTCGCGGACTTTGTCGGGGTCGACATATACGTGCGCCATCAGCTCGCCTGCTCCACAACAAACCCATCAGACAAGATGTCTCTCCTCTTTTCGATATCAACTGCCACAAAGCCCGAGTTCGCAAACACGACCTCACCAGAAAATTATATCCGCGCGCCGCCTGAGGCCAGTCTGTCTTGCGGCTCGCGCCAAGTGCAGCATGCAGGTAGCGGCGTCTGCACAGTAGCAACGCCCATCGTGTGGACGACTGATCGCGACAATCCAGACCAAGACAAGATTGTCCAAACCACTCCTCGCAGACGTGTGGCTTCGACATCATGCCTTCGTCTTTCCGGTTGGCACACTTCCTGCTCCGCCACTTTGGCAATGTTAGAGAAACGTTGGTTATCCATGGCATATGTGATAGATATCAATACGCGCAAACAGGTCGAACAACGTAAAG
Organism: Aminobacter sp. GW821-FHT11F06; assembly: GCF_058808215.1. NCBI lineage: Bacteria > Pseudomonadati > Pseudomonadota > Alphaproteobacteria > Hyphomicrobiales > Phyllobacteriaceae > Aminobacter > Aminobacter sp. GW821-FHT11F06. The sequence continues at coordinate 476,516 of NZ_JBXARL010000003.1, read as the reverse complement.
AAGGCCGTCGCCGCACGCTGAAAGGCGCCAGCTCTCATTTTACGGCGGCTATTGCTCCTTTGAGGGCATTGTTCGCAATCTGTCCCAAAATGGCGCAAGGCTGGATTTTGGCGACACGACAGGTGTGCCAGCCGAGTTCAACCTGGCGATCGCCGGCGAGGCAGTAAAGCGAACGGCGCGCGTGTGCTGGTACTCGCCGACATCGGTAGGCGTACGTTTTCTCGAACAATAGCGAGCTTAACAATAGCGAGCTTTCCGCCGACGAAGCGCCCAGCTATGCAATTGTCGTTACGGCCTGTTGTCGGCCGGCAGCCGGCCTTTCGACCTTGAGCACGAACACGAGAAGCGACAGCGCGAGGAAAACGCCGCCCACGGCGAAGGGTGCGCCGGCGAACGTCACCGGCGCGTTCGGCCCGGTGAACCAGGCGAAGATGCCGGTATAAAGCAGCGGCGCGATGATGCTGGTGATCGAAAACAGGCTGGTCATCGCACCTTGCAATTCGCCTTGCGCCGAAGGCGGCACCTTGGCCGCGGCAAGGCTTCTGAGCGGCGGGTCGGCGAGCGCTTCAAGGCAACTCGCGACCATCACCGCATAGATCATCCAGCCTTGCCAGGCCGCCGCGTAGCCAAGGGCGGCAATCGTGGTGAAGACCAGACCGATTGCGGCGGTCCGCCATTCGCCTAGCCTGGGAATGATGCGCGGCAGCACCAACGCCATCACCAGCGCACCACCCAAGCCATAGACGCCGAGCGAAAAGCCGATCTGCCGCTCGCTCCAGCCGTAACGCTCGCTGCCGACAAAGGCCCAGACGGCCGGGTACATCATGTGCCCGAGCGCCATCAGGAAAAACACCAGCCCGATCCAGCCGATGCCCTTGTAGTTGCGCATCTGCTTCAGCGCGCCGAGCGGATTGGCACGCTTCAACTCGAACCTGCGCCGGTTTTCCCGGGTCAGCGTCTCCGGCAGGAAGAAGAAGGCGACGACGAAATTGAGGAAGGCAAGGCCGGCGGCAAAGAAGAACGGCACACGCGGCCCGAACTCCCCCAACAGCCCGCCAAGCACCGGCCCGATGACGAAACCGACACCAAAGGCGATGCCGAGCAGGCCGAAATTCCTGGCCCGGTTCTCGTCTGTCGACACGTCGGCGATGAAGGCCGAGGCGGTGGAATAGCTGGCACCACTGATGCCGGCGAGCACCCGCCCGATGAACAGCATCGCATAGGACCAGGCGAACGCGCAGATCAGATTGTCGATGGCAAAGGTCAACACCGAGGCGAGCAGGATCGGCCGGCGGCCGAAACGGTCGCTCAGATTTCCCATCAGCGGCGCAAACAGGAATTGCATCGCGGCATAGACGAAGAACAGCCAGCCGCCCTCGATCGCCGCCTCGCTGAGGCCGACGCCGGTCAGTTCCTGCAGGAAAGCCGGCAGCACCGGCATGATGATGCCGAAGCCGATGATATCGAGCAGCAACGTGACGAAGACGAGTGCTAGACCCCGTCTCGCGGTCTTCTCATCAACCATGTCGACCCCACTCTGCGCGTGATCGCACACCCGAAGATGCGCAATTTCAAGCTGTTACGGCATCTTTTGCGGCCGCGAATGGACGCGGTAGCGCAACATCAAACCGCCGGGGGCAAGCGGAAACATCGCTTATAGGCGCGGAAATCAAAAAGAACAATACAAGAACACGTCAACTTTGATCATGCTGACGAAGGCATGCGGGTCCGAAGGTCAGGCGACCGGGTGCCCTTCGCTTGCCTCGAGAATGGCAAACCATTGCTGGCGGTCGAGCGTGACTTCCAGCGCATTGGCCAGTTGCGCCAGCCGCTCCGGCTTCATCGTGCCGAGCACCGGCACAAGCCGCGCCGGATGCCGCAGCAGCCAGGCGATGGCAATCGTTGCGATGTCATGGACGCCGGTCTCGGCAGCGACAAGCGTCAGCGCCGCGCGCACCTTGTGCTCACGCGTACCGTCGCCGGTAAACAGCGACCCGCCACCGAGCGGCGACCAGATCATCGGCGCGTAGCGCAGCCTTTGCGCGTGGTCGAAACGACCATCGGTCAGCGCCGACGTTTCCAGCACCGAGTGCTCGATCTGGTTGGTGACAAGGGGGAATGGCAGCCGAGAGGCCAATAGGTCAAATTGCGGCGGTGTGAAGTTGGACACGCCGACCGCGCGCACCTTGCCGGCCGTCACCAGCCGCTCGAAGGCCGCCGCCGTTTCGTCGGCGTCCATCAGCGGGTCGGGCCGATGGATCAGCAAAAGGTCGAGATAATCGGTGCCGAGGTTCTTGAGCGAGCGCTCGACGGAAGCCACGATATGGGCGGCACCGGTGTCGTAATGCTGCAGCCGGTTCGCCGGGCGATTGGCCGACTTCAGCATGATGCCGCATTTGCTGACGAGCTCGATGCTGTCGCGCCTGCCCTTGAAGCGGGCAAGCCCAGCACCAAAGGCCTCCTCAACCTCGTAGCCGCCATAGATATCGGCATGGTCGAAGCTGGTCAGGCCAAGATCGATCGCGGTATCGATGAGCCGCGCCACGGCATCAGCGCTCGGTCTTTGACCGTCCAGCAGGCGCCAGGCACCGAACACCAGCCGCGAAAGCGAGGGGCCACCAGCCACAAGTTCAATGCGTCGGGCGGAAACCATTTAGATTAGCCTCAGATCGGGTTGTTGAACGTGTCGCAATCCGACAGCTTGCCGCTCTTGAAGCCGGCGGCAAACCAGCGCTGGCGTTGCGCCGAGGTGCCGTGGTTGAAGCTTTCCGGCACGACGTAACCTTGCATGCGCTTTTGCAGCGTGTCGTCGCCGATCTGCCGGGCGGCATTCAGCGCCTCTTCGATGTCGCCTTGCTCGAGCAGACCCTTCTGATCGGTATAGTAGCCCCAGATGCCGGCGAAGCAGTCAGCCTGAAGCTCGACGCGCACCGACATGGCGTTGGCGTCGGCCTCGCTCATGCCCTGCCGCATCTGGTTGAACTTGGGCAGGATGCCGGTCAGGTTCTGGACGTGGTGGCCGACCTCATGGGCGATGACATAGGCTTCGGCGAAATCACCGGAAGCCCCGAACTGCTTGGACAGCTGGTTGAAGAAGGCCGTGTCGAGATAGACCTTGCGGTCGCCGGGGCAATAAAACGGGCCCGACGCCGCGGAGGCATAACCGCAAGCCGAATTGACCTGGCCGGAAAACAGCAGCAGCTTTGGTTCCTGGTATTTCAGCCCCTCGGCCTGGAAGATGCCGTTCCAGGTGTCTTCGGTCTCGGCCAGCACCGTGGAGACGAACTGGGTCATCTCATCGTTTGCCGGCCCACCGCCCTGGGTTACCTGGCCGCCGCCGGTGCCTGAGCCACCGCCATCCGAGAGTATCTGCATCGGATCGATGCCGCAGGCACGCAGTGCGAAAAACAGCACCACCAGGATGATGATGCCCGAAAGCCCGCCACCGCCGGTGGAGATGCGCGGCCCCATCGGCAGGCGTCCGCCACCGCCGAGCCCGCCGCCAAGGCCTCCGCCGCCATCGCCGCGGGCATCCTCGACATTGTCACTTTGGCGACGGCCTCTCCAGCGCATAGGCGTATCCTTGATGTTCCATGTCGCGGGGTCGGCTCCGCTCACTGAGACAATTAGACCAACGTCAGTGGCAAGTCACAGGGTTTTTGGTTGTGCCATGCTGTTGTGTTCGCGGCCAGCTCAGCTTTTCTGCTTGGCGCCTGCGCTCTTGCCGTCGGAGCTTTTGGAGCGTTCCTCGAAGCGCTTTTCGCCTTTCTTGAAGTCGTGGCCGGTCTTCGCCTCGACCTTGCGTTCTTGCTTGGCCGCCGCTTGCCTGAGGCCTTTGGCAGCTTCTTTTCCCTTTGTCGTCGGAGCTTGTGTGATGGCCATCGTTCATTCCTCCTGAGCGCCGTCCATTCGGCGCACAGGCAAACGCGATCCGACGGCACTTGTTCCCGGCTTGCGGAAGCTTGGCCACGCAGCGATCGTCACCGCCCGCAACAGCCATTCGCAAAACGCATCCTGGCGCCCTGTGAGCGCCATGCCCACGCAACCGGGGGGCTTGCCAAAACCTTGGCCTCCGGTATTCTTGCAAATGACTTGCAACTGCGACTAGAGGGACGTCCGTTGGACTCTTACACCCGGCCAGCCGAAGATACCGAAGGCTGGCGGACGGCCAGGGGCGAAGGGTCGCTTTCGGAAGTCCATCGATCGATCCCCGTCAGCGCCAGCGGCACAAGCTGGCGCAGGGCCGCCGCCTTCGTCGGGCCAGGTTATCTCGTCGCCGTCGGCTACATGGATCCGGGCAACTGGGCGACATCCATCGCCGGTGGCTCGCGCTTCGGCTACACGCTGCTGGTCGTGGCGCTGGTCTCCAATATCATGGCGATCGTGCTGCAGTCGCTCTGCGCCCGGCTGGCCATCGCGTCGGGGCGCGATCTGGCGCAGGCCTGCCGCGACGCCTTTCCCCGCCCGGTCGCTTATGTCTTATGGTTCATGGCCGAAACCGCCATCATCGCCACCGACGTCGCCGAAGTCATCGGCACCGCAATTGGCCTCAATTTGATCTTCGGCATCCCCCTTGAGATCGGCGTCGTCATCACCGCGCTCGACGTCTTCCTGATCCTGTACCTGCAGAAGCTCGGCTTTCGCTGGGTCGAAGCCCTGATCATCACCCTGCTCGGGGTCATCGCCGTCTGCTTTGCCATCCAGGTCGCGCTCGCCGACCCGGATTGGGGCGCGGTCATCACCGGCTTCGCGCCGACCACAGAGATCGTCACCAATCCCGAGATGCTCTATCTCGCGCTTGGCATCCTTGGCGCCACCGTGATGCCGCACAATCTCTATCTGCATTCCGGCATCGTCCAGACGCGGGCCTATGGCGACACCTTGGTGGAAAAACGCCAGGCGCTGAAATATGCCACCTGGGATTCGACCATCGCGCTGATGTTCGCCTTGCTGATCAACGCCTCGATCCTGATCCTCGCGGCGGCAGCCTTTTATGGCACCGGCCGAACCGAGGTCGTCGAAATCGGCGAGGCGCATGCGCTGTTGGCGCCGCTTCTCGGCCTCGCCATCGCCCCTACGCTTTTCGGCATCGCGCTACTTTGCTGCGGCATCAATTCGACAGTCACGGCGACCCTCGCCGGACAGATCGTCATGGAGGGTTTCCTCCACATCAAGCTGCCGCCCTGGCTACGCCGCCTGGTCACCCGCGCAATCGCCATCGTTCCCGCGGCCGCGGTCACCATCTGGTACGGCGACAGCGGCACTGCGAAGCTGCTGATCCTGACCCAGGTCGTGCTCAGCCTCCAACTGTCCTTCGCGGTCTTCCCGCTGGTCATCTTCACCGCCAGCAAGGAAAAGATGGGCGCGCTGGTCGCCCCGCGCTGGCTCGTCGCCTTCGCAACGCTGATTGCGCTGGTGATCGCCGCCCTCAACATCAAGCTGCTGGTCGACTTCGTGCTGAATTGAGCGGCGCCTGACGTCCCTGTCCCCGCCTGGGACTACCTTAACGTGCTCGCAGCCAGGCGGATCGACCTGCTGCTCGCCGCAAGCACGGCAAGCGCCACCAGCGGAAAGGCCGCCGCGACAAGGCCGAGATCGGACGGCTTGGCGAATTCCAGCACGCGGCCGCCGATGACAGTGCCTAGCGCGATGCCGAAGTAAAGCGCCGATGCATTGAGCGACAGGGTCAGATGCGCGACCTCGGGGCCGAAGCCGACGATGCGGCTTGCCTGCGCCGGCGGGAACGCCCAGCCGATAATGCCCCACGGCACCATCAGGCCAATCAGCACCGGTCCGGCGACATGGTGCGGCAGAAGCTTGAGCGTCAGTGCAATGGCGATGCAGAAGCCCGACGACATCAACAGCGAGATCACCACCATGCGCGTGGCGCCAATTCGGTCGGCGAGATAGCCGCTCGACAGATTGCCGATGACAGCGCCGACGCCGAAGGCCAAGAGCATGCCCGGAAGTGCGATGGACGGCAGCCCCGCCCCTTCCAGCGCCAGCGGCGCGATATAGGAAATCACGGTGAAGCCGCCGGCGAGATAAAGCAACGTCACCAAAAGCGACGGCAGGATGCCAGGCCGGGCAATGGCGGTGAAGCGCTCGGCGAGCGTCAGCTTGATGCCGCGCGAACCTCGCGGCAGCCGCACCCACAGGATCGCGGCGCAGGAAAGGCCAAGCAGCGCTATGGCAACGAAGGTACCGCGCCAGCCCCACATCGTGGCGATCAGCGAGCCCACAGGCGCGCCAAGCGCCACGGCGAATGTCGTGCCGCCGACGACAACCGCAATCGCTCGCGCCCTGTGCTCAGGCCCCGCCAGCGATACTGCGGTCGCCTGCGCTGTCGCAGCATAAAGCCCCGCCGACATGCCCATCACGATCTGAGCGACCAGGAGCCCTGAAAATGAGCTACTGGTCGCCGCAATGATGTTGCCGAAGACAAAGACCAGCATGGTTGCCGCCAGCACGCGGCGGCGATCGATTTCGCCTGCGAGCGCCGACAAAACCGGCGCGCCGATCGCATAAGACAGCGAAAACGCCATGATGAGGTAACCCGCGAAGGGCACCGAGACATGGGCGTCGCCGGCAATCGCCGGCAAAAGGCTGGAGAACACGAAGCCGACGGTGCTCATGGCAAACGAGCCGACCGCGAGCCAGATAAGGCGCTTGTCCATGACATGATCCTTAGTTCAAAATATATTGAACTATTGAACTTGTCGCTACGTCATGTCAATCTGCGTGATGTCGGCTCCTGCCAGCCAGGTGTCAGCAGCCGCACCGAGCCTTGAACCGCCTCCGCCACGCCGCTAGCTTCGAGCCATGTCCGTACTGCACCCGAACGTCGACCAGATCAGCCTGCCCAACGTGCTTGCCGCGCTTGGCGACCAGACGCGGCTTGCCATCGTCGGCTATCTCGCCCGCAACGACGGCACGCCCATGAACTGCGGGCAGTTCCTCGGGTTCGGCTCCAAGACCAATCTCAGCTACCATCTCGCCAAGCTGCGCGAGGCCGGCATCACCCACACCGAATTGTCGGGAACGAACCGGCTGATCTCGCTGCGCCGCGCCGATCTCGACAGCCGGTTTCCCGGCCTGCTCGACTCGATCATCGCCACAGCGCAGCATATGCCGGCGCCCGAACGCCTGAAGCAAGAAGACTAGACGGGCCCTGGCACCCATTTCGCCGGAGGGAAAACTCAGATGCGCATCGCCGTCATCGCCGATATCCACGGCAACATCCTGGCTCTCAAGGCTGTGCTCGCCGACCTCGCCCGGCGCGGCGGCGCCGATCTGGTCGTCAATCTGGGCGATCTTGTCTCCGGCCCGCTATGGCCTGGCGAAACCGCTGAGCGGCTGCAAGCGCTCGGCTGGCCGACAGTGCGTGGCAATCACGACCGCCGCGTCGCCACCGATCCGCTAGACGAAATGGGTCCGTCCGACCGTTTCGCCTACGACCGCCTCACGCCCGCACAGCGCGACTGGCTGGAGGCTCTGCCATTGACGCTGGAGATCGCGCCCACCGTCTTCGCCTTCCATGCAAGGCCGAACCACGACGAACGCTACCTCTCCGAGGTCATCAGCGAAGACCAGATCGTCCGCGCAGCCTTGCCGGTCATCGAAAACCGTCTCAGGCAGACAGACGCCAAATACCGGCTTGTGCTTTCGGGCCACAGCCACCGCCCCGATATCATACGGCTTTCCGACGGGCGCATCCTGTTCAATCCGGGCAGCGTCGGCGATCCAGCCTACCGTGACGACAATTCACCTGCCCACGTGTCGGAACAAGGCTCGCCGATGGCACGCTACGGCATCGTCGAACTCGATGGTGTGGGCGATGTCTTGGGCGTCGATGCGCTCGCGGTCGCTTACGACCACGAGGCCGCCGCCCGCCGCGCCGAAGAGAGCGGCCGCCCGGAATGGGCACATGCATTGCGCACCGGCTTCATGCCGGACTGAGTTTGGATCATCCAAACCGAGCGCGCGCCTACGCCATCAGCGCCGAAACCGGTCGAGCGTCGCGGTGAATATCTGCGCCAGTGCCGCAACCGCGTCGTCATGCGAAATCCGCCCGGCGGCGGCATCCTGCGACACCGCCTCGGCAGCCCCCAAAAGGCCTGACAGGATCGCGCCGCTCAGCGGCTCGGGCAGGTCAACAAATCGCGAAAACGCCTCGCGGTATTCAGCGAGATAACCGTCGCGCAGTGACTGCCTGAAACCTTCCATCTCTTCGGTGCCCGAAAGTGCCGCGTAAACCGCCCCGACCTCGGGGCCGACCGAACCGGCGCAATTCACATAGGCTTCGCTCAAGATCGAGGCGACGTCGCCCAGCGTCTTGCCGGCAGTGGCCAGCGCCTGGCGCTGCGCCTCCAGCTGCAGATCGTTGTAGGCGGAAAACAGCGCCATCAGCAGCCCCGCCCTGGTGCCGAAATGCTCATAGGCGATCGGCTTGCTGACACCGGCGCGTTCGGCAACACGTCCAAGAGTCAGCGCGTCCGTGCCTTCCTCGCGCACGATCTCCTGTGCAGTTTCCAGCAATTGCACACGCCGTTCGGCCTTCGGCAGTTTTTTCGTCGCGGCTGCACTCATGGGATTCATGGCTCCAATTTTTTTACGAGCTCACTTGAATGCGGCTCTTGCCAACACATATTACCAACAGTAACTTATATAAAGTAACTTACTCGTATTAACCACCAATGCATATAGGAGCGATTTATGACCATTGCAGCCCGTGAAATCCATCTGAAAAGCCGCCCCGCAGGTTTGCCCGGCAACGTCTTCTTCCAACGCATCATCGGCAAGATGCTGGTCAAGCTCGCCTGATCCCAGGCGCCTCCGACACTCGCCGCCTCCAACACCCCTTCCAATCCAAACATCATGCGCCGCCCTTGCGCGGCCACAGAGGAGTTATGCCCAAATGACAACGCAAAAGCCCGTCCTCATCATCGGCGGTTCCGGTTTCGTAGGGGCGCTTGCCGCCCGCACGCTACGCAAGCTGCACCCAGCACTGCCCATCGCCATCGGCGGACGCAATCTCGACAAGGCAAATGCCGTCGCCAAGGAGATCGGCAACGCCGAAGCCGTCATCATCGACCTCGACCGCAAGGACCTCGGCGTGCCTGCGAACGAAGGCTTCAGCGCGATTGCCATGTTCGTTTATGACAACACGCTCAACGCCTTGCACTACGCCCAGACCAACGCGGTGCCTTATCTCAGCCTCTCGACCGGCATTCATGAGATCGGGCCGGAGATCGCAATTTATGCCCACAAGGCGACCGCGCCGTTCCTGATGGGCAGCAGCTGGCTCGGCGGCGCCGCAAGCCTTGCCATCGTGCATTTCGCCAAGCAATTCGAGACGGTGGAGTCGATCGAGATCGCGGCCCTGCTCGACGAGCAGGACATGGGCGGCCCCGCCGCCGAGGCCGATTTCAACCGCCTCACCATGGTGCCGAACACATTGGTCATCGACGATGGCAAATGGCACTGGACCGCCACCGGCGAGCAAGGCCGCACGGTGACAAGCGTCGACGGCAGGCAGGTTCCCGGCATGACCTATTCGCCCTTCGACGTCTTCAGCCTGCCGGTCACGACAGGCGCCAAGACGGTGCGGTTTGATTTCGCGCTCGGCGAAACCGCAAGCCGCCATCGCGGCGAGCATTTCTCCACCGAGATCACCATCGCCATCTCGGGCAAGAGGAAGGACGGCACCGCTGGCCGCAGCCGCTATGAGTTTGTCCATCCCGAGGGCCAGGCGCCGGTCACGGCACTCGCAGTGGCGCTTGCGGTCGAACGCCTGATCGGCCTCGACGGCAAGGCCCCGACAGCGCCCGGCCTCTACTTCGCCGAAATGCTGATCGACGCGGACTATGCGATCGAGCGTTTCAGGGAATTCGGCGCGCGTACCTCGCAAGTCGCGTAAGCCGACTTTGATACGAGGGCAGCCGTGGTAACCCACGGCTGCCCTTTCGTTTGTCCTTCACACGGCCAACCCGCATCCCAGCGCTGGAAAAGCGTTTTTCGGGGTTCCCCACGCCCAATCCTTCCCCTATAAGGCCCGCCTAGCCTGATACTCGAATCTCACTTGCGCACCGGCCCGGGCATTGCCCCGTCCCGGTTCTTCGCGCAGGCCTTTTTACGGACGCACGCCATGCCAAGACGCACCGACATCAAGTCCATCCTGATCATTGGTGCCGGTCCCATTGTCATCGGCCAGGCCTGCGAGTTCGACTACTCCGGCACCCAGGCCTGCAAGGCGCTGAGGGAAGAGGGTTACCGGGTCATCCTGGTCAACTCCAACCCGGCCACCATCATGACCGACCCCGAGCTGGCCGACGCCACCTATATCGAGCCGATCACCCCTGAGGTGGTAGCAAAAATCATCGCCAAGGAGCGCCCCGACGCGCTTTTGCCGACCATGGGCGGCCAGACAGCGCTCAACACCGCCCTTTCGTTGCGCCGCATGGGCGTGCTCGAACGCTACAATGTCGAGATGATCGGTGCCGACGCGCACGCCATCGACAAGGCCGAGGACCGCTCGCTGTTCCGCGAGGCCATGGCCAAGATCGGCCTTGAGACGCCGAAGTCGATGCTGGCGAATGCCTCCGACGTCAAGGACGCCGACCGCAAGAAGCACGAGGCCGAACGCGCCGCCCTCAAGGCGGAAGGCCCCGCCAATCTCGATGCGGCTCTCGATGCGCTTGAAACCCAGTGGAATCTCGGCGAAGGCGACCGCAAGCAGCGCTACATCAATCACGCCATGGCAATCGCCGCCCAGGCGCTCGACCATGTCGGCCTGCCCGCCATCATCCGCCCGTCCTTCACCATGGGCGGCACGGGCGGCGGCATCGCCTACAACCGCACCGAATTCTTCGAGATCATCGGCTCCGGCCTCGATGCCTCCCCCACCACCGAAGTCCTCATCGAGGAGTCGGTGCTCGGCTGGAAGGAATACGAGATGGAGGTCGTCCGCGACAAGGCCGACAACTGCATCATCATCTGCTCGATCGAAAACATCGATCCGATGGGCGTGCACACCGGCGACTCGATCACCGTTGCCCCGGCACTGACGCTCACCGACAAAGAATACCAGATCATGCGCAACGCCTCGATCGCGGTGCTGCGCGAGATCGGCGTCGAGACAGGCGGTTCCAACGTCCAGTTCGCCGTCAACCCGGCGGACGGGCGCCTGGTCGTCATCGAGATGAACCCGCGCGTGTCGCGCTCGTCGGCCCTTGCATCCAAGGCCACCGGCTTCCCGATCGCCAAGATCGCCGCCAAGCTCGCTGTCGGCTACACGCTCGACGAGCTCGAAAACGACATCACCGGCGGTGCCACCCCCGCCTCGTTCGAGCCGTCGATCGACTACGTCGTCACCAAGATCCCGCGCTTTGCCTTCGAAAAATTCCCCGGCGCGTCGACGACGCTGACCACCGCCATGAAGTCGGTCGGCGAAGTCATGGCGATCGGCCGCACCTTCCAGGAATCGCTGCAAAAGGCGCTGCGTGGCCTTGAAACCGGTCTCACCGGCCTCGACGAGATCGAAATCCCCGGCCTTGGCGAGAACGGCGACAATGGCGACGACCGCAACGCCGTGCACGCCGCCCTCGGCACACCGACGCCCGACCGTCTGCGCATGGTGGCGCAGGCGATCCGCATGGGCACCTCGCTCGAAGACGTGCACGCCATGTGCAAGATCGACCCGTGGTTCCTCGAACAGATCGCCGGCATCATTTCGATGGAAGCGCGTGTCCGCGAGCACGGACTGCCGCAGGACGCCGAAAACCTGCGCATGCTGAAGTCGATGGGTTTTTCGGACGCCCGCCTCGCGTCGCTCACGAAGTCCGAGCCGGAAGCCGTTCAAAAGCAGCGCCAAAAGCTTGGCGTGCACCCGGTCTACAAGCGCATCGACACCTGCGCTGCCGAGTTCGCCTCGCCCACAGCCTATATGTATTCGACCTATGAGGTGCCGTTTGCCGGCGCCATGGCCGACGAAGCCAAGGTCTCCAACCGGAAGAAGGTCGTGATCCTCGGCGGCGGTCCCAACCGCATCGGCCAGGGTATCGAATTCGACTATTGCTGCGTCCATGCCGCCTATGCGCTGCGCGAGGCCGGCTACGAATCGATCATGGTCAACTGCAACCCCGAGACCGTGTCGACCGACTACGACACCTCCGACAGGCTCTATTTCGAGTCGCTGACGGCTGAAGACGTGCTTGAAATCCTGCGCGTCGAGCAGGCAGCCGGCACGCTGCACGGCGTCATCGTCCAGTTCGGCGGCCAGACCCCGCTCAAGCTCGCCGAGGCGCTCGAAAAGGCCGGCATCCCGATCCTCGGCACCTCGCCCGACATGATCGACTTGGCCGAAGACCGCGACCGCTTCCAGAAGCTGCTCAAGAAGCTCGACCTGACCCAGCCCAAGAACGGCATCGCCTATTCGGTCGAGCAGGCCCGCACCGTTGCCGGCGAACTCGGCTTCCCGCTGGTCGTGCGCCCGTCCTATGTACTCGGAGGCCGCGCCATGCAGATCATCCATTCCGAAGGCATGCTGCAGACCTATCTGCTCGACACCGTGCCGGGCCTCGTGCCCGAAGACATCAAGCAGAAATACCCCAACGACAAGACCGGCCAGATCAACACCTTGCTCGGCAAGAACCCGCTTTTGTTCGACACCTATCTCTCGGGCGCCATCGAGGTCGACGTCGACTGCCTGTGCGACGGCACCAACACCTTCGTCTCCGGCATCATGGAGCACATCGAGGAAGCCGGCATCCACTCGGGCGACAGCGCCTGCTCGCTGCCGGTGCATTCGCTGTCTTCCGAAATCGTCGACGAACTCGAACGCCAGACCTCGGCCATGGCGCGCGCGCTCAATGTCGGCGGCCTGATGAACGTGCAATACGCCATCAAGGACGGCACCATCTACGTGCTCGAAGTCAACCCGCGCGCCAGCCGCACGGTGCCCTTCGTTGCCAAGACCGTCGGCAGGCCGATCGCCAAGATCGCCGCGCGCATCATGGCCGGCGAAACGCTCGACGATGCCTTCGCCCATTACGGCGCCAAGCCGGACCCGCGCAATCCCGGCCACATCGCGGTCAAGGAAGCGGTGTTCCCGTTTGCCCGCTTCACCGGTGTCGACACGCTGCTTGGGCCGGAAATGAAGTCCACCGGCGAGGTCATGGGCCTCGACCGCGACTTTGCGCTGGCCTTCGCCAAGGCCCAGCTCGGTGCCGGCGTCGACCTGCCGCGTTCGGGCACCTTGTTCGTCTCGGTCCGCGACGAAGACAAGGCCGGCATACTGGGCGCCGTCCAGCGCCTGTCCGGGCTCGGCTTCAAGGTGCTGGCGACCTCGGGTACCGCCCGTTTCCTCGTTGAAAACGGCGTGCCGGCCGAAAAGATCAACAAGGTGCTCGAGGGCCGTCCGCATATCGAAGACGCCATCCGCAACCGCCAGATCCAGATCGTCTTCAACACGACAGATGGCCAAAAGGCAGTGTCGGACTCGAAGTCGATCCGCCGCGCCACCCTGATGCAGAAGGTGCCCTACTACACCACCCTGTCAGGTGCTGCCGCCGTCGCCGAAGCCATCGCCGCGCTCAAAGCCGGCTCGCTCGAAGTGCGTCCGCTGCAGGACTACTTCAAGTAAGGGCTAAAGGCCGCCTTTAGCTTTCTTCTCCCCGTTCTTACGGGGAGAAGATGCCGGCAGGCAGATGAGGGGCAGCGCCTACGCTCGCCGTTGGGTCATCGCAACCGGGCGCGGACGCGCCCTTTTGCCCCCACGCGCACGCCAGCCCAACCGCGTGACCTGCAACAAGCTGCAAAAGCAAATCCTAATATAAGACAGTCTCGTCTTAACGAAACCGCACGTTTTTCTTCGGCCCCACCTTCCCACCCGCATAGATTGCAGATAACTCTTTGCCATCAGGTGGGGAGTACTCAAAAAATGACGCAGAACACATTGCGGCTGGCATTTGCAACGATGCTGGCGGGACTGATCATTGCGGCCGCGCCAGGCGCGGCGATGGCGAAAGACAAGGGCTCGCTGGCCGGCAAGGAAGGCAACAAGCGCTATGCCACGCAGTTCGCCTGGACAAAGGGCCCATGCCAGGACGCCTACAAGGGCTATGTCGCGGCTTCCGGCCACTCGGCCTACGCACAAACGCATCTGGGCGGTGTCGAGGCCTTCTACTGCGCCGACTCCCTCAACGCCCCGTCCCAGGCGGCAGCCGAAAAGCAGGCGCTGGAGCGCTGCAATTCGGTCGGCAAGACATATAAGATGAAGACAACCGGCAAGTGCGCGGTCTACGCCTCGAAGTGAGGCAGCGATAGCGCCCTTTCCCGACTCGCCAAACCTCCGCGAGCCTCACGCAATGCCGCACCAAGCCGTGCTTCCTGCCAAACGCGCCTTCGCCCGGACCATGCGCCGGCAAGCGACGGAGGCCGAAGACAGGCTATGGCAGGAACTGCGCGGTCGCCGGCTCGACGGCATCAAGTTTCGCCGGCAGGTCCCGATCGGCCGCTTCGTCGCCGACTTCCTCTGTTCCGATGCCATGCTGATCGTCGAGATCGACGGCGCCCAGCACGCCGACTCCGCTCGCGACGTCCAGCGCACCGCCGAACTCAACCAGCTCGGCTTCCGCGTCCTCCGCTTCTGGAACGATGACTTACTCCGGGACATGACCGGCGTCTGCGACACCATCATCGCTTATGCCAGGGATACCAGCCTGCAACCTTGGCGCTGAGCATCGCGACCCCTTCTCCCCTTGTGGGAGAAGGTGCCCCGAAGGGGCGGATGAGGGGTGTTGGAAGTTACCCAGCATGGCAAACCGAAGCACCTATACAGCGTTGCACTTCTGAACGCCCAATTCCGTCCAACACCCCTCATCCGTCTCGGCGCTACGCGCCAATCCACCTTCTCCCACAAGGGGAGAAGGGGTCGCCATCAAGCCCGCCGCCCTCGTCAAGCGCATGGTCAGCTATTTCGCCCGCCACGAGGTCGACAAGCCGGGCAAAAATTACGGCAATGAGCAGAATCCGTCAGGAGGCTACATCGCGTGGCTGCTCTGGGGCGGCGACGAAGGGCGAGTATGGGCGGTGGAGCTCAAACAGCCCATCGGCAACGTGCGGGATGATCGAGGGCCAAACAGCCTTCAATGGCCAATGGCCCACACTCAATTCTTCACACCCGTGTTACAGAAGGGATGGACTATTTGGCCGTTGTCAGCTGATCCCAGTCCGCCGTCCTGCTTTCTCACAACGTGATCGAAGGAAGCCGATTTTGTAGGATCAAGGTAACCGTGGCAAATACTACACCGCATCGCGCCTTGAAGTGACTGGCGAATAAAAATCGTCGACTTGGCCTCGTTTGAGAAAGATGCACCTGCAGGATTCTGAGCCACCGCAAGTATCTTTGAGACAGCTCCAGGGGCCACAACCATGATCATTTTTTCATCGTCGATTTTTCTTCCCGCATTGATTTCTTCAATAAGAAACTCGTACAAGGCAGCAACTCTCTCATAACGAACGGCACTTCGTGCCAACTGGAGGGCCTGTGTTATGAGACCTTTATTCTCGACGAGGTAATTTTCCATCGTGCTTCGAGCATCGATAAATTTCTTGAAGAAATTCGGGTCGTTATTCTGAATTTTTCGCCTAAACAAAAGCAATATTCCAATCAAAAGATCTGGAATATGCCGACCTCTTTCAGAATAAAAATAAACAGCGGGGTGCAACCCAAGGCTCGACCCATTGTTACCAGAAGTGCGCTCAACAACCCTAGCACAATCCCGCAACACCTCTACTGTCTTCTCACCTGACGGATCGTCTTCAAACTCAGAAATTTCCTTCCTATTCGAACCCTGCGTTCCATTAGTTACCGAAATCAGATTCATCAACAATTCAAGAGCCCCGATTGGCGACTTTGACCCCCCAAGGGGAAGATCAAGGGTCTTTACTGGGTGATCCACCTCCGGGTTGAACAATGCATGGTGGAGCACCCTAGCATTGACTTCGATCTGGGATCGCGTTTCGGGAGAAAATTTTGACCAGTACTTATGGCCTGTTGCGGCACGCACAATCGATCTCGCTGCAACAGCCACAGACCTGTGACGGTTGCGTAGTAATAGCTCCTCGGATTTATCCAGAGGGGTTCCTTGCGTGTTTATTTTGAAGAAGCTTGATTCCGCCTTCTCAGAATCACCGCTAACCCACTGCAAATCCAATGAACGCATCGCCATATTCCTCGCGCGCCGTACCCGGTCTGCGGTATGGGCATCTTGATTGATCAACGCGTCTTTTATAGCTGAGTATTTTCCAATTTTTTCTTCAATTAGTTTTCTTGTGGCTACGGCAACCTTCTTCTGCGATGAGTTTATCTGCCCGGAAAAATACTTGCTTGAGATTAGACCATCGCCATAATCATCCTCGATCCACGCCCTCAGCGCGCTAAGTCTATGGCCGCCGTCGATGACGAAAACGAAGCTGTCTGACTTCCACAAAATCACAGAAGGGATGAGTTCATTATCTAAGAAACTCTCCAAAAAGCTAAGAACTTGCTTTGGAGTCCAGTGATTAGTTTCTCGTTGGAAATCCGGTTTGCGCAGGAGTGGGACAATCATACCCGACGAGGTCAAATTCTCGATCGAAAGCGTTCGAATTGACTCTGACGTCTCCAATTTTGGACCCTGCACCGCAAAGTCATCGCGCATAATCATCGCATCTAGAACTACCGAATCTGCCAAGATACCCCTCCGAATCTATTATTCAGTTTGTATATTGCACTTGAGAACGTAGGCAACAGCAATTCGAGGCACCTCTGGTGCGCATCAGTACTTTCCGGATGTTACATGAAATGGAATTCGCAGGGCACGTAAGCCTCAACGCTGTCACCATCTGTCAGCAATCAGCGCGGATAGACCCACCCCGTTTGTCCACGCCTTCCCAACCTGCCGAATGATTCCCCCATCGCCCTTACGGGACCTGGTGCGCATCGGGTATCAGGGAGGGCGGCGGTGTCCTCCCGCCACGGTGTCGGTATCCGTGGCTCCGAGGGCCCGACGGACAGGCCGGCGTTTTCCGGTGCGAGCCTCAAAAGGGCAAGCGCAGCAGACAGCATCCAGGCGCAAAAGCGGGTGTGGCGCCGAATAAACACGCGATCTCTACTGCGTGAAAAACCTACCCGGCCCAGTCCACCTCGACCATGCCGAGCTTGCTGTAGAGCCGGACAGCATCGGCGTTGCCGATCAGATTGGTCTTGAGGTCGATTTGACTCGCGCCGCGCGCGGCGAAGGTGGCAAAGATGTGCCACATCAGCGCTTCGGCGATGCCTAGCCCGCGAAAATCGGGGTGAACGGCAAGGTCCTTCACAAAGGCGCGGGTCCAGCACAAGGCGGCACCGGCCAGCCGGCCCTCGCCGTCAAAGACAAGGAAACAAAGTTCGGGGTCGAACTCGGCATCGCTTGAAATCCGCAGCCACCATTGCTCGAACGGCCCGTCCTTGCCGTCGTCGAAGACCAGCCCCAACAAGGTATGCAATGCCAAGGCGTCGGACGCCAAAAACGTCCGCATCGCAAAACCGGCCGGCCACAGCGCAGCCTTCAGCTCGCCGGGCAGCACCCGGCGCAGGCGAACGTCATTTTCTCCGGGTTCGGAAGCCAAAGGCATCAGCCGCGATGGCGCACGCGGTCGCGGCCAAGCCCGGTCTCGTCGAGCAGGCCCTTGCGCTTGGCGTGGTAATAATAGCCGCTCTGATAGAGCTTGTCGGCCTGGTCCTCATTGCCGTCGGCCACCATCCAGGCGCCACGCAGATATTTGACGGCGAATTTGAGGTTGGTTTCGGCGTCGAGCAGCCCGTTGGCCGGGCCGTCATAGCCCATGCCGCGCGCGGTGGCATGCTTGATCTGCATCAGGCCCCAATGGCCCCTGTTATAAGCGAGCGGATTGAAGGTGCTTTCGCGGTTGACCACGCGCCGCACAAAACTCTCCGGCACATCGTAAAGGGCAGCATATTTCGCAATCAGCGCGTCGATCTTGCCGCGCGAGGCAAGCGCCGGGCTGTCGGGCACGGCATAAGACGAGGGCGTGAAGCTTTCGGGCGCGACATCGCCGAGCGAGGCGACCTGGAAGCTCCCGGGAACCGGCGCTGTCGCCGGCAGCGCGTAGTCGGCGATGGTCGGGGCGGGCGGAAACTTGCCAACCGGTTTTGGCGCGTTGGCAGCGATAATGATCTCGCCGCCTGCCATCGGCGCGCTCATCGGGTCGACCGGGACCTTGGCGATAGTGGCCGCTGCAGGGGCCTGTGCGGCAGCAGCCACCACAGGTGCCTTGGCTACCACGGGCGTCTTGGTCACCTCGGACGCCTTGGCTGCCTCGGCAACAGGGACAGGTGTTGCTTCAGCCTTTGCCGCTGCAACAACGGGTGCGGCAGCTGGCGCTTCGGCGGTCAAAGTTTCGGTAGCCTGGGTCGCAGCTTCTGTCGCAAGCGTACCTGCAAGCGGCATATCGGTGCTGGCATATGACGTCGGCACCACAGCCACCGTATCGGGCAGCGACAGGTCGACTTCGGAAGCCAAGGCCACGTCCGTGCCGGTCGAAAGGTCGGTGCTGAGCGCCGCCGTGTTGGTCTGGCAGCCAGACAGCAGAGCCGTCGCCAGTGCCGCTGAAATCAGCAGGTGGGTCTTTATCGCCGGCAAATGCACACTCTGTTAATGATTTCGTCCCGTGCGTCCTGCTTACAACAACACATGAGCCCGGGCAATCCACAGGCGGATGCGGTTTTCGGGTGGCACGCCGTCGTGGATCATGCAAAAATGTTCCCGATTTGTACTGAAACACCTGGGAAAGGAATGGCCATGGACAGCGCAATCAGCTTCCCCCTCCCCGGACACGCCGTCTTCGAAACCGCGCTCGGCTTCATGGCGCTCGCCTGGAGCGACGCCGGGCTGACGCGGCTTTGCCTGGCTGAAAAAACCTATGCGGCGGCCGAGCGGCGCCTGCTGCGCCTCGCCGGCACCAGCGATGCCGCCACCGGCGCACCGCCGGCATGGGTCACCGCGCTGATCCTGGACATCAGACGATATGCCGAAGGCGCTGACGTCGATTTCTCCGATGTGCCGGTCGATCTCACGGGTGTCGACGATTTCCGCAGGGATATCTATGCCGCCGCAAGAAATCTCCACCATGGCGAAACCACGACCTATGGCGGACTGGCTGAAAAGGCCGGCCGCAAGGGTCTGTTCCGCGAAACCGGCGTGGCCCTCGGCGCCAACCCGATACCCCTTGTGATTCCGTGCCACCGCATCCTGGCAGCAGGCGGCAAGATCGGCGGCTTTTCAGCCACCGGCGGCTCGAACATGAAGGAAAAGATGCTGGTGCTCGAAGGCGTGCGCGTCGGCCCGCCTCCGGTCGCCCAGGCATCGTTCGGGTTTTAAAGCCGCCTCAGCGCGGCCGGTGCTTCAGTTCGGCCGGTGCTTCAATTCGGAATAAACAGACGGCGTGGGAAGAAGTCGCGCTCGATCTGTTTGCATTTATAGACCGGGCAGGATTGCGTATCGGCCGTAGGCACCCAGGCCCGCTCGGCATACTGGCCGGTCGGGCAGAAGCTGTCGTCTCTGACATAGCGGTCGAAGCGCTGCACGCCAGAGGTCGGCGAGCGCCACTGCAGGATGGCGGCACCCTGATTGACGACCGTGTCGCGGGTTCGGGCACAGCTCATGCTGGTTGAGGTGTATCGCGAGACCGCCTGTGCCTCGGCCGCAAGCATTGTCAGGCAAACGGCTAGAAGAATGGTTTTCATCATGACCTCCCAAGGCTTCCGGCAGCGGCGCCAACGCCACGCAATATAACGCTTTTCGCCCGCCATGGTTGCGCGACAATTTGGCCCGACATCGTGCAGCCCTGTCCTGACAAACGGATCGAAGCCACAAAAAATTCCAAGGCATCACCTGTCGAAGAAGCGCTCGATCGCCTTGCAGTGGCGAACCTGGCAAGATTGCGTGTCGGCTGCGGGCAATGACGTGATCTTTGCCTCCTGATTGATCGGGCAAAACGAATCGTCGCGCACGAAGCGATCGTAGCGCTGGACGCCCGACATCGGCGACACCCAGCGGATGATGGCCGCCCCATCGTTGCGAATGGCTTGTTGGACCCGGGCGCAACTCATGTTGGTCGTATTGTAGCGCGAGACCGCCTGTGCTTGTGCCGCGATCAGCGTCAGGCACATGGCAAGTAGAATGGTTTTCATGGAAACCTCCCAAAACACCAGGCAATCCCCAATGCCATGCGCAATAATACGCGTCGCGTGCTATAATTGCACGTGAACTGGCGCCAGCTTCAGGTGTCCATTATTTCTGCGGGCTTGCATTCGACGCCGACTACCCTTATATCCGCGTCGTTGATATTTCGGCCGACAGATCCGTGCCCCGCGACACTCTCGCGTTTGCAGACGTCTATCTCCAAAATTTCGATACAACAGATCGGGCATTTTTGCTTGGTCGAGACCAACTGCAAACGACAAGGATTATCGCAATGGCAACTGGCACCGTTAAGTGGTTTAACGCAACCAAGGGCTTCGGCTTCATTCAGCCCGACGCAGGTGGTGCGGACGTGTTCGTCCACATCTCCGCTGTCGAGCGTTCGGGCATGGGCTCGCTGGCCGATGGCCAGAAGGTTAGCTTCGACATCGAGCAGGACCGTCGTACGGGCCGCTCGTCTGCCGGAGCTTTGAAGGCAGTCTGATTTAAGGCGCGCGGGAGCGAAAGCTCCGATTGCGTTGCAAGTCACGGATGTACTGGCGGCCGCGCGACAAGCGCGCCGGAACCAAGGACTGAAGGACGATGCGGCAGATTGCCGTGAGCCTCGGGCCGAAGGAACCAGGATCAGCTGCTGACAGCGGAAGGCGGGGTTACACCCCGCCTTTTTCTTTTTCCGAACACGCACAGATGGTCGCTCCCATGCGACTGAGCAAGTGATCGGACAACAAACGAAAAAGGCCTGAGATCGAAACGATCTCAGGCCTTTTTCTTATGAGGCAATGGCAGACGTCAGGACAGCCTGGTCAGCGGCACCTGATCTTTCCCTATCCGAACAGCGGAACCACAACACATTCGCCGCGACGATATTGCGACGTCTCGCGCGGCCCCTCGGCAAAGACGCTGCCGACAAGCATCGCCGGTTCGAGCAGGTCGCCCTGAAACAGGTCGACACCCGCGCTGAGCGCGATTTCGAGATGGTTTTCGCTGCCGATGCCTTCGACAAGCACGTCCGCCCCTTGGGCCTTGAGCACCGAAACAACGGGGCGCAGCAGGCGCCCGGTCGCAGCATCCGCACAAAACCGCTCGAACGAGGCACGGTCGAGCCGAACGATTTCGGGCATGACGCGCTTCACCGCCTCGCCGTCGGGCTGCCTTGCCCCGTGATGACCGAGAGCCACGCGCATGCCGAGCGCACGCAGCGCGCAGGCAAGGTTTTCGTCGCCGTCGATCTCGCAGATCAGCTGCGATGCCTCAAAACCTTCGTCGGCAAGACGTCGGGCCATGAAGCGCAGATCCTCCAGCGAGGACGCACCACCGTTGATGTCATGCTTGAACAGCAAAGCGACACCCTCAAGGCCGATATTGTGGACGTTGGCCAGCGGCAGCACTTCGCAGACACGCCCGACGATCGCGCGGTCTTCGGCTGCCACCTCCGCCATGAACTCCGCCATCGCCATGGGCTGCCCCTTGCGATACGGCACGACCTGCCCGTCCACCGCAACCGGCGTCAACCGGCCGTCCTCATGCCTGAAGATCGGCTGGATAGCGCAGCGCAAGCGGAAATCGCCATGCACGCCGAACTCCAACCCTACCTCATCGGCAACGATCTTTGCGGCCAAATCCTGGGGCAACGCACCAAACCCGAAAAACTCGTCAGTCATGCAATGTCCTCTTGCCGAAGCTTCGGCTTGATCTCGGCGCGCGACCTGGCACCGTTTCGGCATGTCCGATCACCGCCGGACCTGCCATGTGCTGTCCGGCGGCTTCAGTGGCCGCCGGTTCGAAAAGGAAAAAGTTGGCCGGCACGATTTCCGGCAACGCCAGGACGTAGCCCTGCACCATGGAAGCGCCGGAACGCTCGGCAAGCTGCAGCTGCCAGCTCTCCTCCAAGCCCTCGAAGACCGTGCGGATGCCCTTGTCCTCGAACTTCGTCACCATTTCCTTGAGTAGCGCGAAGCCGGCGCCCGATTCCATCAGCCGGCTGATCCAGTGCGCGTCGAACTTGACGATGTCGGGCTTGATGTCCCTGATCCGCTTGATGTCGGATTCGTCCGAGCCGAAATCGTCGACCGCTATGCGCAAACCGTTCGACTTGAGCACCCTGACGAAATCGAACAGCGCCTCTTCCGAAGCGGGCTTCTTCTCGGTGATCTCGCAGACGATGCGGCGCGGATCGATGCCGGTTTCGTTCAGCACCTTGCGCATGTCGCGCAACGCGTGCTCCGAAATCGCACGGTCGAGGAACACTGATGGGTCGAAATTGATGAAGATCGATGCTTCCTTGGGCAGGAAGGTCGCGGCATTAAGCAAATGCAGCGTCCGCGTCAGCGTCTCGACCTGCAGCCGCTCGGCACTGTCCACCATGCCGAAGAAAATACCCGGCGGCACAGCGTCCGCGCCGCGAAACGGCCTGATCAAGCCCTCGAAGGCACTGACCAGCAACCTGCCCGACTGAAAGGTGAAAATCGGCTGAAACGCGCTGCGCAGGGCATGAACGCCCCATACGCCGGACACAGATCCGTCGTCGTGCCGGATGATATGGGCGAGCCCGATGCTCTTCGACACGGTCCGTCCTATTCCGGAATGCTGGCGAAATTGCTCCGCCAAAATCTCATCGAAGATTTGATCACCGGTTAACGGAATGTCTCAAACTTGATTGAACGGCACGCAGTCGCCTGTTTATGCACAGCTTCCGCACGCCGCTGGCCCAGCAGATCGGCCGCGCAAAGGCGTCAATCCGCTTGCGATTCCCTGCGTCATGCGACATTACAGCGCCGCGCGCGTCTTATGGACGTGCAAAGGACGCTGTAACAACGTGAATTCGTGCATGGTCCTTTCCGAAAATCGATTCCGATTTTGGGGTCATGCACGAGACGCCCGCGGTCGCGCGACCGCGTATTTTTGCGAACCGGAGACCTGAAGTCATGGCCTTTCTTGCCGATGCCCTTTCCCGCGTTAAGCCTTCCGCGACCATCGCGGTCACGCAGAAAGCGCGCGAGCTGAAAAATGCCGGCCGAGACATCATCGGCCTTGGCGCCGGCGAGCCCGACTTCGACACGCCCGACAATATCAAGAATGCGGCGATCGAAGCGATCCGCCGTGGCGAGACCAAGTATCCGCCGGTTTCCGGCATCGTGCCCTTGCGCGAAGCCATCGCCAGGAAGTTCAAGCGCGAGAACAATCTCGACTACAAGCCGGAGCAGACAATCGTCGGCACCGGCGGCAAGCAGATCCTGTTCAACGCCTTCATGGCGACGCTGAACCCCGGCGACGAAGTCGTCATTCCCCGCCCCTACTGGGTCAGCTATCCCGAAATGGTGGCGATCTGCGGCGGCACTTCGGTGTTTGCCGAGACCAGCATCGACAACGGCTTCAAGCTGACCGCCCCGGAACTTGAGCGCAGGATCACGCCAAAGACGAAGTGGCTGCTGATGAACTCGCCGTCGAACCCCTCAGGTGCTGCCTATAGCGAGGCCGAGCTGCGCGCGCTCGCCGATGTGCTGCTCCGCCACCCCCATGTCTGGGTGCTGACCGACGACATGTATGAGCACCTGACCTATGGCGACTTCGTCTTCAAGACCATCGCCGAGGTCGAGCCCAAGCTCTACGACCGCACGCTGACGATGAACGGCGTGTCGAAGGCCTATGCCATGACCGGCTGGCGCATTGGATATGCCGCTGGTCCGATCCAGCTGATCAAGGCGATGGACATGATCCAGGGGCAGCAGACCTCAGGCGCCTGCACTATCGCCCAGTGGGCGTCGGTCGAAGCGCTCAACGGCCCGCAGGATTTCATCGCCAAGAACAAGGCGATCTTCCAGAACCGTCGCGATCTAGTCGTGTCGATGCTCAACCAGGCGCGCGGCATCACCTGCCCGTCGCCGGAAGGCGCTTTTTATGTCTACCCGTCCTGCGCCGGGCTGATCGGCAAGAAGACGCAATCCGGCGTCGTCATCGACAATGACGAAACCTTCTGCAGCGAACTGCTCGAGGCCGAAGGCGTGGCAGTGGTGTTCGGTTCGGCCTTTGGCCTTGGCCCGAATTTCCGCATCTCCTACGCCACCTCGGAAGCACTTCTGGAAGAGGCATGCACGCGCATCCAGCGTTTCACCGCCTCGCTGACCTGAACGCGGCTGCCTGAAACGATAGGGAAACCCGGCTCCGGCCGGGTTTTTCTTTGCCGCCTACGCGAATCGCCCTAGGCATATACGCGGTTGCCGACAGGAATCTTTGATTCTCATACGCTGTTATACATTTGCATATTGCCGTTCCGGCCCGAACTCTGTTAATCTAATGCAAATATATCCGCCGTCCTTGGCGGAGGTATGCAGAGGCAGCAATTGTATCAGCTTGGGCAGGGACAGCAGGGGCGAAGGAGCACAAGTTTGCTCGCGCACTTGTTCTTTCTGCTGTTGCCGGTTTTTTCTGCGCTTGCCACCTCGGTTGCATCGAGCCAGGCTCACCTGTTCGAACGCGACGCTGTGGTGCAGGTTTCCGCACCCGCCTATCACGGCAGCGATGGCCCGCTGGCGATCATTGCCTGCGGCGACACATGCGTCATGTTGGCGGAGGTCAGCGGTGACGGCACCGACGACGGCGCCTTGCCGCATGTCGCCCATACGCTGCCTGTCGCCGAAAACGACATTTCATCGCCTTCAATTGATCCGCTCTTCAGCTTTCTGCGCGACAGAACGAGTGCGCCCCGCGCACCCCCAGCCCAGGTCTGACGGCGCAAAGCGCCCCACCTGCGCCGCCTGACCGGTCGACATGCGACCACAACGGCAAGCTCGTCGCTGCTCCGGTCATCCTCCCACGGGACCAAGCGTCCCGACAGAACTTCAGGAATTGCCATGTCCAAGACCCATCCACTCGGATTCCGTATCGAACGCGACCTCAAGGAAGCGCTCGTCAAGGCGGCCAAGGACGATCACCGTTCGGTGTCGTCGATGGTCGAAATCATCATCGCAAGGTGGCTGCGCGATCGCGGCTACCTCGTCGAAAAGGAAGAACGGGCCGCTTGAGCCCACTCTCCTGAGAATGCCCGGCGGCGCGGAAACCCGCCGCCGGGCGCCCTTATACGACTAAGGTCATAATCCCAAAGCAGCGATGGATAACGCCCGCCTCCCGGCGTTATCACTCAACCGTCGTTACGTCAGGCGGATTCCCGGAGCGCAGTCTCCAGGCCCTTACCGCCGACACTCTGGGAGGAGACAAATTATGGCAATCTCGGCAACAGCCGACGCCCCACGGCGCGGCATGACGCGAGAAGAGAAGAAAGTCATCTTCGCTTCGTCGCTCGGCACCGTTTTCGAATGGTACGATTTCTACCTTTACGGTTCGCTCGCAGCCTTCATCGGCGCGACCTTCTTCAGCCAATATCCTGAAGCCACACGCAACATCTTCGCACTTCTGGCCTTCGCCGCCGGCTTCTTGGTGCGCCCCTTCGGCGCGCTCGTCTTCGGCCGCATCGGCGATCTCGTCGGCCGCAAATACACCTTCCTGGTCACCATCCTGATCATGGGCCTGTCGACCTTCTTCGTCGGCCTGCTGCCCGGATCGGCCTCGATCGGCATCGCTGCCCCGATCATCCTGATCGTGCTGCGCATGCTGCAGGGCCTGGCACTCGGCGGTGAATATGGCGGTGCCGCGACCTATGTCGCCGAGCACGCGCCCAACGACCGTCGCGGCTACTACACCTCGTGGATCCAGACCACGGCGACACTCGGCCTGTTCCTGTCGCTGGTCGTCATCCTGGTGGTGCAGAGCTGGCTCGGCAAGGAAGCCTTCGCTGCCTGGGGCTGGCGCATTCCGTTCCTGCTGTCGTGCATCCTGCTCGGCGTCTCGGTGTGGATTCGCCTGTCGCTGTCGGAATCGCCGGCCTTCCAGCGCATGAAGGATGAGGGCAAGGGCTCCAAGGCGCCGCTGTCGGAAGCCTTCGGCCAGTGGAAGAACGCCAAGATCGCCCTGCTCGCTCTGTTCGGCCTCACCGCCGGCCAGGCCGTGGTGTGGTATTCGGGCCAGTTCTACACGCTGTTCTTCCTGCAGAACGTGCTCAAGGTCGACGCGCAGTCGGTCAACATCATGATCGCGATCTCGCTTTTGCTCGGCTCCGGCTTCTTCGTCGTATTCGGCTGGCTGTCCGACAAGATCGGCCGCAAGCCGATCATCATGGCTGGCCTGGCACTCGCCATCGTCACCTACTTCCCGCTGTTCAAGGCGCTGACCTGGGCCGCCAACCCCGCCCTTGCCACCGCACAGCAGGACATTCGCGCCACCGTCACTGCCGCTCCTGGCGACTGCAAGTTCCAGTTCAACCCGGTGGGCACCGCGAAGTTCACCACCTCCTGCGATATCGCAACGTCGTTCCTGACCAAGAACTCGGTTCCTTATGACGTCGTCACCACGGCGGCGGCGGGCACCCCGGCCAGCGTCAAGATCGGCAACGAGACCGTCGAATCCTATGACGCGATCGCCGCCGGCGATGCCGCCAAGGGCAAGGACGCGGCCTTCGTCAAAGCTGTCAACATCGCCCTGCACGATAGCGGCTACCCGCTGGTGCGTGGTGTGGCCAAGGTTGCCGACCAAAAGCTCGACGCCTTCGTCGCCGCCAACCCCGAGCTCAAGCTTGACGCCGCTGCCATCCGCGCCGGCGAAAAGGTGACGGTGCCCGCCGCCCAGGCGATCAAGGACAAGCTGGTCACCGCTGAAGAGGCAGCCGGTGCTGCGGAAGTCGGCTTCTTCAACATCCCGGGCGGTGGCAGCTTTGCCATGGTCGCCGATCCGGCAGCGGTCAACTGGACGGGCGTCATCGCCATCCTGTTCGTGCTGGTCCTCTACGTGACCATGGTCTACGGCCCGATCGCCGCGATCCTGGTCGAGATGTTCCCGACCCGCATCCGCTACACCGGCATGTCGCTGCCCTACCACATCGGCAATGGCTGGTTCGGTGGCCTCTTGCCGGCAACCGCATTCGCCATGAGTGCCGCGGCCGGCGACATCTACTACGGCCTGTGGTATCCGATCGCGATTGCCGCCATGACGCTGATCATCGGCATGCTGTTCGTCAAGGACACGCTCGGCACCGACCTCAGCGCCAAGGACTGATGTTCAGTCACTGACAAGAAAGCCCGGCAGGTGCCAACCTGCCGGGCTTTTTCGTTTTGCGGGTAAGCCTGGCGCGCGGAAATTGTCGCTGCCCTCCCAAAATGAAGAAATCACGCCCCTGCTGCCGCGCTGGCGCCATCGCTATGACGGGAGTATCGTCACATCCCATCCGATATTTTTTGGCAGAGCAATCCAGAAAGGGAGCTCGATATGACCACACATTCGGATGGCAGCAATCACGATTCACTGCAAACTGGACCGACGATAGGGCGACGCGACCTGCTGTTGTCAGGCGTTTCGCTGGTCGCAGCCACAGCCCTGGGAACGGTCGCGCCGACCCGATCAGCGCAGGCCCAGACGGCAGGCAAGAAGCCCAACATCCTCGTCATCTTCGGCGACGACATCGGCCTTTGGAACGTTAGCGCCTACAATCGCGGCATGATGGGCTATCGCACGCCCAACATTGATCGCATCGCTAAGGAAGGCGCCCTTTTCACCGACCTCTATGCCCAGCAATCCTGCACCGCCGGACGCGCCGCGTTCCTGACGGGGCAGAGTTGCTTCCGCACCGGCCTGCTCAAGGTCGGCCTGCCGGCTGCCCCGGAAGGACTGTCGGCGAAGGATCCGACACTTGCCGAATTGCTGAAGCCGCAAGGCTACACCACCGGCCAGTTCGGCAAGAACCATGTCGGCGACCGCAACGAATTCCTGCCCACCGTGCACGGCTTCGACGAGTTCTTCGGCAATCTCTACCATCTCAACGCCGAGGAGGAGCCGGAGAATGTGGACTACCCGAAGAACCCCGAGTTCCGAGAGAAATACGGACCGCGCGGCGTGCTCAAGTGCTTCGCCACCGAGACGGACGACGCAACGGTCGATCCGCGTTTCGGCAAGGTTGGCAAGCAGAAGATCGATGACACCGGCCCGCTCAACAAAAAGCGTATGGAGACGGTGGACGAGGAGTTCCTGGCCGGCGCCAAGGATTTCATCGACCGGCAGCACAAGGCCGGCAAGCCATTCTTCTGCTGGTTCAATTCAACCCGCATGCACATTCATACTCACCTGAAGCCAGAGTCAGTGGGCAAGACCGGCCTGGGCGTCGAGGCAGACGGCATGATCGAGTTGGACGGCATGGTGGGCGAGCTTCTCAAGCAACTGGACGACCTCGGCATCGCCGACAACACCATCGTCTTGTGGACCACCGACAACGGCGCCGAAGTCTTTTCGTGGCCCGATGGCGGCACCACGCCATTCCATGGCGAAAAGAACACCAGCTGGGAAGGCGGCTACCGTGTCCCTGGCATGATGCGCTGGCCCGGCGTCATCAAGCCCGGAACCGAGATCAACGACATCGTGTCCCACGAGGACTGGGTCCCCACATTAGTGGCGGCGGCAGGCGAGCCGAACGTCACGGAAAAGCTCCTGACCGGCTACGAGGCGGCCGGCAAGACCTTCAAGGTTCATCTCGACGGCTACGACCAGCACGATCTTTTGGCCGGCTCCGGTCCGAGCAAACGCAAGGAATTCTTCTACTGGACCGACGACGGCAATCTCGCCGCCCTGCGCTATGAGCGCTGGAAGGTCCTGTTCATGGAGCAGCGGGCGGAAGGCTTTGACGTATGGCAGGAACCATTTGACACGCTCCGGCTGCCAATGATCTTCGACCTGCGCGCCGATCCCTTCGAGCGTGCCGTGCACGAAGGGAGCGAATATGACACCTGGCGCCTCAACCGGACCTATCTGCTTGTGCCGGCGCAGGCTTTCGTTGCCCAGCACCTGCAAAGCTACGTCGATTTCCCACCACGCCAGAAGCCCGGCAGCTTCTCGCTCGACCAGGTTCTGCAGAAACTGCAGGAAGGTGGCGTCGGCAAGACATGACATCAGCTTGCGGCGACTGCGAAGCCGCGGCCAAAATGCTTCTGGCGCATGATCACATGCGATCGTAAGCGACAAAAAAGGGCGAGACACGCGTCTCGCCCGAAAATGACAAGCCGAGAGGCTTCTTTCGAAGCCCCTCGACTTCAGGCGTTGGCCCAGCACTTGGTCAGCGCATGGCCACCCATCAGCTCGCCATTGGGATCGTCGACCCAGCCGCCGACCTTGGTGCCCGTCGCGTCGATGTAATTGTTGAACATCGGCACGATGACGCCGCCCTCGTCGCGCAGCATCACGGCAGCCTGCCGATAGAGGTCCTTGCGCTTGGCCTGGTCGAGCTCGCCGCGCGCGGCAAAGATCAGCTTGTCGAAATCCTCACGCTGGAAGCGCGTGTCGTTCCACTCGGCCTTGGAGAGATAGGCGATGGAATAGACCTGGTCCTGTGTCGGACGCCCGGTCCAGTAGGACATCGAGAAAGGCTGCTTGTTCCACACCTCCGACCAGTAGCCGTCGCCGGGCTCGCGCTTGACCTCGAGCGTGATGCCGGCCTTGGCGGCACTTTGCTGGTAGAGCTGGGCGGCATCGACAGCACCTGGGAACGCGACATCTGACGTGCGCAGCAGAACCGGCCCGCTATGGCCCGATTTCTTGTAGTGGAACGCCGCCTTGTCGGGATCGTATTTGCGCTGCTCGATGTCGTCGGAAAACATCGCATAGCCCTTGGTCACCGGCATGTCGTTGCCAATCGAGCCGTAGCCGCTCAGGATCTTCTGCACCATCTCCTCGCGGTCGACGGCGTATTTCAGCGCGAGCCTCAGGTCGTTGTTGTCGAAGGGCGCGGTGTTGCAATGGGCGATGAAGACGTAGTGTCCCTTGCCCGGCACATTGCGGATTGCAACGCCCGGCACGCGCTTGATCAGGTCGACGATCTTGGGCTCGACGCGGTTGATCATGTCGACCTGCCCGCCCTGCAGTGCCGAAGTGCGCGCCGTGGCGTCGTTGATGACCACGATCTCGATCTGGTCGGCATGGCCGCGCTTGTCCGAGCCCCAATAGCCCTTGTGCAACTCGCCGACATGGCGCACGCCCGGCTCGTTGACAGCAACCTTGTAGGGCCCGGTGCCGATGCCTTCGATCGGATTGTCCCTTCCGCCATTGGGCTGGATCATCAGATGGAAGTCACTGACCACATAAGGCAGGTCGGCATTGGCCTCCTTGAGCTGGATGACGACATAGTCGCCATCGACCTTGACGCTGTCGAACTGGCTGACGAAGGCCAGGGCCGCCGACTTCGAGTTGGCGTCGGCATGCCGCTCCAGCGTCGCCTTCACGTCGGCTGGCGTAAGATCCTTGCCATTGTGGAAGGTCACGCCCTTGCGGATCTTGAAATGCCAGGTCTTGGCATCGTCCGACGCTTCATAGGACTCGGCCAACCGGGGCTCGATCTCACCAGTCGGCGACACTTCCAGCATCTGCTCGCCCCAGCTGCGGCCCAGCGTATAGGGCACCTGGCTCGCCCAGCTTGCCGGGTCGAGGCTGTCGGTGGCGGCACCACCGACCATGCCAGACCTCAATATGCCACCCTTGACCGGGGCCTGCGCACGCGCGGCACTGCCAAGCAGCGTATTGGCCGAAAGTGCAGTGACGCCAAGGGCTGCGGCGCGGCCGAGAAAGTCGCGACGCGACAAGCGCCCGCTGACCACGAGGCGGCTGAGATGATCGAGTTCACTGGACATTAGACTGCGTTCCTCCAGATGGGCGCGACTTGATGTCGTCGTTGTTCCCACCTTGGATATTGGTTTGCAGCGGCTTCGGCTTTGTGGGCTGGGTGCGACATCGGATGCCGTTTTTGGAGTTCATCCCATTTTGGTTGCCGTAACGTGAAGCTCGGCAAGCCTTCCTCTTGCCCTGCCTTCAAAGCCGTGTGACGATGGGTTTGAACGGGAGGAATTGCTGCATCGTTGTTGCCCGCGACGGCCGAACAGGCCGGCCGCCGCATTCAGGGAAAAATGCCTGAGTGGAGGTCAACTCTCATGGGTAGTCGCGCCGGAGGAAGACGCACGGGACCGAAATGCATTGCCATCGTCGGTCCCTTTGCCAGCGGTAAAACCACACTCTTTGAAGCCCTTCTCGCCCGCACGGGCGCCATCGCCAAGCAGCAGCCGGTATCGTCCGGCAGCACTGTCTCCGACCACTCCGCCGAAGCCCGGGCGCATGCCATGAGCGTCGAGGCGGTTTTCGCCACCACCCAGTTCATGGGCGAAAGCATCACCTTCGTCGATTGCCCAGGCTCGGTCGAGTTCGCC
The DNA here is from genome assembly GCF_058808215.1 of Aminobacter sp. GW821-FHT11F06. Taxonomy (NCBI): domain Bacteria; kingdom Pseudomonadati; phylum Pseudomonadota; class Alphaproteobacteria; order Hyphomicrobiales; family Phyllobacteriaceae; genus Aminobacter; species Aminobacter sp. GW821-FHT11F06. Next base: position 444,985 of record NZ_JBXARL010000003.1, on the reverse strand, counting down.
TTCGAGGCCGAACCGGTGCTGGTCGCCTGCGATCTCGCGGTCGTCGTCGTCGAGCCCGACGAGAAGAAGATTCCCGCGCTTCAGGTCATCATGCGCAAGCTCGACGAGCTTGGCGTGCCGCGCATCCTGTTCCTCAACAAGATCGACAAGGCGACAGCAGGCGTGCGCGATACGCTGAAGCTGTTGCAGCCGGTCAGCCGCGCGCCGCTTCTGCTGCGCCAGATCCCGCTGCGCAAGGACGGCGTCATCGTCGGCTCGATCGACCTGGCGCTCGAGCGCGCCTACATCTACCGCGAATATGCCCAGAGCGAGATCGCCGACATTCCAAGCGACGACAAGGCCCAGGAACTCGAAGCACGCTTCGCCATGCTCGAAACCCTTGCCGACCACGACGACCAGTTGATGGAGCAGTTGCTCGAAGAGATCGAGCCGCCCAAGGACGCGATCTTCGACGATCTCGCCGCCGATCTGCGCGACGGCGCCATCACCCCCGTGCTCATCGGCTCGGCCGAAAAGGGCAATGGCACGCTGCGCCTGCTCAAGGCCATTCGCCACGACGCGCCCGATGTCGAGGCGACACGCAAGCGGCTTGGCCTCACCGAGACCAGCGCGTCCGTCGTGCAGGTGATGAAGACCATCCACACCTCGCATGCCGGCAAACTGTCGGTGTCGCGCATCCTCTCCGGTCAGGTCACTGATGGCGCCGAGCTTTGGCTCAACGCAACCGACACCGCCAAGGTCTCGGGCATCTACCGCATGCTCGGCAAGGACCAGTCCAAGCTGCCGAACGCCGCTGCCGGCGACACCGTAGCACTCGGCAAGCTCGACAATGTCTCGACCGGCCAGACGCTGACCTCGGCCAAGGGCGGCATCAAGCCGCTGGTCAGCCTTGCGCCGCCGAAGCCGGTCTATGCCTTCGCGCTTCGCCCCAAGGAGCGCAAGGACGAGGTCAAGATGTCGGCGGCGATCCAGCGCTTGGCCGAAGAAGACCCTTCGCTGACCTTGCACCACAACCAGGATTCGGCCGAGACGGTCCTGTCGGGCCATGGCGAAATGCATCTGAGGGTGGTGCGCGAGCGGCTCGAAGGCCGAAACCAGATCGCCGTCGAAGGCCATGCACCAGCGGTGCCCTATCGCGAGACGATCCGCAAAGCCGTCCAGCAGCGCGGCCGTCACAAGAAGCAATCCGGCGGCCACGGCCAGTTCGGTGACGTCGTCATCGAGATCAAGCCGCTGCCGCGCGGCTCGGGCTTCGAGTTCACCGACACCATCACCGGCGGTGTCGTGCCCAAGCAGTACATCCAGTCGGTTGAAACAGGCGCGCGCGACTTCCTCAAGACCGGCCCGCTCGGCTTCCCCGTCGTCGACATCGCGGTCAACCTGTCGGACGGCTCGTTCCACTCGGTCGATTCTTCCGACATGGCCTTCCAGATGGCGGCCAGGATCGCAATGAAGGAAGGCTTGCCGGCGTGCTCGCCGGTGCTGCTCGAACCGGTCATGAAGGTCGAGATCTTCACGCCGTCGGATGCCACCGCGCGCATCATCGCCCTTGTGCCGCAACGCCGTGGCCAGATTCTCGGTTATGACGCCCGTTCGGGCTGGCCCGGCTGGGACGTGGTCGAGGCGACAATGCCGCAATCGGAGATCGGCGACCTGATCATCGAGCTGCGCTCGGCGACAGCCGGTGCCGCCACCTACCGCGCCGACTTCGACCACATGGCCGAGCTCACCGGCCGCCTCGCCGACGAAGCGATGCAGTCGGGCGGCAAGGCTGCGTGAGTATAGCGGCTGTGACGCGCCCGAAGTCCCCCTCCCCCTTGTGGGGAGGGGTTAGGGGTGGGGGTAAACCGGCCCGCCTCGCAGCCGATACCCGGTAGCGACCTACGACTACCCCCACCCTCTATCCCTCCCCACAAGGGGGAGGGAGGGACCCCGGCGTTTCACTTTCTCTTGATGGCAGTCGCCGCAACTGCCGAGCGTTCGCACACGTATGTGAACGTGACAGCGTTGATTTCGCCGTCCACAAAGGCAAACCTTGCGGTCTGGCTGAGGGGAGAACCACTGATGGCATTCATTCATCGCCGCCCGTCCTGGGCGATTTCGGAAACTCTGGCCACACCCGAAGATATATTCCTCAACCGCCGCACCATTCTCGCCGGCATCGGCCTTGGCCTCGCCGCCGCTGCCCTGCCCCGGCCGGCACGCGCCGAGGATGCCGACCCCACCGCCGATCTCTATCCCGCCAAGCCGAACGCAGCCTACAAGCTCGATCGTCCGCTGACGCCCGAAGAGATCAACGCCAACTACAACAACTTCTACGAATACGGCACCTACAAGGAGATCGCTGCCAACGCCCAGCAGCTCAAGACGCGGCCTTGGGAGATCGAGATCGGCGGCCTCGTCGACAAGCCGATGACGCTTGGCATCGACGAGCTGATCCGCAAATTCCCGCTGGAGACGCGACTCTATCGCCACCGCTGCGTCGAGGCCTGGTCGATGACCATTCCGTGGAGCGGTTTTCCGCTCAAGTCGCTGGTGGCGCTCGCAAGTCCCAAGGCGGACGCAAAATTCATCCGTTTCGAAACCTTCCTCGATCCTGTCATGGCGCCCGGCCAAAACGACTTCGTCTACCCCTGGCCCTACATCGAAGGCGTCACCATCGAGGAAGCCGCGCTTGACCTGCCTTTCCTCGTCACCGGCGCTTATGACAAGCCGCTGGCCAAGCAGTTCGGCGCCCCGCTCAGGCTGGCGCTGCCGTGGAAGTACGGCTTCAAGTCGATCAAGTCGATCCGTAAGATCGACTTCGTCGCCGCGCAGCCGGTCGGCCTGTGGGAAGCGATCCAGCCCAGCGAATATGGCTTCTGGGCCAATGTGAATCCGGAGGTTCCGCACCCGCGCTGGAGCCAGGCCAAGGAGCGCGTTCTGTCCACCGGCGAGCTGGTGCCGACACAGCTGTTCAACGGCTACGCAGCGGAGGTCGGCCAGCTCTACGCCGGCAAGGATCCGACCAAGCTTTATATGTGAGCGCCAAGAACAGCTACGGCGGGGCAAAAGAAAAGCGGCACCCGAGGAAACCTCGAGTGCCGCTTTTTGCGGACCGTTCCGGGGAGGCGGGACGGCAGGTCCGCCGCTTCGTGGCCAACGTTTTTGATCCGTCGGCAATCTGCTGGACGCGGCGCGTTGCCTGAACCTGGCACGTTCGGGTGATGCCCCCATCTCCCGGCGCGCCATCACCGCGTCCACCTAAAAGCTAGGCGCGTCAGGGGCTTCGAGGAACGTTACCGGGGGTTACATGTCACTGTTACGTGGGCCGCTCAGCACGTCGGCCACCATCTCGGGATCGAAAGGGACGACCCGCTTCAACATGCGAGAGTATCCTCGCGCGTCCGAACAGACGGACTCTGCTCCCGCCCGAATTCAGGCAACAAAAAAGCCGGATCCAAGAAGATCCGGCTGAGTTTGTTTGGAAGTGCCGATTAAGGCTAACCTCCAGAGGGGAACACTCAAGGGCGCTAATGGGAGGAGGAACGCGCCCTGGAGATGATCAATATATGTGCTCTCGTAGCCCAACAAACAAGCATCTATTTTGCATCGCACGCATGCAAAAAGAGACAGGCTGTGGTCCAACAATGTTAGAAGCTAGGTAGGACCAGATTTAACAGAGAAAATCGCCTTTTCTGCATGCTGCAACGCATCATATCAGGCCATTTTCCGGCAAAACCCGGCGAAAATCCGTGCTGCCGTGCAATGATGACAAAGCAGGCACGACAAGGCCACGAATACGGCGGAAGCCAAGGCAATAGGCAGCATGCTCACGTTTCGGCCCAGCTGATGAAGAGGAGTGCACGCTTGCGCAAACCATCCGCCATCCTCGGCAGCGCCGTCTTTTTCGTTGCCGCACCCGGTGTGGTCGCCGGCCTCGCACCCTGGCTTTTGACCGGCCGCTATGCCCTGCCCTTGGCGGCCTGGCCGCTCGTCGTCGTGGGTTCACTCCTCATCGCGATCAGCCTTGGCGTGCTGCTGCACACCTTTGCCCGTTTTGCGCTCGAAGGCGCGGGCACCCCTGCCCCGGTCGCACCGACAGACAGGCTGGTGATCGGCGGCGCCTATCGCCACGTTCGCAACCCTATGTATGTCGCGGTGGTGTCGATCATCCTCGGCCAGGCGCTCATCTTCGCGCACTGGCCGCTCGCAGCCTATGCCGCGATCATGGGGGCTGTCATGGCAACCTTCGTGCGCATCTATGAGGAGCCGGTCCTCGCCCGGCGCTACGGTGCGCAATACGAAACCTACCGCGCCAATGTTCCCGGCTGGCTGCCGCGCCTCACGCCATGGCGTGGAGACTAGAAAGCCCAGCTCCGCGCCTTGGCGATCACAAAGTCGCGGAACACATGCAGCTTGGCCTGATCCCGCATCGCATCGGGATAGGCGAAATAGGTGTCGAAGGACGGCACCTCTGTTTCGGGCAGAAGCTGCACCAGCCCGGCATCCTTGCCCACGACATAGTCGGGCAGCATGGCGATGCCCGCCCCGGTCTGCACCGCCGTCTTGATCGACAGGATGTCGTTGATCTGCAGCGTCGGCACGCGCTGGCCGCCTTCAAAATCGCCCACCGTCTCCAGCCAGTTGAGCTCGCTCAAATGGGTCGGCACCGGCACGCCGAAGGTGACGATGCGATGGTTCGCGAGATCGGCGATCGATTCGGGCTTGCCGTATTTGTTGACATAGGCCGGCGAGGCATAGAGGTGGAAATGCACGGTGAACAGCCGGCGCTGGATCAGGTCCGGTTGCTGCGGCTGGCGCAGACGGATGGCGCAGTCTGCCTGGCGCATTGTCAGGTCCAGCTCCTCATTGGCGAGGATCAGCTGAATGTGGATGTCGGGATAGAGTTCGAGGAACTCCTGGATGCGTTGCGTCAGCCAGCCCGCGCCGAGGCCGACTGTGGTCGTCACCTTGAGCACGCCTGAGGGCCTGTCCTTGGCCTCGGTCAGCCGGGTCTTGATCGTCTCGAGCTTCATCAAGACGTCATGCGCCGTACGAAACAGCATTTCGCCCTGTTCGGTCAGCACCAGACCGCGCGCATGGCGGTGAAACAGCGGAACGCCAATGTCATGTTCGAGCGCGCTCACCTGCCGCGAGATCGCCGACTGCGACAGCCTCAGCGTCTCCGCCGCATGCGTGAACGACCCAGCCTCCGCCGCTGCGTGGAACACGCGCAACTTATCCCAATCCAACGCCATTTTTCCCCTCTTATGTCAGGCGTTTGGTCGGCCTATTCGGCCGCTTCGCGATGCACTTCAATTCCGGCCAGGTACTTCTCCGCCTCAAGTGCCGCCATGCAGCCCAGGCCTGCCGCAGTCACCGCCTGGCGGTAGATGTCGTCGGTCACGTCGCCGGCCGCAAACACGCCCGGAACGTCCGTGCGCGTCGAATTCGGCGCCGTCCACAGATAGCCGTTCGGCTTCTGCTTGAGCTTGCCAACGAACAGCTCGACCGCCGGCGCATGGCCGATCGCCACGAACACGCCGTCCGTCGCGATCTCAGTGATGGCACCGGTATGCACGTTCTTGAGCCGGACACCGTTGACGGAAGGTGGCATTGGCTTCTGCGCCGGAGCGCCGACGATCTCTTCGACGGCGTGGTCCCAGATCACCTTGATGTTGTCCTTGGCAAACAGCCGCTCCTGCAGGATGCGCTCGGCGCGGAAATGGTCGCGCCGGTGCACAACGGTCACGGTCTTTGCGAGATTGGCGAGATAGAGCGATTCCTCGACCGCCGAATTGCCACCGCCGACAACCACCACTTCCTTGCCGCGATAGAAGAAGCCGTCGCAGGTCGCGCACGCCGAAACGCCGAAACCCTGGAACACCTGCTCGCTCGGCAGGCCGAGCCATTTGGCCTGCGCGCCGGTGGCGATGATCACAGCGTCTGCGGTGTAGATCGTGCCGGAATCGCCCGTGGCGCGGAACGGCCGCACATTGAAGTCGACCTCGGTGATGATGTCGTTGATGATGTCGGTGCCGACATGCTCGGCCTGCGCCCGCATCTGTTCCATCAGCCAGGGGCCCTGGATCGGCTCGGCGAAACCGGGATAGTTTTCGACATCGGTGGTGATCATCAGCTGGCCGCCCTGCTGCATGCCGGCGACGAGCATCGGCTTGAGCATGGCGCGCGCCGCGTAGATCGCCGCCGTATATCCGGCGGGACCCGAACCGATGATGAGAACTGGCGCATGTTTGGCGGTCATCGAAGGGCCTTCATAGTCGATGGAAAAAGCAGCACCCCGTCAATACAGGCTGCGGATCGTCCCTAATCTAGGTGTTCACCCATACCCCGCGCAAGGCGGCAAGATGTTACTCCCCCGAAAGCTTGACCTCGGTGGAACCTGACCCATGGCGCGCAGCGATTTCTGCGGCCTGGGCTTCCCAATGGCCGCGAGTAGTTTAATTACGTCAATGCGCAAGATTCTTGCGCGAGTCCCGGAGCGCACATGCCCATCAAGGCCGATCTCGACGCCATCGACTGGAAGATCCTGCGCGAGCTTCAAGACGACGGCCGGATGACCAATGTCGAATTGTCGCGCCGCGTCGGCATCTCGGCGCCGCCTTGCCTGCGCCGCGTCAAACGCCTCGAGGACGAAGGCATCATCCAGCGCTATCGCGCTTTGCTCAATGCGCCGGCACTTGGCATGGACGTTGTCGCCTTTTGCCTCGTCGGTCTCAACCGCCAATCCGAGGTCGACCTCAAGGCCTTCGCCGACCGCACGCGCGGCTGGCCGATCGTGCGCAGTGCCTGGATGGTCTCGGGCGAATCCGACTTCATGCTGCACTGCCTCGCGCCAGACCTCGGCACGTTCCAGACCTTCGTCATCGAGGAACTGACATCTTCGCCGAATGTCGACACAGTGCGCACGGCCCTCACCATCCGCCAGGTCAAGGATGACGGGCCGGTGGCGATCTAGCTTGCTCTAGCCTTTGGCCCACACCTGGTCGTAGACCTCGCGCAGCCCGGCCGCCTCGTTCTCAAGCCGAAACCGCGTGGAGACGTCTTCAAGCCCGGCAGCGCCTTGTGTTTGCGCAAGTGCCGGATCGGCAAGATAGGGCCTGATCGCCTCGCGCAAGGCAGCGCCATCGCCAGCCGGCACCACCGCTCCCGTCACACCGGGCGTGACAATCTCGGAATAGGAGCCGGCGTCGCTTGCAACGACAGCCGTGCGCGAGGCCATCGCCTCCAGCGGCGTCAGCCCAAAACCTTCGTTGCGCGAAGGCGCTACATAAAGCGTCACGCGCCGGTACCACACGGCAACATCTGCTACCTCGCCGAGCAGGAGGATGCGTTCCGAAAGCCCGGCCGCGGCGATGCGCTGCCTGAGCTCATCGGCAAAACCCTTGTGCTCTGATGTCACGCGGCCGGTGATCACAGCCGTCCACTCGGGATGCTCGGGCAGCAATGCGATCATCGCATCGACGAATAGGTCGGTGCCCTTGGAATGCCGGACGCGGCCGAAGCAGCCGATGGCATATGTGCCGGGCAGGCCGGCAGCGGCGAATTCGTCGTCATGGGTGCGCGGGGGGTGGAATTTGTCGAGATCGACCCCGTGCATCACCACCTTGTGCGGCACTTCGAGAAAACGCCCCGACAACCGGCTCGTCGCGATCACGCCGTCCATCTGGCGGATCAGCCATTTGGTGAAGGCCCTGTGGTCGCGCTGCGCGGCGGAGGTGAAAACCAGCCTGAGCTGCGCCCGAAAGATGTGACGAAGCACAAGCCCGGCCACCATCTCTGTGTTGCGCCGTGCATGCCAGATGCGCGGACGGCGGGAGGTGGGCCGCTTGAGCAGCGACGGCAATTGCCACCAGCGCATCGTGGGCAGGGTCTCGGGCAGGCCGGGCCCGCACACGGCAATGCCGAGGTCGCGCGCCTGTACCGGCACCAGCTGCACGATGGTGCTGGTGACGCCTGAAAGCCGTTTCTTGAGATTGGGCGCGACGACTTCGATGCGCGCCATGTCGACCGCGCCGGATTGTTCGGCGCGATCAGCAGTCTCGATCATGTTTGCCTGATCCGGCATGGCGACGGCCAATGCCGTCCCGCGCCTCAGATGAACTGCACCTGGACGATCTCGTAGCCGCGTGCGCCGCCCGGTGCGTTGACCTCGATGGCGTCGCCCACTTCCTTGCCGATCAGCGCGCGTGCGATCGGCGATGAGATCGAAATGCGGCCCGACTTCACGTCGGCTTCCTGATCGCCGACGATCTGGTAGGTCTTCTTTTCCTCGGTGTCATCGTCAAGCAGAACGACCGTGGCGCCGAACTTGATCTTGTCGCCATTGAGCTTGCTGACGTCGATCACCTCGGCGCGCGCGATATAGTCCTCGAGCTCGTTGACCCGGCCCTCATTGAGGCTCTGTGATTCTTTCGCCGCGTGATATTCGGCGTTCTCCGAAAGATCGCCATGCGAGCGTGCCTCTGCGATGGCCTCGATGATGCGCGGACGCTCTTCCTGCTGGCGCCAGCGCAGTTCTTCCTTCAGCGCGACGAATCCACCCGCAGTCATCGGAACCTTGTTCATAGTCGACCTCTCCTGGCCTGTGCCGCGCTGCTTGCCTGTTGTTGCCGCGAGGCACAAAAAAAGAAAACGGTCCGGCAGCCTCGGCTAACGGAACCGTCTCACCTCAATCTCCGGCGAATATAGCAATCCTGTGGCAGAATTCACGTCAAAAAATTCGTTTACCACCACTGAACTGTTGGCAGCGAAAACCTGGCGCCGCTTTCCTTCACCCGCTTGTGATTGAAACTGCAGCGCTTTGATGCTCTGTCATGGTTGCCGCTCCCGCCTTTGCACCTATGTCGCAGCAATGATGATCAAGCCCCACCTCTACGCGCTCGCCTTGCTGCTTGTTGTTTCGCCAGCCCTTGCCCAGGGCCGCGACTTCGACACGCAAAAGGTCAAGCTGCGCGCCGATGTCGTAACAGAGGGCCTCGAACACCCCTGGGGACTCGCCTTCCTGCCCGATGGTGGCGCTCTCGTCACGGAACGGCCCGGCCGCATCCGCATCCTCACCAAATCCGGCCTGTCAAAACCGGTGGCAGGCGTGCCCAAGGTCGCGGTCGGCGGCGAAGGCGGGTTGCTCGACATCGCCATTGCGCGCGATTTCGAAACATCCGGCACGATCTTTTTCGCCTATGCCGAGCCCGGCAATGGCGGCGCAAGCACGGCGGTCGCCCGCGCTAGGCTGGTGCGCCACGGCGCCAATCCCCGCCTCGAAGACGTCAAGGTGATCTTCGCCGTCACCCCGAAGTCGAAAGCCAGCGTGCATTTCGGCGCGCGCATCGTCGTCAACGACGACGGCACGCTGTTCATCACCACAGGCGATCTTGGCCAGCGCGACCGCGCCCAGGACATGCACGATGCCGCAGGCGCGGTGGTGCGCATCAATGCCGACGGCTCGATTCCCGCCGACAACCCCTCGCCCGACGGCAAGAAGATGGCGCCCGAGATCTGGTCGAAAGGCCACCGCAACATTCAAGGTGCGGTCATCGATCCGGTGATGGGCGGGCTGGTCACCGTCGAGCATGGCGCCAAGGGCGGCGACGAGGTCAACCATCCCGAAGCCGGCAAGAATTACGGCTGGCCAGTCATCACCTACGGCGTCGACTACAACGGCAAGAAGATCGGCATCGGCACCGCTGCGCCCGGCTACGAACAACCGCTTTTCTATTGGGATCCCTCGATCGCGCCGTCAGGCCTTGTGAGTTATCAGGGCAAGATGTTTCCCGAATGGAAGGGCGACCTGCTTGTCGGCGCGCTGAAGTTCGAACTCTTAAGCCGTCTCCATCGCGACGCCACAGGCAAAATCCTTACTGAAGAGCGCATGCTCGAAGGCGCCTTCGGCCGCATCCGCGATGTCGTCGAAGCATCGGACGGTTCAATCTGGCTACTGACCGACGAGGACAATGGCGCCGTCATACGGCTGTCGCGGGGTGATTAGGGGAATAGGGCAGTAGGGCAGTAGGGCAGTAGAGAAAGCGGGATCCCTACTGCCCTACTGCCCTACTGCCCTAACCCCTCAAATACGCCTCGATGTTTTCCGCCAGCATGCCGTATTCGCGGCAGCCCGTGCCGCAGCGCTTTTCGATTTCCGACAGCTGCACGCGTGCGGCGGCAACGTCGCCGAGCATCAATTGCGCCTCGCCCATATATTCGCGCACCAGCGTGTAATCAGGGTTGTTGCGCAACGCTTCCTGGTAATAGCCGAGGCCGACCAGCACGCGGCCTGCCTTGCGATGCGAATAGCCGAGGTAGTTCAAGATGCGCGGATCGGTCTTGTCTTGGGCAAGCGTCAGCACCTTGATCGCCTCGTCATACTTGCCGTTCATGGCCAGCGCGCGCCCGGTCTCATAGATGCTGTTGTCGTCGATCATGCCTGCCTTGGCAGGTTCGCATTTCTGCGTCTTCTTGTTGTAGACCATGCCTGCCTTGCATGTCGGCGGGGTCGAGCCACCGCTGTCGGCCGCAAGCACGGGTGCTGCAAACAACGGCAGCGCCACCACGGCGCCTGCCACAAGCATCAGATATCGGGACTGCATTGCCACCTCCTGAGATTGCCCATACGGAAGCTAACGCATTTCGGTCCAGGTTTCATCCAGCCTGAGCGCCGGAAATGACTGATACCAGTGGCTATTCGCTATGGGCTGCGAAAAGCCACTGGCGCCAGGATCAGGAGCCTAGCTTCTCACATAGCTGTGGATCTGCTCCGACAGCAGGCCATATTCGCGGCAGCTTATGCCGCAGCGCTTGGCGATCTCGGTCAGCTGTGCCCGGGCTCCGGCGATATCGCCGAAAGTCAGATGCGCTTCGCCGAGATATTCGCGGACAGGCATGTAGTTGGGATCGTTGAGGATCGCTTCCTTGTAGTAGCCCAAGCCGACCAGCGTTCGCCCGGCCTTGCGGTGCGAATAGCCGAGATAATTGAGGATGCGCGCGTCGGTCTTGTCGGCGGCGAGCGTCAAAACCTTGATCGCATCGTCATATTTGCCGTCCATGGCAAGCGACCGGCCAGCCAGAAACAGGCTTTCGTCGTCGATCATGCCCGCCTTGGGATGTTCGCATTTCTTGCTTCTGATGTTGTAGATAAAGCCCGTACGGCATTTGACCTGGCCGCCGTTGTTGCCGCCGAAGATACCGCCGCTGCCAAAGAGACTGCCGCCGCTGCCGCCGGACGTGCCATTTCCACTGCCACCACCGCCGGACATGCCATTTCCACCGCCGCCTCCACCGCCGCCACCTCCTCCACCGCCGCCACCTCCTCCACCTCCTCCGCCACCGGACGAAAGCACGGGAGCCGCGAACAACGGCAATGACACGAGCACGCTTGCCAGGAGTTTCAGATATCGGGTTTGCATGGTTTAACCTCCACCATTGCGTCCCCTCGGCGAGGTCAACGCGCTGGCGTCGGCATTTCGTCCAACATCAGCCGCGGAAAATCAGCGCCGCTCCGCCAGCGATCAGGGCAAAGCCCATCGCGTGGTTCCAGGTGATGCCTTCCTTGAGGTAGAACACCGAGAAAATGACGAAGACGGAAAGCGTGACCACTTCCTGTATCGTTTTCAGCTCGGCTGCCGAATAAACCTCGTGGCCGACGCGGTTGGCCGGCACCGCCAGCCAGTATTCGAAGAAGGCGATCAGCCAGCTGAAAATGACGGCCGCATAGAGCGGGGCTGCCTTGAACTTCAAATGCCCGTACCAGGCAAAGGTCATGAACACGTTGGATGCGATCAGCATCAAAATGGGAAGAACCTTGGGCGAAAGCAGCGAAGCCATGGGCAAAATACCGGATGGAGAGGGAGGATGGCGCGCTATTTCCGCCTCTCGCAGCGGCATGTCAACGATGACAACCACACCGCGAATATCGAGGCAGTGACGTTGCCGCCAAATGCGCTATCATCGGTGCGGGGGAAGGCAACCAGGAGCACGCTTTTGCAGCAGCGGCGCGAAAAAGAATGGGACCTGTCCATCGGACCGGACACGGTCCGTCTGTTCATCCTCAAGGCCAAGGCGATCAGCGCCGGCGTCAACGAGGACTATGAGGACGGCGCCGAGCACGAGATCGAATATGACGGCGGCACCCACGATAATCATCATCACGATGGGCTCGCCGAGGAAGAGGAAGAAAACCTCACCGAAAAAGAGCTGCACGAGTTGATCAGCGACCTCAATGTCGATGAAGCGGCCGAACTCGTGGCGCTGGCCTGGCTCGGTCGTGGCGACTACGACGCGTCGGAGTGGCAGGACGCGGTCGCCGAAGCGCGGGCGCGCAGCAACCGCCGTACGGCCAAATACCTGCTTGGCATGCCGATGCTGGGCAACTGGCTCGAAGAGGGACTCGACGCGCTGGGCGCCTGACTTGCCTTTTTTGGGCGCCTGATGACACCGGCGTCACCGAAAGTGATGCGATCCGCGCTTGCATCCAGGCAACCCGACATGGGTGCTTTCCGTTGAGCCCGATGCAGTTCAGCAGATTTCACCGCCCATCGCTGTTTTTGATCCTGTCGCTGGCAACTCTTACGACGCTTGCCGATGCTCGCCAGAAAGAGATCGACCTGCCCGACCAGGCGCCGGTGCCGCAGTTCGCTCCTGCTCCAGCAGTGCCGTCGCCCTCGCCTGCTGACAAACCTTCCGAGCAGGCCTCGATTCCCATTCCGCAAGCGCGTCCCGATGTGCCCAAGTCTTCGACTTCCGTGCCGGACGAGGGCTTTATCGGCCCTCCGGCGCCCAAGATGCTGCCCGACCGGCGCTCAAATGCGCCCCGGCCGGCCGCCATGCCGATCGAAGAGACAGCCTGCCGCACGCGCCTGAAGGTACTCGGCGCGCAGTTCGAGGAGGTTGCGCCGCAAAGCGATGCAAAGGGCTGTGCGGTGCCCTTTCCGCTCAAGCTGAAGCGGCTGTCGCTTTCGATCGACATCGAGCCCGACGCGGTCATCAACTGCGCCACCGCCGAGGCCGCCGTGCGTTTCGCAACCAATGTCATAGCACCTGCCGCAAAGGCGGCATTCGGCGAGGATCTGGCGACGATCGGCCAGGCCTCGGCCTATGTCTGCCGGCCGCGCAACGGCACCAGAAAACTGTCCGAACACGCCTTCGGCAACGCGCTCGACATCGCCCGTTTCACGCTCGCCAACGGCACCGCCATCGATGTTGAGCCGGCACCGCCCGAGAAGAACGCGAAATTCCTGGGCGTCATCCGCAAAGCCGCCTGCGGCCCGTTCAAGACGGTGCTCGGCCCCGGCAGCGACGCCGACCATTCGCTGCATTTCCACCTCGACCTCGCGCCCCGGCGCAACGGCGGCACGTTTTGCCAATAACGCCGCAATTCGGCCGCAGCCGTAAACGGCGGCGCTGATCTTTCCTTTACCCTTGGCGGCTAGGCTTCAGTCCATCAGGTACAGGAGCCTTCGCATGGCCGCAGATTCGCGCGCCGCCATCGCAACAGCCACAACGCCGCGCCGCGTCTCGCGCCAGCGCGCCCTGCTGCTCGCCACAACGCTGGTGATCGCAGGCCTTGGCGCAAGCTCCTGCACCACCGGCGACGTCTTCGCGCTCCAGCCGGCGGTCGATGTCGGATCGCACACCGCTTCATTGCCCGTGGTCGAAGTCGCGCCGCAATCGGCACCGGTGGCCGTGGCTTCACAGCCCGATACGGCGATGATCGCGACAGCACCCCAGGCCATCGAGCCGACGCTTGACGCACAGGCCGAAGCCATGCCCGAAATCGCCGCTGCCGCGCCGCCACCCATCCAGGCAGCTGCCGCGCCACGGCCCGTCCAGACCGCGGCCCTTGTGCCGACACGCGGACTGCAGACATTGGTGCCGTCCAACCCCTACATGGTCGCCTATCCCAAGCTCGACGATCCCTCAAACATGCCGCAGACAGCACCGATGCGGCCTGCCGTCATGCCGGCCGACGAGGTCGATTGCCGAAGCGACCTGAAAAAGCTCGACGTGCAATATCGCGACCTGCCCCCGATCCGCGACGGCGCTGCCTGCGGCATCGACTACCCGGTCAAGGTCTCGGCCATCGGTTCGGTACAGATGAAACCCGCCGCTGTCGTCACCTGCGCCATGGCCGCGAGTTTCGCCGCCTGGACCAAGCGCGACCTGGTGCCGGCGGCGCGCCTGCGCTACTTCTCCGGCGTCAAGACCATCCACCAGGGTTCGAGCTATTCCTGCCGCAAGATCGCCGGTTCGCGCACCTTGTCGGAACACGGCAAGGGCAACGCCCTCGACATCATGCGCATCGAGCTCAACAGCGGCCGCGACATCGATGTCAAAAAGCCGGGCCTGTTCGCCTTCCGCACCCGCGGCTTCCTCAACACCATTCGCGCCGACGGCTGCAGCTATTTCAACACCGTGCTCGGCCCCGGCTACAACTACGACCACCGCAACCACTTCCATTTCGACATCAAGCAGCGCCGAAACGGTTATCGCGCCTGCCGCTGAGCTAACGCTTCTGCTTGTTGGATGTCCTCATCGCCAGTTTGCCTCTGATCTCAAATCGGGATAAAAACAGACCAATCTATTGCATGGCGGCATCCGATGGCAGGGAAACTGCGTAGACAGGCGACCCTGTGGTTTGCGGCCCTGTGCGCGGCCTATCTTGGGCTTGCCTATTTTGCCGCGCCCGAATTCTGGTCCTTCCACATCCTGCGCGACGGCCTCAAGCCCGCCGCCCTGATGACGACCACCCCTGATGGCATTCCCGGCGACCCCATCAACATCAGCCTGGTCGGCACGGAAGAAGATGTCATCGAGGCCTTCGCTGCTGCCCACTGGGACCGCGCAACCGGCCTATCCGTGAAATCCGACATCAAGATCGGCGAAAGCGTGCTGCTTGACCGGCCTGACGTCAACGCCCCGGTTTCAACGCTGCTGTTTGACGGTAGCCGCGAGGACCTCGCCTTCGAAAAGCCGGTTGGCAAAAGCGCTGACCAGCGTCACCACGTCCGCCTCTGGGTGACATTTACGCCAGGTGCTGACGGCCGGCCCACCTGGTACGGTTCGGCGAGCTTCGATCGCGGCGTTGGCCTCAGCCACGACACCGGCCAAATCACGCATCACATCGCGCCCGACATCGACGCCGAACGCGATTCGCTGATCCACGATCTCACCGCTGCCGGACAAACCGAGTCAGTCAAGACGATTCCCGGCATCGGCTTCACAAGCGCTGGCCGCAATGGCGGCGGCGATCCCTACTTCACCGACGGCAAGGTGCTGATGGCGGTTCTTGTACCCCACAAGTAGCGCTGCCATCGCCACGGTACTGCCAAGCTGTATTTTCGCTGCCGTCCTTTCGAAGGGGCGGAAGGAATGCTATGCAGCGACCATCATGTTATATGCTGAAATCGGTATCGTGGTCGTCCTCATCTGCGTGAACGGCCTTCTGGCAATGTCCGAGCTTGCCATCGTTTCTTCCCGCCCGGCGCGCCTCAAGGCGATGATCGACCGCGACATCAAGGGTGCAGGACGCGCGCTTGAACTGGGTGCCAACCCGGGCAAATTCCTGTCGTCGGTGCAGATTGGCATCACCCTGGTCGGCGTGCTGTCAGGCGCCTTTTCCGGCGCGACGCTCGGCCAGCGGCTGAGCGGGCTTCTCGGCGAATACGGCATGCGCGCCGGTCTCGCCGATGCGTTTGGCGTCGGCATCGTCGTCGCCATCATCACCTATGCGTCGCTGATCATCGGCGAACTGGTGCCCAAGCAGATCGCCCTCCGCGACCCCGAGGGCGTCGCCTCGCGCGTCGCCCCCGCAATGTCGCTGCTCGCCAAGGTCGCGCTGCCACTGGTGTGGCTGCTCGACATTTCCGGCCGCTCCGTGCTGTGGCTGCTTGGCCAACGCGGCGAGAGCGAGGAAAAGGTCACCGACGAGGAAATCAAGATGCTGGTCGCCGAGGCCGAGCATCACGGCACCATCGAATCCGACGAGCGCCGCATGATCGCCGGCGTCATGCGCCTGGGCGACCGCGCCGTGCGTGCCGTCATGACCCCGCGCACCGAGGTCGACTGGATCAATCTCCAGGCCGACGAGGCCATCACCCGCAAGCTCCTGATGGAAACCCAGCATTCGCGCCTGCCCGCAGGCGAAGGTTCGGTCGATGCCATGGTCGGCGTGATCCAAAGCCGCGAACTGCTCGCCTCGCTGCTGGCCGGCCGCGCCTTTGATCCGCGCAAGCATGTGCGTGTCGCCCCCATCGTCCACGATCAGGCCGATGCGCTCGACGTGCTCGCAACGCTCAAGGAATCCGATGTGCCGATGGCGCTGGTCCATGACGAATATGGCCATTTCGAAGGCGTCGTTTCGCCAGCCGACATTCTCGAGGCCATCACCGGCGTGTTCCGTTCCGACCTCGACGAGGACGATGTCGACAACGCGGTCCAGCGCGAGGACGGCTCCTGGCTGCTCGCCGGCTACATGCAGGCCGACGAGATGGCCGACCAGCTCAACATCGACCTGCCCGAAAACCGCGACTACGAGACCGTCGCAGGTTACGTGCTGTCGCACATGCACCACCTGCCCGCGACCGGCGAATGCGTCGACGCGCAGGGCTGGCGCTTCGAGGTCGTCGACCTCGACGGCCGCCGCATCGACAAGGTTTTGGCAACCCGCCTGCCCAGCGCCTACCGCGAGCCGGTGCGGTAGGCCTTCGCTCGTACGTCTGGATCGTTAAGAGCTTTGCCACCACGGCCGCATAGCTCGATCATTGTTCTGGACCGTCATCGACATTCGTCCGTCACGGCATGGATCCCCGGAACTCCGCACGTCGCGTCGCTCCTGCTCCGCCCGAGGATGACGAATTTCTTGTTGGGTTCCGCCAATCTCCAACGCCGACGATTAGCGGCAAACATCCGTGTCTTCGTCATCCTCGGGCGGAGCAGGAGCGACGCGACGTGCGGAGTTCCGGGGATCCATGCCGTGACTGCGAAACTGTTGCCACCGTCCAAGCTACCCGATCACTAAAAAAGGGCGGCTCGTAGCCGCCCTCAAATCCCCAGGGAGGAAACGCGCTGCTCAGGCAGCCTTGGCTTCTTCGGCAAGCACGTCGGCTTCGCGCGCGATCTTCAGCGCCTTGGCCCACCAGGTGATCTCTTCGATCAGCCCGTTGGCGGCCTGGTTGAGGTGCTCGATATCCTGGAGCTTCTTTTCGCCCTGGCGCACGGCCAGGAAATCGCCCCACACGATGTGCACGGCGGCCTTGGTCGGCGCCATCTGCAGTTCCACCGCATGCATGCGCAGCTGCTCGACGGCACGCGCGCCACCGACGCCACCGTAGCCGACGAAGCCGGCGGGCTTCTTGTTCCATTCCTTGGCGGCGTAATCGAGCGCGTTCTTCAGCACGGCGGTCGGCCCGTGATTGTATTCGGCGGCAGTGAAGATGAAGCCGTCGAACTCGGCGACCTTCTTCTGCCAGCGCTGGGCGGCCTCGTTCTGGGACGGCACCCAAGCGGACGATGCCACTTCGTCGAAGAAGGGCAGCGGGAAATCTCTGAGGTCGACAACTTCGACCTCGATATCTGTGTGGGATTTTGCGATCTTGGCGATCCATTCCACTGGCGTGTCGGCGAAGCGGGCGGCGCGCGTCGAGCCGACGACGATGGCAATCTTGGGTTTGGACATGGCAGGAACCTTTCGGGCGTAGGTATCGAGGCGATACTGGTAACTAATGGATACCCAAGCTATATAGGTGACTGAAAATCACGTGCACAAGGAGGCACTTTTTTGATACCGAGGCACCCGCACCGCACCGAGGATTGCCGCGCCGTCAGCGATATCCTGCAGCGTGTCGGCGACAAATGGACAGTGCTCGTCGTCGGCAAGCTCGGCGACGGACCGATGCGCTTCAACGAGTTGCGCCACGGCGTCGGCGGCATCTCGCAAAAGATGCTGACCACCACATTGCGCGGGCTCGAGCGCGACGGTTTTGTCACCCGCACCGTATTTCCCACAATCCCGCCGCGCGTCGATTATGAACTGACCGATCTCGGCCGCGAGCTGCTCGTTCCCGTCAACGCGCTCGGCGAATGGGCCCGGCTCAACCAGCGCCGCGTCGCAGAAGCGCGGACAAGATTCGATCAGGCTGCCGGTTGACGCGGCCGCCGTGCCGCAAGCTCCCTCGGTCGGAGTCGAACTCTGTTCTTTCTGACGTAACGCTTGGACCATCAGGCAGAAAGCTTGGACCGAATTCGATATCCTTTGCGTCACGGCATGGATTCCCGACACTCTCCGCTCGTTTCACTCGCTCACGAGGTCGGGAATGACGGGCTTCCTTGACCGCATCCGCTAATCGCAAACGTCGGAGACTGGCGGAGGCATTCCCTGCAATCCGTCATTCTCGACCTCGTGAGCGAGTGAAACGAGCGGACAGTGTCGGGAATCCATGCCGTGACACAAAGGACGTTTGATACGGCGCCAGCACCGAGAGCCAACACATAGCGACGGGCAGCCGCCCCGGTCCTCATCCTGCGAGCCCAGCAAAGCCTCGGAGATTGTCGATGGCTTCGGCGGGCCAGCCTGAGGTGCGAGCCCAGCAACGTCAGAGGCTATCGACGTCTTCGAAGGACGCACAACCGCAGCGCGCCGCCCCTACTCCGCAGGCACAGGCTTCGGCTTGCCCTCGCCATCCAGCGCCACCATCACGAAATCGGCGTGGGTCACCTTCTCCATCAGGTCGGAGAGATAGCGCTGCGCCCAGGCCTCGACCTTGAGCGTCATCGAGGTGCGGCCGACGCGCTCGACATGGGTGTAGATGCACAGCGTGTCGCCGATCTTCATCGGCTTGGCGAAGGCCATTTCCTTGACCGCCGCCGTCACCACGCGCCCCCTTGCGCGCTCGGCGGCGCGGATGCCGCAGGCAAGGTCCATCTGCGCCATCACCCAGCCGCCGAAGATGTCGCCGGCGGCATTGGCGTCCGATGGCATGGCCAGCGTCCTGAGTGTCAGTTCGCCGTGCGGCCGGCCGTCCGCATATTGCACCATCGCCTCACTCCCAGGATTCGCATGTAGCTCAACCCGTATCGTCCGCGCTGCGCAGGCGTCAACATCACCTGGCCAACGAAAAGCCGTCGCATAATTCACAGGCCATGCCGTAACCGCCGGTGATGCCCCCTGTGGCCAGCGCTAGTCTGCCCCGACATCAGATGCACCGTGGCGGCCAGCGTTTCCATGCAGACTTACGATTTCATTGTTGTCGGCTCGGGCTCCGCCGGTTCGGTGGTCGCAGAGCGGCTGTCCGCCAGCGGCCGCCACTCCGTGCTGGTGCTCGAAGCGGGAGGGACCGACCGCCGCTTCTTCGTCCAGATGCCGCTCGGCTACGGCAAGACCTTTTATGATCCAGCCGTGAACTGGAACTATGCCGCCGAGCCAGACCCCGGCCTCGCCGGCAATGCCGATCACTGGCCGCGCGGCAAGATTTTGGGCGGGTCGAGCTCGATCAACGCCATGGTCTGGATCAGGGGGGCTGCCGAGGATTTCGACGCCTGGCGCGATGCCGGCAATCCCGGCTGGGGCTTTGACGACCTCCTGCCCGCCTTCAAGGCGATCGAAGACAATGAAGCCGGCGGCAACGCGCTGCGCGGCAGCGACGGCCCGATCCATGTCACCGACAACAGCAAGAAGGTTCATCCGCTCACCAGGCGCTTCCTCGCGGCGGGCCAAATGGCCGGCCTTGCGCTGAATCAAGACTTCAACGGCCCCTCGCAAGAGGGGGTCGGCGTTTATCAAATCACCACCAGGAACGGCCGCCGCATGTCCGCCGCGCGCGGTTTCCTGCGCCCGGCGATGAAGCGCGCCAATGTCCGGGTCGAAACCAACGCGCTGGCGACAAAAATCCTGTTCGAGGGCAGCCGTGCCGTCGGCGTCGAATACCTCCAGAACGGCAGGACGCTCACCGCCCGCGCCGGCAAAGAGGTCATCTTGTGCGGCGGCTCAGTCAACTCGCCGCAGCTGCTGCAGCTCTCGGGCATAGGCCCTGCCGCGCTGCTTGGCGATCTCGGCATACCGGTCGTCCATGCCCAAGAACATGTCGGCCGCAACCTGCAGGACCACCAGGGCATCAACTACACCTGGAAGGCCAAGGTGCCGACGCTGAACCAGACCCTGCGCCCATGGTGGGGCAAGCTCCTTGTCGGCATGCAATATCTCGCTTTGCGCGCCGGCCCGCTGTCGATGAGCATGAACCAGGGCGGCGGATTCTTCCGCTCCGACCCCGCCCGCACGCGGCCCAACATGCAGCTTTATTTCCAGGTCTTTTCCACCGTCCTGCCCAAATCAGGCGAGCGGCCGATCCTGTCGCCCGATCCCTTCCCCGGCTTTTCCATCGGCCTGTCCAACTGCCGGCCCTCGAGCCGCGGCGAGATCATGATCCGCTCGGTTGATCCTGCCGTTCATCCCCGCATCACCGTCAACGCCTATTCGACCGAGACCGACGTCGCCGAGATGCTCGATGCGGTCAAATTCCTGCGCAAGCTGGCTTCGATGGCGCCGATTGCCGAGATCATCGCGGAAGAGGTTTTGCCAGGCCCCTCAATCACTTCCGACCCGGACTTGATTCAGGATTTCCGCAAGCGCTCGGGCACGGTTTACCACCCTGTCTCAACCTGCCGCATGGGGCCGGAGCCGCGCAATTCCGTCGTCGACCCGCGCCTGCGCGTGCATGGCCTTTCTGGCCTGCGCGTCATCGACGCCTCGATCTTCCCCGACAACATCACCGGCAATACCAACGCCGCGTCGATCATGACCGGCTGGAAGGGTGCGGAGATGGTGCTGGAGGATATGGGGTGAGCAGCCATGAGAACTCGCGCCGCCCCTCACCCTTACCCTCTCCCTGTGAAGGACGGGGAGAGGGAGGCGTCAGCATCGCCGCTTGTGCCTTCTCCCTCCTTACGGGGAGAGGTGCCGGCAGGCGGATGAGGGGCAGCGCCTAACGTCCACGATTTCACACGACCGGAGGAGCAACGATGAAAATCACCGACGTCAAAACCTTCGTGGTCAACAACCCGCCACCACAGACCGGCGGGCGTTACTTCATTTTCGTCAAACTCACCACCGATGGCAGCGTGGTCGGTTATGGCGAGGCCTACAACGCCACATTCGGCCCCGATATCACCGCCAGGATGATCGAGGATTGCGCTGCCCGCTACCTCGTCGGCCACGATCCGCACGACATCGAGACCTTCTTCCGCCGCGCCTATTCCTCGGGCTTCTCCCAGCGCCCCGACATTTCGATGATGGGCTGCGTGTCGGCGCTTGAAATGGCCTGCTGGGACATCATCGGCAAGGAGGCCAACAAGCCGGTCTACAAGCTGCTTGGCGGCCAGGTTCACGAAGCGCTGCGCTCCTACACCTATCTCTACCCGCGCACGGGAAGCGTGTTTCCCGGCGAGACCGAGAGCGAAAAGAACGTCTACAACGACCCCGACCTCGCCGCCGAAACGGCGCTGGCCTATGTCGCCCAGGGCTTCAACGCGATCAAGCTCGACCCTGCCGGCCCCTACACCGCCTTTGACGGCCACCAGCCCCGCCTGATCGACATCGACCTGTCGACGCGCATGATGAAAGCCATCCGCGAGGCGGTCGGCACCTCCGCCGACATTTTGTTCGGCACGCATGGTCAGTTCACCGCCTCGGGCGCGTTGCGCATGGCGCGCGCCATCGAGCCTTACGATCCGCTGTGGTTCGAGGAACCGGTGCCGCCGGACATGCCCGAAGTGATGGCCGAGGTGGCGCGGAGGACAAAAATCCCGATCGCCACCGGCGAACGGCTGACCACAAAATGGGAATTCGCCCGCGTCATCGAAAATCGCGCCGCAACCATCCTGCAGCCCGATCTCGGCCGCTCGGGCGGCATCCTCGAGACCAAGAAGATCGCCGCCATGGCCGAGGCCTACCACATCCAGATCGCCCCCCACTGCTATTGCGGGCCGATCGTCGGCGCGGCCAACATCCAGCTCGCCACCACCCTGCCCAATTTCCTGATCCTCGAATCGATCAAGACCTGGGACGGTTTCCACGCCGAACTGCTCAAAAAACCGCTGCAATGGCAGGACGGCAACGTCATCCCTTCGAAGGAGCCAGGCCTCGGTGTCGAGCTCAACGAGGATGTCTGCGAGGCGCACCCATGGAGCGGCGGCCCGCTGCATCTCGAAATGACACCCGACCCGCTGTTCCCGTGAGGGGCATTGCCCTCCTGGGCAGGGTCGCTGTGCAGCAACGGGGTGGGGGTAACCAACGGCTCCGCCCCTGCCCAAATGGGGGCCGAGAGCACATCGACCTTTGACACTCGGCTTCAACAGGGAGATAGCTCAGGCAAATCCCACGACAAGGAATCTCCGGTGCGCGCGAGCCTGAAGGCAAAGATACTGGACGTCTGCGAACGCAAGGTTGCCGCCAAGGGCCCCGACGTCGGACTATCGTTCTACGCGTTTTTCGCCAACCGCAACGACGACCCGGAGCTTTTGATGGAAGCAGCCGAATGGTGGATCCGTACCCACAAGCTCGACCATTTCGAAAAGGCGACGAAAATCCAGGCCATGGTCAGGGCGATGGACGCCTGAGCAGACTACAAGGAACCTGCCCCATGAATTTGCCCCTCACCCTTACCCTCTCCCCGTGAAGAACGGGGAGAGGGGGCGCCAGCGTTGGAGCTTCGTCCTTCTCCCCGTCATTACGGGGAGAAGGTAGGGGCAGCTCTATGAAATCAATCTCTTACACCGCCTTGCCGACTCATTCTCCTAACCGCCTGACTCAACACCTCACCTTCAGCACCTTGGGCAACATCTCGAATGTCGCGGGGATATGCCCAGGCGATTCCCCGTCGATGTCGGCAAGTGCCGCGTTGGCGAGCGGATCGCCCAGCGGCTCGACCGTCACCTTGCGGCCACGCAGGATGGTGATCGCGGGATGATTGCGGTGGCGCCCGCCATAAAGCAGCCGGATGTCGAGGATCAGCTTGAGCTTGCTCGCTGCCCGCAAGATGACGATGTCGAACAGCCCATCGTCGGGCACGGCATCGGGGGCGATCATCATGCCGCCGCCGAAGAACCTTTCATTGGCCACAGCCACCAGCGCCACCTTGGCCTCGACCGGCTCGCCATCGTCGACCGTGATGCGCACCTCCTGGAAGCGGTAGCGCACGAACTCCGTCACCGTGCGCCAGAAAAACAGTGCCTTGGCCGACACGCGGCCCTTGCGCCGGTCGGCGTTCACCGCCCGCACCGTCGCACCCGACATGCCCAAGCTTGCGATGTTGACGAAATGCCGGCTCGCCAGCCGGCCATGTTCGTCGACGAAGGAGATACGACCGGCGTCGATGATGCGGTCCTTGCCTTCGGCAACGCGCGCCATTGCCGCCTTGACCTCGACCGGAATGCCCATGCCGCGGGCGAAGTCCGAGCCCGTTCCGCATGGCAGCACGCCGAGCACTGCAGCCACACCGGTCTCCGCCTGCATCTGCAAGATGCCGTCGGCCACTTCGCTGATCGTGCCGTCGCCGCCGGCGGCAACAACCATCTGGCAGCCGAGCGCCACGAGATCGCGCGCGATCGCCGCGCCATCGCCAGGCTCGTCGGTCTCGCGGAACTCGACATCGCCGAAGCGTTCGGAAAGTGCTGCTGCAACTTCCGTCCAATGCGTTCCCAGCCTGCCGCCGCCGGCCACCGGATTCCTGACGACGCCGATCTTCACGAAACAAACCCTCCCCGGCAGCACAAGCGCCGCAGCCTCCGCCGCCATTGTTAGCCGCCGCTACGATTGCGCAAGGGAAAGGTTGCGAAGTTCACATCTACTGGGGTTTTGCAGCCACAACCTGAGGCCGAACGCGCGGCGCCACCGTCATGCCATGATTGCGGCCAACTGGCGCCGTGATCGCAGTCGAGAAATCGCTTGGTGAGCAATCCCTGAGGATTCGGACCGTGATCAAGTCAGCCCTTGTCGCCATGACCATCGTCGGCTGTGACTGCGACGCCAAGCTTTGCGAATATATCGGCGAGACGCCGGCACAGTGGACCTCCGTCGCCGACTGCGAGGCGGCGATGAAGAGCCGCATCCTGCGCGAAGGCAACCACGACTATCCGCTGGTCACCGGCATCTGCCGCACCACTGCTTTCACCGATCCCAAGCTTGCCTCGGCCCCAGCCATCCAGCCTAAGGTCCAGCCGGCTGCCTATGCGGGTACGCCGCAGGACAATGGCTCGGTTCTCTACCGCACGGCCAATGGCTATGCGCTGGTGCGTTCGGGTCTCGACCGTTTTGCCGACGGCACGTTGGCCGTGGCCAAGCGCTCGTCCAACTGGCTTGCCGAAAACATCGGCTTCTGAAGCTACCACGCAAAAAAAGCCGACCCGCGAGGGGCCGGCCGAATAGGTAGCTTGGAAGGTGTCGAGAACATCGCTCGCCCTGCCCGGGCGTATGGCAGTGCCGGCAGGGCAAGCTGGCGATGCGGCCTTAGGAGGCGTTTTCGATCGCGGTTACCGCACCTGTGGTGTCGTCGACGGTCACCTTCACCTTGGCGCCGGCAGCAAGGCCGTCGACCTTGATGCTTTCGGGCACGACATAGGTCTTGCCGTCGTCCAGCGTGATCGAACGCGTCGCCGGATCGACCGACTGGACCGTGCCTTCGACGTCGGCGGCATAAGCGGCACCGATGAAAGCAAGCGAAGCGACGGTCGTTGCAAGGAACTTGTTCATGTCTGGTACTCCCGTTCTATCTGCGTCCTCGCGGGCTTCGCTTTCGCAGCAAGGCCCGCCGAACAAGCTGGAGACTGACCGCCGAACCTGCCTGACGCAAATCACGTTGCGTGAAATTATCGAACAAAATCATAGGCTTATTTCTGCCATATTCCGACGCAACCGACCTCGTTCGAACTGATTTGGTATGATGGCGACACCACCGATCCCCTTATCCCGCATGGGTTTAGGGCCGTCACATCGCTGTCACCGCATCGCCATCCAAGCGCCGGATTGTCATTTCGGCGATCACAAAACGCCGTATCGAGGCGACCCCAGGGCAATTTCTCCGGGCAATCTCGGCATGATCCCGCGACGTTTTGCGCTGTCTTTTCGTTGATCCAGCCCTTCTCGTCCGCTTCACAGCCGAGCGCCGATCTGGCATAGCTCGCGCCGCACGATTTGTGCTTTAGGGAAGCTCCCGCCTTGAACCCCCTGTTCGAAATCGTCGGCGCCGTCGCCGCCATCCTGACCACGCTCGCCTGGTTGCCGCAGATCGCCAAGATCCTGCGCGAACGCAAGACCAGCGACATCTCGCTCGGCACCAATGCGGCGCTCGCCACCGGCATCTCGCTGTGGATCGTCTATGGTTTCGCTATCGGTTCGCTGCCGGTGATCCTGTCGAACTCGATCACGCTGGTCTTCATCCTCGCCATCGTCGGGCTGAAGCTGCGCTTCGGCTAGAGCATGATCCCGAAAAGTGGGAACCGGTTTTCGGAAAAGATCATGCTCCAACAAGAAGATAGAGCCTGTTCCATTCCGATTCTATCGGAATGGAACAGGCTCTACGGTCTCAGGTCCCGATCTTGCGCACCAGTACGGTGATCGCCAGCATTGTTGCCATGTCGGCGATCATCGGCTCGATATGCGCCTTGTAGTCCAGCGGCACATTCGAGGCCGGCAGCTCGAAGAAGTTCCTCTTGTCCGGCAACAGCAGAAATCCGTCCTTGCCCTCGAGCGCAATACGCGCCGGTTCGCCCGGCCAGGCCTCCTTGAGCCAGGTCAGCGCCTGCGCCATCTGCCCTGACACCAGCGGCTGCGCGGCATCGACATTGCCGGTTCGGAATTCATAGGCCATATCCAGTTCTTGCACCCCGGACCTGATCTCCTTCAGTCCGCTGCCGAAGATTTCGCTGAAGAAGCTCAGGGCCGCATCGGTCCGCACCGTCGCGACCAGAATGCCGGGAAAAGGCTTTTCCAGCCCGAATGCCACGATCACGCCTTGGAAAGCGGTCGAGTCCGACTTTTCGTTCCGCTGTATCAGCAGCGCTTCATAGAGCTCGAAGTGGAAGTCATCATATGTCCCCGAGATGGAGTCGTCGATCTCTACCATGTTGAACTTGCCGACTGTCTCGTTCGGCAGCACCGCAAAGGATGGCGGCATCACCGCCCTTTCATGGTGCATGTTCTTGATGAAACCGAAGACGATCGGCAGCAGCTTGGCGCGAAACGACGCGTTGGCGGCGTCAAGCGGCCTCATCGCGCGAAAATAGAAGAAGAAGGCAGCGATGAAGCCCACGACATAGAGATAGGCATGCGGCGTCGACAGCCATTGCTCGTTGACATCGGCAATCAGGTTGAACACCAGCGCTAGCACCAGGACGGTGGCGATCAGCCCACCGAGATAGAGCGGCACCCGCCACATCGCCTTACGCCTGATCGTGGTGCGCTCGGCCTCATAGGCCGCAATATCTTTCTTGATACCCGCGATTGCCGCATCGTCGGGCATGAAACCAGTTGCGCTCACCAAATCCCCCTCACCACGCCGATGTCACCCCGGCCGCTGCTCGGATGATAGCGGCTTTTCGCCAAATGTCGCGAAGCAACAAACCTGTCCATACGGCACCACCAACATCGGCCGCGCCTCCACGAAAACAAGGAGATGGCGCGATAACCGGACTCAATCTGTGAAGCCGGATTGGTCAGTGCCGTAGATTGCCGCCCAGCGCGCCCGCACCTTGGCTCCCAGCCCGCCCTCGACTTTTTCGAGCGGCAGCATCTTCTCGCGGTCGCCGTCGCGCAGGCGCATGAATGGCACCAGCCGATAGCTCGCGATCCGCCCGCGTGTCGCCGCGTCCGCACTGACCTCGACCACGAAGATCGCCCCGATCCGTCCCGGCCAGGGTTGCCTGGCCAGTGCCGTGCCGAGGAAATCGCCCAGCCCATAGGCCACAAGCGTTTCGCCGATGCGCGCAATAGGCTGCACGACATGGGCATGATGCCCGGCGATGAGCCCGACCCCGAGTTCGGCCAGCCGTTGCGCCCAGGCACGCGTCTCGGCACGCGGAAAATGCCGGAACTCCCAGTCCCAATGCGGCACCGCGCAAACGAGGTCCGTACCGTCAGACAGCCCCTTGCCGGCAGCGGCAAAGAAGTCCTCGGCCATCGCCACCCGCCCGGCAAACTGCTCGGCCGGCGCGTTGCGCCATTGCGTGAACGCCACAAGCCCGAGCGTCAGCGGCCCAGTCGCAACTTTTGTGACCGCCGTACTCGTCCCGATCGTTGCGATGCCAAGCCTATCGAGTGCCGCCCGCGTCGCCTCGAACCCGACAACACCCTGGTCGAGCACGTGGTTGTTGGCCAGCGACAGCACCAGCCGTTCGCGTACGATACCGACCGCCTCCAGCGCACCCGCCAGGAACCCGTGCGTCATGGCGTGGTGGGAGCCCACCAGCATGCCCAGCTTCGCGCTCGGTCTGTCGACGATAGGGCTCTCGCAATTGCCGACAACCAGATCGGCCGATGCCAGAAGCTCCGTCAGTTCGGCATCGCACACCGGCGGCCGCCGGTTGGCCACGGCGGAAATGTCACCGACAAAGGCCAGCCGCACCGTCCTTGCAGGTGTGGCAATGAACGCCGCCCGTGCCGGTAGACAGCCCGACGCGTCGCCGCGCAGCGACGGCTTGAGAAACCGGACCGGCCAGGAAACCTTGTAGGAAAAGGGATAGTTGGACACGCTGCGCCCGAAATTGACCGTCGCCACCCTAACAGCAATTCATTGCGCGCGGCTGGCGGTGCCCCGCTGTATCAGTTTATTTTTGCCGTCGCCCATTGCCGGATCGTGCGATGGCGACGCGATAAACCGCGTCGATCTCTGGCACTATCGACTGTGGGGCGAGACGTTCGGCGACCGTCTTCTTGGCCGCCCTGCCGATCGTTTCGCGCAATGCAGCGTCAGTGGCAAGCTTCGTGGCAACTTCGACCATGCCGCCAACCTCGCCATGCCCGAATATCCAGCCATTGATACCGTTGCGCAGCAAGGCCGAGGAGTAGCCGACATCCACCGAGAGCACGGGCAAGCCGGTGGCCATCGCCTCGAGGGTGGCAATCGGCCCCTCCTCCGACTTCGACGTGCATATATAAATATCCATGGCATGAAGGAGCGCCGCCGCGTCCTGCCGCTCGCCCGTCAGATGCAAGCGTCCGGCGATCCGGGGATCGGAAACCGCGGCGTTCCACGCGTCGCTGCGCGTAAGTTCGGATAGTCTCCCGACGAGCACCAGTTCGGCATCGATGCCTGCGGCCACGAGGCGCTGCAACACGCGTACGGCATCGGTCTGGTTTTTGCGCTCGGTGATCTCGCCAACCGAACCAATGACCAAGGAGGAGGCCCTGATACCGAGCTCCGCGCGTGCAGCGCTACGGCTCTGCGAAGTCACCGCCTCGACGCTGCCCACGTCGAACATATGTCGGACAAGATGCATGTTCCGCCGCCGCACCAGCCGACGCGACAGATAATAATCTGCCGTCTGCTGGCTCGGCGCAATGACTGCATGGGCAAACAGCCACGGCAGTTGGAACTGCCTTGTGTGCGCAGTCATGACGATCGGGGCGCCGGACGCACAGCGGAACACCAGCCCGAACTTGTTTGCCCGGCTCCCGTGCGCATGCACCACGTCCCCTCCCCAGTCGCGGATGGCGTAGCCAACGCGCCTGATCTCGTCTGGCTTGGTGGCAAAGCCTGACGCCATCATGGTGAGCGGACCGCCAAATTTCTGCCGCTCGATCCACGAACCGGGCGTGTGCACCAGCATCACCTCGTGTCCCGCATCGAGTTGCGCCTGGATCAGCGTCACCGAACTCGTCGACACGCCATTTAGCCCGCCATGGCTCATCATGTGCGCGATCTTCATTGCGTCAAAGCCATCGACGTCAGGGGCGTGCACTGCGACGGGCTGCTGGTCACTGCGATCATTGATGCCTGGGTCCGGAATTGAGTGCACGCTCTCTAGCACTCATGGGCGATCACGCAAACACGTAGCGGCAACCCGCAGCCTTTGCAGGAGCGGCATTACGCAGGCATAAAGGATAATGACATCAGCATACTGGCGCGCACCGCGATAGGCAGTAGTCTGCAACGGTTCGAAGTGAAATCGGTCTGGAGCACTGCCCATGCGTTTTCGAAGACTTGTCACGGCCGCCGCCATACTCGCCGGCGTGGTGATTCTGCCGGCGGCGGCCTCGGCCGCGAATGGCTTTACCACAGGCAACGTCAATGTCCGCGCCGGCCCCGGCACCGGCTACGCCCCTATCGGAATGCTCCTGAGGGGCACACCTGTCGACATACGCAGTTGCCAGGCCAACTGGTGCAACATCCGCGGCGACGGGCTGCGCGGCTGGGTCTCCGCCAACTTGCTGTCGCGGGCAAACTATCGGCCGCCTGTGGTCGTCGTGCCGCCACCGATCATCGTTCGTCCTCCGGTCTACCGCCCACCCTATTGGAATCGTCCGCCCAACTGGAACCGGCCGCCCTATCCACGTCCTCCCAGGCCGCGGCCACCTGGCGCCAACTGCAGGATCGCACCCGGCTTCCCTTGCCCGAGGTGACAACTTCCTGACAGCCTGATGTCAGGAGCACGATTGCTCGTCGGCGCGGGTACCGGCTTTCCGGTTCCCGCGCCCTTTTCATTTTCGCCGATACCGCCCATATTTCGCTCATGGCCAAATCTCCTGAAAAGAAATCGCCCGCTTCGGGGGCTGACAACCGTGCCGCCCCGCGCAAGCGCGGCGGCAATGGCGTGACCGACTTCCTCGACGCTTCCGAGCCGCTGCATCGCCCTGGCTTGGGCGAAGCGCCGCAGGCCGAATTCACCGGCGCGCCATTGTCCGGCT
This sequence comes from Aminobacter sp. GW821-FHT11F06, assembly GCF_058808215.1. Classification (NCBI taxonomy): domain Bacteria; kingdom Pseudomonadati; phylum Pseudomonadota; class Alphaproteobacteria; order Hyphomicrobiales; family Phyllobacteriaceae; genus Aminobacter; species Aminobacter sp. GW821-FHT11F06. Next base: position 415,098 of record NZ_JBXARL010000003.1, on the reverse strand, counting down.
CCATCGCCGATTGGGCCGACCAGATCGCCAGGGAGGCCGAAAAGCCTCAACCCAAAGCCAAGAAGATTCCCGAGAAAAGTTCGGCGCCGACCCGCTCGTCGCGTGGCACCTCGATGGGTGGTGCCGCCTCGGCCAAGGATCGCACCGCCGCCGGTCTCAGCCCGGTCGCGGGTCTCGACATCTCGCTCGAAGACGCGGCGTCGCTGTCCAATTCCGGTGTCACCGCAACGGTTGCAGCCCTGTCGGCGCTGATCGAAAGCGGCAACCCGCTGCACAAGGACGGCGAGATCTGGGTGCCGCACCGCCCTGCCCGCCCGGACAAGTCCGAAGGCGGCATCCAGATCGTCATGCAGTCGGAGTTCGAACCGGCCGGCGACCAGCCGACCGCCATCAAGGACCTCGTCGAAGGCGTCAATTCGGCCGAGCGCACCCAGGTGCTGCTTGGCGTCACCGGCTCGGGCAAGACCTTCACCATGGCCAAGGTGATCGAGCAGACGCAGCGCCCCGCATTGATCCTGGCGCCCAACAAGACGCTCGCCGCCCAGCTTTTTTCCGAGTTCAAGAAGTTCTTCCCCGACAATGCGGTGGAATATTTCGTCTCGTATTACGACTACTTCCAGCCCGAGGCCTACGTCCCGCGCACCGACACCTATATCGAAAAGGAATCGACGATCAACGAGCAGATCGACCGCATGCGCCACTCGGCGACGCGCTCGCTGCTCGAACGCGACGACGTCATCATCGTCGCCTCGGTCTCTTGCATCTACGGTATCGGCTCGGTCGAAACCTACACCGCCATGACGTTCCAGATGGCGGTCGGCGACCGGCTCGACCAGCGCCAGCTGCTCGCCGACCTCGTCGCCCAGCAATACAAGCGCCAGGACATCAACTTCGTCCGCGGCTCGTTTCGCGTACGCGGCGACACCATCGAAATCTTCCCGGCCCACTTGGAGGATTCGGCCTGGCGCATCTCGCTGTTCGGCGACGAGATCGACTCCATCACCGAATTCGACCCGCTCACCGGCCAGAAGACCGGCGACCTCAAGAGCGTGAAAATCTACGCCAACTCACACTATGTCACGCCGCGCCCAACCTTGAATCAAGCCATCAAGTCGATCAAGGATGAGCTGCAGCACCGCCTGCAAGAGCTTGAGAAGGCTGGCCGTCTGCTCGAGGCCCAGCGCCTGGAGCAGCGCACCCGCTTCGACCTGGAGATGCTCGATGCCACCGGCTCCTGCGCCGGCATCGAAAACTATTCGCGTTATCTCACCGGCCGCCGCCCCGGCGATCCGCCGCCGACCTTGTTCGAATACATCCCTGACAACGCGCTGGTCTTCATCGACGAAAGCCACGTCACCGTGCCCCAGATCGGCGGCATGTATCGCGGCGACTTCCGCCGCAAGGCGACGCTGGCCGAATACGGCTTCCGCTTGCCGTCCTGCATGGACAACCGGCCGTTGCGCTTCGAGGAGTGGGACGCCATGCGCCCGCTTTCCGTCGCCGTTTCGGCGACGCCCGGCAACTGGGAGATGGAAGAAGCCGGCGGCGTCTTCGCCGAGCAGGTCATCCGCCCGACCGGCCTGATCGACCCGCCCGTCGAGGTTCGTCCTGCGAAAACCCAGGTCGACGATGTCGTCGGCGAAATCCGCGAAACGACCAAGGCCGGCTACCGCACGCTTGTCACTGTGCTGACCAAGCGCATGGCCGAGGATTTGACCGAATACCTGCACGAAAACGGCATCCGCGTCCGCTACATGCACTCCGACATCGACACGCTGGAGCGTATCGAAATTCTCCGCGATCTCAGGCTCGGTGCGTTCGACGTGCTGGTCGGCATCAACCTGCTGCGCGAAGGCCTCGACATTCCCGAATGCGGCTTCGTCGCCATCCTCGACGCCGACAAGGAAGGTTTTCTGCGTTCCGAGACGTCGCTGATCCAGACCATCGGCCGCGCGGCGCGAAACGTCGATGGGAAAGTGATCCTCTACGCCGACCAGATCACCGGCTCGATGGAACGCGCCATGGCCGAAACCATGCGCCGCCGCGAAAAACAGAAGGCGTGGAACGAGGCCAACGGCATCACGCCGGAAAGTGTCAAGTCGCGCATCTCCGACATCCTCGACTCGGTCTACGAGAAGGACCACGTCCGCGCCGACATCTCGCAGTTCACCGACGAAGCCGGTGCGATGATGGGCAACAACCTCAAGGTCCATCTCGAAGCGCTCGAAAAGCAGATGCGCAACGCCGCCACCGATCTCGACTTCGAGAAGGCCGCCCGCATCCGCGACGAGATCAAACGCCTGCGCGAGATGGAACTTGCCATCTCCGACGACCCGCTGGCCAAATATGCCGATATGGAAAGCCCGGCCTCCGGCCGCGAAAAGGGCAAGCACAACAAGGGCCGCGCCATCCACCGTACAATCGGCGACGACGGCAAGGTCATCGGCGAGCCACCTGCCAAGCCGACGGGCGGCTCAAACGAACGCGGCAACACCAAATTCGCGCTGTTCCGCAAGCCCGACCTCGACGAGATGGGCGCCGATGGTGTGGCTCCGGCCGGCAAATCGCTCTTCGCCAAGCCTCATATCGACGACATGGGCCCGGGTACCGACATGGCGACACCGGCCGGTGCCATCCCGCGCTCGCTGTTCAAAAAGCAATCCGCTGACGAGGCCCATGGCGCCGACTACGGCGTGCCGGACGATGCGTCCAAATCGCTGTTCAAGAAGAACAGCCTCGACGAAATGACCGTCCGCCGGACGGAAAAGCCCGTCGAGAGCGTCAAGCCGGTCAAGCGCGCCAAGATCGGCGCTGGGTCCTACGAAGACCCAGCCGAAGCCGCGCGCGAAAAGAAGCGGCCAAGCAAGTCGGGCCGACCGGGACGGTAGGCGGGGCGGCAGCTTGTCTGAGGCTGCCTCCGTGCTATCTTTCGCCCATGACCAAGCTTGAGCAGATCGAAAAGTCCGTCGAGGCCTTGTCGAAAGACGAGCTGAAGCAGTTCGCCGCCTGGTTCGCCGAATTGCAGGCGGAGCGCTGGGATCGCCAGATTGCGGAAGATTCAGCCGCCGGACGGCTCGACCGCTTCGCTGATGAGGCATTGGCCGAATTGAAGGCCGGCCGGACACGACCGCTTTGATCCATCGCATTCTGGGGATTCGGCATGCCGCCTGCGTCGCCCACAAAATCGTCCCGTATGAAGGTGCAACAACACCGCGAACGGTTGCGTCGGCAGGGATTGCGGCCCGTTCAAATATGGGTGCCGGACACGCGTGCGCCGTCGTTCCGGTCTGAGGCGCATCGCCAGTCGGTGGCGGTAACCGCTGGCTCTGACGCCTTCGACGATCAGGCCTTTGTCGACTCCATCTCAGGCTGGGATGCTGAATAAGGCGCGACAGCTGAACCCTTTAGGCTGCATCCCTATGCGATTCTTATAACTCCGGCCCCTTCCCTCTCTCGAATTCACACGCGCTGCCGGACTATCTGTCTTCTCATCATGAAGCCGGAAAACATCCCTGCGCTGGCCGACCGCCTCACCGACATCAGGATCCTCCGCGAGCACCACGTCTGGGCCGCCGCCGACATTCTTGGCCTTGATGACCTCGACGAGCGGTCGCGCCGAAAATTCCGCGCGCTGATGGAAGCCGACGCACTGCTCGATGCGGTGCTGCTGCTGGCCGCCAGTGCTGAACCGCCGAGATCCATCGAAAGCATCAGGAACCACGCCGGACACTGGGTGTGTTCGATGCGCTACGCCACCGCGGACGGCAGCCGGTCCTGCAAGGGCGAGCATGCCGATCTGGCGACCGCCGTGCTTGCTTCGCTGCTGATGAGCTTTCAGCAGCCACCCTTGGTTCGCCGCCGGCGAGCCACCAATTTCCCCCAGCATGATCGGGCCCACAGCCATGACCCTCACAGCCGTGACCACTGAGCAGCTTCGCCACCGCATAACAGGCGCCCTGTCCGCGCTCCCGACTCCGTTCAGGCATGGCGAGGTCGACCTTAAAAACCTTGGCACGCTTGTCGAATGGCAGATCGCAGAAGGCATCAACGGCCTTGTACCCTGCGGCACCACGGGCGAGGCCCCGACCTTGTCGTGGCATGAGCGCATCGCCATCATCCGCCGCTGCGTGACCATCGCTGCCGGGCGCGTGCCGGTCATAGCAGGCACCGGCACCAACAGCACGGAATCGACGGTCGCCTACACCGCCGCGGCACGCGATTTCCGTGCCGACGCAGCCCTGATCGTCACGCCCTATTACAACAAGCCGACCCAAGCCGGCATCGTCAGGCATTTCGAAACGATCGCCGCCAAGGTCGACATTCCGATCATCGTCTACAACGTGCCGGCGCGCACCGGCGTCGACCTTGCCCCCGCCACCATCGAGCGGCTGGCTGATATCCCCAACATCGTCGGCTTCAAGGACGCGACCGGCGACCTGTCGCGGCCGATGACGCTCATCCAAAAGTTCGGTGACCGCTTCATCTGGCTGTCCGGCCACGACGCCACCGCCTTCGGCTTCAACACCATGGGCGGCCAAGGCACCATCTCGGTGGTTGCCAATCTGGCACCACGTCTTTGTGTCGCCATGCATGACGCTTGCCGGCGTGGCGATCCGCACGCGGCGCGGGAAATCCAGAACCGCCTGCGCCCGCTCATCACAGCACTCGAACTCGAAACCAATCCGGTGCCGGTCAAGCACGCGCTTCACCTGATGGGCAAGATGTCGCCCGATGTCCGGCTGCCGCTGGTCGAGGTCGAGCCAACCACGGCCTTGGCCATCCGCGATGCCCTGCCGGTGCTCGACGCGCAGGCACGGACCTCGCGCGCGCTGCGCCCGGTACGCATGGCCACCGGCTCAGTTTCGATCGGCCGGCATTTATAAGATCTGAATTTCTTCGCGCCCTGCCGCCAATCGCATTTTTATGGCCGGCGCATCACATCACCAAAGCAATGCTGGCCGCACGGCAATTCGCCGCGACGATCGAGAAAGGCAAACGACTATGGGCACTCTAGCTCGCGAAATCCACCCCGCACTTCACAGCCACCGTTTCATGGTCGGCCGCGATCCCCAGGGGCGCTGGGTTGTCAGCGACGAACTGGGCATGGTTGGCGGCATCTTCGCCGACAAGGAATCGGCCGTCCGGTTTGCCCTGGCCGAGAGCGACCACATGCCCGGCGCCGTGTTCTGCGCGCCCTGTGGCGTCACGCTCGACCCACTCTCCGATCTGGGCACTGTCATCGACCGCCACTGACGCATCAGGCAGTCTGCTGGACGACCAGGGTGAGAATCCCATCCGGCGTGACCCCGGCCGCCACCACGTGGGTCGGGTCCATGCCGGCGGCCGCCAGCGCCTGCAACGCCAGGGGCGACTGGCCAACGACACTTTGCAGTGCTTGCAACTCGTCGGCGTTCGTATCCTTCACCACGTCTTCCACTTCCTGTTTCGTCGGCACAGGCAGAGAGTCGAATTCAACGATCACAACGTCGGTGTAGGCCTGGCCGGGGATCAATGGAGGATCGACAGTTTCTTCAGGCTGTTGTTGGTGGTGGTTGGGCGGTATCTGCGCGCCGGCCGGAACGGCAAAGGCCGTCGAAATGGCAATAATCGCGATCTTCAGCTTTGACATGAGGCGGTCCTTTCAAGGTTCGGCCATGCGTCTTTCCGCTCATGCGGAACGGCAACGGCTTTCCAGAAGGCAGGCATCTCCGAGAGGTAATCATCCCGGGCGCTGATGGTTGCATCGAAGATGACCGTGGCCCGATGTCAGCGGGCTGCCGCAAGCGGCACCGTCAGCCCGGCCTTGACCCTGTCCATCGCCACCAGCGTGCGAAACCGTCTGATGTTGGGATTGGCGAAGAACAGCCGCCGCGTCAGCGCCTCATATTCGCCCATGCTGGCCACCGTCACGATCAGCACGAAATCCGCCTCGCCGGTGACATAGTAGCATTGCTGCACCTCGGGTGCTGAGGCAAAGCTCGCCTTGGTCGCGTCGAGCAGGTCGATCCGCTCGCTCTCCACCTCGACCTCGACAATGACGGTGATCGGCCGCCCGACCTTGTCGGGATCGACCACCGCGACATTGGCCGCAATGACGCCGCTCTCCTCCATGCGCTTGATACGCCTTTGCACCGCCGGCGCCGAGAGATTGACCGCCTCGCCGATCTCGCGCTGCGGCGTGGCGTTGTCGCGTTGCAGGATGTCGAGGATATTCAGGTCGAAGGCGTCGAGGTCACTTCCCTGCCCGGCATGTTTCAACATCGGCCCCCACGAAACAAACTTGCGTCACAACTGGCCAATTAGAGCGCCTTTCTCGCCTGCCACGCAATATCAATGCGTGGAAACAGGAGCCTCGCATCATGCTTATCCGCAACCAGCACCCCGACTATCGCAAGCCACTTGAAGCAGTCGACGCAGAGACCCTTGGCGTTGCCGCCGCCGAAGCGGTCGAGCGCTTCCTGTCGCACCGGCCCAATCATCGGCCGACGCCGCTCCGCTCCTTGCCCGCGCTCGCCAACGAGCTTGGCCTTGGCGCCATCCATCTCAAGGACGAGGGCTACCGCCTCGGCCTCGGCAGCTTCAAGGCGCTCGGCGGCGCCTATGCTGTCATCCGTCTCGTGCTTGAGGCCGCGGAACTACAGCTTGGCCGTCCGGTCGACATCACCGAATTGCACAGCCCCGAGGTGGCGAAAGTCTCGGCCAGCATGACCTTCGGCTGCGCCACCGACGGCAACCATGGCCGCTCGGTCGCGCAAGGCGCGCAGCTTGTCGGCGCGAAATCGGTGATTTTCGTCCATGGCGGCGTCAGCGACGCGCGCATCGCGGCCATCGCCCGCTACGGCGCCGAGATCGCACGCGTCGCCGGCACCTATGACGATTCGGTCGCTGAAGCCGCCCACGTCTGCGCCCAAAACAGCTGGACGGTCGTCTCCGACACCTCATGGCCAGACTATGAGCGCATTCCGGGCCTGGTCATGCAGGGCTACACGGCGATCATGCGAGAGGCGTTGGAAAAACTGCCGCTTCCCCCGACCCATGTCTTCATCCAGTCCGGCGTCGGCGGCATCGCCGCCGCTGCCTCCGCCTATCTCGCCAGCCGCTTCGGTGAGGCACGGCCGACCTTCATCGTCGTCGACCCGGCACGCGCCGCCTGCATCTTCGAGACCGCGCGCACCGGCAAGCCGGTCAAGCTTGCCCATGGCGAGCCCACCGTCATGGCGATGCTTGAATGCTACGAGCCGTCGCTGCTTGCCTGGCGCGTGCTGTCGCGTGTCGCCGACGCCTTCATGACTGTCGAGGACGAAACGGCGGTCGAAGTGATGAACCGCCTTGCCCGCCCGCTCGGCCATGACCCGGTTGTCGTTGCCGGCGAAAGCGGCGGTGCCGGGCTCGCCGGGCTGCTGACCGCCGCCCGCGATCCCGACATGCGCGCGGCGATCGGCCTCGACGCCACTTCGCGCGTGCTGCTCGTCGTCACCGAAGGCGCCACCGACCCCGACCGCTACCGCGAACTCGTCGGCCTCACCCCGGCCGATCTCATGAGCAACGCAGCGGCGATTGAGGGGAAATGACGGGTTGCGACATTGCCTTCTCCCCACGCGGGAGAAGGTGTCGCCGAAGCTCCCCAATTCCGCCATGCTAACGTAATGTCCGCTCGGTATCAGCCGTCATCCAGTCTGAGATGAGAGGGCATTTCGAACGATGACCGTTGCTGTTACGGCGCAAGCTGCCTCGCACTTTCCCTCCGATGCCGAGATCAAGCGCATTCTCGCCGAGCGTATCGACGAGCAGCGCCAGAGCCTCGGCATCGTCGTCGGCACCTTTGGTCCCGAAGGCCGCGGCATCGTCTCCCATGGCCGCTTCGGTGCCTTTTATGCCCGCCCCGTCGACGGCGACACGGTGTTCGAGATCGGCTCGGTCACCAAGACCTTCACCACGCTGCTGCTCGCCGAAATGGTTGGGCGCGGCGAGGTCGCCCTGGATGATCCGGTCGCCAAATATCTGCCCGAAACTGTCACTGTGCCGGAACGCGGCGGCCGGCAGATCACCCTCACCGATCTCGCCACCCACACCTCCGGCCTGCCGCGCCTGCCCGACAATTTCGAGCCCGCAGATCTCGAAAATCCCTATGCCGACTACTCCGTCGCGCAGCTCTACGCATTCCTCTCGGGCTACACCCTGCCCCGCGACATCGGCAGCCAATACGAATATTCCAACCTGGCGATGGGCCTGCTTGGCCATGCGCTCGCCCGGCACGCCAGCATGGATTACGGCGTTTTGCTGCATGAACGCATCTTCGCCCCGCTCGACATGGCGTCGACGGCCGACACCGTCTACCCCGACATGAAGAACCGGCTCGCCAACGGCCACGACCAGACGCTGGCGCCCGTCGCCAGCTGGGATCTGCCGACGCTCGCCGGTGCGGGTGCGTTGTTGTCGACAGTCAACGACCAGCTGAATTATCTCGAAATGCTGCTCGGCGCGCGGCCCTCGCCGCTTTCGGCGGCACTCGCCACGACCTTGGCAACGCGACGTCCGATGGACGACGGCAACGAAACCGGCCTCGGCTGGGTCATTTCGGGCAGCGGCGACGATCAGTTGATCTGGCACAATGGCGGCACCGGCGGCTATCGCTCGTTCCTCGGCTTCATGCCGGCCAAAGGCATCGGCGTCGTCGCGCTGTCCAACACCGCAACGGAGATCGGCGTCGACGACATCGCCGCGCATCTGCTCAATCAGGACGTCAAGCTCGCCGAGCCACCCAAAGTGCGGGTCGCGGTCGCCGTCGACCCTGATATCTATGACCGCTATGTCGGCAACTACCCCCTGGCGCCCGACTTTGCCCTGACCATCACGCGCGAAGGCGACGACCTCTTCGCCCAGGCAACCGGCCAGCCCAAGGCGCAGATTTTTCCCGAGAGCCAGACCGACTTCTTCCTCACCGCCGTCGACGCCCAGATCAGCTTCGACGTTGACGAAAGCGGCCAGGCGACAGGCCTGACCTTGCATCAGCATGGCGCCGAGATCCCGGGGCTTCGCGCCAGCGACTAGACGTTCCGCCTGGTTGCCCCTCATCCCCTGCCGGACCTTCTCCCCGTGAAAAACGGGGAGAAGGAGGATGGCAACAACGCCTACGCCCCCCTCTCCCCGTCATTGCGGGGTAAGGGTGAGGGGCAGCGCCGCAATACCCGGTTTCAGAGCACCAACACCTACTCCGCAGCCAATGCCGGACGCGGAGCGATCTCGGTCACGTTGCCGTGGTCCGCGACCTGCGGTTCGGCCACCTTCTTCTTCGGCTCACGTCCGAAGAACAGCGCGTAGCCGGCCGGCAGCACCAGGATGGTCAACACGGTGGCCACCAGGATGCCGCCCATCATGGCGTAGGCGAGCGGGCCCCAGAACACGCCGCGCGAGATCGGGATCAGCGCCAGCACCGCCGTCATCGCCGTCAAGACGATCGGGCGGAAACGCCGCACCGCGGCACCCACGATCGCTTCGTAGCGCTCCATGCCCGCCGCGATGTCCTGGTCGATCTGGTCGACAAGGATGATCGAGTTGCGGATGATGATGCCGAGCAGCGCGATCACGCCCAGGATCGCCACGAAGCCGAAGGGCGCGCCTGATATCAGCAGTGCCGCCGCCGCACCGATGATGCCGAGCGGTCCTGTCGCCAGCACCAGCATCGCCTTGCCGAAGTGCTGCAGCTGCACCATCAGCAAAAGCACGATGACCAGCAGCATGACCGGCGCCTTGGCGGCGATCGACATCTGGCTTTCGGCCGCGTCCTCGGCACCGCCCTGGATCTCGACCTTGTAGCCGGGCGCCAGACCATCGCGCAGCGGCTTGAGATCGTTGAACAGCTTCATCGTCACGTCGTTGGGCTGGATGTGGTCGGGCAGCGTCGCACGCACCGTGATCGTTGGCAGGCGGTCGCGGCGCCATTCGATGCCTTGCTCCATCACAGGCACCACCTTGGCGACCTGCGACAGCGGCACGAAACCGCCGAAGTCGGTCGGGATATAGACCGAGTTGACCGCCGACAGCAGGTGCCTGTTGGCCTCTGGCTCGCGGGCAACGATCGACACCGTCTCCTCGCCGTCGCGGAAGTCGTCCAGCGGCGCGCCCGACATGGTTGCCTGCAGCATCTGGCGGATGCGCTGCGAGGAAACACCCAGTGCGCGAGCACGGTCCTGATCGACGACAAGCTTCATTCCGGACACAGGCTCGAGCCAGTCGTCATGGATGGCGCCGAGCTCAGGCATGGCCGCGAACTTCGCCTTCACCTCGTCGGCGATGCGCCTGACCTCGGTGCGGTCGGGCCCCATCACGCGCAGCTGCACCGGCCAGCCGGTGGGCGGCCCGAGGAACAGGCGGTCGACCTTGCCGCGGATCGAGGGGAAATCCTCGGCCAGGATGGTGCGCAGCTTGACGATCAGCCTTTCGCGCGCCGGCTCGTCATTGGCCATGATCAGAAGCTGGGCGTAATTCGGGTTGCGCAGCTGCTGGTCGAGCGGCAGGAAGAAGCGCGGCGCACCCTCGCCGATATAGGTGGCGATGAACTTCTTGTCGGGATCGTCCATCATCTTGGCTTCAAGCGCCTCGGCCTGCTTTTCGACCTCCTTGATGGCGGTGCCCTCGGGCAGCCACAGATCGACAAGGATTTCGGGCCGCGACGACTGGGGGAAGAAGTTCTGCGGAATGAACTGGAAAGCAAACAGGCTGCCGAAGAAGGTCACCAGCGTCAACGCAAGCACGATGATGCGGTGACGCACGGCCCAGCTCACCGTCGCGCGCAGGCGACGGTAGAAGTTGGTGTCGAAGGCGTCGTGATGGCTGCCGGCATGCTTGCGCTGCTTGAGGATCATGTTGCCGAGCCATGGCGTGAAGTAGACCGCCACGAACCACGAGATCACCAGAGCGATGCCGACGACATAAAACAGCGAGCGCACATATTCGCCCGCCGTCGAGGCGGCAAAGCCGACAGGGATGAAGCCGGCCGTGGTGATCAGCGTGCCGGTCAGCATCGGAAAGGCCGTCGACGAATAGGCAAAACTCGCCGCGTCGACCTTGACCAGCCCCTCCTCGAGCTTTCGCTCCATCATCTCGACGACGATCATCGCGTCGTCGACCAAAAGCCCGAGCGCGATGATCAGCGCGCCAAGCGAAATGCGCTGCAGGTCGATGCCGAGCTGGTACATGACAGCGAAGGTGGCGGCGAGCACCAGCGGGATGGTGATCGCGATGACGAGGCCAGAGCGCCAGCCGATCGACAGGAACGACACCACCAGCACGATCAGCAGGGCTTCGATCAGCGCCTTCATGAACTCGCCGATGGCCTCGGTCACGACTTCCGGCTGGTTGGAGATCTGGTCGACCGACACGCCATAAGGCAGCGATTCCTCGAAGCGCTTGTAGGTCTCCTCGACGGCCTTGCCGACATCGGTGACCTTGAAACCCTTGGCCATCACCACGCCGACCTGGACGCTGTCCTGGCCGTTGTAGCGGAACTTGCGCTGGTAGGGGTCTTCGAGACCGGAGGTCACGGTGGCGATATCGCCGAGACGGGTGACCTGGTTGCCGGCGCGCAGGCGCAGCTCGCGGATGTCGGAAGCCTTGGAAAGGTCGCCCTCGACCGAAATGCGCACCGAATGCATGCCGGTGTCGACCGAGCCCGCCGGATCGATGTTGTTTTGGCCGGCAATCGTGGCGCGCACATCGTTCAGCGTCAGGCCGCGCTCGGCCAGCGCCTTGGAGGAGACATCGATATAGATGCGCTGCGGCTGGTCACCGAGGATCACGGCCTTTTCGACGCCGGGCGTCGTCAAAAGCATGTCGCGCGCCTTGATGGCGATCTTCTTGAGCTCGGGATAGCTGTAGCCCTCGCCAGCGATCGAATGCAGCGTGATGAAGGTGTCGCCGAACTCGTCATTGAAGAACGGGCCGATCAGGCCCTGCGGCAGCTCGCTCGATATGTCGCCGACCTTCTTGCGCACCTGGTAGAAGGCGTCCTTCACCTGCGCGGTGTCGGTGTCGCCCTTGACCTGCACGGTGATGATGGCGCTGCCGGCGCGCGTATAGGACTTCACCCAGTCGAGATGCGGCGTTTCCTGCAGCTTGCGCTCGATCTTGTTGACGACCTGGTCCTGCATCTCCTCGATCGAGGCACCTGGCCATACAGCCTGCACCACCATGACGCGGAATGTGAAATCAGGGTCCTCGCTCTGGCCCATGCGCATCAGACCGAGCGCGCCGGTGATGATGATCAGTCCGAACAGGAAGCGCGCGATGCTCGGATGCCCGATCGCCCAGCGCGACAGGTTGAAGGGCTTCTTGTCCTGGCTGGAATTATCCATGGCCGTGGTTCCACGCTGGCGCATGCGGGGCCTGTCAGCGGCACCGGGACATGCGCAGGTTCAATGTTCTACGGCGCCCGCGACAGCCCCATCGGCCGCGCGGCGCCTGGCGGGATCTGTCTTCAGCGAACCGTCGAGGTGGCTTCGTTCGCCGCCGCGCGCTGTTCGGCCGTCGGCAGCTTGACCTTCAGGTTTTCGGTCATGAACTGCGTGCCGGCCGCCACAACAATATCGCCCGGCTTCAACCCGTCGGCGACCTCGACACCGTCGTCGGCGAAGCTCGCCACCTTGATGTCGCGTGCATGCACGGTCTGCTGGTCATTGTTGACCACCCACACGATCTGCCGGCCGTCCTGCTTGGCGAGCGCGCTCAGCGGGATCGACACGAATTCCTTGCCGTTGTTGACCGACGCCTCGATCCTGGCCGTCATGCCAAGCAGAACGCGCGTATCGTCAGGCAGACTGACGCGCACCGAAAAGGTCCGCGACTGCTGGTCGGCGCTGCCCGCGACCTCGCGCACCTTGCCGTCGAGCACGATCTTGTCGTCCGACCAGAAGCTGACCTTGACCGCCTTGCCAGGCGCGAACTGGGCGATTTCCAGCTCAGGCACCGCGATCTGCACTTCCTTTTCGCCGTCGACGGCCACGCTGACCACCGGCGTGCCGGCGCCGACGACCTGGCCGGTATCGGCATTGACGGCGGTCACGATGCCATTCTGGTCGGCGCGCAGCTCGGCATAGCCGACCTGGTTCTTGGCCTGCTTCAGCGAAGATGAAGCAGCGTCGCGCAGCGAAACCGCCTGCTTGTAAGCAAGTGCCGCCTGCTCGCGCTGAGCTTCGGAGGCGAACTTCTTGGCAAACAGCTGTTCGGCGCGCTGGTCGACAAGCTGGGCCGTCTCGACCTGCTTTTGTGCCGCTTCGAGATTGGCCGCCGCACTGCTCACCGCTAGCTGGTAGTCGGTCGGGTCGATGCGGGCCAGAAGATCGCCGGCCTTCACCTTGTCGCCGATATTGACGGCGCGTTCGGTCATCTTGCCGGCAACGCGGAAGCCGAGATTCATCTCGGTGCGCGCCTTCACCCCACCCGAATAGTCGAGTTCGCGGGTCGTGCCGGCACTGGCGATCTCCACCACCTTGACGGGGCGTATCGCCGCCGCCGTCTCGGTCTTGGCTTCAGAGCAGGCGGCAACGCCAATGCCGATCAGCGACACAAGTGCCAGGCTGGCGAGAGGACGCAAGTTCGCATTGAAGGTTTTGAACGAATTCATCGTTCGCACTCCTGGTTGTCTATTGATCTTGATGACGGCCCGTAGGCCCCGGCTATTTCTTCAGCGCCCTCAGGGCGTATTCCGTAAGTTCCTCGAACGTCGCCCGATTGGGCTTGTTGACGCACTGCGACACCATCTGCGGATGACACAGAGTGGCAGTCGCCGCGCCAAAGCAGCGCGCGGCGATCCGCGGATTCTGCTCGGCGAATTCCCCGGAGGCGATGCCTTCGGCGATGACGTCAGCAATCAAATCGTGCAGGCGGTCGATATGTTTTTCGATGACGTGCCAGTCGCGCTCCAGCGCGACGATGACCATTTCATGCACCTTTTCCTGGTCGAGCATGGTCTCGACGGTCAGCCGATGCTGCGCATGAATGAAGCGGCGCAGCCGGTCGGTGGCGCTGCCCTCGGTGTGCAGGATATCGCAGGCCATCTGGTAGACAGCGCCGAGCATGCGGCCGCAGATCGCCTGATGGATTTCAACCTTGGAAGCAAAATAGCGATAGATATTCGCCGGCGACATACCGAGATCGCGGGCGATGTCGGCGACATTGGTCTTGGCATAGCCATAGTGGCGGAACAGCCGTTCAGCCGTGTCGAGGATGCGTCCGACAGTTTCCTGTCGCGCCAGTTCCACGGGGCTTTCGGCAATATCGTTCATGTTCGGGCCGTTCGATTTACGACTGACGATTTTCAACTTTCGTCATTCGTAATCCGCAATGCGCCCTTCGTCAATCCGCTGCACTGCAAAAACTGACATATGCTGCCATCGGTCAGGCTCGCCATCGGCCTATTTCGACCCGGCACGCTGGTATTCGACGCTCCGCTCGCTGGCGATACGGTCCTTCAGCACCTCGCTGGAATAGCCGTATTCCAACAGCGCCCGTCCAGCCAGTTGCAGCCCGGCCTCGATCGCATCGGGGATCACAAATTCGGCGCCGGCATCGTAGAGTTCACGCGCGTGTTCGGCGTCCTGCGCCCGCGCCAGCACCGGCATATCCCCACGCAGCCGCCGCGCGGCCTTGACGATCGCCGCCGCGTCCTTCGGATCATCGACTGTGACGATGAGCATGCTCGCCCCGGCAAGTCCCGCATGGCTGAGGATCTCCGCGCGCGCGCCGTCGCCGAGATAGATCTTGCGCCCGGCCTTGCGCTCTCGAGCGACGATCGCGGGATTGCGCTCCAGCGCCACGATATCGGCCTCCTCAGCATCGAGAATGCGCGCGATGGTCCGTCCGACGCGGCCAAAGCCGGCGATCACGACATGGCCGCCAAGATCGGGATAAGATTCGGCCACGGCTTCGTCGGCCGCCTTGTCTTCGTAGCGGGCGGCCAGCGCGCGTCCGATCCGCGCCATCATGGGCGTCGTCAGCATCGACAGCCCGGCAATGCCGGTGATCAGTGTCGCGGTGGCGGCGTCGAACACCGCGCCCGCCATAGCCGTCGTCACCACCACGAAGGCGAATTCGCTCGCTGGCGCCAGCAGAAATGCCGTCTCGATGGCCTGCGCGGGCTTCAGGCCGAAGGTGCGCAACGCGAAGGCGGCAATCGCCGCCTTGCCACCAAGCAGCAACACCAGCCCGCCCAATACGACCGGCCAGGAACTCCAGATCGTGGCAAGGTCGAGACTGACACCGACGGTCATGAAGAACAGCCCGAGCAGCAGCCCCTTGAAGGGTTCGAGATCGACTTCGGCCTGATGCTTGAACTCTGTCTCGCCGAGCAGCAGGCCGGCCAGGAACGCGCCGAGCGCCATGGAGAGACCCGCCGCAGCGGTCAAAACCGCGCCGCCGACGATCACCAGCAGCGTCAGCCCCATCAGGAAGTCGCGGCCGCCGGCGCGCGCGGCGAGGCGGAAGGCATCCTTCAGCACGAAACGCCCAAACAGCAGGATGATCGCCACCGCGATGCCGCCCTGGACCAGCGCCTCCAGCAAAGCCGGAAAAAGCTCAGCGTCCGGCCCCTGCGCCAGAAAGCCGATCAGAATCAGGATCGGCGCCACCAGCATGTCCTGAAACAGCAGCACGGCAAGGGCGGCGCGCCCGACCGGCCCCGTCGCCCGCTTCTCCTCGATCAGCGTCTGCATGACGACAGCCGTGGACGACAACGCCAGCGCCAGCCCGATGGCCAGCGCGGCGCGATGTTCAGCTCCCGTCAGCATGACGGCCAGCGTGATCACCAGGACGCTGGTAAGCGCCTGCAGGCCGCCCGCCCCAAACACCAGCCCGCGCAGCGACCGCAACTTTTCAAACGACAATTCGGTGCCGAGCAGAAACAGCAAAAACAGCACGCCGAGTTCGGCGAAGGGCTCGGCCGCCTTCGGGTCCGTGAAAGTCAGGTGCGCGAGCAGCGGCCAACGCTCGGCCATGGCGCCCATGCCGAAGGGACCAAGCAGCATGCCTGCGATCAGGAAGGCCAGCACGCCTGGCACCCGCAAAAGCCTGAGCACGGGCGCCAGAACGCCGGCGGCGAACAGGAACACGAGGGCATCGTTGAGCCAGGTTTCGTGGAGAGTTCCGCCCATGAAGGCTCCTTGGCAGGCTGCGCCTTGCGCGCTCGCATGTCGGGGCCGGCTAGCCGCCAGCGTCGATGGCACCGGCGTGATATAGAGCATGATCGCGAAAGGAAGGAACTGGTTTTCGGAGGACAGGGCCACCCTAGCCGAACGAAAACACAGCACTCGGTTTTGCCGTCACGGCATTGCCGGTGCCGACATCCGCCACTGCATATTCGCCGACCAGCCGAAGCCGATGGTGCGGCAGGTGCGCCCGGCCGGGATCGCCGACCAGCACCTCGATACCATTGGCCACACAACGCTCAAGAAAAGGCGTCACCCTCTCAGCAAGATCGGGCGCGTAAAACAGGTCGCCGACCAAGACGATGTCGACCTCGGGCGGCGGCCCGCCCGTCAGGTCGTTGGCAACCGGCGTCACCGCCACCTCGTTCAGCGCCGCGTTGAGTTCGATCGCAGCGATACCATTGCTGTCGATCTCCGCAGCCAGCACCGCCCCCGCGCCGGCCTTGGCTGCGGCGATGCCGACAAGCCCCGAACCGGCGCCGAGATCGAGCACGCGCCGCCCCCTCACCGTCTCCGGCCGGTCGAGAATATGGCGCGCAAGCACCAGCCCCCCGGCCCACTGATAAGCCCAGTAGGGCGGCGGCGGATCCTCGCCCGCCTCGTCGTTCGTGTCGTCCTTGGCAAGCCGCCACAGCCCGCTGCCTGGATGAGCGGTGTAAAGCCTGATCTCCGGCACCGAAGGCACCGGCGCCACCAGCAGATTGGCCGCGATGAACGCCGCTGGATCCAGCCTTGAGCTTTGAAAATTCAATGTCGGTTCCCATGCCGCGTGCTATCGCCGCACAATGGCGTACTTGGCGCGCCGCGCAAAGCCTGCGCCGGCGTGACATTGGCCATCAGAGGTCAGGGAATGACCGATCGTGGACGGGGCAGAAGCCTAACGAGGCAGGAGGCTCCCGCCCCGCATCGTCAGCTCATCTTGGCCAGGATCTTGCCCATATCAGCGGCATCGAAAGCCTTGAGCGTCTGGTTTTTGACATTCCCGAGTGCCGAAATGGAAAGGCTGAGTGCGGTCGCTGTCAGGTCATCAGGCGCTTCGACAATGCTGACCACATCGTGCTTGCCCAGCGTCCACAACAGCGTGTGAACCTTGGCACCGCCCTTTTCGGCCATCGCCCTGAATGCATCGGCTCGCTTGGTCGTGTCCCGTACCGACTTTGCGCCTTGATCGGTGAAGTTCGTCAGGAAAACATAATATGCCATGCTGACCTCCCTCGATTGAGGAGGCGTGCGGGCGCATCAGGCGTTACCGCCGTTTCTCCCGCCGGCACCCTAGCATGGATCACCATGCTTTGATGCAGGCGGGGCATAGGTCATAGGAGCTATTCAAAGGCCCAAGAGTTGGTGTCAGGACTTGAGCAGGCCCGACTTCTTCGCCACCCAGGTGGCGATATAGTCCATCAACGCCGGCGACAGGCAGTCATAGGGCTCGAGACCGAGTTCCCGCAGCCGCGCGCGCACGCCGTCCATCTCGGAAGGGTCGACACCCGCCTCGATGATCGACGACACGAAGGCGGCGAAGCCGGGCTCGGCCCAGCCTGCTTCCTGGAAACGCTCGGGATGGATGAAGTCGAGGCCCTTGAAGGCATGGTCGCGCTCGACCGGGCCATACATGTGCACGCCGCAGCCCTTGCAGGCATGGCGCAGGATCAGTGCTGTCGGATCGACAACGGCAAGCTTGTCGCCGTTTTCCAGCACCGTCACATTCTCATGCGCGGTCACTGCGACGACCGAAAACTTGGCGCCCTCAGGCTTCCAGCACTTGGTGCAGCCGCAAGCGTGGTTGTGGGCAACGTTCCCCTTGATCGCCACCTTCACCGGCCGGTCGGCGCAGGCGCAGACCAGCGTCCCGCCGCTGAAGCTTGGGCTGCCTGATTTGACCCCGCCGTCGAGTGCCGGATGTATCGATACTGAAGCCATGTCCTGTTCCTCCCTGTTCTGGCGTCCGGGCGGACACCGTCAAACGCTATGCGGCAAAGAACTCTATGAGGCTGGTCCCATACGATACATGTCGCGGCGGCATTTGTGCATATCCGCCGTTCAGATTGCCGTGAGCTGGGGCCAATCGGCTGGCCCGAACTGCCTCAGTCCGCCGGGCCGGCAAACAGGATCAGGTTGCCATCAGGATCGACAACGATGAAATTCCTGGCGCCCCAGGGCTCTTTCCTCAGCGCCTGATGAAAGCGCACACCCGCCGCCTGGAAGTCCAGGAACAGTTGCTTGATCTCTTCTGCCGTGTCGACGGTGATCGAGGCGGACAGCAAATGCTCGCGTTCGCGAATGTCGCCCGCAAAGACCGGCTCGCATACCAGCCTGAGCGCAAGCCGCGCCCCGTCGCGGACGACCTGTCCGTAGAATGGCGGCTCGCCATAGACGAAGTCGACGGCAAAGCCGAGCTTGGCGGTGAAAAACGCGCACGACGCCTTGATGTCGGCAACAAACAGCTGCGCTGCCGTCGAGCTGAGGATGGGATGCACGGTCTGTTTGGCTTGATCGCTCACTGCTGGAGCCCCTCATTTCGGTGCCTACGGGGCACCCTCAAATGGTATGCAACAACGAACTCAGTTCGGCTGGTCCCATACGATACACCAGGGGCGGCGCGCGTCCACTTGGTCGATGCAATGACCTCGATGTCCTGAACACGCCGTTCACCAGATCGTGCCTGCCTTTCCGCCGTCGGCGCGCCTATTCTGCTTGAGCGGTCCATATCGAAACCACTCCGGCACAAGGAATATGGCCATGACCGAACGGCAATCCCTCGACGAACTCCATCGACTTGCCAAGGCTGAAGGCGGCGGACTGACCGTCTATGCCGGCGGCGACTCCCCTTCGCAGGCCGGCATCTACACGGCAGGTTTTTCGAAGCGATTTCCCGATATCGACATCCGCCTGACTGTCGATCTCTCCAAATACCATGACGCCCGCATCGACCAGCAGCATTTGCGCGGCGACGTGCGCGCCGACGTCGTCCACCTCCAGACCCTGCACGATTATCCGCACTGGAAAGCGCAAGGCTGGCTGCTGCCGTTCAAGGCAGCCGGCTTCGAGGGCCTGCCCGCCGATCTGCGCGATCCCGAAGGCCATTACTACCCGATCCTGGCCTATGGCTTCAGCAATGTCGTCGACACCGCCCAGATCCCCGAAGCGCAGGCCCCGCGCGAAGCGAAAGACTATCTGCGCCCCGAGCTCAAGGGCCGCATCGTGCTGACCTATCCGCATGACGACGATGCCGTGCTCTACCAGTTCGAGCAGATCATCAAGAAAAACGGCTGGACCTGGCTCGATGGCCTGCTGAAACAGGAGCCTTTATGGGTGCGCGGCACCCAGGCGCCGCTGGAAACCGTCGCCTCTGGCAAGAAGGCGGCCACCTTCACCTCGTTTTACTACCTCAAGCCCGAACCCGGCAGCGCGATACGCTTCCTGTTGCCGAAGACCGACTTCTTCCAGACCTGGTATCAGACCGCCGCCATCCTCAAGGCGGCGAAACACCCCGCCGCGGCACGCCTCTACATCAGCTACCTGCTGTCCGACGAGGCGCAGAACGCCGTGCCGCAATGGCCATCCCGTCTCGACATCGCGCCTTCGCCGGGCTGGAAGCACCCGCTCGAATACGCCAACACCTCCCCGGTCGGCTTTCGCGAATTCATGTCCGACCGTGGCCGTGTGGAACGGCTGAAGGGCATCTTCGAACAATGGATCGGTCCCGTCGTCGGCGACAATCCGACAGGCGTTCCCGTCACCGCCTTCGACCGGTAAGAGGCGCCGTCAAGCCGCGACAAGCGCCCGCCTTCACCTCTCTTCGATCTTCCACCAGCCTGGGCGGCCATCTTCGAACGAGTGTGACAGCGGGCGCAGTTCCGAATCGTCGCCGGCATCGAAGCTGCCGGTTACCAGCGCCACGGTAGGCGCATCGTCGATCGCCCCCAATGTGCTGCCGCAGCGCGGACAAAACGCGCGGCTCGAATAATCCGACGAGCGATAGAGCGCGGGCGCACCGCCTTCGCCGATCCATTCGACCGCCTCCTTTGGAAATTCGACCCAGCACAAAGTCGGCGCGCCGGAGTGCCTTCGGCAGTATGTGCACGAGCAGCTATGCGGATTGCCAGGCACGCCCGTCGCCCTGAATCTGATGCTGCCGCACAGGCATCCGCCGAGATATTGCTTGGTTTCCATGCCAAATTTCCACTTTTGCCGCAGATCCATCGCAGAATCGTTGCGGAAACTGCCTTGAACACTGATGCCATAGAGCTTATCTCAAAGCCGTCATCAATTCCGACAGGATGTGTGCAGCAATGGATTTCCACTCGACAGCAACGCCAAGCCGTTTTGCCATCGAGGATTTCCATGCCTGCTTCCATTTCACTGTCCAATCTCACCTGGTCCACGCCTGACGGCCGGACGCTTTTTTCCGATCTCGATATCAGCTTCGACACAGGCCGCACCGGGCTTGTCGGACGCAACGGCGTTGGCAAGTCGACGCTGCTCAAGCTGATCTCGGGCAGTCTTTCGCCGCAGGCTGGCACTGTCTCGGTCAACGGCAGCCTGGGCTTTCTGCGCCAGTCGGTCCGCCCTGCCGCCGATGAGACGATTGCCGAGCTGTTTGGCGTCCGCGAAGGCTTGGCGCTGCTGCGCCGCGCCGAAGCCGGCCAGGCGGATCTCGATGATCTCGCCGTCGCCGACTGGACGCTGGAGGCGCGCATCGCGTCCGCCCTCGCCCGCCTCGGCCTCGACATGCCCGCCGAAACGCCACTGACAACACTCTCCGGCGGCCAGCGCACCCGTGCCGGGCTTGCCGCGCTGATCTTCAGCGAACCCGATTTCATCCTGCTCGACGAGCCGACAAACAATCTCGACCGTGAGGGCCGTGCCGCGGTGGTCGAGCTTTTGGCCAACTGGCGCGCCGGTGCGATCGTCGTCAGCCATGACCGCGAACTAATCGACACCATGGACGCCATCGTCGAACTGACCTCGCTGGGCGCCACGCGTTATGGCGGCAACTGGAGCCATTACCACGAGCGCAAGGCGGTGGCGCTCGCCGCCGCCCGCCACGATCTGGCTGACGCCGAGCGGCGTGTCACCGACGCCGCGCGCAGTGCCCAGGCCAACGCCGAGCGCAAGGCGCGCAAGGACAGCGCCGGCCACAGGAAGCGCGCCAAGGGCGACACGCCGCGCATCCTGCTCAACGGGCAGAAGAACCGCAGCGAAAACACGACTGGCGACAATGCCCGCCTGGCCGAAATGCGGCGCGTGCAGGCAGCCGACGATGCCGCTTCCGCCCGCGCGCGGCTGGAAATCCTCGAGCCATTCACAGTCGTCCTGCCTTCAATCGGCCTGCCCGCCAGCAAGCTCGTCATACGCATGGATCAAGTGAGCGCCGGCTATCACTCGGATCGGCCGATCATCGAGGATCTGTCGTTTTCGATAACTGGGCCCGAGCGCATCGCTGTCACCGGCGCCAACGGCTCTGGCAAGACCACCCTGCTCGCTCTGATCTCGGGGCAATTGCAACCGTGGTCCGGCAGCGTCCGGGTCATGACCGATTTTGCCATGCTCGACCAGCAGGTCGGCCTGCTCGATCCCTCGGCCTCGATCCGCGACAATTTCCGCCGCATCAACCCAGAGGCCAACGAAAACGCCTGCCGTGCGGCCCTTGCCCGCTTCATGTTTCGCGCCGATGCCGCCTTGCAGGTCGTTTCAAGCCTGAGCGGCGGCCAGTTGCTGCGCGCCGGTCTCGCCTGCGTTCTGGGCGGGACAAAGCCGCCGCCGCTGCTCATCCTCGACGAACCGACCAACCATCTCGACATCTTCTCCATCGAAACCGTCGAGGCGGGTTTGCGCGCTTATGACGGCGCGCTTTTGGTGGTCAGCCACGACTACGCCTTCCTGCAAGCCATCGCCATCACGCGCAGATTGGAAATGTTGTCGCGATAGCCCACTGGCCAATCCGCTCAAACGATGGCTACGGTGCAGCACTTTCCAGATTGGAGTCGGGTGCATGACGAACTTCCTGAAAACGACAGTTGTCGGTGGGCTTATATTCCTCCTCCCGGTCGTCGTGATTTCGCTCATTCTGGGCCACGCCTTCAAACTTGCGCATCAGCTTGTCGCGCCGATATCGCACAGCCTGCAACTCGACCAGATGGGCGCGGTGGCCGGCTTCAGCGTCGTCACCGCGCTCGCCGTGTCGGCGCTGGTCGTCGTTTCTTTCATCGCGGGCATGATCGCCCGGACGCGTGCCGGCCTGCGCATGTCGGGCTGGGTCGATCACTCCCTGATCGGCGGCCTGCCGCCTTACCGGATGATCAAGACAATGGCCGAGGGCCTCATGCAGTTTGAGAACGCCGAAAGCCTCAAACCGGCTTTGATCAGCATCGAGGAAGGCTGGCAGATTGGCTACCTCGTCGAGGAGATCGGCAATGGCTGGGTCGCCGTCTTCCTGCCCCAGGCGCCAACGCCGCTGTCCGGCAACGTCATGTATTTTCCAGCCGACCGCGTCCGCCCCCTCGACATTTCCATGGTCCAGGCCGCCGCGATCGTGAAGCATATCGGCATCGGCTCCGGCAGCGCCTTGCGCCATGCGGACCTGTCGCTCCCGGCAAGCCTCGCCTGAGCGTCAGGACAGCGCCATTTCCATGGCCGCCTCGGCATGGATGGCGGTCGTATCGAACAGCGGCACAGCACTGTCTTCGGGCTCGACCAGCAGCATGATCTCGGTGCAGCCCAAGATGATCGCCTCGGCACCGCGCGCCACCAGCCGCGCGATCACCTCGCGATAGGCTTGACGCGACGACGCCTCGATGCGGCCCTGAACCAGCTCGTCATAGATGATGCGGTGCACCACCGCCCGGTCGTCGGCCTCGGGCACCAGCACCTCCAGCCCGTGGCGCTCGACAAGCCGGCCCTTGTAGAAATCCTGCTCCATGGTGAAAGCGGTGCCCAGGAGGCCGATGCGGTGCAAACCCGCCGCGCGTATCCGTTCGGCCGTCGGGTCGGCGATGTGCAGCAGCGGAATGCTAATCGCCGCCTGCACCTCATCGGCCATGCGGTGCATGGTGTTGCTGCAGATGACGGCGAAATCCGCACCGCAGCGCTCCAGCCGCCGCGCCGCCTCGATCATCTCGACAGTCGCCTCTTGCCAGCGATCGGCACTTTGCAGCGCCTCGATCTCGGCGAAGTCGAACGACCACATCAACAGGCGCGCCGAATGCAGGCCGCCAAGCCGCTCGCGCACCTGCTCGTTGATGATCCTGTAATATTCGGCCGAGCTTTCCCAGCTCAGGCCGCCCAGCAGACCAATCACCTTTTGCGCCATTTTGCAGTTTCCTCCGCCGGCTCGACTTTCGGCACCGCTCTATCCCGCTCGACGTCAAGGCCGCAAGGGAGCGCTTATCCGCCCATCCCCAGCGTCCGCTCGACCTCGCTGTGGCCGACCCGGAAGAGGCTGTTCGGCAGCCGCTATTTCACCGCCATATGCCGCCGCATGAGGCGGTACTCGTGCCAGATCAGCCACATCACGATGACATCGAAGACGGTCAGCACGATCAGCCCGAAGCCGTGCGTGTAGGAAAAGCGGTAGAGCTGATAGACGATGAAAAGCCCGAGCACGACAAGCGATGCCGGATAGGCCCAGAGTTTGTTCCTGAGCAGGCCGGCGACGAGAAATAGTTTCACGATGCCGTGGCTCAACAAATAAAAGGCATAAAAATGCCGTGTCTCCACGGAGAAATTTTGCGCCCAGGACAAAAGGTGCGTGGCGATGAAATCCTGCGGGTCCTGGATCAACTCCTCTTGGGTCAGCGTATTGACCAGATTTGAGATCGTGTCCGAGCCGATCAGCGCCAATGCAATCCCGCCGGCGCATTCAACAAGCGCGTGCGCGCCCTTGAGCAGGACGCTGATCTGAAACACCCGATGAATCTGACGTTCTTCCACCCAACCCATCCCATTCAGCAGCAGACCGGAAGCTAGCATTCATGGATCACGAAATCACACGCTGGATCAATGCGCCGGCCGGCAACAGCGCCGCATTGGACATGGTCATGACCGCCATCACCCAGTTCGGCGTTCCCTTGCTCATTGTGCTCGTCGTCCTGCAATGGTGGCGAAGGACCGACCGTCCGCATGTCAGGCACGTTTGCGTTGCGGCCGGGCTGTCTTTTCTGCTTGGGCTTGGCCTGAACCAGATCATCCTGCTCTTCGTGCATCGCCTGCGCCCCTATGATGCCGGCGTCAGCCATCTGATCGTCAGCCCCAGCATCGACTGGTCGTTTCCCTCCGACCACGCCACCGCCGCATTCGCCATCGCGGCGGCCTTCCTGCTGCACGGCCAAACCAGGCGCGGCAGCCTGTTTTTGGCCGCAGCACTGCTGGTCGGCATTTCGCGCATCTATGTCGGAACCCACTATGCCAGCGACATCGTCGGCGGTGCGGCGACCGCTCTCATCGCCGCCATCGCCGTGCGCGCGCTTTATTGGAAGGGCACTTGGGCGGACCGGCTGATCACCAATATCTTGTAAGGCCTAGCGCCCCGCTCACCAGCGCCAAAAGCACTTCTCGATGCTATCTTCATCATCGCCCCCCCGGAAAGACAGCCAAAGGAGCTGCAAACGATGAAAGAGAGCGCAACGACCACGGATGCCACCCCTTCTCGCCTGATCGACGCGAGGATCAAGGAACTGGACGACTGGCGGGGCAAGACGCTCTCCCATGTCCGCGCGCTCATCAAGCAGGCCGATCCCGAGGTGGTCGAGGAGTGGAAGTGGCGCGGCGTTCCGGTGTGGTCTCACGATGGAATCATCTGCACCGGGGAGACCTACAAGAGTGCTGTGAAGCTGACTTTCGCCAAGGGCGCTTCGCTCGAGGACCCTTCAGGCCTGTTCAACTCCAGCCTCGAAGGCAACACCAGGCGCGCTGTAGATCTCCATGAGGGCGATGAAATAAATGCGGATGCCTTCAAGGCGCTGATACGTTCAGCTGTGGCCCTGAACAGGTCCAAAGCCCGATGAGCTGACGCGGTTCCTCAAGCTTTGCCGCCTATCGTAACCTTGACGCACCGGGCATTCGAAGGAGCGCGCGCCGCCACGGCCACCTCCCGCCGCGCCACCGAGGTTCGACCACAGGCCGGCGTGGCCGGTCCGGAGCCCGATCAGGTTCCGGGAATGAACCACTTGCCACGCCCTGAGCCAGAATATATGAATCATATGCGAATCGTATATTCAGGAGCGCTTAGTGGGTATCGTCAATATCGAAGATGAGCTGCACGAGCAGCTGCGCCGGGCGAGCAAGGCGTCTTATCGGTCGATCAACGCCCAGGCGGCGTTCTGGATCAAGATCGGCATGCTCTGCGAGCTGAACCCAGGCCTCACCTTCCAGGAGCTTGTGGCACGGGAGCTGAAGGCGGCGGGCGTCGACACCGTTGATTTCGCAGCTTCGGCGGCATGACGAAGACGCCGGCCGAGATTGAGCTGCTGGCGGAGTCGGGGCGTCTGCTCGCGTCGGTGTTCGCGCATCTGGATGGGCAACCCCTCGCCGGATTGAGCACCCTGCAGGTCAACGACCTCGTCGAGGACTTCATCGTCGACCAGCTCGGCGCGCGGCCCGCCAGCAAGGGCCAGTATGGCTACGGCTTCGTGCTGAACAGTTCGAAAAACGAGGTCGTCTGCCACGGCGTGCCGTCGAGGGACGAGGTTTTGCAGGACGGCGATATCGTCAATTTTGACATCACGCTCGAGAAGCAGGGCTATATCGCGGATTCCAGCAAGACATTCCTCATCGGGAATGTGGCGCCCATGGCGAAGCGGCTCGTTCGCACCACCTATGAAGCCATGTGGAAGGGCATCCGCGCAGTGCGCCCGGGCGCGAAGCTTGGCGACATCGGCTTCGCCATCGAACGGCACGCAAGGCAGAACGGCTATTCGGTCGTGCGAGAATACTGCGGCCATGGCATCGGGCGCGAGATGCACGAAGCACCGCAAGTGCTGCATTACGGAAAGCCGGGCACCGGCCTTATGCTGCGAGAGGGCATGGTCTTCACCATCGAGCCGATGCTGAACCAGGGGCGCAGGACTGTTCGGACTGAGGATGACGGATGGACCGTTGTCACGGTGGACAAGAAGCTCTCCGCACAGTTCGAGCACACGGTTGCGGTCACTCATGACGGCGTCCGCGTACTGACGTTGCGTCCGGACGAAGCAAAGCCCGCCGCCACGATGCGCGCGTAGGCGCGTAGCCCCCTCCAATGTCCGCCACCCGTTGCGGACGTGAGCAAAAATTGCGATCAACGATATTGATCTCAGAGGTGGCTATGTCGGCAGCTAGGGACTTTCTCGAATTTCAAGCGCTGTCCGCCGAAACCATTTTGTCTATCATCGACCGAGCACATATCTTGGCCGAGGCATGGGCCAAACGCGAAATGCCGCAGAGCCTGCGCGGGGCACGCGTTGCGGCAATCACTGACGATAGCGGATGGAGAAATACGACCGCCTTCGACCTTGGTGTGCAGGCTATGGGCGGCATCTGCGTACATCCGCCAATCAGTTTCAATGTTCGAGAAGATACACCCGACCTCGCCCAATATCTCGACAATTGGTTCGACGTGATAGTGGTCCGCACCAAGGAACTCAATGCGTTGAAAGAACTTGCCGCGTGTGCCGCGGCTCCTGTCATCAATGCGCGCACACGGTCAAATCACCCCTGTGAAATACTAGGCGATCTCGCCTACATCGTTGGGAAGCGGGGCTCTATCGACGGCCTCAAAGTGGTCGGGATAGCACCTGACGACAACATCCTACGCTCTTGGGTGGAGGCATCCATATCGCTTCCCATCGAGGTGAGGCAGATATACCCGGAAGACTGGCACCTCCATGACACCTCGTTGCTCAACCCGAACTTCAGCGCAGGCACCGACCTCGCCGAGATGCTCGACGCTGATGTCATCATCACAGATGCGTGGCCGAGCGATGCAACTCAAGAGCAGTTGCACTCCTACCAGATATCCGCCCCTCTGCTTGAGAGATGTCGCTCCAGTTTGATTTTCCTGCCCTGCCCCCCTGTGACACGAGGGATGGAGGTCAGCACCGACGCGATGGAACACCGAGCTTGCCAAAGCGGGATGGCCAAGGCCTTCCTACTCCATGGGCAAAATGCTCTTTTGGAATGGGTTGCCAGCCGAGAGTAGTTCAACTCAAATCGTCTGCTCTTCACCCTTGGCGGACCTTCAAGCCTGCTTTGAGAACCTCCCGGCATTTGTGCCGGGAGGTTCTCAAATAGTTTTAGCAAGGGCCCTGGTCGGCGACGCGGAAGCCGGCGGATTCCGCCTCGCAGGCATTGGGGAACGTGCGCAACGAGCCGCCGCGCTGGCCGCAGACCGGCCGGTATTCCCTGGTGCAGAACTGGTCGCGGCCACCGCCACCACCATTCCAGCCACCGCTGCCACCGCCGCCATTCCAGCCACCACCGCCGCCATTCCAGCCGCCGCCACCGCCGCCACCGTTGTTGCCACGGCACTCACCGCCACGGACGATGCGATAGCCGGCGGCTTCCGCCGTGCAGGAATTGGCGAAGGTTTGGCTCTCATTGCCGCGGCGCGCGCAGACCGGATCATATTCGCGCGTGCAGAATTGCGGGCCAGGACCCGGACGTGGCGGCAGCGGCCTTGGTCCGGGGCCCTCATCCACCACCACGCAGGATGCGAGCATCAGCGACAGCAACGAGGCGACTGTTGCTTTTCGCGCAAAGGTCTTTGCCGAAAACATCATGGAAATTTTCCCTCTCATTCCCGCCCAAGCGGGAATTGTTTCAGCCCCTGCCCCGATCCTGGCGATTCTGTCAACGAAATCAATCCGCCTCCGAACTGCCCCAGCGGACGCGGCAATCTGGCCAATGGCGGTTTTAGAAATGTCGTATATGAATGCGACACTGCGAAGTGCCTTCGCGATCATCCGCGACATCTTGCAACCTACACGTTTCCGTGCAATATCAGAGTCAGTTCGGGCGTTTGCTGACCCGGAGACTGGAACGTTTTGCACGACCCTTTCCCCGACACTGTGAATCTCTGACGACCCCGTGACTCGGCGGGGGGTTTTATCGTGCGCAAATGCATGACCGCCAAGCAAAACCACCGACTTGCCGCCGACGCCAGGCGGATGGCAGGTCCAGACCACTGAACGGGTGAAGGAGTTCTCCCAATGACCCAGACCGGTACCGTAAAGTTCTTCAACGCAACCAAAGGCTTCGGCTTCATCACGCCGGATGGCGGCGCCAAGGACGTTTTCGTCCACATCTCCGCTATCGAGGCCTCGGGCCTGCGCACGCTCGTCGACGGCCAGAAGGTCAGCTTCGACGTCGAGCCCGACCGTATGGGCAAGGGTCCTAAGGCGGTCAACCTCCGCGCGGGCTAATCTCGCCGGTTTGAATTGCCAGTTTCATTGACGAAGGGCGCGATGGGCAACCACCGCGCCCTTTGTTTTTGATACCATATCCGACGCTGTTTTGCCGGCTGCCCTGTCGATCTGCATGCCGGATGTCGAGCCGCGACACCTTGCCCACGGGCCACGAAAGCCCCGCATTTCCCGGCGCAGGCACGGCTTTCGAGCGCTGATGGGGCGCAAAACTTTTGCTTGCCGATGACCCAAAAATGAACGACAAATTTCCACTTCGGGCATTTGCCGGCCCGAAGACTGGAATTGATGGGATCAGAGGAGTTTCCCATGCCGCAGACCGGCACCGTCAAGTTCTTCAATCATGCCAAAGGCTTCGGCTTCATCACGCCGGACGACGGGGCGAAGGATGTCTTCGTCCACATCTCGGCCGTGCAGGCGTCGGGCCTTCCCGGTCTTGAGGATGGGCAGAAGGTTTCTTTCGACACCGAGCCGGACAAGCGTGGCAAGGGACCCAAGGCGGTCAATCTGACCGTCGGCTGAGCTCATGTCGGATGGCCGGAGTCATGCCCCGGCCCCATTGCTCGATCCGCCCCGCCGGTTGGCGGGTACCTGTCTCTTTTGGTTCGGCTCTTGCCTGAAAATCCGTTCAGGCTGCGTTCAGGCTCGCTCCGTTAGACATATTGTCGACGCTAATTTCCGGCCTTGATACGGGCCAGACGGCGAAGGAGACCCGACATGAACCGCATCATCAAAACCCTCGTCCTTTCAGCGGCCGTTGCCGCCACCACGCTTGCCGCCCTGCCCGCGGCCGAGGCTGGCGAGCGCTGGCGCCGCTATGACGGCCACCGCGACAACACCGGCGCCATCGTCGCCGCCGGCGCGCTCGGCCTGATCGCCGGTGCGGTCATCGCTGGCAGTGGCAACCGCTCGCAGCCGGCCTACGATTATGACTATTACGAGCCGCAGCCCCAGCCGCGCCGCGTCTATCGCCAGGACTATTACGAGCCGGCGCCGCAGCGCCGCGTCGTCTATCGCGAAAGCTATGCAGTCGAGCCCTGGACGCCCGAATGGTACCAGTACTGCTCGGATCGCTACCGCAGCTTCAACCCGCGCAGCGGCACCTTCACCGGCTATGATGGCGTGGCGCGCTTCTGCACCGCCAACTGATCTGGAAGTCATGAAAAACGGCGCCACCGTCAAAGGTTGGCGCCGTTTTCATTGATGAAAGAAGCTACGTTTCAGACAAGATACGGATTGCTGCGGCGCTCGTCGCCAAAACGGCTGCCAGGGCCATGGCCACAGATGAAGCCGATGTCGTCGCCGAGCGGCAAAAGCTTTTCCTTGATCGAGCGGATCAATGTGTCGTGGTCACCGCCATAGAGGTCGGTGCGGCCGACCGAACCCTGAAACAGCACGTCGCCGACATGGGCGAACTTCGCGTCGCGGTTGTAGTAGACGACATGGCCGGGCGCGTGGCCGGGGCAGTGCAGCACCTCGAAGACGTGGGTTCCAAACGAGACGGTCTCGCCCTCGGTCAGGAACCGGTCCGGCACGCAATTGCGCACCGAACCGCCCATGCCGAACTTCTGGCCCTGGGTCACCAGGTTGTCGAGCAGCGGCTTGTCGGCCTCGTGCGGGCCGATAATGTCGACATCAAGCGCTTCCTTGAGCTCCATCGCCCCGCCGGCATGATCGATATGACCATGGGTCAACCAGATCGCCGTGATCGTGATGCCGTTGTCCTTCAGCACCGACAGGATGGTTTCGACATCGCCGCCCGGATCGACAACCACACCGGTCTTGTCGTCGGTGTCATAGAGGATCGTGCAGTTCTGCTGGAAGGGTGTGACCGGCACGATCCCGGCATTGAGCTGTCCCATGGCTGTCCTTTCTGATCTTTGCCCCGACATAGGATCAGACAGGCCGCTCGTCCACTGCGTTCAGGACGTTTGCAGTCCCCAAAAATGAAATGGGCGGCCAAAGCCGCCCAATCCAAATTCTGTCTGAAACGAACTTACTTCTTCATTGCGCCCATGACTGCGCCGACGATCGCAGTCAGGATGGCGCCGCCGCCAGCACCACCAACCACATTGCTCAGAATCCCGCTCATGGCGCTTGCCGTTGCAGGATCAGCCGCGCCGCCGAGAAGGCTGCCGAGGATCTGGCCGCCAGCGATACCGCCAACGCCGCCGGCGATCAGCTTGGTTACCTGCCCCATCGCCGCCGTCTTCACGGCCGCGCCTACTGCCTGTCCACCAATTACGCCGGTGACAATCTGTATGATGATCGGAAGAAGCGATTCCATAACAATTCCCTCCAAATTGCATGCCGGCCCACAGAATGCCGACATCAACATCAGACGCCGAAATCCGCGAAAGTCAAATGAGACGTTACTAAAGCAAAGGGGGCGGTTCTAAAACCGCCCCCTTGCCATCCTTAGCTATTGAATTCGCTGACTATTCAGCGGCAATCGCGTGCTTGGGCTGAACCGCCGCCGAGTAATCGTTCATCAGCGTCCTGGCGATCTCGCCAACCTCGAATCGGTACTGCCCGATCTCGGAAACCGGCGTCACTTCGGCCGCCGTGCCACTCAGGAAGCACTGCTCGAAGCCTGCCAGCTCTTCCGGCATGATGGCGCGTTCGATCACTTCGATGCCGCGATCGCGGGCAAGACCGATCACCGTGCGGCGGGTGATGCCGTCCAGGAAGCAGTCCGGCGTCGGCGTATGGAGCTTGCCGTCCTTGACGAAGAAGATGTTGGCGCCGGTGGCTTCTGCCACCTGGCCGCGCCAATCGAGCATCATCGCGTCGGCATAACCCTTGGCCTCGGCGGCATGCTTCGACAGCGTGCAGATCATGTAGAGGCCGGCAGCCTTGGACTTCGACGGCGCGGTGCGCGGGTCGGGCCGGCACCATTCGGCGATGTCGAGACGGATGCCCTTCAGCTTCTGCGCCGGATCGAAGTAGCTTGGCCACTGCCAGATGGCGACGGCCACATTGATGCGGTTCTTGTGGGCGGCGACGCCCATTTCCTCACTGCCGCGCCAGGCGATCGGACGGACATAGGCGTCCTTGAAGCCCTGCTTCTTCAGCAGTTCGCGGCAGGCATCGTCGATCACCTTCACCGAATAGGGAATGGTGAAGCCAAGAATGCGGGCCGATTCATGCAGGCGCTCGGTATGTTCGGTGAGCTTGAAGATCTCGCCGCCATAAGCGCGCTCACCTTCAAACACCGCGCTTGCATAGTGCAGACCATGGGTTAGTACGTGAATCTTGGCGTCGGCCCATTGGACGAACTCGCCGTTCATCCAGATGAATCCATCGAGCTGGTCGAAAGGAACGGATGCCATAATAAACCTTCCCGCAGGCGGGAGCCTGCCTATCGTTTCGTCGTTCTTAATGGCCCGTAAGGGGCCTGCTGGATAAAGCGTAGGCGGGCTAGAATACCAAAGCAAACTCACGATGTTTCAGAAAAAACCATCGTACCTTGCCTTTTCGTTCGCAATCCGCCGAAAAGCTTGGCAAAAATTACCATCGCACCTAATTTATGTCAACAGTGCTGACATAAATTGACGAACAGGAATTCTATGGCACAACGTAGCGGCGCAGCCGCCCAACCGATCCGCACCGCGGTGACGGCCGATGAGGGCATCGACTTCTCGATCATCGAGTTGATGTATTTCGCCTATCGCGACTTCACCTCGGACCCTGACCAGATACTTGCCGAGTATGGTTTTGGCCGCGCCCATCACCGCGTGCTGCACTTCGTCAACCGCATGCCGGGGCTGACGGTGGCCGAGTTGCTTGACGTGCTCAAGATTACCAAGCAAAGCTTGGCGCGCGTGCTCAAGCAACTGATCGACGCTGGCTACATCGTCCAGGTCCAGGGGCCGCGCGACCGTCGCCAGCGCGAACTCTACCCCACCCACAAGGGCCGCACGCTGACGCTTGCGCTGGCGCGGCCACAGTCGCGCCGCATCGATGCGGCACTGGAAGGCGCAGGAGAGACCGAACGCGCCTGGATCGAACGATTCCTCAAGGCGATGGTCAATCCTGAATTAAGGGCGCAGATTGATCATCTGCCCGGAAACACGCCGGGGAAAGACCATGGAGAATAACGACAAGACGGCCAATCCGGCCACGCTGGGCGACGATGCTCCGCATCTGCTCGTCGTCGACGACGACACGCGTATCCGCAATCTGCTCAAGCAGTATCTGACCGAGAACGGCTTTCGCGTTACTGTCGCCGGCAACGCCGACGAAGCCAGGCGCAAGCTCGCCGGGCTCGATTTCGACCT
The DNA here is from genome assembly GCF_058808215.1 of Aminobacter sp. GW821-FHT11F06. Lineage (NCBI taxonomy): Bacteria > Pseudomonadati > Pseudomonadota > Alphaproteobacteria > Hyphomicrobiales > Phyllobacteriaceae > Aminobacter > Aminobacter sp. GW821-FHT11F06. The sequence goes on along the minus strand of NZ_JBXARL010000003.1, from coordinate 382,221 downwards.
TCTCATCCTCGACGTGATGATGCCGGGCGAAAACGGCATCGACCTGACCAAGTCGCTGCGCAATGAGAAGGACGTGCCGATCCTGATGCTGACGGCACTATCGGAAACCGATAGCCGCATCACAGGCCTCGAGGCTGGCGCCGACGACTATCTGCCCAAACCCTTCGATCCGCGCGAGCTGATCCTGAGGATCAACAACATCCTGCGGCGCGGCGGCCCGTTGACGACGCCCAAGGCCGAACAGCTGGTGTTCGGGCCCTACACCTTCCAGATCGCGCGCCGCGAACTCAAGCGCGGCGGCGAAGCGCTCAAGCTTACCGACCGCGAGCAGGAAATTCTTGCCATCTTCGCCGCGCGCGCCGGCGAGACCATCCCCCGCCATGAGCTTGTCACCGGCGATTCCGAAGTCGGCGAGCGCACAATCGACGTCCAGATCAACCGCCTCCGGCGCAAGATCGAGCGCGACCCGGCCAATCCCGTCTGGTTGCAGACGGTGCGCGGTATTGGGTATCGGCTCAGCGTGGAATAGGATCGCCTCGAGCCGGCCGGAGCACAATCCGGCCGGTGGCGAACGGAATGGCGGATGGCAACCACTGACATGGACCGGCCTGGCGGAGGCAGTCTCGGCACACGCGCTTGGCGTGCGCTGACGGCTGTGCCCAGAAGCTGGAACCGCTTCTGGCGGCGGGTGTCGATCTACATGCCAAAGCGGCTCTACGCACGCTCGCTGCTGATCGTCATCACGCCGATGATCCTGCTGCAGTCGGTCGTCGCCTTCGTCTTCATGGAGCGCCACTGGCAGACGGTGACGGTGCGCCTGTCGCAGGCGGTGACGCGCGACATCGCCGCCATCATCGATTTGCTCGACACCTTTCCGCAGCCCGACAACTATGCCCAGATCATCCGCATCGCCCAGGACCGGATGCAGCTGAAAATCGACCTGCTACCACCCGATCCCCTGCCCCCGCCAGGGCCAAAGCCGTTCTTTTCGATCCTCGACCAGGCGCTTTCGACAGAAATCCGCAGGCAGATCAACCGGCCGTTCTGGCTCGACACCGTCGGCAATTCCAACATCGTCGAGGTCCGCGTCCAACTCAACGACAAGGTGCTGCGTGTCTTTGTCCGCCGCAGCCAGGCCTATGCGTCCAACACCCACATCTTCCTGTTGTGGATGGTCGGCACGTCGCTTGTGCTTCTGACGATCGCCATTCCGTTCCTGCGCAACCAGATCCGCCCGATCCTGCAGCTCACCGAGGCGGCCGAAAGCTTTGGCAAGGGCCGGCCGATGCCGCCCAATTTCCGGCCGCGCGGAGCCGAGGAAGTGCGGCGCGCCGGCTTTGCCTTCATCCAGATGCGCGAGCGCATCGAACGCCAGATCGACCAGCGCACGGCGATGCTGACCGGCGTCAGCCACGACCTGCGCACCATTCTGACGCGCTTCAAGCTGCAGCTCGCTTTGTCAGGCAGCAAGATCGACCGCGAGGCGCTGAGCCAGGACGTCGACGACATGCAGTCGATGCTCGAGGCCTATCTCGCCTTCGCCCGCGGCGAGGCGTCGGAGGACCCAGGACGCTTCGACCTTGCCAACTATCTCGACAAGCTTGGCGAGGAAGCCCGCCTGCGCAAGCGCAAGCTCAAGGTGACGCTGGTCGGCGAGCCCGAAGTGCACGTCCGCCCCAACGCCTTCACCCGCCTGTTGCAGAACGTCGTCGGCAACGCCTTCCGCTACGCCAAGGAAGTCGAGGTCAAGGCCATCCACGATCGCGGCATGCTGGTGGTCATGGTCGACGACAATGGCCCCGGTATTCCCGAGGAAAAGCGCGAAGAGGTGTTCAAGCCGTTCTATCGGCTCGACGAGGCGCGCAACCTCGATTCGACCGGCACCGGGCTTGGACTGGCCATCGCCCGCGACATCGCCCGCAGCCATGGCGGCGACATCAAGCTGAGCGACAGCCCGCTCGGCGGTCTGCGCGCCATGATCCGCGTGCCGGCCTAAGTCAGGCGCGGTGATCCAGCCGCGCCACCAGCCGGTCGCCGATCCACTGGATGCCGCAGACAAGCACGATCAGAACGACCACCACCGCGACCATGACCGCCGTTTCGAAACGCTGGTAGCCGTAGCGGATGGCAAGGTCGCCGAGCCCGCCGGCACCGATGGCGCCCGCCATGGCGGAAGCACCAACCAGCGTCACCAGCGTGACTGTGAAGCCGGCGACGATGCCCGGCAGCGCTTCGGGCACCAGCACCTCGCGGATGATCGCCCAGCGGCCACCGCCCATGGCGCGCACGGCCTCGATCAGGCCACGGTCGACCTCGCGCAACGACACCTCGGCGATACGCGCATAATAGGGCGTGGCGGCAATTGCCAGCGGCACGATCGCGGCCCAGGTGCCTATCGACGTGCCGACGATCAGCCGCGTCAGCGGAATGAGCGCGACCAAAAGGATGATGAAGGGCACCGAGCGGAAGCCATTGACCACGGCTCCGAGAATGCGATTAACCCAGCGCTGCTCCGCAATGCCGCCACGGTCGGTGGCAACAAGCGCGAGGCCGAGGGGCAAGCCAAACAGGAGCGAGATCAGCCCCGATGCCGCCGTCATCAGCACGGTTTCCCACAGCGAGCGCAGCAGCAGATCAAACATCGTCTGTGACATAACCAAGCACCTCCACCCGCGCTTTCAGGGCATTCAGGAATTCGACCACGGCGGCGGTACCGCCGGTTTCAGTGACGGCGCCGACAAACAAAGTGCCCACTGGCTCACTTTGGATATGATCGATGCCGCCATGGATCAGGCGAAACCGTCCTGGGATCGACGTCGCCAGCTCCGACAACAGCGGACGGCGCGCCGCTTCGCCTGAAATGTCGACACGCAGGATCGCCTCGTGTCCCCGTGGGCGGAGCCGAGCGGCCAACTGCTCCGGCAGTTGCGGCCGGATGCCGCCCAACAGGCTGCGCGTCACCTCGGACTTTGGGTCGGCGAACACCGACCACACCGGCCCTTGCTCGACGATACGGCCGGCATCAATAACGGCGACCCGGTCAGCGATGCTGCGGATCACCTCCATCTCATGCGTGATCAGCAATATGGTCAGGCCGAGCTTCTGGTTGATGTCCTTGAGCAGCGACAGGATCGAGCGCGTCGTCTCGGGGTCGAGCGCCGAGGTCGCCTCGTCTGAAAGCAGCACCGCCGGGCGTGCGGCGAGTGCCCGCGCAATGCCGACACGTTGCTTCTGACCGCCCGACAGCGACGCGGGATAGGCCTTGGCCTTGTCGGAGAGGCCGACGAGTTCGAGCAGCTCAGCGGCGCGGCTGAGGCGCTCGACCCGGGGCCGCCCCTCGATCTTCAGCGGCAGCGCGACGTTTTCCTCGACAGTCTTGGCCGACAGCAGGTTGAAATGCTGGAAGATCATGCCGATGCGCCGTCGCAGCGGCTGCAACTCGCGCTCGCTCAAACCGGTGATTTCGCGACCCTCGATGAACACCTGCCCGGCGTCGGGCCGCTCCAGCCCGTTCAGGCAGCGGATCAGCGTCGACTTGCCGGCCCCGCTGCGGCCGATGATGCCGAGGATCTCGCCCTTGCGCACCGAAAGCGACACGCCATCCACCGCCGCCGTTTCGCCAAAGCTGCGCTTGAGATCGACAAGCCGGATGACATCGTCAACAAGCGGCGAAGTTCCTTCGATGGCGACAAAATGCCGGGTCATGAAATCCCCTTCGAACGCGAAAGGCGGCCCGCCAAATGGGCGAGCCGCCGGAGATAAAAGCCTTGCGGCGATCAGTAGGCGGCGACGCCCGTGCCCTTGTAGACGCGGTCGAACTCGGCCTTGACGGTCTCGTTCTGGTAGGCGGCGACAAGCTTCTTGACCCAGCCTTCGTTCTCGCTGCCGGTCTTGACGGCAATGAAGTTGCGGTAGGGATTGTCGGCGACTGGCTCCTGCGAGATGCGGTTGTCAGCGCTCAGCCCGCTCTTCAGCGCCCAGTCGGTGTTGACCACAGCGGCATCGAGGTCTTCGACCGAACGACCGACGATGCCGGCGTCGAGTTCCTTGATCTCGAACTTCTTCGGATTTTCGACGATGTCGGTGACGGTCGCCAGGATGCCGGTGCCATCCTTCAGCTTGATGACGCCCGTGTTGGCAAGCACGCGCAGCGCCCGGCCCTCATTGGACGGGTCATTGGGCACGCCGATGACAGCGGCTTCCGGCAGGTCTTCGATCTTGGCGTGCTTCTTCGAATAGAGCCCGATCGGCCACAGGCCGGTATAGCCCACCGGGGTAATGTGGTAGCCTTGGGTCTTGATCTGGTTGTCGAGATAAGGCTGGTGCTGGAAGGCGTTGGCGTCAATCTCGCCGCGCTCCAGCGCCTCGTTGGGCTGGGTGTAGTCGTTGAACACGACGGTCTCGACAGTCAGCCCCTGCTTGGCGGCTTCGGCTTTCACCACGCGCCAGACATCTTCGTCCTCGCCGGAGATGATGCCAACCTTGATCGCAATCTTGTCTTCCGCCAAGGCCTGATGCGGCAAGGTGAAGCCGATGACGGTGACGACGGACGCAAGCAGCGCCGCAAGTGCCGTGCGCCGGCTGGTCGATCGCTGATGAAGGTGGGATTTGGTGATCTCGGTCATGTCAGGTTCTCGCTAAAGCCGGTTGGGAGGAATTGGCTGGCTCCGTGACTTACGAAGCTTGGCCATATCCTCGGCAAAGCGAGGCCTTTCATCAAAGGACCGAATTCCCTGGCCCGCGCGAAGGCAGGAATATCGTCTCAAAGAAAATGCCCCTTCGGGCAGAACTGACCCCACCTTCGCAATTGCGAAGAGCGGCGCCGTCATCGGCGCGTCATGCAAAGCTGATCAAAGGCGGCCGCATCGAACAGGACTGCCGCTGATTCCTGCCTGGTGATTGCTGGCTGGCTAGGCGCGGGTAACAGGGAAGACATTTCTTGCGCATCCTGATGGTCACCGACGCCTGGAAACCGCAGATCAACGGTGTGGTCCACACGCTCGAACGGCTCGCCGAGGCGCTGAAAGCGTTCGACGCCGAAGCCGACTTTCTGACGCCGAACATCTTCCGCACCTTGCCGATGCCGACCTATCCCGACATCAGGCTGGCGCTGACGACGCCCGGCAATGTCGCGCGCATCATCGAGGAACGGCGGCCCGATCACATCCATCTGGTCACAGAGGGGCCGCTTGGCATGATGGCGCGGCGCTATTGCCTGGCCCAAAAGCGCCCCTTCACCACCAGCTACCACACCCGCTTTCCCGAATATGTCAGCGCCCGCCTGCCGCTGCCCGAGAGCTGGACCTATGGGCTGCTGCGCAATTTCCACAATTCCGGCCAGGGCTGCATGGTCGCCACCCAGTCGCTCGCCGACGATCTCGCCTCGCGCGGCTTCGAAAGACTGAGGCCCTGGACGCGCGGCGTCGACATCAACCACTTCCACCCCGACAAGAAGACCGAGATCGACCTGCCCCGGCCGATCTTCCTTTGCGTCGGGCGCATCGCTGTGGAGAAGAACCTGCCGGCCTTCCTCGACCTCGACCTGCCTGGCACCAAGGTGCTGGTCGGCGACGGGCCGGAACTGGCAAGGTTGCAGAGGAAGTATCCGCAAGCCCATTTCCTCGGCCGCCGGCCCAGCGACGAACTGGCCGAGATCTACGCCTCATCAGACGTCTTCGTCTTCCCGAGCCGCACCGACACTTTTGGCAATGTCATCATCGAGGCCTTGGCGAGCGGCACGCCGGTCGCGGCTTATCCGGTGACAGGGCCGATCGACATCGTTGGTGATGGTGTGGGCGGCGTGGTTTCAGAGGATCTGCGCGAGGCGGCACTTGCGGCGCTCAAGATCGACCGGCTCGAAGCCCGCCAACGCGCCATGCGCTACACTTGGAGCGCCTGTGCCGAAATGTTCCTGGACAATGTGCGCGCGGCTTACGCTGCCTAAAACAGCCGGCCGCCGTCCGGCACCTTGCGCTCGATGGCGCCGAGAACGACGTCGCCGTCTGCATCGGGAAAACCGAGCGTCAGCACTTCCGACATGAACTTGCCGATCTGGCGCGGCGGGAAGTTGACGACGGCGAAGACCTGCCGGCCGACAAGTGTTTCGGGCGTATAATATTTGGTGATCTGCGCCGACGATTTCTTGACGCCGATCTCGGTGCCGAAATCGATCTTCAGCTTGAACGCCGGCTTGCGCGCCTCGGGATACGGCTCGACCTCAACGATCGTGCCGGCGCGGATATCGACCTTGTCGAAATCCGCGAAGATGATCTCGGGCTTGCGCTCGTCATGCGAACTCATCGGGCAGTCTCAGGCGTTACCGTGCGTTTCAAACAGCACGCTGGCCAGCGCGTCCTTGGCCGAAGTGCCCGACCAGACAACGAACTGGAACGCCTGGAAATAGCATTCGCAGGCTTCGAGCGCCGAAGACAGCAGAACTTCGACCTGCTGGCTGGTCGGCTCGACACCACCGGCAAGCAGCAGCGACTGGCGGAACATGATCGCGCCTTCGGTCTCCCAGAGATCGAAATGGCCAAATAGCATCTGCTCGTTGATCAGCGACAAAAGCCTGAGAATTTCAAGCGTGCGGCTTTCCGGCACCTTCACGTCGAAAGCACAGGCCAGATGCAATGCCTCAAAATCCTCCATCCAGGAGAAGGAGACCTGGTATTCGGTCCAGTTGCCGACAACCGAAATCGAGATTTCGTCGTCGCCGGCACGCTCGAACGACCAGTCGTTGTTGTGAGCCACCTGCTCGATAACATCCACCGGGTGGATTTCGCGCGAGAACTCGAGTTCGAGAAGTTCCATAAATGCTTCCTGTCGTTCCGGGAGCGCCATCGCGCTCCGCGCAAAGGGCACACACGACGAACAAACTTATTCTTGAACTCGGACGACCAGCGCTGCCAGACTCAATACCCCCAGCCGGACCGCTCCATCCGGGTGCATGACCCCGCTACGAATCATGCAACAAATTCAGTGTATTGATCAGGACTCGTGTGAACAGCCCAATTTTTCGCACCACCCCATTCGGATGTGGAAACAGGCTGCGGCGTTGATTCATCAAGCGCCGGTAAGCGATTCACGACAAAGCACTTTTTCGGATGGCGCTTTGTGGAAAAGTTAACGAATTATTTCTTTGTACGAGGCTTCGGCGACGCCGCCGGTGAGGCCTTGTCGTCGCTTTCGCTGCCGCGGCCAGCGAGCTGGGCCTCAAGTGCCTCGATGCGGGCGGTCAGCGCCTTGTTCTCGGCGCGTGCCTTGATCGCCATGTCGCGGACGGCTTCGAACTCTTCGCGCTGCACCAGTTCGAGCGAATTCATCGCCCGTTCGGCCTGCGAGCGGAACGCGGTTTCAACCTCGCGCTTGACGCCCTGTGCGGCGCCTGCGGCATCGGTCATCAGCTTGGCGAACTCATCCAGAATGCGGTTCGGTCCGGTCGTCATGGCAAACCCTCGCGTTGTCCATTCGACGTAGTAGGGCAAGGCCTGGAATGCAAGGGTATCGCAGCTCCATGGCAAAGCCAAAAGGCGCGGCAAAAATGCCATTTGCTCATGCAATGACATCTCGGTTACCTCAGGCTTGCCTGCCTTGACCCTGCCAAAAGCCTGCCGCATGGTCCGCCGCATTGCCGGCCCTGGAGACTGATTTGAGCGAATACCTTGCCTTGCCCCTGGCAGCCCTGCCCTTTCCGAACATCGACCCGGTCATCGTCCAGCTCGGACCGCTGGCCATCCACTGGTACGGGCTGGGTTATGTCGTCGGCATCCTGTTTGCCTGGTGGTACGGCAAGCGGCTGGTGACCAACACCCGCCTGTGGCCGAACGGCAACCTGCCGATGAAGCCCGAAGCCCTCGACGACTTCCTCGTCTGGGCGGCTGTCGGCGTCGTGCTTGGCGGCCGCATCGGCTACATCCTGTTTTACGACCTCGCCCGATATATCGCCAATCCGCTCGACATCTTCGCTGTCTGGCAAGGCGGCATGTCGTTCCATGGCGGGCTGTTGGGTGTGACGATCGCCATGTTCCTGTTCGCCCGCAAGCACGGCATCCTTGTCTGGTCGCTGATCGACGTCGTTGCGGCTGGCGTGCCGGTCGGCCTGGGTCTCGTTCGTGTCGCCAACTTCATCAATTCCGAACTGTGGGGCCGGATGACCAATGTGCCATGGGCGATCGAATTCCCCACCGGCGGCCCGTTCCTGCGCCACCCGAGCCAGCTCTATGAGGCCCTGCTCGAAGGCCTGGTGCTGTTTTTCGTATTGCGCTTCCTCACCCACTCGCGCCTGAAGCTGAAGACACCGCGTTTCGTCGCCGGCGCCTTCGTTTGCGGCTACGGCCTGTCGCGCATCTTCGTCGAGTTCTTCCGCGAACCCGACCAGCAGATCGGCTATCTCCTGGGCGGCTGGCTGACCATGGGCATGGTGCTGTCGGTGCCAATGGTGCTGATCGGCGTGTGGGCGATGCTGTCGGCCAAGCCGGTGACCCAAGCCGCAAAGCCGGCATGACCGCGCTCAAACAGCGCATGACAAGCCTGATCGCCGCGTCGGGGCCGATAGGCGTCGCCGACTACATGGCGCTCTGCCTGTTCGACCCCACGGACGGCTACTACACGACACGGGAGCCGTTCGGGGCGGCTGGCGACTTCACCACCGCGCCCGAGATTAGCCAGATGTTCGGCGAGCTCGTCGCCGTCTGGCTCTACGCGGCATGGCAGGCATCAGGCCGGCCGACAAATGCGACGCTGGCCGAGATCGGCCCCGGTCGCGGCACGCTGATGAAGGACATGCTGCGGGTGCTGCAAAAGCTCGATGCGGCATTCCCCAACGTGGCCATGATCGAAACCAGCCCGCGCCTGCGCGAAATCCAGAAGCAGACCCTCGCCGCCAGCGGCGCAGAGATCGCCTGGCACGAGACGGTATCCTCCCTGCCCGACGCACCACTGTTCATCGTCGGCAATGAGTTGTTCGACGCCATCCCGACCCGTCAGTTCGTCAAAATCGGCGCTGAATGGCGCGAGCGCTCCATCGGCATCAACGAGGCGGGCGAGCTTGTTTTCGTGGCGGGCCCAGCAACCATCGAGGTGGCACTCATGCCCGCCGAGGCAGCAGACGCGCCTGAAGGCTCGATCTTCGAATTCGCCCCTGCCCGGACAGCGACCATGGAAGCCATTGCAGAGCGTATCGCTGCTCAGGGCGGCGCCGGGCTGTTCTTCGACTACGGCCATCTCAGCCCCGGCATTGGCGACACGCTGCAAGCGCTGCGCAAACATCGATACGAAGACGTGCTTGCAACACCTGGCGAAGCGGACCTCACCTCGCATGTCGACTTTTCCGCCCTTGGCATCGCAGCGAAAGCCCACGGCCTCGACGCCCATCTGGCGACGCAAGGCGAATTCCTGCTTGCTCTGGGCCTGCTCGAACGCGCCGGCAAGCTTGGCGCGAATGCGGACGACGCGGCGCGCGAAAAAATCCGATCCGAGGTCGAGCGGCTTGCAGGCCCGGACGCCATGGGCGCCTTGTTCAAGGTGATCGCCGTCGCACCCGCTGGCACAAAACTTCCCTTCCCGACCGTCAGTTGACAGCGAGCTTGCCGCTGCCCCACTGTCCGCGCTCGCAACAGCAAGAGGGGTCGGCGATGTCAGGCTTGGCCTTGACGAAATCGCACCCGGAGAAGACAAGGCGGCAATGCTGAACGACTCGAAACCGGATCCGATCCGGTCCAACTTGCTCGCCAGCGCGGAGGCCAATGGCATCCGCCACGGTTATTTCACCCGCATCGGCGGGGTCTCCGAAGGCATCTACGAAGGCTTGAACATCGGCGTCGGCTCCGACGACGACAAGGCACGGGTCATCGAAAACCGCCGCCGCGTCGCCAGCTGGATGGGCGTACCGGCAGACCATCTACTCAGCCTCTACCAGGTCCATTCGCCCGACGTGGTCGTTGCCACCGGCCCGTTTTCAGGCGATCGGCCCAAGGCCGACGCCATCGTCACCGACCGGCCCGGCATCGCCCTTGGCGCCTCGTCGGCCGATTGTGGCCCCGTGCTTTTCACAGACCCTGAAGCGCGCATCATCGGTGCGGCCCATGCCGGGTGGAAAGGCGCCTTCACAGGCGTGCTTGAAAACACCGTCATCGCCATGGAGAGCCTCGGTGCCCGGCGCGAGCGCATCCTTGCCGTGCTCGGCCCTTCGATCAGTGCCGCCAATTACGAGGTCGGCCCGGAATTCGTCGCCCGCTTCCTGGAAGCTGATGCCGGCAATGCGCGTTATTTCGCACCCTCGGCCAATCCAGGCCATTCGATGTTCGACCTCAACCTCTACACCGTCGACCGGCTGCGCCGCGCCGGCGTTACTGCTGAGGCGTTGAACCGCTGCACCTATGCGGAAGAAGAGCTTTTTTATTCCTACCGGCGCACCACGCACCGCAAGGAAGCAGATTACGGACGGCAGATTTCGGCAATTGCACTGGAGGACTGAGAGCATGGCGCTGCATTTCGAACGAACCGAATTCGACGCCCGCCGCGACCGGCTGATGATCGAGATGGCCGAAAAGAAGCTCGACGCCATCGTGCTGTTCGCGCAGGAAAGCATGTACTGGCTGACCGGCTACGACACATTCGGCTTTTGCTTCTTCCAGTCGCTGGTGGTCATGGCTGATGGCTCGATGACGCTTCTGACGCGCTCGGCCGATTTGCGCCAGGCGCGCCACACCTCGATCATCGAAAACATCGTTTTGTGGACCGACCGCGACAACGCCAACCCGACGCTCGACCTGCGCAACCTGCTCAATGACCTTGGCCTGCTCGGCGCGCGCGTCGGTGTCGAATACGACACCCACGGCCTCACCGCCTTCAACGGCCGCAGGCTTGACGAGCAGCTCCAGACTTTTGGCCAGATCGTTGATGCATCCGGCATCGTCGGGCGCCTGCGCCTGTTCAAGAGCCCGGCCGAGATCGAAAAGACCGAAAAGGCCGCAAGCCTCGCCGACGATGCGCTCGATGCGGCATTGCCGCTGATCAAGCAAGGCGGCGACGAAGCCAAGATCCTGGCCGCCATGCAGGGCGCGATCTTTACTGGTGGCGGCGACTATCCGGCCAACGAATTCATCATCGGCTCGGGCGTCGACGCTTTGCTCTGCCGCTACAAGGCCGGTCGCCGCAAGCTCAACAAGAACGACCAGCTGACGCTTGAATGGGCCGGCGTGTTCCATCACTACCATGCCCCGATGATGCGCACCGCCCTCACCGGCAAGGTCTCCACGCGCCATCAGGAGCTTTACGACGCGTCGCTTGCCGCACTTCTTGCTGTCGAAAAGGCGATGACGCCGGGCAACACATTCGGCGACGTCTTCGATGCGCACGCCAAGGCGCTGGAAGTGCATGGACTGACCAAGCACAGGCTCAACGCATGCGGTTACTCCGTCGGCGCGCGCTTCGCCCCGTCCTGGATGGACATGCCGATGTTCTACCAAGGCAATACCGAGCCGATCGCGCCGAATATGACTTTGTTCGCCCACATGATCATCATGGATTCGGAAACCGAAACCGCGATGACGCTGGGTCGTACCTATCTGACCACCGAAACCGCACCCAAGCCGCTTTCCCGCCATGATCTCGACTTGATCGTACGGTGATTGCGGTGAGCGCTTAGGGGGCGTTCGCCATGGAGTTCGGGCATATGAAACGTTGGTTTTTGGCCGCGGCAGGCCTGTGCGTGCTCGCCCTTTCGGCCTGCAACAGCTCCAAGGACGTGCTCGAGCCCTCGGCTGTGGCACCGACGGAACAGTCGAACGCACTCGCCAAGATCGAAGGCACCGACCTCGCTGCACCACCCGTGACGAGTGCCGCGTCCGCTGCCGCCACGGCTGTTCCGGCGCAGACGGCAGCCGTCAACACCAAGACGCGCGTCCAGTTCGCGCCTATCGTCGGCACTCCGGTCGAGGCAGCAACGCCGCTGACCCAGCAGCTCGGCATACGGGCGCGCACCCGCGGCATCACGCTGGCCGGCAGCACCGACACGACGCCGCCCGGCATCATCATGCGCGGCTATTTCTCGGCCATGACCGAAGGCAAGGACACGACGGTCGTTTACGTCTGGGACGTCTACGATCCGGCCGGCACAAGGCTGCACCGCATCAATGGCCAGAAGACGGCGGCATCGAGCGGCAGCGGCGACGGCTGGCCCACGGTGGCGCCCGCGACCATGCAGTCGATAGCCGACAGCACCATCGATCAGCTGGCCGACTGGCTGGCGGCGAAACCGGGCTAAGCCGCGACATTCCGCGCCACGATGTCGCTTTTTTGGGATTCAGCGGCGAGTCCGCTTGCAATACGGCTCAAGGCCGCTAAAAGCCCGCTCATATTCATTTCCAGGATCGGCGTATGAAACTCTTCGCGGGCAATTCCAACCGGGTGCTAGCAGAAGCTGTCGCTCGCTATCTCAACATTCCGCTGGGCAAGGCAAGCGTCAGGCGCTTCGCTGACCAGGAGATCTTTGTCGAGATCCAGGAGAACGTGCGCGGCGAGGATGTCTTCATTCTCCAGTCGACCGCCTTCCCGACCAACGATCACCTGATGGAACTGCTCATCATGATCGACGCCTTCATGCGTTCGTCGGCACGACGCATCACGGCGGTCATTCCTTATTTCGGCTACGCCCGGCAGGATCGCCGCGCTTCGGGCCGCACGCCGATCTCGGCCAAGCTCGTCGCCAACATGATCGCCCGCGCCGGCGCCAACCGCGTTTTGACGCTCGACCTGCATGCCGGCCAGATCCAGGGCTTCTTCGATATCCCGACCGACAATCTGTTTTCGATCCCGGTCATGGCCCGCGACGTCAAGGCCAAGTACAAGCAGCTTAACAACGTCATGGTGGTTTCGCCCGACGTCGGCGGCGTGGTACGTGCCCGCGCGCTTGCCAAGCGCATCGATGCCCAGCTCGCCATTGTCGACAAGCGCCGCGAACGCCCAGGTGAATCCGAGGTGATGAACGTCATCGGCGAGGTGCATGGCAAGGACTGCCTGCTCATCGACGACATCGTCGATTCTGGCGGTACGCTGTGCAACGCAGCCGACGCGCTGCTCGCCAAGGGTGCCACCAGCGTCACCGCCTACATCACGCATGGCGTGCTTTCAGGCGGCGCTGCCGCCCGCATCAGCGGTTCGGCACTGCAGGAACTTGTCATCACCGACTCGATCCAGCCGACCCAGGCGGTGATGGACGCCCACAACATCCGCGTCGTCTCGATCGCCGACCTGATCGGCGAAGCGATCTCGCGCACCGCCACCGAAGAGTCGGTGTCGAGCCTGTTCGACTGATCCTACAGCGCTAATTGCCAAGCCATCCCGGCCAATGCCGAGATGGCGAGCACGACGATCATGTTGGCGTGGTAGCGGATCAGCGCCACGCCTGCCGCAACCGCGATGATTGCCGCAGCCACGTCGAAGCTCCTGAAATCCAGTACCGGCAGCGCGAACGGCCCGAAGGCCGTCTCGCCGACATTGCCAAACAGCACATGCAGCGCAAACCACACGGCGAGATTGGCGATGATGCCGACGACGGCAGCCGTCACCGCCGACAGCGCGCTCGCCAGCCAGCGCACATTGCGCACCGTCTCGACATAGGGCGCGCCGACGAAGATCCACAAGAAACACGGCACGAAGGTGAACCACAGCGTCACCACGGCCCCCGCGACACCGCCCGCAAGCGGGGCAAAGCTCGAAAGCCGGGCGCCGCCGAGAAACCCGACAAACACCAGCACCAGGATCAGCGGCCCCGGTGTCGTTTCGGCGAGCCCGAGGCCAGTCAGCATTTCGTCAGGCTTCAGCCAGCCATGCACCTCGACTGCCTGCTGGGCGACATAAGCGAGCACGGCATAGGCGCCACCGAAGGTCACCGCCGCCATCTTGGAAAAGAAGGTCGCCTCCGATGTGAAGACGTGGCCAGGCCCAAGCAACTGCCACAAGACGACCAGCGGTACGAACCAGATCGCCAGCCAGACAGCGAGCGTGGAGAAGAACCGCCGCGCGCTCGGTTGCGTCCATTCCGGCATGGCATAGGCAATTTCCGGCTCGGTGTCGGCCGTCGCCTTGCTGGAATTGCCGCCAACCAGGTGAAGAACCGCGCCGATGACCGCCGCAGCCGCGATGATCAGCGGGAACGGCAGCTTGAGAAAGGCGATGGCGATGAAGGCGGCGATCGCCAGCGCCACCATCAAGCCGTTCTTCAACGCCCGCTTCGACACCTTGATCAGCGCTTCGAGCACCACGGCCAGCACCGCAGCCTTGAGCCCGAACAGCAACCCCTGCACCAAGGTGACATGGCCGACCGTCAGATAGATCGCAGACAGTGCGGTGATGACGAAAGCGCCGGGCAACACGAACAGCAGCCCGGCGACCAGCCCTCCCCTGACGCCGTGCAGCAGCCAGCCTGAATAGGTCGCAAGCTGCATCGCCTCCGGACCCGGCAACAGCATGCAGTAGTTGAGCGCGTGCAGGAAGCGCGGCTCGTCGAGCCAGCGCTTCTCGTCGACGAGGATGCGGTGCATCAACGCGATCTGCCCGGCCGGCCCGCCGAAAGACAACAGACCGATCTTGGCGAAGACGCGCACGGCCTCGGCAAAGGACGGGCGAGCCGCCCCGCTTGAAGTCATGTCCATTTCAGATCGCCTTTGCCGGCCAATTGTGGGTTTCAGCCGTCGCATAGCGGCACCAGCCATAGAGCGCATCGTAGATCGGCATGCCCTTTTCCAGTTGCGTGAGGTCGTCGTCCTCGATGGCTGACAAGCCCAACGATATGGCAAGCAACCCTGCCGCCTCCGGCTCCAGATCCATTCGCGCGGTGTCCGCGCCGCGCACGATCCGCGCAAGATGAAGCAGTGCCGGGTCGGTCAGGCCGAACTCCGCTATCAGCGTGTCGAAGGTGCATTGCTCGCCGCGATGCGAATAATGCACATCCTTGATGTCGTAGGGGATGGCGCCGGTCTCGTCGGCGACATCCTTGACCCATTCAGCCGTTACGAAATGGAAGATCGCAAGCGGATCGATGAAGCGCCGGATCAGCCATGGACAGGCGATGCGGTCGATCTTTGGCCGCGACCGCGTCACCCAGACGCTTGGCGCAGGCAATCCAGACTCGATACCGGGCGCCTCTCGCGTCACCAGCAGTCCGCCGGCTGCAATCCAGGCATCGAGGCCGCCTTCGAGCATCGATACATCGGCGCCAGCGGCCGTCAGACGCATGACGGCGATCTCGCTGACATTGTGGCCGTGGGCGCAATAGACGACCAGTTCGCGCCCAGACGGCAGCTGCGGCAGCCATTCGTCTGACTTCATGTGGTCGCGCCACAACGCACCTGCAATACGGGTCGGCGACGCGGCAAAAACGTCGGCACGGCGCACGTCGATGATCAACGGGCAGCGATCGGTGCCGATCAGTGGGATCAATTGTTGGGGCGAAATCATACGAGGCATGGTTTTTCCTCCGCATAGCTAGCGAAGGCGGAACTTGGGCTCACGCCTCACGGGGAGTCCACCATGCCCCCGGTTTGTGAATTCTAGTTGAAAGCGGCCCGAACTTCAACGACGAAGGTCGGGCTGAGCGCCTTCCCCGATCATCGTAGAACGCCGTCCAGGACGGGCAGGCCGATGATCGCCGCCGTTGCGATCAGGCCGTAGCAGATGCGGCGGAACGTGGTCTCGTTGGCGCGGCTGAACAGCCGCGAACCGATGAACAGCCCCGCAGCGAAGGTCGGCCCGATCGTCAGCGACAGTCCCACCGTCTCCCAGGTCAGCAGCCCGGCGACCAGATAGCTTGCGATCGACAGCACGCTCGATATGGCGAAGTAGAGCACGATATTGGCACGCACCGTCTGCGGCAGGAACGCACCACCAAGCCAGTAGGCGACGACAGGTGGCCCACCGACCTGGGCAGCACCCGAAAACAGCCCCGAGGTCGCGCCGACGGCAGCAGTCAGGCTGGCATGAGGGCGGCCGTGGTAGCGCCAACCCGACATCAGCAGGGCGAGCAGCGCAGCCACGATGGCAACGATGGCCCAGCGGATCACCACGCCGTCGACATGGGTCAGCAGATAAGTGCCGGCCGGCACGCCGATCACCGCCCCGAGCGCCATGACGCCGACATTGGCGCGGTCGGCGTTGCGCCACGCATTCGGGATCAGCCCCGGGGTCAGCACCAGGTCGACGATCAGCAGCAGCGGCACCGCAAGCTTGGCACCGACCAGCGAACTTGCCACCGGCACGAAGATCAGCGCGCCACCGAACCCCGAGAAGCCGCGGGCGCAGCCGGCGACGAAGGCGGCAACGACCAGGACCAGGATGGTGCCCGTGGGTAGGTCGAGCTGGAGATATGCTTGCATCGATGAAATTGCCGCCGTGAACGTTTCGAACGGGCGTGATACAGGCACGCCAGCGTTTTCGCGAGTGGCCACGGCAGCACCATGAAAGAGCCAGCCCAAAGAACCCCGACGGTTGCACTTTTAGCCACCTTCCGATATAGAGCCGCCACCCGCGTAGACACCCTTGGAGGCAACGCGGCGGAAGGCCGCCCCACCCGGCGGCTTTCGACGTTTACGGATGCGGCGTCGAGTCGGCCGTAGGCGCTCCATACAACCGAAAGGAAATGCCATGAGCGAAACATACGAGCTCAAGGCCGAAGCACGCGAACAGGTCGGTAAGGGGTCCGCCCGTGAAGTTCGCCGCAACGGTAAAGTGCCTGCAGTTATTTACGGCGACAAGCAGCCTCCCCTGGCGATCGCCCTGTCCTACAAGGACATCTTCTACAAGATCCATGGCGGCAGCTTCCTGACCACCGTGGCCACGATCGATGTCGATGGCAAGAAGATCCAGGTTCTGCCCAAGGACTTCCAGCTTGACCCGGTCCGTGACTTCCCGATGCATGTCGACTTCCTGCGCGTCGGCGCAAACACCGAAGTCAACGTCCAGGTTCCGGTGCACTTCATCAACGAAGAAAAGTCGCCCGGTATCAAGCGCGGCGGCACGCTCAACATCGTTCGTCACGAGGTCGAGTTCCACTGCCCGGCCAATGCGATCCCGGATTTCATCACCGTTGATCTCGACGGCACTGACATCGGCGATTCGATCCACATCTCGGCCGTCAAGCTGCCCAAGGGCGTGAAGCCGGTCATCTCCGACCGCGATTTCACCATCGCAACGATCGCCGGCACTTCGGCTTCGAAGTCGGAAGAAGCTTCAACCGAGGCTGCCCCCGAGGCATAATCGGCTGCATATCCGGAGGATCCGAACATGCTGCTCTTTGCAGGTCTCGGCAATCCGGGTGCGCAATACGCAAACAACCGGCACAATGTCGGCTACATGGCGGCGGACGCGATTGCCCGCCGCCATTCGTTTTCGCCCTGGACGAAAAAGTTCAAGGGCCTGCTCGCCGAAGGCAATATCGGCGGCGAAAAGATCATCCTTCTCAAGCCGCATACCTTCATGAACCTGTCCGGCCAGTCGGTCGGCGAAGCCTTGCGCTTCTACAAGCTCGAACCTTCGACGCTGACCGTCTTTTACGACGAGCTCGACCTGATCGCCGGCAAGGTGCGGGTCAAGATCGGCGGCGGCGCGGGTGGCCATAACGGCATCCGCTCGATCGACCAGCACATCGCCAGGAACTATCGCCGCGTGCGCATCGGCATCGGCCATCCCGGCGTCAAGGAAATGGTCCACGGGCACGTGCTGGGCGACTTCGCCAAGGCCGACAAGGAATGGCTGGACGTTCTTCTCGACCTGCTCGCCGACAGTGCTGATCTGCTGGTCAAGGGCGACGACAACGGCTTCATGAACAAGGTGATCGTCGGCTTGCGCGACAAGCTCGCGCCGACTTCCGACGATGACCGTCCGCCGCCCAAGGCACCAAAGGCGCAAGCGCCGAAGGCTCAAAGCCACATCAGGCAGGCCCGCGCGCCGCAGGCTCCGGTCAAGCTTCCCGAAACCGGGCCGATGGCCGCAATGCTGAAAAAACTGTTCGGCAACAAGGATTGAGCTGGCAACGGCTTTGTCATCGGCAGGCGGCCCAGATAGATGCGCGCCTTGCGCCAGCCAGCAAACCCTCCTGACATAAGCGCGACAACAGCCATGTTAAAAAGGCTCTTTGGCAACAAGGAGTGATTCCGATGGCTTCTTTAGGCGTTGATGACGTCATCTACATGTTCGCGATGTCGCTGGACGGCTTCATTGCCCGCGAAGACGGCAGTTTCGACTGGCTCGACAACTTTCCAGCTAACGACGACTACGATTTTTCCGCGTTCATGGATTCGCTGAGCGGTATCGTCATGGGGCGCGCGACTTATGATGTTGTTCGCCGTGAACCGGAATGGGCCTACGCCAGGCACCGCTGCCTCGTCGCCACGTCGCGCCCGCTCGACAATCTACCCGAAAACACCGAGGCGATGGCCGGCACGCCTGCCGAGATGCTCGCCAACTTGCGGGCACGTGGTGCCAATGGCCGCATCTGGCTGTTCGGCGGCGGCGACCTCGCCCGTCAGTTCATGGACGCCGGCCTGCTCGACACCATCGAGATCGGAACAATCCCGGTGATCCTGGGCTCCGGCATCCCCGCATTCGGCGGCAAACAGGCCGATCGCTGGCTCGATCTGGCCTTTGCCAAGCCCTTGGCCAATGGCGCGGTACACGCGCAATACCGCGTGCGACGGCCGGATTCTTGAAGGGTTGAGCTTCAAGGGCTATATACGAAAACACGAGGTTCGTGTTTTCGTGAGGTTTGCCATGAAGAACGTGACCATTTCGATGGAAGAAGAGTTGCTACGCAAGGCACGTATCGAGGCAGCGAAGGCAGGCCTGAGCATTTCGCGATATGTTTCAAGCCTGGTTCAACAGAGCGTGCGCGACACAACGCAAGCAAGCCGCGATCAAGAGCGCGAGCGGCGAATGAAGGCCTTGGAACGTTTCCTGAACGGACCCAAGCTGCAAATCTCTGAAAATGGGCGCATGCCGACCGCTGAAGAGCGCAATGCCAGGCGATAGGGTATTCATCGACAGTAATGTTTTGCTGTACGCGCGTGATGTCGCGCTCTCCGCCAAGGCCGATGTAGCGAATGCCTGGCTCCGTGAAACGGTTTGGCGCGGTGTCGCCTGCGCGAACCTGCAGGTCCTGAACGAAGTGACCCAAGTCATGTTGCGAAAGCGGCGGGACCTGACACAGGATGAGGTGTTTTCGGCAGTTGACGAGCTTTCATTTCTGGGGAGCAGTCCAATTACCATGTCGTCTGTCCACGCTGCTCGAAAGATCCGCGCAGAAACACTCTACTCCTGGTGGGACTGCCTGCTGCTCGCTTGCGCCCTTGAACTCGGCTGCAAATACTTCCTTTCCGAGGATTTGCAGGACGGGCAGGACATCGAAGGCTTGACGATCGTTAATCCTTTCGCCCATAGCCCTGATCAAATTCAGATTTCCCGATAGGACCAATCACCATGGGTTTCAAATGCGGCATCGTTGGCCTGCCCAACGTAGGCAAATCGACGCTTTTCAACGCGCTGACGCGCACGGCAGCCGCGCAGGCGGCAAACTATCCTTTCTGCACCATCGAGCCGAACACCGGTGAGGTCGCAGTTCCGGACCCGCGCCTGAAACTTCTGGCGGCGACGGCCAAGTCGAAGGAGATCATCCCGACCCGCATCTCCTTCGTCGACATCGCCGGCCTGGTGCGCGGCGCCTCGAAGGGCGAAGGTCTGGGCAACCAGTTCCTCGCCAACATCCGCGAGGTCGACGCCATCGTGCACGTGCTGCGATGCTTCGAAGATGACGACATCACCCATGTCGAAGGCCGCATCGATCCGGTCGCCGACGCCGAGACGGTCGAGACCGAGCTGATGCTCGCCGACCTCGAAAGCCTCGAGCGCCGCATCGTGCAGTTCCGCAAGCGCGCGGCCAGCAAGGACAAGGAGGCGACCACCGTCCTGCCGATGATGGAGCAGTCGCTTGCGCTGCTGCAGGACGGCAAGCCGGCGCGCCTGCTGCTCAACGGCATATCAGCCGAGGACCTCGAGATCCTGCAGGGCCTGAACCTTTTGACCTCGCATCCTGTGCTTTATGTCTGCAACGTCGCCGAGGCCGATGCGGCGACCGGCAACGAGCACACGCAGGCAGTGCAGAAGATGGCCGAGGCGCAGGGCGCCGGCGTCGTCGTCATCTCGGCCGCAATCGAAGCCGAAGTCGCCCAGCTGCCCGACGAAGAAGCCCAGGAATTCCTTGCCGATCTCGGCCTGGAAGAGCCGGGCCTGGATAAGCTCATCCGCGCCGGCTACGAGCTTTTGCACCTGATCACCTACTTCACCGTCGGCCCCAAGGAGACGCGCGCCTGGACCGTCCACAAGGGCGCCAAGGCACCGCAGGCGGCGGGTGTGATCCACACCGACTTCGAACGCGGCTTCATCCGCGCCCAGACCATCGCCTACACCGACTTCGTCACGCTCGGCGGCGAAGTTCCGGCCAAGGAGGCCGGCAAGGCGCGCGACGAAGGCAAGGAATATGTCGTCCAGGACGGCGACGTCATGCTGTTCAAGTTCAACACCTGAGGTCTTGAGGACCTGATGACGCAGCACGCTTCTTTCGAGATCGATCTGCCGCGATCTCTGCGGGCTGCGTTATCGGGTTACGACTGGGACCGCCAGACCATCGGCCATTCGGATGCCGGCGTGTTCAAGCTTGCGGCCGCCGGCAAGCCGACGCTGTTTCTCAAGACCGAAGAGACCAGCGACTTTGCCGAACTGCCCGACGAGGTGGTTCGGCTGCGCTGGCTGGGCAGCCAGGGCATCCCCTGCCCTGAAGTGATCGCCTTCGAAACCCACGCCGGCCACAACTGGCTGCTGATGAGCGCGCTTGCTGGCCAGGACCTGGTTTCGCAGGAGACCGCACCAGACAAGGCCATCGCCATCATCGCCGAGGCGCTGCGCAGCTTGCATGCGCTGGATGTCTTCTCCTGCCCGTTCGACCACAGGCTTGCGGCGCGGATCGTTTTGGCAAAGTCCCGTATGGAGGCTGGCGAGGTCGATGAGGACGACTTCGACGAGGAGTGGCTGGGCCAATCGGCCGAAACGGTGTTCGAACAGGTTCTGGCGCGCCGGCCTGCTGGCGAAGAGCTGGTGGTAACCCATGGCGATGCGTCCATGCCGAACTTCATCGCCGATGGCGACCGCTTCTCGGGCTTCATCGATTGCAGCCGGCTCGGCGTCGCCGACCGCCATCAGGATTTGGGCATCGTCTGCTGGAGCATCCACACCAATCTCGGCGAAGAGTGGGTGGCACCCTTCCTCGCGCTTTACGGCATGCCCGAGGCCGAAGCTGCGAAGCTCTCCTACTACCAGCTGCTCGACGAGTTCTTCTGAGCCGGCCGCGGCCTTGTTTGCGACGTCATGGTCCTGTCATGTCTCGCACCTACGGACTGGCAGCTTGACGCCTGTTGCACCCGAGCCTATCGCGGAGCCCTGTGAGCCGGGCTGCCGGCGCTTTGTTTTGACGTTATCCTGAGCGCGTGCCCGGTTGGGCAGTCTCGCCTCCAGCATGGGAGACCCGGCCGATGATCAAGGCATTCGTCGTGGAGAATGAACGTCTGCGGCTCGCGGACAATATCGAGGCCGACAAGGACAGGATCGTGTGGGCCGACCTGTTCGCGCCGACCAAGGACGAGGAGGCGATGATCGAGCAATGGCTCGGCGTTGGCGTTCCGACACGCGAGGAGATGGAGGAGATCGAGATCTCGTCGCGCCTTTATGTCGAGGACGGCGCCTTCTTCATGACCGCGATCTTGCCCTCGCAGGCCGACAGCGACGATCCTGTCATGTCGCCTGTGACCTTCGTTCTGCGCCGCAACCTGCTGGTCACCATCCGCTATCACGAGCCGCGCGCCTTCACGACCTTTCCGATGCGCGCCGAAAAGGTCTCGACCGGCTGTACCACGGGCGAAAGCATCCTCATCGGGCTTCTCGAGGCGATCGTCGACCGTCTCGCCGACGTTCTCGAGCGCGCCTCGCGCGGCGTCGAGGCGATCTCCAAGGACATCTTCAACCCGACCGCCACCAAGGCCTCAAAGCGCGACCGCGACTTCCAGCGCCTGCTCAAGGATATCGGCCGCAAGGAGACTTTGACCTCCGACATCCGCGACAGCCTGACCTCGCTGCAGCGCCTGTCGGGCTTCCTTGCCAATGCCGTTGGCCTGGGCAAGAACGGCAAGGATGCCAAGGCACACGTCAAGACCTTGTCGCGCGACGTGCTGTCGCTCACCGACCACGCCAATTTCCTGTCGCAGAAAATCACCTTCCTGCTCGATGCCACGCTCGGCATGATCAACATCGAGCAGAACGGCATCATCAAGATCGTCTCGGTGGCGGCGGTCGTGTTCCTGCCGCCGACGCTGGTGGCTTCGATCTACGGCATGAATTTCGAATTGATGCCGGAGCTGAAATGGCTGTTTGGCTATCCTTTCGCGCTCGGCATGATGGTCGTATCGGCGATCCTGCCCTATTGGTATTTCCGCCGGCGCGGCTGGCTGTGAGCCAATGGCGGGTCCTTGACCGTGCCTTGCGAATGCCGCACAGCCGGTTCATGGTGATCGTACAATCTTGAACAGGATTTCCGATGAGCGCCCCTATGAGTGCCAAGAAATGGGCCTATGAGGATTTTGGCGAGGGCGTTGTACTCGACCTCGGAACCAAGATCGTCAGCGCCGCAGAGATCGTCGAATTCGCCTCGGAGTTCGACGCGCAGCCGTTTCATCTCGACGAGGAGGCCGGCAAGGCGAGCACCCTGGGCGGGCTATCGGCGTCGGGCTGGCACACCTGCTCGATGTTCATGCGCATGCTGTGCGATGCCTTCCTGCTCGACTCGACATCGCAAGGCGCGCCCGGCGTCGACTATGCCAAGTGGAAGCGGCCGGTGCTTGCCGGCGACACGTTGAGCGGCACGCTGACCGTCCTGTCCAGGCGCCTGTCGCGCTCGAAACCGACGCTCGGTTTCGTCAGCTGGCGCGCCGAACTGGTGAACCAGAAAGGCGAGGTTGTCTTTGAACTTGCCAACACCTGCATGTTCCTCACCCGCGAGGCAGCGGCATGACGCTCGACGAATATCTCGGCATCGGGGTCACCACCACGCTGGGCAGCTATCGCTTCGAGGCCGAGGCGATCAAGGAATTTGCCCGCAAATACGATCCGCAGCCCTTCCACACCGACGAGGAGGCCGCCAAGGCCAGCGTCTTCGGCGGTCTCTGCGCCTCGGGCTGGCACACCACTGCGGCCTGGATGAAGCTCAACCTGGCGCATCGCGGTCGCCCCTGGGAGGGCCCTGGCCCGAAACCGGAATTCGGCCCCTCGCCCGGCTTCAAGAACCTGAAATGGCTGAAGCCGGTCTATGCCAGCGAGACGGTGACCTTCACCCGCATCGGCCTCAATCACCGGCCACTCGCCTCGCGCCCCGGCTGGCGCATCATGACCATCCACTCCGAGGGTTTTGACAGCACCGGCGACAAGGTCATCGAGTTCGACAGTGCCGTGCTGGTGAAGGTGGGCTGAGAGCCGCGCCCTCACCCCATTTCCGCTGAACCGCCCATATCGCGCTCTACGTTGCCCCCCTCTGGCCTGCCGGCCATCTCCCCCTCAGGTGGGGAGATTAGCAGCTTCAGCGCCTCGGCCATTTGGCGGCGTTGAAGGCTGGCGAAAGTCGCGGTGAAGGCGTGATCTCCCCCCTTGAGGGGAGATGGCCGGCAGGCCAGAGGGGGGCGCGAAGGATCGCGGCCTTCGCCGTTGGCGTGTCTTTCCATCGCCACGCTCGCTTTCGCGCCTGGCCATTGTCAAAGAACGCTCCCTTGCAGGAGGTAGTTCGGGAAGCGGGGCGCGAGGCCGTGCCTTCCGATAATTTAATATGTGGCGCGAACCTCGCGTCCCGCCCGGTGTTCTTGCCCCGCTCAGTCGCCTCAACGCTCTCGCGCCGCCAGCCGCCGCAAGGCCCGGGCTTGGGGGCTCATCACCCAGCAGGAGAACCGACCTCCCACCAGCCCGGCACCGGCGCTTCCCCCCGATGCCCGGTGCGCACCGGGGTCCCGTGGAAGAACGCAAGGAGAATGATACGGGAGGTGGAGAGGGCGTGGAGAAACGGGGTCGGCTATCCACGGTGGTTGCTGACAAGGGGTGACAGAAAACAATTAAACCACTTGGTTGACTAATCTGAAGCACAAGCCTACATTAAACCACACGGTTGAATGAATTCCATCTTTCTCGCCCTTGGCGCGGGCCGATAACCGGCCTGGCGCAACGGCATGGAGATTGTTATGCGCAAGCTGATTGCTGGAATGAAGATCTCTGTCGACGGCAAGATGGAGGGACCGGAGGGCATGGCGGACTGGATCGAGGCGTGGTCCGACGACTATGGCGTCATGGCGCAAGTCGATGCCTGCCTGCTTGGCGGCGGCATGTACCCTGGCTACGAGAGCTATTGGACGGCGATACAGAACGAGCCGGACAGTCCTGCCTGGATCACCGGTGCCGCACCCACTCCGGCCGAGCTCGAATGGGCCGGGTTCGTTAGAAAGACCCCGCACTACGTGCTGACGAACACCCTGACTTCGACACTTTGGCCGAACACGAGCGTCGTGCGCACGCTCGATGACATCGCGGCGCTCAAGCGGCAGCCCGGCAAGGACATCTATCTCGTCGGGGGTGCTCGAACCACCGCCAGCCTCATCGATGCCAGGCTGGTCGATGAACTCCGGCTCATCGTCTATCCGCTGATCGCTGGCGAAGGAAAAGCACTTTTTGCCACCACGGAACGCCGCCATGGGCTCGAACTCAGGAAGGTCGAGCAGCTCACCAACGGCCGCCTGAGCCTGATCTACGCGATGAGCTGACGGAGCAGATCAAAAAGAAAATGCAAATGGCGTGGAGAAATTCTCTACGCCATCGGGCAATATGATCTCGCTATGACGCGCTGTGGCCCAGCGGACGCAAGCAGCTGCTGGATTACAGCTCCATTTGCGGCTGCTGGCCGCAGTCAATTGTTGATGGCGAATATTTTCACTTCCAGCTTGTCGCCAATCCCTTGGAACCAGATTTCGCCATCGCCGATCATCACGCCCTGCCAGTTGGCGAAGAGCGTTGCATATGTCTGCTTGGCGACAGCCGCCTTCACCTTCGCGGAGATGAGCTTGTCGTAATCGGCAATGAAATGCTTGGCATCCTTGATTTGAACGGACCCGGTTTTGGCATTGGCGACGAACGGATAATTGACCATCGCAGCGACGGCAGCCTTATCGTCGGACGCAACGGCTTTCTGGAGGTTCGAAAAGAACTCGGCATAGTCCTTGTGCGAGCCCATCGTCTCGTCGAGCCGCTTGTCCATGTCGGCATTGGTTTGCGCGAGCGCTGGCGCCGACATGGCGATGAAACCGGATATTGCCGCGATCAGTACCCTTTTCATTGCTCTTCCCTCGTAGCTGTCAACATCGTGAGGGAGGCCTGTATAGGTTCAGCCCTCGCAAGAAAGCTCACACAATCACGCGATGATGACAACTCGCCGACACATGTCGAATGGCGGCGAATATTAGCGTGTGCAAAAGAAGTCCAAGACTCTGCAATTCGTAGCGGTTCAGCATGCGGGGCTGTCGCAGTCGGGTCGGAAGCTGATTTCCGGGGCGCAGAAGAGTGGAAAATCTCTCCCCGCCCCAACGGCCTCACAGGCCCCTCAGTGGCCTTCGAAGGCGATCAGCGTGCGTACGTCGACGCCGAGTGCTTCGAGCTTCTTGCGGCCGCCAAGGTCGGGTAAATCGACGATGAAGCAGGCGGCGACGATGTCGGCGCCGAGCTGGCGCAGGAGCTTGACCGCGGCCTCGGCGGTGCCGCCGGTGGCGATCAGGTCGTCGACGAGGATGACCTTTTGGCCGACGGCGATCGCGTCCTTGTGCATCTCCATCTCGTCGAGGCCGTATTCCAGGCTGTAGGCGATGCGCACGGTCTCGTGCGGCAGCTTGCCCTTCTTGCGGATTGGCACGAAGCCGGCCGACATCTGGTGCGCGATGGCACCGCCGAGGATGAAGCCGCGCGCCTCGATGCCGGCGACCTGGTCGATCTTGGCACCGGCATAGGGATGGACGAGCTCGTCGATGGTGCGGCGGAAGGCACGGGCATTGCCGAGCAGCGTGGTGATGTCGCGGAACATCACGCCGGGCCTGGGATAGTCGGGAATGTTCCTGATGGCGCCAAGCAGCGTCTGTTCAAGCGAGGTGTTCATCGGCGGGGGCTCCGTTGCCTACAGCGCAGCGTACCATTCCTGGAAGCGCAACGGACGCCGTGGCTTTGACTCTGCACTGGCAGTTTTGACGGGTTGGGCGGCAAAAGAAAAGGGCGCCTTGTGAGCGCCCTTCGATTTTAAGTCGGCTGACAGCGATCAGTGCGGGACGTTGGCCCAGACCTTGCGCTTGGTGGCGTAGACCAGGCCGGCAAACAGCACCAGGAAGATCATGACGGCGAAACCTGTCTGCTTGCGCGCTTCGAGGTGCGGCTCGGCAGCCCACATCAGGAACGCCGAGACGTCCCTCGAATACTGCTCGACCGTCTCGGGCGAACCGTCTTCGTAGGTCACCTGGCCGTCGGAAAGCGGCTTGGCCATGGCCAGCGACTTGCCGCCGATGAAGAACGGGTTGTAGTGCGTGCCCTCGGCGACTTCCATGCCGGCCGGCGGCTGCTCGTCATAGCCGGTCAGAAGCGCGTGGATGTAGTCCGGACCGTTCGACGCATACTGGGTGAAGATGTCGAACACGAAGGTCGGGAAACCACGCTCGACGCCGCGCGCCTTGGCGATCAGCGAGAAATCGGGCGGAGCAGCACCGTTATTGGCGGCGGCCGCAGCAATCGAATTGGGGAAAGGCGACGGGAAGTGATCGCCAGGCAGAGCCTTGCGGGTGAACATCTCGCCATCGCCGTTCGGGCCGTCCTGCACTTCGTACTCGGCGGCGAAGGCCTTGACCTGCGCTTCGGAGTAACCGAGGTCCGAAAGCGTACGGAACGCCACCAGGTTCATCGAGTGACAGGCCGAGCACACTTCCTTGTAGATCTTCAGGCCGCGCTGGAGCTGGCCCTTGTCGTAGGTCCCGAATGGGCCGGCGAAGGTCCAGTCCATCTGCTTGGGCTTGTGGATCGGGAAGTGCGTCGGCTCAGCCGCGTTATGCGCTTCCTGAGCCAGCGCCACGCCGGCGGTGCCGGCGAGCACGAAGCCGATGGCAGCCAGACCGTTGAGAATCTTTTTCATTCCAAAATCCCTCTCAGATTCTCGGTTCAGCCGCGGGTCTCGGGTGCAGCGGTTGCACCAGCCGGATGAGCGGCGCCGCCCTTGTTCTTCTCGAGCACCGCTTCGGTGATCGAGTTGGGCAAGCGGCGCGGCGTCTCGATCAGGCCGAGAACCGGCATGATGACCAGGAAGAATGCGAAGTAGTAGAGCGTAGCGATCTGCGACATGATCACATAGGAGCCTTCAGCCGGGCGCGAGCCGAGCCAGCCCAGGAAGATCGCGTTGATGACGAAGATCCAGAAGAACAGCTTGTACCAGGGACGGTAGACAGCCGAACGGACCTTCGAGGTGTCGAGCCACGGCACGACGAACAGCACCGCGATCGAACCGAACATGGCAAGCACGCCACCGAGCTTGGAGTCGATCGGCCCGATGTTGAAGGTGATTGCGCGCAGGATCGCGTAGAACGGCAGGTAGTACCATTCCGGAACGATGTGCGCCGGCGTCTTCAGCGAGTCGGCCATGATGTAGTTGTCGGGATGGCCGAGGAAGTTGGGGATGTAGAAGACGAAGTAGGCGAACACGGCCAGGAACACGACCATGGCGAAACCATCCTTGATGGTCGCATAGGGCGTGAAGGCGACGGTGTCGGTCTTCGACTTGACTTCGATGCCGGTCGGGTTGGACTGGCCGGTGACATGCAGCGCCCAGACGTGGAGGACCACGACGCCGGCGATCATGAATGGCAGCAGGTAGTGCAGCGCAAAGAAGCGGTTCAGCGTCGGATTGTCGACGGCAAAGCCACCAAGCAGCAGTTCCTGGATCCAGGTTCCGACCAACGGTATGGCGGTGAAGAAGCCGGTGATGACGGTCGCGCCCCAGAAGGACATCTGACCCCAGGGCAGAACGTAGCCCATGAAGCCGGTCGCCATCATCAGCAGATAGATGATGCAGCCCAGGATCCAAAGCAGCTCACGCGGCGCCTTGTAGGAGCCGTAATAGAGACCACGCATGATGTGGATGTAGACGGCGATGAAGAAGAACGACGCACCGTTGGAGTGCATGTAGCGGAGCAGCCAACCGGAGTTGACGTCGCGCATGATCTTTTCGACGGACTGGAAAGCCAGCGTCGTGTCGTTGGCGTAGTGCATCGCCAGAACCACGCCGGTGAGGATCTGTGCCACCAGCATGATCGAAAGGATGCCGCCGAAGGTGTAGGCGTAATTCAGATTACGCGGAACCGGGTAGGAGACGAATGAATCGTGCACCAGCCGCGGCAGCGGCATACGCGCATCGATCCAGCGGCCAATGCCGGTTTTGGGCGAATAGGTCGAGTGTCCACCGCTCATGGAATTATGTCCCCTGCTCAGCCTATCCGAAGCTTCGTGTCGGAAATGAACTGGAAATTCGGAATATGAAGGTTTTCAGGCGCCGGTCCTTTGCGGATACGGCCCGCCGTGTCGTAGTGGGAGCCGTGGCACGGGCAGAACCAGCCACCGAAATCACCCTGCTGACCGAGCGGCACGCAACCCAGATGGGTGCAGACGCCGACCATGACCAGCCAGTTTTCCTTGTCCTTGCCGGCCGTACGATCGATGTCGGTCGCCTGGGCGTCGGCAGCGATGTTGGCGTTGCGCGCAACCGGATCCTTGAGCTCGGCAAGCGGCACGTCTTGCGCCTTCTTGATCTCTTCAGGGGTGCGGTTGCGGATGAACACCGGCTTGCCGCGCCACTTGACCGTCAGCGACATGCCGGGCGTGAGCGAGGAGACGTCGACCTCGATCGAGGAAGCCGCAAGCGTCGAGGCGTCCGGGCGCATCTGATCGATGAAGGGCCAGGCCACAGCACCGGCGCCAACGGCACCTGCCATGGCGGTAGCGACGTAAAGAAAATCGCGGCGATTGGGCTCGCTCGTATCGGTTGCGCTCACGGGACCTGATCCTTTTGCCTCAATTCCAACCGGAGGCTGAGCAATTGTCCCCGCTCAACGATGCACGCCCGACAGCGCATGGCAACCAGGCTAGCGAATTCCTCCGGCATTTGGACTTCGGTTTATGCGTGAAGGCTCTTTTTGTCCAGACGCGACAAGGCACATGGGCAGATTGTCGCGGGGATGACGCAAGGCGGTGGAAAACCCTGGCTAAAGCGCAGGTTTGCAAGGCTTTGCGGGCGGCATGAGAACAGCCAAAGGCCCTTTCCTTGCCGAGGTGGGGATCGTGCCACGCACCGGCTGGCTCTTGCGCCTGAAAAGAGCCGCGTGGCGCTCAGGCCGAGCCGAGTCGCATCAGCGCGACGGCACGGCCGCGGATGCTGGCCAAAGCGCAGTCATCCCCCTCATTCCGCAGGCCTCGATTCTTCAAGCACGCTGTCTTCATGGAACAGGAAGCCGCCGGACTGGCGCTTCCACAGCCGGGCATAAAGCCCGTCAAGCGCCAGAAGCTCGTCATGGGTGCCCTGCTCGGCGATGCGGCCCTGGTCGAGCACGATCAGGCGGTCGAGCGCGGCGATAGTGGACAGACGGTGCGCGATCGCCAGCACGGTCTTGTCGGCCATCAGCGCATGCAGGTTTTCCTGGATCGCGGCTTCGATGTCGGAATCGAGCGCCGAGGTCGCCTCGTCGAGGATCAGGATCGGCGCTTCCTTGAGGAAGACACGCGCAATCGCCACGCGCTGGCGCTGGCCGCCCGATAGCTTGACGCCGCGCTCACCGACAAAGGCGTCGTAACCGGTGCGGCCGCGATTGTCCGCAAGCGTGCCGATGAACTCATGCGCTTCGGCCTTGCGGGCGGCTGCGATGACTTCGGCGTCGGTGGCGTCGGGCTTGCCGAGCCGGATATTGTCGCGCAGCGAGCGATGAAACAGGGCGGTGTCCTGGCTGACCACGCCGATCGAGCCACGCAGCGAATTCTGCGTGACGCTTGCAACGTCCTGGCCGTCGATCAGGATGCGTCCGCCTTCGAGGTCGTAGAGACGCAGGATCAGATTGGCGAGCGTGGTCTTGCCGGCACCGGAGGGGCCGACGATGCCGACCTTTTCGCCCGGCTTGACGACAAGATCGATGTTGTTGAGCACGCCGCCGCCCTTGCCATAGTGAAAGACGACCTTGTCGACATGAATTTCGCCGCCCTTGACCACCAGTTCGGTGGCCCCCGGTCTGTCGGTCAGGCCGAGCGGCTGGGAGATCAGCGCCTTGGAATTTTCAAGCACGCCGAGATTCCGGAGAATGCCGTTGAGCTGCATCATCAGCCGGCCAAGCAGCATGTTGAGGCGCAAAACGAGGCTGAGCGTGAAGGCGACGGCGCCGACCGTGATCGCGCCTTCGATCCACAGATGGATCGAATACCAGGCGATCGCCGTGATCATGACGCCTGACAGCGCCGTCAGCGCCAGGCGCACGCCGGTCAGCCGCCGCGTGAACGGGCGCAGCGCATTGAGATAGATGTCGAAGCCCGAGCGGATGTAGCGGTCATCGCCATCGGCGGCGAACAGCTTCAGCGTCTGCACGTTGGAATAGGAATCGACGATGCGGCCGTTGATCATCGAGCCGGCCTCGGCGGTCGCCTCGGCATGCTTGCGGATCGACGGCAGGTAGTGATTGGCAAGCAGCCCGAAGGCGACGATCCAGACGACGACGAGGCCGGCGAGCCGCCAGTCGAGCCCCGCGACCACGGCAAGCGTGGTGATGGTGTAGACCAGCATGAACCACACGACCTCGATGAAGCTTTCCATCAGGTCGCCGGTCGCCTGCCCCGCCTGCCAGACTTTTGTGGCGATGCGGCCGGCGAAATCGTTCTGGAAGAAGGAGTAGGACTGGCGCGAGACATGGCGGTGGGCCTGCCAGCGCACCAGGTTATAAAAGCCCGGCGTGATCGTCTGCTCGTCGACAAGTGCCGAGAGCCCAACGACGATGGTACGGATCACCAGCACCACGACCGCCATGAACAGCACTTCGGGCCCGGCGACGTCCCATAACGCCTGCCAGCTGCGGTCGGTGGGCAGGCCGTCAAGGATATCGACGAGGCGCCCGACAAAATAGAAAAGCCCCGCTTCAACCAGCGGGGCGATGCCGCCGATGACCAGCATGGCAAAAAAGGCGAATTTTGCCTGGCCGACATAGTGCCACAGGAACCCCCAGACGGTGGCCGGGGGCCGGAGATTGCCCGGCTCCCGAAATGGATAGACCCAGCTTTCGAACCACTTGTAGATTCTATTCATGAGCACCCTGGGCTATCTGGCGGCAACGACTCGCTATTTTCGGCCCAACCGGCACGGGAGGCAACAGCTGCCTGGCAGGAGAAGCGTGCCGCCAAGCCGGGCGAATGTTGGGCGGTGTGTTCACATTGAGATGAGGAGATGGCCCATTGGTACATGTTCTGGACCGCCGCTGCCTTCGTTGGCGTCACGGCATGGATTCCCGACACTCTCCGCTCGTTTCACTCGCTCACGAGGTCGGGAATGACGGATCGTGGGCGTCGCCTCTCCCAACCTTCGACGTTGTCTCAGGTGCATCGTTTCCGTGAGCCGCAGAGGTTGGAGATTGGCGGAAGCGCTCCCCAAGGTTCGTCATTCTCGACCTCGTGAGCGAGGAACGAGCGGAGAGTGTCGGGAATCCATGCCGTGAGATCGGTCAAATCAAGATCGATGTAGGATTTGGCTTGCCGCCCATCCGTATCCGGATAACGTCCAGTCATGGGACGGAAGGGGTACGTCTACATCCTCGCCTCGCAGAAGAACGGCACGCTGTACACCGGCGTGACATCCGATCTCCCTGGGCGCCTACTACAACACCAGACCGGAACCGGTTCGAAATTTGCGGCCCGCTATGGTGTGACACGGCTTGTCTGGTTCGACGAATACGACCTGGTTGTCGATGCGATCGCCCGCGAGAAGGCGATCAAGAAATGGCCTCGGGCTTGGAAGGTCAAGCTGATCGAAGAGCATAATCCCGGTTGGGGGGATATCTCCTGGCAGTTGATTTGAAGTCACGACGTACTGATGACGCCGGGTCGCGGAATGGCGCTTGTTCTGGACCGCTCTACCTTCGCTGATGTCACGGCATGGATTCCCGACACTCTCCGCTCCCTCCGGTCGCTCACGAGGTCGGGAATGACGGCTCGTGTGGGGGCGCTTCCGGCAACCTCCACCTCTGAGTCCGACGGAAACGATGCGGCTGACGGAAATAGTGCAACTGACGAAAACAACACCCTGAGGCACCGTCGAAGGTTGGCCGAGGCAACACCTGCAATTCGTCATTCCCGACCTCGTGAGCGAGTGGAGCGAGCGGAGAGTGTCGGGAATCCATGCCGTGACTTCAATAAAGGTACCTCGGTCCAGGCCTCGTCAAAAGTCCGATCCAGACTTCCAAAATGCCCGGTCCAGCCCCCCCGAAATGAAAGAGGCCTCCCACTTGGGGAGACCTCGATCCGATTGCATCCGCATCCGACCCGGCGGCTACTCCGCCGCCTGGCCCTTGGCCTCCATGTCGTTGGCCGCTTCGCCGGCGGCGTCGTCGAGCAGGAACCCGCCTGACTGGCGCTGCCAGAGCGAGGCGTAGATGCCGCCCTTGGCGACCAGCTCGTCATGCGTGCCCTGTTCGACGATGCGGCCCTTGTCCATCACCACAAGCCTATCCATCGCCGCGATGGTGGAGAGCCGGTGCGCGATGGCGATGACGGTCTTGCCTTCCATCAGCCGGTAGAGGTTTTCCTGAATCGCGGCTTCGACTTCCGAATCGAGCGCCGAGGTCGCCTCGTCGAGGATGAGGATCGGCGCATCCTTCAGCATGACGCGGGCGATGGCGATGCGCTGGCGCTGGCCGCCGGAGAGCTTGACGCCACGCTCGCCGACATGCGCCTCGAAACCCTTGCGGCCCTTGGGATCGGAAAGCGCGGCAACGAAGTCGATCGCCTCGGCGCGGCGTGCCGCC
This sequence comes from Aminobacter sp. GW821-FHT11F06, assembly GCF_058808215.1. NCBI lineage: Bacteria > Pseudomonadati > Pseudomonadota > Alphaproteobacteria > Hyphomicrobiales > Phyllobacteriaceae > Aminobacter > Aminobacter sp. GW821-FHT11F06. The sequence goes on along the minus strand of NZ_JBXARL010000003.1, from coordinate 349,027 downwards.
TCGATCATCATCGCTTCGGTGGCGTCGGGACGACCGTAGAGGATGTTGTCGGCGACCGAACGGTGCAGCAGCGAGGTGTCTTGCGTCACCATGCCGATATGAGCGCGCAGGCTGTCCTGCTGGACGCTCGATATGTCTTGCCCGTCAATGACGATGCGCCCGCCCTCAATGTCGTAGAAGCGCAGCAGAAGGTTGACCAGCGTCGACTTGCCCGCACCGGAGCGGCCAACGATGCCGACCTTTTCGCCCGGACGAACCTTGAGGGTCAGGTCTTCGATGACGCCTTTCTTCTTGCCATAGTGGAAGCGCACGTTGTCGAAGGTGATCTCGCCCTTGTCGACGACGATCTCCTTGGCGTTGGGCTTGTCATCGACGAGGCGCGGCATCGAGATCGAGGTGATGCCGTCCTGGACTGTGCCGATGCTCTCAAACAGGCCCGACACTTCCCACATGATCCATTGCGACATGCCCCACAGCCGCAGCACCAGGCCAAGCACCACCGCGACCGCGCCGATGGAAACCGCACCATTGAGCCAAAGCGAGATCGACAGCACGCCGACTGAGAGCAAAAGCGTCGAGTTGAGCAGGTACAGTGCGCCATAAAGCGAGGTCACCAGCCGCATCGACCGGTAGACCGTATCCATGAACAGCGTCATGCCTTCACGCGCGAACGACGCCTCCCGGCGCGAATGCGAGAACAGCTTGACCGTCTGGATGTTGGTGTAGCTGTCGACGACACGGCCGGTCATTGTCGAGCGCGCGTCGGCCTGCTCTTCGGCCACCTTGCCCAGGCGAGGCACGAAATAGCGCAGCAACAGCACATAGATGATGAGCCAGACGACCAGCGGTGCTGCCAGCCTGAGATCGGCGGAGCCAACGATGAACAGCACGCCAAGGAAATAGACGATGACGTAGTTGAGCACGTCGATGAGCTTGACCACGCATTCGCGCACGGCGAGCGCGGTCTGCATCAGCTTGGTGGCGATGCGGCCGGCGAACTCGTCCTGGTAGAAGCTCATCGATTGCTTGAGCAAATAGCGGTGCACCTGCCAGCGGATGCGCATAGGATAATTGCCCATCAGCGTCTGCTGGTTGACCAGAGATTGCAGCACGACCATGCCCGGCAGGATGACCATGACGATGAAGGCCATGCCGGCGAGCTTCCAGCCTTCATTCTGCAGGAAGGTCTCGCGGCTCTGCGCCGACAGCCAGTCGACGATGTTGCCGAGGAAACCGAACATCCAGACTTCGGCCAGCGCGATCAACGATGTCAGCACGGCCGCGACAACGATGTAGGGCCACGCGCCCTTGGTGTAGTGCAGGCAAAACGCGATGAGCGTCCTGGGCGGCTCGACCGGCTCCTCCGAGGGGAACGGATTCAGTCTGTTTTCAAACCAGCGGAACATATCAGTCTCTCAATTCGGTATGTGGCACGCGGCAGTTTCCGCGTGGAATGCAGTGTCGAGGGCCGCTGGCACGGCCTAAAGCGCCTGACATCCTCGAGGCAAAGATGCGGCGGGGGCCCTCGGAATGTAGGTGACCGCTGAGGATTCGGCGAATCCTTAGCGGTTTCGTCCTGACATCGTCCTGGCAGCAGGCCGGGCTGCACCTGAGCGGCCGGCAAGCCGGCCGATCAGGGCAACGATGCGGCCAAACAGCGGCCGGTAGTTCGGGTCGACCACGACATTGGTCATGTCGACATCGGGCAGCATGCCGCGATGCGGACGCTGGCGCACCGGAGGGTCCGCCTTGGGCTGATGCACACCGAGCGCCAGCATCATGGCATGGTGCCTTGCGTCGGCTATGTCGTTGCGGTGAACAAAAAAAGCAGAGTCGAGTTCGTTACGAGCATGCTGCTCGTTTGAGGAATTGGCAAACATCGGAATTGTCCTTCGAAAACCGGATAAGGGCTTCTGCGGACCGCGATGCGAAAATACCTGGAACTGTCAGGAAAAGTCGTCGAACCGGTCCGCCCTCAGGCAGTACGTCGCCCACAGAGGGGGCGGTGAATATCAAGCAGCATCATGTACCCCTCCATCGGTTCGAGTTGACAAGGTTGGCCGTATACGCCCATTCGCGGTGGAACGCTACCGTGGGGCCGGTCGAATTTTCTTTCGGGTTGCTTGCTGTTGCTTGCAAGCCACAAGTTAGGAAACTGAAATGGACGAAAGACTGCGCATCGCGCTGTTCCAGCCGGACATCGCCGGCAACACCGGCACCATGCTGCGCATGGCCGCCTGCCTTGGCATCGGCGTCGACCTGATCGAACCGGCCGGCTTCGACATTTCCGATCGCGCCCTCAAACGCGCCGGCATGGACTATCTCGAAATGGCCGCGCTGACCCGGCACATCGACTTCGACCGCTTCGAGCAATGGCGGCAAAGCGAGGGCCGACGCCTTGTGCTGATGTCGACCAAAGCCGCCCTGCCCTATACGGATTTCCGCTTCAAGGCCGGCGACATCGTCATGTTGGGCCGCGAATCGGCGGGGGTGCCTGACCACGTCCACGATCTCGCCTTCGAGCGGCTGATCATCCCGATGCCCGGCGGGGGCAGAAGCCTCAACGTCGCGCTGAGCGCTGCGATGGTTGCCGGCGAGGCACTTCGCCAGATCGGCTGACCAGGCATCCGCCAGCTCCATGACGAGAGTGACCAGCCTGCGGCCAGGGGGACCTGCGCGGAGCCTCGTTCTCGATATTCTCGCCATGACCTGATCCTTCCTTGCATCGCGGAGGATACCCTCGTACAACCTCAACTAAACTTGAGGTCAAGCGGGAATTTTCATGGCCAGTGAATTGACTGTCGGCGAGGTGGCCAAGCGCGCGGGCGTCGCTGTTTCGGCCTTGCATTTCTACGAGGCGCGCGGGCTGATCCGCAGCCATCGCACCGCTGGCAACCAGCGCCGCTATGCGCGCGACGTGCTGCGGCGGGTTGCGGTGATCAGGATCGCCCAGGATGTCGGCATTTCGCTGGCCGACATTGCCGCCGCCTTCGCCGCCCTGCCCGACGGGCGCACGCCGACGCGCGAGGATTGGAGTCTGCTTTCAACGGGTTGGCGCCACGACCTCGACCACCGCATCGAGCAGTTGAAGAAGCTGCGCGACGGGCTGACCGACTGCATCGGCTGCGGCTGCATGTCGATCGACAAATGCCCGCTGCGCAACCGCGAAGACAGGCTGGCGCGACAGGGACCGGGGCCAAGACGGCTGCTGGTTCCCGCGGAATAGGAGACGGCGGTTCGTTCAAAGCGGGCTGGTCAGTAGCTGCGGCCAACCGTCATTGCCGACCGAAACGCCTCGTCGTCATCGATAAAGGCCGCCTCGGGCCTGGCACCGACGGCATCGAAGAAGCGGCTGACGAAACAGCGGAAGGCAGCGCACAACGCGATGTCGCAGATCTGCTGGTCAGTGAAGCCGACCGCACGCAGCCGGTCGATATTGGCCTCAGTCACCTGCGAGGCATCGATGGCGATCTGCTCGGCATAGGCCAGCATCTCGACGTCGCGCGCGGAAAGACCGGCATTGCGGAAATCCTGCTGGATAGCGAGCACCGCCTCCTTCGAGCCGAGCTCGGCAGTGAGCTGCCTGGCATAGACATAGGAGCAATAGGTCGACGGGATCTGCTTGGCGGCAATGAGCGTAATCAGCCGCCATTCGCGCATGCCAAGCGAAAAGCCGGCGCGCAGCTGGTCGTTGAAGTCGGTGTAGACAGGCAAAAGGTCCGGCCGCGCGGTGAAGCACTTCGTTGCTTCCATGACAAAACCCAGCTGCGAGCGGGACTTCACGTAGATTTCGGCGATGCGGCCCTTGGCCTCATCCTCGGCGATCGTTTTCAGGAACATGGCTCCCCCACGCGATACGCCACAGGATCAATCTAGTCGGAGGTCGGCAGGCGGCGGATGGTGAACTCGATGACGTCGCCGGGGCGCTCGAACCAGCTCTCGATCTCGGTCCAATAGGCCTGTTTGGGCCAGCGCGAGAACCATTCCTGCGCCTTCAGCCGCGCGTCGTTGCGCGGCAACACGAAGGTCTCGCGCAAGAACCCGTCGCGCGGCATGCGTTCCCGTTCGGTCCGGCTGCGCTGGAGCCTTTTTGCAAGGCCATCCAGCGGCGGTCTGGTCGGGGTGCCCATAAAGAACTCCTTGACCCTTACGAGAAGGAGATTAGGGATCGCGCCGGACAATTACGAGTCATTTGTGCGGAGCCGAAATTGCAGCGTCCCGAAATACCAGCCGGCCTTCCGGCGGACATCGAAGACAGGAAGATGCGCGCCAGCGCCTGGTTCGAGGAATTGCGCGATCGCATCTGCCTCGCCTTCGAGGCGCTGGAAGACCAGGTCGAGGGACCGCTTGCCTCCTGGGCTCCGGGGCGCTTCGAGCGCACGCCGTGGCAGCGCGACGAAGGCAAGGGCGGCGGCGTCATGTCGATGATGCATGGCCGGGTGTTCGAGAAGGTCGGCGTGCACACCTCGACCGTGCATGGCGAGTTCTCGCCCGAGTTCCGCAAGCAGATGCCGGGAGCCGAAGAAGACCCGCGCTTCTGGGCCAGCGGCATCTCGCTGATCGCGCATCCGCAGAACCCCAACGTGCCGGCAGTTCACATGAACACGCGCATGGTGGCGACTTCGCGCTGGTGGTTCGGCGGCGGCGCGGACCTCACGCCGGTTCTCGACCGCAGGCGCACGCAGGAAGACCCCGACACGGTCGCCTTCCACAAGGCGATGCAGTTTGCCTGCTCCAAGCACGCCAACGTCGCCGACCACCAGAAATACAAGGATTGGTGCGACGAGTATTTCTTCCTGCCGCACCGCAACGAGCAGCGCGGCACCGGCGGCATCTTCTTCGACTGGCAGCACTCGCCGGAGGAAAAGGGCGGCTGGGACGCCGACTTCCGATTCGTCCAGGACGTCGGCCGCGCCTTCCTCGTCACCTACCAGCATCTGGTGCGGCAGAACTTCAACACCAACTGGACCGACGGCGACCGCGACGAACAGCTCGTGCGCCGTGGCCGTTATGTCGAGTTCAACCTGCTCTATGATCGCGGCACGATCTTCGGGCTGAAGACCGGCGGCAACATCGCCTCGATCCTGTCGAGCATGCCACCAGAGGTGCGCTGGCCCTGATCCGGCCCGGCAATAGGCCACTTATCAGACCTCCTGCCCCGGTGTCGCATTGACGCCGGGGCGCGGAGCCTTTAGAGAGCCCGCTTTCCTTGGCCCTCGTCCACATGTGACGGGCCTTGCTCTCAATGAAAGACATTTCGGTGACGATCTTCGACAGAATGGTTCCGGCGTTGGCCGGAGCGCTCGCCGCGCGTGGCTACGAAACGCTGACCCCCGTGCAGACCTCGGTGCTGGAACCTGAGGCCGACGGCGTCGACCTCCTGGTCTCGGCGCAGACCGGCTCGGGCAAGACGGTGGCCTTCGGCCTCGCCATCGCGCCAACACTGCTTAACGGCCGCGAGCGCTTCGACCGCGCCGGCGCCCCAAGCGCGATGATCATCGCGCCGACCCGCGAGCTCGCCATCCAGGTGCGCCGCGAGTTCGAATGGCTTTATGCCGCAACCGGCGCCCGCATCGCTTCGTGCGTTGGCGGCATGGACATGAGCAAGGAACGCCGCGCGCTCAATGACGGCGCCGACATCGTCGTCGGCACGCCAGGCCGCCTGCGCGACCACATCACCCGCGGCTCGCTCGATATTTCGGGCCTGCGCGCCGTCGTCCTCGACGAGGCCGACGAGATGCTTGACCTCGGCTTCCGCGAAGACCTCGAATTCATCCTGGCCGCAGCGCCGCAGGAACGCCGCACGCTGTTGTTTTCGGCCACCGTGCCGCCGCAGATCGCCCAGATGGCCAAGCGCTTCCAGCGCAACGCGCTGCGCATCACCGCAGCCGGCGAAAGCCGCCAGCACGACGACATCGAATACCGCATGGTTCTTGTCGCGCCGCCCGAGCGCGAGAACGCCATCATCAACACGCTGCTTTATTTCGACGCCCAAAGCACCATGGTGTTCTGTGCGACGCGCGAGGCGGTCAAGCATTTCTCGGCGCGGCTCGCCAATCGCGGCTTTGCCGTGGTCGCCCTGTCGGGCGAACTGAGCCAGGCCGAGCGCAACAACGCGCTGCAATCGATGCGTGACGGCCGTGCCCGCGTCTGCGTTGCGACCGACGTCGCCGCCCGCGGCATCGACCTGCCAAATCTCGACCTCGTCATCCATGCCGACCTGCCGACAAACCCGGACACGCTGCTGCACCGCTCGGGCCGTACCGGCCGTGCTGGTCGCAAGGGCGTGTGCGTGCTGATCGTGCCGTTCCATCGTCGCGGCAGCGCTACCCGCCTGCTCAAGCTGGCGAAGCTCGAGGCAACGACGCAGTCGGCACCCGGTTCGGCCGAGATCGACGCCCGCAACCGCGAGCGCATGCTGGCCGAACTGTCCAACGCCGAAGCACCGGCCGAGGACGAGGCAGTCCAGGTCGCCGAAATCCTCGCCGCGCATTCGCCCGAAGCGATCGCACTTGCCTGGCTGCGCCAGCAGATGGCGTCGCGCCCGGCGGCCGAAGAGCTTTCGGACCGCCCCATCCCGGCCTTCGACGCGGCCAAGGCCGAACGTCCTGACAACCGCTTCACCGATGGCGTGTGGTTCTCCGTCTCGGTCGGCCGCAAGCAGCGCGCCGAGCCACGCTGGCTGCTGCCGCTTTTGTGCAAGGCGGGCCATGTGACCAAAACCGAAATCGGCTCGATCCGCATTTTCGACACCGAATCGCATTTTGAAGTGGTGGCCAACCGCGCCGACAATTACGCCCGCACCGTCGAACAGAACGGCAGCGGCGAAAAGGGCGTCGACATCAAGCGGCTTGCGGGCGCGCCTGGCAGCAGCGAGGCCAAGAAGCAGCACCGCAAGGGCCAGTACGACCCTTCGGACAAGCCGCCGTTCAAGAAAAAGGCCTTCGAGAAGAAGCCTTACGAGAAGAAACCCTTCGAAAAGCGTTCCGGCGACAAGCCCACGGGTGCCGCAAAGGTGTACAAGCCGAAGAAGAAATTCGGCGAGTAGGCGCAAGCCGCTTGTTTGTTACTTTTTCGTAAGGTTCGACCTCGCCACAATCGACGCCACAAAGAGAAATCTTGGCGCCGATTGTGGCTAAGTCGCCGCTCTGCAATATGTTTTTCGTCTAATATACCTCCGGTGAAGCGCAGCTATCTCTATCGCTGGGGCCGGGACATGCCGGCGGCTGCCTTGGTGCGCCGCGACCCGACGTGACCGGACGGCCTTTCACCACAGCGGGTTCTGCGCCTGCGGCACCCGCATTCGTCGGAGAACATGCCATGCGCAAGCTTCTTGTTCCTGCAATAGCAGCTGCCGTTCTCGCAACCTCTGCCATAGCCTTCGCCGCCGCCCAGCATACGGACGGCACGGTCAAGACCCTCGACATGAAGGCGATGAGCCTGACAATGGCCGACGGCACCACCTTCATGCTGCCCAAGACGTTCAAGGATCCCGGCCTCAAGGCAGGTGAAAAGGTTTCTGTCATGTGGAACATGACCGGCAAGGACAAGGTCGCAGAATCGGTAAAAATCGCGAAATAGCGGGCTTTCCGCGTCCATTTTCCAAAAAGGGCGGTACACGAGGTTCCGCCCTTTTCTGGTTCTGGAAATGCACTACAGCGCCGCGCGTCCAATTGGACGCGCAAAGGACGCTGTAGCAATTTGAATCTGTGCATGATCCTTTCCGAAAATCGATTCCGATTTTCGGGGTCATGCACTGGCCCAAATGGAATCGGTTTCGCAGAAATTTCTCCTAAGGCGCTGACCTCAAAAGAATTTTCCCAAGGCAAAATGCCCCTTCACGCCGAATTGGGCATCGCCCTGCCCGCAGCGGCAACCAATCGCCATATTGCGTGTTATAGTTCACCTCTCAACGGAGGGAGGAAAGGAGACATCCGATGAAGGAATTTCAATGCGGGTCGCTTGTCCCCGGCTGCCAGTGGCATACGCGGCACGAGGACGAAGCCGAGATCATCCGCCGCGCGGCTGAACATCTGCGCGAGACGCATGGCGAAACCATCATTCGCGAGACGATGATCGAGGCGATCCGCTCGCGCATCGAAAAGGTCCGCAACGCGGCCTGAATCAGGCTTTGAGCCTATCAGCGGCGCGCTCGAGCAGCGCGTCGCGCTCCAGCGAAAAGCCGCTGTCGATCCACTCGACTTCCAGCCCCTTGAGCAGCGTGCCAAGTGCGGCTCCCTCGACGCCGAGCGGCGCGAGATCGCCGCCGCGCAGCGGAAACGCGGGCTTGTGCCATTTTTCGGCGAATGTCAGCAGGCGGAAATAGCCTCCGGCTTCAACCAGCGCCTTGTCGTCCTGCTCTGCCCTGCCGCGCGCCGAGGCGAGATCGAGACGCAGACGATCCTTGAAGCCCTCAACACTGCCGCGATAAAGCCGCTTGGCCAGTTCGCCTTCGGTGACTGTCGGCTCGATCTTCGAAGTCGCCGCCCACTGGACCAGCCTGTCGGCCTCTGCGTTGGACAGCCTGAGCCGTTCGCCCAGCGTTTTCATGCGCGCCGCATCAGGCGGCACGATCGCTTCGAGCCGCAGCAACGGATCAACGGTCCAGCCGAGATCGCCCTCGGCCCGGACCAGCGCATGGATGGCGTCGATGCCCCATTTTTCGCTTTCGGGCAGGGCAGCGGTGAGCACGCCGGCCTGGCGCATCCACAAAAGCGCACGCGAGGGATCGGGAGCCGAAAGCAGCTTCTTGAGTTCCGACCAGACACGTTCGGCGGAGAGACGCGAAAGCCCGTCCTTCAGGCGAGCGCAGGCCTTGATCCCTCCGGCATCGGGGCGGCCTTTGCCGTACCAGGCAAAGAAGCGGAAAAAACGCAGGATGCGCAGATAGTCCTCGCGGATGCGGGTTTCGGCATCGCCGATGAAACGCAGCATGCGGCTGTCGAGATCGGCAAGCCCGCCGACAAGATCGACGACGGTGCCGTCGGCCTTGGCGTAAAGCGCATTGATGGTGAAGTCGCGCCGATCGGCGTCCGCCTTCCAGTCGCGGCCGAACAAAACCTTGGCGCGGCGCCCGTCAGTCTCGACATCGGCGCGCAAGGTGGTGACCTCGAACGGCTTGCCGCCTGATATGACGGTAATGGTGCCGTGTTCGGCGCCAGTGGGCACGGCCTTGAAGCCCGCAGCCTCGGCCCGGCGCGCCGTCTCGTCAGGCAAATTGGTGGTGGCAATGTCGACATCGGCCACCGGCGCACCAATCAACGCGTTGCGCACGGCACCGCCGGCGATGCGCGCCTCCTCGCCATCGGCGTTGAGAGCCGCGAGCAGCTTCTGCAACAGCGGATCGTTGAGCCAGTCGGCCTGTTTGGCGATCGAGACGCTCATGTGTAGAGCCTTTCATAGAGCGCCCGGATGATGCCGGCGGTGACACCCCAGATGTAACGCTCTTCATAGGGCATGGCGTAGAAGAAGCGCTCCTGATCCTGCCAGGTGCGGCTGGCGCGGTCGTGGTTGGCCGGGTCCATCAGGAAGCCGAGCGGCACCTCGAAGATGTCATCTACTTCATCCGCGTTGAGGTTGAGGTGAAAGCCGGGACGAACGACGCCGAGCACCGGCGCGATGCGATAGCCGCTGCCTGTGACGTAATCTGGAAGCCGGCCGATGACGTCGATGTAGTCTTGGGTTAGCCCGATCTCCTCGTCCGTTTCGCGCAGTGCCGCCGCCTCGGGCGAAACGTCGGTCGGGTCGATACGGCCACCTGGAAAGGCGATCTGGCCGGAATGGCTTTTCAGCTTTTCCGCCCGCTTGGTGAGGATGACGGTCGAGGCATCGCCATGATCCACGACCGGAATGAGCACGGCGGCATCGCGCAGCCGGTCATGGACGATCATCTTGCGCATGTCGGGATTGAGCACGTGGTCGCCATAGTCGGCAAAAGCACCGTTGAGATGCTCCTGTGCCGCGCGCTGGCGGAAATCCTGCGCCGAATAATGCGCTGCCTTGGAATGAACCATCACGCGCTCAGCCGCTCCAGCCTGTCCCATGGCATAACAGGAAAGACCTCGCCCTTCGAGCGGACGCAAAACATCGCCTGACCTGAGATTTCGATGCGTTCGCCATATTCGACAAGCTCGTACATCACCGGCCGCGCCACCAATGCTTCGAGCCGCCCGCGCACCAGCAAATAGGGTTTGAGGCCGCCGGTCTCGTCTTCGTCGACAAAACGCAGCGGATGCTCGGGTCCGGCTTCAACGACATCGCCGACATTGGTGCGAAAGGTCAGGACCTGCTCGGCACCCTCGCCCGCGACATTCATCTCGACGGCGACGAAATGCGCATCGACGACGCGTATGCCAACCTTCTCCACCGGGGTGATGAGGTAGGTCTTGCCATCTTCGTCCTTGCGCAGGACCGTCGAGAACAGCTGCACCAGCGGCATGCGGCCGATCGGCGTGCCCAAATAGAACCAGGTGCCGTCGGGCCTGATTTCCATGTCGAGATCGCCGCAGAAATCGGGATTCCAGCGTTCGATGGGCGGCAGCCCCTTGCCGGCGCGGGCGGCGCGTGAAATCAGCGCTTCCAGGCCAGCCGTGTCGCCGGCGCGGGCGAGCCTACGCTCCGTTGTCGCTTCGCTTTGATGGTCCAGGTTGCCAGTCATGGTCACGAAATAGTCACTGTTGTTGCGCTTGTCAGCATAGGCGAGTGATTTAAGTTCAACGCGAAGACTTGGCCAAGCTGCCGGGCCAAGGTGCAGGCTGGGAAATCGCGACGCCCAGGATCGGTTGACCTCAGGGGATTGGGCGGCAGGCACCACGTCCGAATGGACCGTGAGGCAAAAGTCCAGGGCAGATTTGGCTAAGCTGGCTGCGCGTCCGGATGGACGCGGAAGACACGCTGTAGCATTTTGAGTTTATGCATGGGTGGCCAGAGAATCGCTTTCGATTTCAAAGCCCAGGCGCCAGAAGAAGGATCCGGCCCAGATGAGCGTGATGATCAAGGAAACCGCAATGACCGAGGCCGAGATGATCGCCGCGGCCGAACGCGCGCTCGCCGACATCGCCAAGGTCCGCGCCGGGGTCGGCCGCGTCATCTTCGGCCAGGAAAGCGTGATCGAACGTACGCTGGTGGCACTTCTCGCCGGCGGCCATGCACTGCTGGTCGGCGTGCCCGGCCTCGCCAAGACCAAGCTCGTTGAAACGCTCGGCATCGTTTTGGGGCTCGATTCGCGCCGCATCCAGTTCACGCCCGACCTGATGCCGTCCGACATCCTCGGCTCGGAAGTGATGGAACAGGACGAACAGGGCAAGCGCTCGTTCCGCTTCATTCAAGGTCCGATCTTCGCTCAGCTGTTGATGGCCGACGAGATCAACCGCGCCAGCCCGCGCACGCAGTCGGCGCTGCTGCAGTCGATGCAGGAGTATCACATCACCGTTGCCGGCGAACGCTACGACCTGCCGGCCCCGTTCCACGTGCTGGCGACACAGAACCCGCTGGAGCAGGAAGGCACCTATCCGCTGCCCGAAGCCCAGCTCGACCGCTTCCTGATGCAGATCGACATCCTTTATCCCGACATCGATGCCGAGCGGCGCATCCTCCTGGAGACCACCGGCATCGAGAACGCCAGGGCACAGAACATGCTCGATCCAGAGCGGCTGAAGGATATCCAGCAGCTGATCCGGCGCATGCCTGTGTCCGAGAGCGTTGTCGAGGCGATCCTCAAGCTGGTGCGTTCGGCCCGCCCCGGCCAGGGCAATGCCGAGACCGACAAGCACGTCTCGTGGGGGCCAGGTCCACGCGCCAGCCAGGCGCTGACCTTGTGCGCCCGAGCCCGCGCGCTCTATGACGGGCGGCTTGCGCCGTCGATCGACGATATCCGCGCGCTCGCCGAGCCGGTGCTGCAGCATCGCATGGCGCTGAGCTTCGCCGCCCGCGCCGAAGGCATGACGGTCCGCGACGTGGTGGCCAGACTAGCCAAGGAAATCTGATGGCGCGCATCGGCGAGGCCTCGGCACCGGTTGCGACCAGCGATGCGCTTGCCCGCGGCAGGCTGCGCGCTTCGCTGGTGCCTGACCTGCTGGTCGAAGCCCGCCGCATCGTCAATACGGTGATCGCCGGCTGGCATGGCCGCAAGAAGCGCGGCATCGGCGAGAATTTCTGGCAGTTCCGGCCCTATACCCAAGGCGAGTCGATGGCCCGCATCGACTGGCGCCGCTCGGCCCGCGACGACCATACCTATATCCGCGACCGCGAATGGGAAGCGGCTCACACTGTGTGGCTGTGGGCGGACCTGTCGCCATCGATGCTCTACAAGTCGAAGACAGCGACAGTGTCGAAGGAATCGCGCGCGCTGGTGCTGGTCTTCGCGCTGGCCGAGCTTTTGTCGCGCAGCGGCGAGCGCATCGCCTGGCCCGGCCTGACCGACCCGTTCAGCGCCCGCAACGGCGCCGAGCGGCTCGGCTCGCATCTTGCCCAGGCCGTTTCGCTGCCGGGCCGGCCCGATCTTTCGAGCGTCCGCCGCTTTTCCGACATCGTCATCGTCGGTGACTTTCTCGACCCGGTCGAAGAGACCATGGCCTGGCTCGACACGCTGGTCCGTCATGGTGCCCGCGCCCATCTGATCGAGGTCGCCGACCCGGCCGAAGAGAATTTCCCCTATTCCGGCCGCACCGAATTCACCGACCCCGAGACCGGCGACAAGCTGACCGCCGGACGCGCCGAGCAGCTGGCCGATGACTATCGCAACCTTTATTCGGCGCGGCGCGAAGAACTCGCCGCCTGGTGCAAGCGGCTCGGCTGGAGCTACACCGTCAACCACACCGACCGCCTCGCCTCCGAAGCACTGGTGCATGTGCATCTGGCTCTCACCGCCGAAGGCCACGGACCGGGAGGGCGCCGATGAGCTGGCTGCCGCTTTCGTTCGGATTTCCAGCCGTGCTGTGGGGCCTTTTGGCGCTGCCCGTCATCTGGTGGCTGCTGAGGCTGACCCCGCCCAAGCCGCAGGCCGAGATTTTCCCGCCGCTGAAGATTTTGGCGCGGGTGTTCAGGAAGGAAGAGACGCCGCGCCAAAGCCCATGGTGGCTGACGCTGCTGCGCCTGTTGATGGCGGCATTGGTGATTTTTGCGCTGGCCGAGCCGATCTTCAACCCGCGCGAGAAGATTTTGACCAGCGACACAGCGCTCGCTTTGGTGATCGACAACGGGTGGACAAGTGCGCCCGACTGGAGCCTGCGGGTCGCCACCGCCGAGCGCCTGATCAAGGACGCCGAGGCCAACCAGGCCCCCATCCTGCTGGCCTTTACCGCCGAAATGCCGAACAGCCAGATTGGCCCCTACAGCGCAAGGGAGGCGCGCGAGCGGCTCAACGCCATCAAGCCGCGACCTGTCCCCACCGATCGGCCAGCGGTCTATGCCCGCGTCGCCAACGCGCTCAAGGAATTGCCCGGCGCGACGGTCGCCATTCTCACCGACGGCCTCGCCGCAAAGGACGATCAGACGTCGTTTGCAACATTGCTCGGACAAAACCCACGCAACGTGGTGTGGGTGCAGCCGACGCGGCTCGATACCATCGGGCTCGCGGCCGCCGACAATGAGGTCGACCGCTTCACGATCACCGCTGTTCGCGCGCCGAACCCCGCGCCCGCCTATTTGACCGCGGGGGTTTTTGACAACAAGGCGCGCAGGATCGGCGATGCGGCGATCACGTTCCGCCCCGGCGACGTCAGGGCGACCGGCGAGATCATCGTTCCGTTCGAGCTGCGCAACGACTTCTCCTGGATCGCGCTCGATGGTCAGGGCCACGCTGGCTCGCTCCGCGTGCTCGACGAGAACGCCAAGCGCCGCAGAGTTGGGCTGCTTTCCCAGACACCGGTCGATCAGTCGCGGCTGTTGCTGTCGCCGCTGTATTACATCCGGCGCGCGCTCGAACCGTTCGCCGATCTGGTGGAGCCGGCCAGCCCCGACCTGATCGAGGCGATACCGGACCTTCTGGCGCAAAAGCCGGCGGTCATCGTCATGGGCGATGTCGGAACGATTCCCGAAAGCGTTCGCGCGCCGCTGATCAAGTGGATGGACGATGGCGGCACGCTTGTTCGCTTCGCCAGTTCAAGATTGATCACCGCAGGCAACGATCCCGATCTGCTGCCGGTCAGCTTGAGGCTTGGGGAACGCCTGCTCGGCGGCTCCCTGTCATGGACCGAACCGCAACCGGTGGCCCAATTTCCATCGACGGGACCGTTCGCCGATCTTCCCGCCCCTTCCGAGGTGACCGTGAGCAGGCAAGTCCTGGCTGAACCGACCCCTGATCTTGTCGACAAGACCTGGGCGGCCCTGGCGGACGGAACCCCGCTCGTCACCGCCGACAGGCGCGGCAAGGGCATGGTGGTTTTGTTCCACATCGCACCGGCGGCAACCTGGTCGAACTTGCCGATTTCGGGCAGTTTCGTCGAAATGCTACGCCGGATCGTGCAACTGTCGCGAAATCAGGGCGCCGCTGGAACGCGCTCAGACTCGCCAGTGGCATCGCTCGCGCCATATCGGATGATTGGCGCGGACGGCTATCTTGTGCCTCCTGACGGCGACACCAAGCCATTGCAGGTTGGCGGCGGCCACGTGCCGGCCGTCACGCTTGACAACCCACCGGGAATGTATGGTTCGGAGGAAGGCGTATTCGCCCATAATTTGCTGGAGGCCGACGCCGTGCTCGATCCGCTGCAAAGGCCTCAGATATCGGTCCCGGTGCTGTCTGAAAATTACGCGCTCGACGAGTCGCGGGACATGAAGGCGCCTTTGCTGGTGCTGGCGGCGGCTCTGCTTTTGGTCGATGGCCTGATCGTGCTGTGGCTTGGGGGGATGTTTTCCCGCCGACGTCGCGCCGCACAGGCGGCGACCGCCGCGATGGTCGCATTGATCGTGGCATCCTCGCTCTTGATGTTCGTGCCGTTCGCATCCGCGCAGGATTCCAAGCCAGGCGACATCCAGGCGATCGACGCCATCTCCAAGACCCGCATCGCTTATGTGCTGACCGGCGAAGCCTCGGTCGACGCGATCAGCCGAGCCGGCATCGCCGGGCTGACCCAATTCCTGATCGAAAAGACAGCACTCGAGCCCGGCGAGCCCGCCGGCGTCGACATCGCCAAGGACGAACTGGCCTTCTACCCGCTGATCTACTGGCCCATCGATCCGGCTGCTCCCATGCCGAGCGAGGCCGCGATTGCCCGGATCGACCAGTATATGAAGGAAGGCGGGACCGTGCTGTTCGACACGCGCGACCAGTTCTCCAATGGCATTGGCGCGGATTCGACGAGCCCCGCGACGGAGCGTCTGCGCGATATCCTCTCCAATCTCAACGTGCCGCCACTGGAACCGGTGCCGTCCGACCACGTGCTGACCAAGGCGTTTTTCATCCTCCCCGAGTTTCCCGGCCGCTTCAATGGCAGCCCGCTCTGGGTCGAGGCGTCGCTGGACGCTGAAAACACTGATAACCGCCCGGTACGCACCGGCGACGGCGTGACCCCGATCATGATCACCGCCAATGATTTTGCCGGGGCCTGGGCGGTCGACGAGAATGGCGACCCGATGCTGCCGACGGTGCCTTCCGACCCGATGCAGCGGGTGCTGGCGTTGCGCGCTGGCGTCAACATCATCATGTACATGCTGACCGGCAACTACAAATCCGACCAGGTGCACGTGCCTGCGCTGCTCGAACGGCTGGGGCAGTAGCATGAACATCACATTCGGCTATGCCATGCCCGCCCCTCACCCTTACCCACTCCCCGTGAAGAACGGGGAGTGGGAGGCTTCAACGTCGCCGCTTGTCCCTTCTCCCCGTTCTTCACGGGGAGAAGGTGCCGGCAGGCGGATGAGGGGCTGTAGCAACGGTTCGGAGCATAGCTCATGAACTGGTCCGTCTCCTTCGAGCCTCTTTTGTCGTGGCCGTTGCTGGCGGCGCTTCTCGCACCGCTCGCCTTGCTGGCACTTGCGGGCCTGTGGTTCCGCCAGCGTGGCGGGTGGCTGCGGCTGCTGGCGCTTGGAGCGCTTGGCCTCGCACTTGCCAATCCCGTCATCCTCGACGAGGAGCGCGAGCCGCTGAAAAGCGTGGTCGCCCTGGTCGTCGACCGCAGCCAGAGCCAGGATATCGGCGACCGCACCACCCAGACCAATGCCGCTATCGAGGGCCTGAAGGAACGGCTGGCGCGCTTCCGTCAGTTCGAGGTGCGCGTTGTCGAAGCCGGGCGCACCGGTGACCGCACCGAAACACGGCTGTTTGCCGGGCTTGAAAGCGCCTTTCACGACGTGCCGCCATCGCGCATCGGCGGCGCGGTGATGATCACCGATGGTCAGGTGCACGATGTTCCCGCCGTCCCCGTCATCAATGCGCCGCTGCATGCGCTGATCACCGGCCAGGCAAACGAACGGGACCGCCGCATCCGTTTCGAGCGGGCCCAGCGCTTCGGCATCGTCGGCAAGCCGCTCGACATGAGCTACCGGGTGATCGACACCGGCGGCGAGACGGGGCCGGTCGATGTGCGCGTCTCGATCAACGGCAACCAGGTTTCGGTGCAGCGTGCCTTCATCGGCCAGGAAATGCCGCTGCAGATCACCATTCCCAGCGCCGGCCGCAACATTGTCGAGCTGTCGATCGACCGTGTGCCGGGCGAACTGACCGATACCAACAACAAGGCAATTGCGCTTGTCGACGGTATCCGCGAAAACCTGCGCGTTCTGCTGGTCTCGGGCGAGCCGCATGCCGGCGAGCGCACCTGGCGCAATCTGCTGAAGTCGGACGCCTCGGTCGACCTCGTGCATTTCACCATTTTGCGGCCGCCGGAAAAGCAGGACGGCACGCCTATCAACGAACTGTCGCTGATTGCTTTCCCGACGCGCGAGCTGTTTGTCGAGCGCATCCACGACTTCGACCTGATCATCTTCGACCGCTACCAGCACCGCGACGTGCTGCCCCTGCTCTATTACGACTACATCGCCGAATATGTCGAAAAGGGCGGCGCGCTTTTGATCGCCGCTGGGCCCGAATATGCCGGCGAGCAGTCGATCGCCAACACGCCGCTGATCTCGGCCTTGCCTGCCATGCCCAATGGCGACGTGATCGAAAAGCCGTTTTATCCGCGCCTGACCGAACTCGGCCAGCGCCATCCGGTGACACGCGGCCTCGAAGGCTCGGCAAGCGAGCCGCCGCGCTGGAGCCGCTGGTTCCGCCAGATCGGCATCGAGCAGCCGGAAGGCGAAGTGGTGATGAAGGGTGCGGACGACAGGCCGCTGCTGTTGCTCGACCGCAAGGGCGAAGGCCGCGTCGGCATGTTCCTGTCCGACCAGGGCTGGCTCTGGGCGCGCGGTTATGAGGGCGGCGGCCCGCATGTCTCGCTATATCGCCGCATCGCCCATTGGCTGATGAAGGAGCCCGAACTCGAAGAAGAGCGCCTGACGGCGGAAGGGCGCGGCATGATGCTCGACATCCGCCGCCAGACCATGCGCGACGAAGCCGGCCCGGCGCGCATCATCACGCCGTCGGGCAAGACGCTCGATGTGCAGCTCAACAAGAGCGAGCCGGGCATCTTCACCGGCAGTGTCGAGACCAGCGAGATCGGGCTGTACCAGGTCGGCAATGGCGACCTGACCGCACTTGCCCATGTCGGACCGGTCAACGCGCCGGAGTTCGCCGATGTGGTCTCGACCGAAAACGTGCTGCGTCCGGCAGCCGAGGCAACCGGCGGTGACGTCCGCCGGCTTGCAGCCACGGGTATATCAGGAATTGCAGGTGGTATTTCGCTGCCAAGCGTGGTGCCGGTGCGCGGCAGCGCCGAAGCTTCGGGCCGCGACTGGATCGGCTTCCGCACCACCAATGACAGCGTGCTGAAGTCGGTGTCGCGCGTACCGCTGTTCGGGGGCTTCCTCGGGCTTGGCCTGTTGCTGCTGGCATTTGGCGCGATGTGGTATCGCGAGGGGCGCTAGAGCCGGTTCCATTCCGATTGAATCGGAATGGGGCTCTATCTTCTTATTGGAGCATGATCTTTTCCGAAAACCGGTTTCCACTTTTCGCTTCGCCGACCTTCGGTTCGGGATCATGCTCTAACACCCCTCGCCGGCCGTCAAAGCAGACGGTTGTTTTCCATGAGCTGCAGCACGCGTCGCTGCGTCCCGTCGGTGTCGGCAAGGCGGCGCCGCGCTGCCTCGTCCTTGCGCGCGGTCAGCTTGACCGGCTTGATGATCTGCGCGGGTGCTTTGACAGCGGGAGCCGTTGGCCTTCTCGTGAAAATCATGGCTTTGTCCTCGCATGGGGAAATGCAGTCCGCCGCGGAGGGCCATACGGACCTGCGGGAAAGCGACTGCGGATTTTCTGCTAGTGCCAGCAGCGTATCAGCATTCCGCCCCCCATGATAGAAGCCACAATCCGAAATAAAATGGCAAATAAAACAGGCCTTTGAAAAAACAGCTTACATAAACCGCAATTAAAGGCTATAAATAACCTATCGTTTTTTGGGCCAAGCTTGGCTATCGCGGCGTCAGAGGTTCTCGACCCGCCAAACTCATTCCAAATCGTCGATCTTTGGATGCGCGGCATTACTTGCCACGCGACGACTTTTCTCATTCGAAAGACACTCACATGAACACTGGTACCGTAAAGTTCTACAACGGCCAGAAGGGCTTTGGCTTCATCGAGCAGGCCGGTGGCGGCAAGGACGTATTCGTCCACGTCAGCGCGCTTGAGCGTGCAGGCTTCTCGGGCCTCGCCGAAGGGCAGAAGCTGAATTTCGAGCTTGAGCGCGACAACAAGGGCCGCGAGTCGGCCACCAACCTTCAGCTGCTCTGATTTGACTGGATCGAAAGGACGCTGACCACGGATGTACTGGCAGCGTCTATCCGGTCCGTCTCGAGCACGGTTGAAGTAAGGAAAGCGGGGCATTGCTCCGCTTTTCGTCCATCAGCGCATGCCCCCGGGAAATCGCAAGCGATCCTCGGGGGCATGCGCAGTTTCTAGGTGTTACAGCGTCATTTGCACGTCAGATACGGCGCGCGGCGCTGTCGTGGAGAACCTGTCATGACCGGCCGCACCAAGCACTCAACTGTCCATTTCGACAGGCCGTTTGTCTTGCGCGGGCTTGAAGAGGTCCAGCCGGCGGGCGACTACGACATCGACCACGACGAAGAAATGATCGACGGCATATCGTGGATCGCCTACCGGCGCGTCGCCACCTACATCCATCTGCCCGCCCGGTCTTCCAACCTGCTGACCAGCCAGGTGTTGGCCATCGACTATGCCGAACTCGAAGCCGCGCTGCGGCAGGACCAGGAACAACCCGCATGATCAGGTTCACAAAAGGGTCGGCTTCGGCCCCACGTGTTGAAAAGCCATCGCATCGCTTCGCGATCGGCCAGATGGTGCGGATCAGGAGCCGGATCGGCATGGCGGTGAAGGACGTGGAAACATTCCACGTCAAGGCAACGCTGCCGGCCAAGGATGGCTCGCCGCAATACCGGATCCGCAGCGACCGCGAGAGCCACGAACGGGTCACCACGGAAGACAACCTCGAAGAGGCCGAACCGGCGGCCGAATAGCCCCCGCTTCACCACAGGCCCGTTTCACCACAGGCCCGCTTCACCACTGGAAGGACACGACCATGGCCAAGGGCCAACAACGCAGCAACCGCGAAACCAGAAAACCCAAGAAGGAAAAGGTCGAGGTCAAGGCGACAGCCGCCTTCAGCTCGCAGGTCAAGCAGGCCGAGACCGCTTCCAAGGGCAAGCCGAAAGGCTAACCTCACCCACGGGTGGCTGGAGGCGGATGTGAACTTCGTCATCGAATTCTATCGCCTGCGCGAAGAAGACGGCGCACACGCCACCCTCGACCGGATTTCGCTCGAAGCGCCGGACCTCAAGGCGGCGCTTGAGGTCGCCGGCTCGCTTTTCCATACGCTTGCCATGCCGCAAACCCCGGACCATGTCCGCGTTTGCGACAGGGCCGGCCGTGAGCTTTATGCCGGCCCGGCTTCGGGCACGGAGCCGGCGTCGCCGTAGAGGATCGCCAGCGCCTGCCCGCGGGCGCCCTGCCCTCCGCTATGGCTCCGGGCGTTCGTCGCTCGAAAAGCCAATTTTGTGGCTTTCCGTCCGCTACGCGGACCGCTCCTCACTCCTCAGGCTCGGTCGTGAATTGCAGCGGATAGCCCTTGGCGCGGCCAGCTTCGCTCGCGCGCGTCGCCTTGGTCTCGGCGACATCCTTGGTAAACACCGCGACCACGCAGACCCCACGCCGGTGGGCGGTGATCATCACCCGGTGCGCCTGATCCTCGGACATATGGAACTCGCCCTTGAGCACCGTGACGACGAAGTCGCGCGGTGTGTAGTCGTCGTTGACGAGGATGACCTTGTGCAGCTTCGGCCGCTCGGTCTTGGGGCGCAGCTTCGTGCGCGGGACGGTGATGGTTTCGGGCATCGCGGCCACCAATCAAAACACCCGCTACAATATGGGGCCGAC
The DNA here is from genome assembly GCF_058808215.1 of Aminobacter sp. GW821-FHT11F06. NCBI lineage: Bacteria > Pseudomonadati > Pseudomonadota > Alphaproteobacteria > Hyphomicrobiales > Phyllobacteriaceae > Aminobacter > Aminobacter sp. GW821-FHT11F06. The sequence continues at coordinate 328,542 of NZ_JBXARL010000003.1, read as the reverse complement.
ACCGCAGCCAGGCAACGGCGGCGAGTTCGTTCGAAACCATCGCGCCAGTCGCCCGTTGTGTGCAGGACGGCTGCCCGGCCGCACGCAATCTTTTTTACGAAGGACTGTCGCAGTCCGGCCTGGCCAATCGTCCTTGGAACAGTCGCAATGAGAGGAGACCACCATGTCTTATGTCGATGGATTTGTGCTCGCCGTGCCAAAGAAGAATATCGAGGCCTACAAGGCGATGGCGCGCACTGCAGGCGAAGTCTGGAAGGACCATGGCGCCTTGGCCTATGTCGAGTGCATGGGCGACGACGTGCCTCAAGGCGAGGTCACCTCCTTCCCGCGCGCGGTGCAGGCCAAGGAGGACGAGATCGTGATCTTTTCCTGGGTCGTCTATCGCTCGCGCGACGAGCGCGATGCCATCTCGAAGAAGGTCATGGAAGACCCGCGCATGAAGAGCGATCCGGCGCAGTGGCCGTTCGACGGCAAGCGCCTGATCTACGGCGGCTTCGACGTGTTCCTGGAGACGTGACTGCGCGCATTCGACAGCGGTTTGACCAGGATCAAACCCGTCTCTGCCTGGGCGGGGTAGTTTGCCCTCAGACAACATAAGGAGCAGACGATGTCGAACACGCCTCACACCCTGGGTGAAGAATTCCCCGGCAAGCTCGAAGCGATCCACGCCCTGAAGGCGCAGGATGCCCAATTCGCTCGTGTTCTCGAAGAATATGACGAAGTGAACGACCAGATCCACAAGGCCGAAACCAACATCGAGCCGGTCAGTGAGGAGCATGAGGCGACGTTGCGAAAGCGCCGGCTCGCCTTGAAGGACAAGATTGCGAGCGCGATCGCTTCTTGATGTGATCCCCGCGCCCCGCGAGCATGGGCTGCTCGCGGGGCTATTTCAAATCGCAATACGGTCAGCCAGCGCCTGTTGACCGCAACGCCATTTCCGCTGATAAGGGCAACCACCCGCATACAGTGCATGGACACGAAATTCACGCATAGGTCGCAGGCGGGGCGGCCTTGGGGATGGATTTTGCATGCAACGTCTCTCGACGAACGACGTACCGGCAGCCGAGCGGCTGGCTTTCCTGCATGATTTCGTGGCGCGCCATGTCGCCGGCCTGCGCTTCAGGCCAGCCGACAGCGAAACCTTCGCCTTCGACGTCGCCGCCTATTTCCTCGACGCCGGCACGACCATCGGCACGGCGTGTTATTCGGCCGTTCTCGGCGAACGCCCCAAGGACCTGATGGCCGATGGCCGGCAGGACTATCTCATGACCATCCACACCTCCGACTACGAGGTGGCGATCGAGGGCAAGAACCCGCTCGTCATCAAGGCTGGTGACATCACCCTCATCAACGAAGGCACGCCGATGGCCTTCGCCCTGCCGGCAACGCTGCTCAAGGTCGTCTCGCTTAACGAGGCGCGGCTGGCCGCCCTTGCCCCGCGCGTCAGGACCAAGGCGTTTCATCACATCCCGATGGCTGCAGCGAGTGCGCCCTTGCTCAGCGGCTATGCCGACCTGTTGCGGGCGACCGCCCCAACCGGTGAGGCGGCGTGCCGTCTGGCCGGCAAGCACATCTACGACCTCGCGGCCCTGGTCATTCAGGGCGCGACCAACGAAGCCGCGGAGCCCGTGCGCGCCAGCATAAGTGCTGCGCGGCTGGCACTGGTCAAGACCGAGGTGCTTCGCCATTTGACCGACCCGGAACTAAGTGTTTCGGCCATCGCCAAGCGCCAGGGGGTCACCCCGCGCTACATCCAGCGGCTGTTCGAGCAGGAAGGCCTGACCTTCTCCGAGTTCCTGCGCGACGCGCGGCTCGATCTCGCGCGCCGCTCGCTCGAAGCGGCGTCGGCTAACGTGTCGGCGGTCGCCTTCGATGCCGGCTTCAGCGACCTGTCTTATTTCAATCGGGTCTTTCGCCAGCGCTTCGCCGCAACCCCGTCCGAGATCAAGGCCGCAGCCCTGCGCCGTCGCCAGTAGACCCAATCGGTTCGCATCAGTCCGCATCTGTTCGCCCCACGCCAAGACGACCGCCCTTGGGCCGTCGTAGAGCGGTGCCGTGGCGGACCGATGCATCCGACGGGCGGGGGCGCTCTTCGAACGCATATGTGGCCGGCCATCGCCGGACCGTCGACTGGGCAGAGTCGACGGTCCGCGCATGGCCCGTATCCACGGAGTTCGCGCCAACTCCAGCGAAATCGAGAGATCCATGAACAGAGCAATTGCATTGATCCTGTGCGGCGTGCTTGCCGCCTGCAGCCAGACCACAACGACCACCAGCACAAGCCGGACTGCCGGCGCTCCGAAGGTGGCGGCAGCGCCGGGGACCAAGGCCAAGAAGCAGACGGCCGAGCAGCGCTGCAACGAAGCGATGCAGAAAGCGGCGAAAGCGCAGACCAACGCGGCCATGCTTGGCGGCGCCTTGTCGATGGTTGGCGGTTTCGGCGGCTTTGCCGGCAGTGGCGGCGCGGTGGTGGCCCAGGCCGCCTCGGTCGGTGGTTCGCTGATGCAAGCCAAGGCGCAGACCGACACCGACAAGGCGCTTGAAGCGGAGTGCATGGGATGAGCTTTTTTCTCAAACGCACCGTAGCCGGCGGCCTGCTGGCGGCGAGCCTGGCACTTGGTGCCTTCGTCCTGCCTGCCCGGGCATTGACGATGGATGAGGTCGGCAAGGTGGTAAAGCTGTTGGGCGAACTGGAGCCCGATCTCGGCCGCCTCGCCTATGACGAAGAAGAAGCCGACCAGTGGTTCGACGACGATGCCGGGCTTGAAGGCCGCATCGCCAAGGCCGGCTTCAGCCGCGAAAGCTGGAAAGAAGCGCTCGACGCCACCTTCCGGGGCTATCTCGCAACGATTCCCGCCGACCGGCTCGAAGCGGCATTTTCGGGCCTGACGGAACGACTTGAAATCAGCGACCTGAATGCCGAGCAAAAAGCCGAAATGCGCAGCTTCGTCGAGACCAAGATCGCCGAGACCCGGGCGCGGCGCGCCGAAGGCCTGCAATATGTCGATGTTGTGCAGCCTTATGCAGCCAGGCTGAACGACTTGCTGGGCGATGGAGAGTGAGGCAGCCTCCCTTCTCCCCTTGTGGGAGAAGGTGCCTGAACAAAGTGAAGGCGGATGAGGGGTGTTGGACGGAGTGCGACACATGACGCCTGCTGAAAGGTGATTGCGCTCCGGCCAACACCCCTCATCCGTCGCCTGCGGCGACACCTTCTCCCACAAGGGGAGAAGGAAGAATCGCTACCGCCTCAGCACCGCCGACAGCACGTCGCGGATGCCGATGGCGCCGACGAAGCGCGACTGGTCGTCGAACAGCGCCACAGGCGATGTCTGCGAGCGGTGCATGGCAAGCATCACCAGCTTGAGCGAGGTGCCGGGCTTGGCCCAGAAGACATGCGAGGCCTCGTCGGACGATTTTTCGACTTCGTCGACGGAAATCCAGACGGCTGGCTGGCCGTTGCGCTCGGCGGCTGCGACAAGACCTTGCCCGTCGATCTTGAAGCGCGTCGTCTTGCGTCGGTCGAGCCAGAGCCAGCCCTCGCCGGCATCCTCCAGATCGCGGCGGTCGCGCATGACATTCCACGCCGTCAGCACCGACAGCGGGTTCACATTGGCGATGAAGTCGCGGACGTAATCATTGGCCGGGCGCAGCACGATGTCTTCGGGCGGGCCGGACTGGACGATGCGGCCACCCTCCATGATGGTGATGGTGTTGCCGATCTTGAGTGCTTCCTCGAGATCGTGGCTGACGAAGATGATGGTCTTCTTCAGCGTCTTCTGCAGTTGCAGCAGTTCGTCCTGGAGCTTTGTCCTGATCAGCGGATCAAGCGCCGAGAACGGCTCGTCCATCAAAAGGATCGGCGCTTCGGTGGCGAAGGCGCGCGCCAGGCCGACGCGCTGCTGCATGCCGCCGGACAGTTCATGGGCATATTTCTTGGCCCACGGCGTCAGATTGACGAGTTCGAGTTGCTTGCCGACCTTTAACTTGCGCTCGGCTTCCGGCATGCCGGCGAGTTCGAGGCCAAGGCCGACATTTTCCTCGACTGTGCGCCAGGGCAAAAGGCCAAATTGCTGGAACACCATGGCGACCTGATGCTGGCGCAGGCGGCGAAGCGTCGCCTCGTCGCAGGAAACCACGTCGACCATCTTGTCGCCGTCCTTGACCATGACCTGGCCGCGCGAAACGATATTGAGGCGGTTGACGGCGCGCAACAGCGTCGACTTGCCCGAGCCCGACAGGCCCATCAGCACCGAAATCTCGCCCTCATTGACGGTGAGGTTGGCGCCCGCGCAGCCCAGCACATTGCCGGTCTTTTCGAGGATTTCGGCGCGCGTGGCGCCGCTGTCGATCAGGCTGAGCGAGCCTTTTGTGTCGGTGCCGAAAACGATATCGACATTCCTGAAATCGACGGCGACGTTCATTTCTTGCCTCCCACGCCAATGCGCGTCATCCGGTCGAGAACGATAGCCAGCACAACGATGGCGAGGCCCGCTTCAAGTCCGAGATCGATCTTGCGCGAGCCGAGCGCCCGGTTGATTTCCGTGCCGAGGCCGCCAGCACCGATCAGCGCGGCGAAGACCACCATCGACAGCGACAGCATGATGCATTGGGTAAGCCCCGCCATGATGGTGGGCAGAGCCGCCGGCAGTTCGACCTTCCACAGAAGCTGGCGCTTGGTGGCGCCGAAGGCCTGGCCGGCCTCGATGATCGATGTCGGCACCGAGACGACGCCGAGATGGGTCAGGCGCACGGCGGTGGGGATGACGAAGATGATGGTGACGATGAGGCCCGGCGCGTTGCCGAGGCCGAACAGGGTGAGCACCGGGATCAGGTAGACGAAGGTCGGCAGCGTCTGCATCAGGTCGAGCACCGGCAGCATGATGCGGTAGACCTTGGGCTTGTGCGCGGCCCAGATGCCAAGCGGCACGCCGATCAGCATCGAGGCGGTGGCGGCGGCGACAACCAGCACCAGCGTTTCGACCGTTTGTTTCCACAGGCCCTGATTGATGATGAACAAAAGGCCGAGCGCCACGGCAATCGCCAGCGCCCGCGAGCGCTGCAGATACCAGGCGAGAGCCGCGATCAGCGCGACCGCCACGACCGGCGGCAGGAACAAGAGCCCGTCGACCAGCCCGTTGAGCAGGAAGTTGAGGCCGTTGGAGAAACCACGGAAGACAGTGTTGAAATTGTCGGTGAGGAAGGTGAAGAACGCCTTGCCCCAGGCGCCGATGGGGATCTTGTAGGCTGCAAGAAATTTCGAAATCGGATCCATGTCGCCCCCTCGCGCTATCTGGAAAGGCGATTGCGCCGCCCCTCACCCTTACCCTCTCCCCGTAAGAACGGGGCGAGGGAGTCGTCAGCGTCGCGACAGCCCCCTTCTCCCCGTTCTGAACGGGGAGAAGGTGCCGGCCCTTCGATAGACTCAGGGTCGGATGAGGGCTACGCGACGCCGACCATTTGGTTTTAGCTACCGAGAGCCGTCTTCACCGCAGCCGCAGCATCGCCGCCGTCGAAGGTGGTCACGCCGGCGAGCCAAGGCGTGACGGCATCCGCATTGGCCTTGAGCCAAGTTGTGGCAACGTCGTTGGCATTGCCGCCCTTGAGGATGCCGTCCATCATGGTGCCTTCCATCGCCAGGTTGAACTTGAGGTTAGCGAGGAACTTGCCGACATTCGGACATTCGGCGACGTAGCCCTTGCGCACATTGGTGCTGACGGTGGCCGCACCAAAGCCAGAGTCGCCCATCCCGTCGAGATAGGTGATCTTCATCGCGCCCATCACAGGATGCGGCGTCCAGCCGAGGAAGGCTATCCATTCATTGGACTTCATCGCCTGCTCGGCCTGGGTCAGCATGCCGGCCTCGGACGACTCGACAAGTTCGAAACCTTCGAGATTGTCGGCCGGGTTCTTGATCATGTCGAGGATGATGCGGTTACCGTCATTGCCGGCTTCGATGCCGTAGATCTTGCCGTTGAACTTGTCCTTGAACTTGCCCAGATCGGTCAGCGTCTTGACGCCGGCGTCCGCGACATAGGTCGGCACGACGATGCCGTAGCCGGCGCCGGACAGGTTTTCGCCGATGGTCTCGACCGAGCCGTCGGCGGTGTAGTCCTTGATGTCGTTGGTCATCGACGGCATCCAGTTGCCGAGGAAGACGTCAAGATCCTTGTTCTTCAGCGAGGCATAGGTGACTGGAACCGACAGCTGGATGACCTGCGGCTCGTAGCCGAGTGCCGTGAGCAGCACCGAAGCGACGCCTGTGGTTGCCTGGATGTCGGTCCAGCCGACGTCGGAAAGCCGTACCACCTTGCAGCTTTCCGCATCGGCGGCGAAGGCAGCGCCGGTCGAAAGAAACGTCGACACGCCGATTGCGACGGCGAGTGATTTCATGCGCGACATATAGATTTCTCCCATTCGGTATTTGATGGCAACGCGTTAATGTTGTTGTTCGTCTTTGTCGCGAGCCAAACACCATTTTCCTTTGGATTCAAGTGACATGACCCAACGACAGACGCCGCAGGCTGATCCATCAGCGACATCGCACCTATTTTTTGCGGTGGATGGCGACGCAGGCACCTCCCCAGCGCCGGCAGCTTCGGAATAGAAGGGCGACATGGCCAAGCTTTATTTCCACTACGCCACGATGAACGCCGGCAAGACGACGATGCTTTTGCAGGCGTCCTACAACTACCGCGAGCGCGGCATGACGACGATGCTGTTCATCGCTGGTCATTATCGCAAGGGCGACACCGGCTTCATCTCCTCACGCATCGGGTTGGAAGCCGAGGCCGAGATTTTCCGTGACGGCGACGATCTCTTCGCCCGCATCGCCGAGCACCATGAGCATACGACCGTTCACTGCGTCTTCGTCGACGAAGCGCAGTTCCTGGAAGAAGAACAGGTCTGGCAGCTGGCGCGGGTTGCCGACCGGCTGAATATTCCCGTCATGTGCTACGGGCTGCGCACCGACTTCCAGGGCAATCTCTTCACCGGCTCGCGCGCGCTTTTGGCCATCGCCGACGAGCTGCGCGAGGTGCGCAGCATCTGCCGCTGCGGGCGCAAGGCAACGATGGTGGTTCGGCTCGGCGAAGACGGCAAGGTCGCCCGCCAGGGCGAGCAAGTGGCGATCGGCAAGGACGTCTATGTCTCGTTGTGCCGGCGCCACTGGGAAGAAGAGATGGGCCGTGCCCAGCCCGACGACTTCATCGGATTTGCCGCGCGGAGCTAAGTAGCTTCGCCTTATATATTTCGGCGAGGTGGTTGCGTCTTTCAATCGAAAGATGCGCCACATATATTCGCCCCCACTATCGCGCATTCGACACCGGAGGAACGTATGGCTACGCTACAGAATTTCGATGCCGAAATCGCCAAGACCCAGCAGGTCGTGCAGGACATGCGCTCCAAGATCGAGCAATCGGGAACCGTGCTCGACAAGATCGCCACGACAGACGCCAAGATCGGCGCGGCCGACTTCGACATCGAAAATGCCCGCATCCAGGACGTGCTCAAGCAGCAGAAGGTGATGGAAGGCAACATCGCCGACCTGATCATCGGGCTTGAGGACGCAACCAATGTGTTCGGCACCGAATTCGAGAGCATGAAGAGCTTCACCGGCTGGGAAACCTTCGTCGGCATCTTTTCGGCCGCGAGCAAGCAGCGCATGCGCACCGACCGCGTGCGCAACATGTCGCTGGCCGGCAATCTGCAGGAGCTACTGGTCAAGTCCGACACCATCGTCGGCATCCTGAAAGCGCAGAAGCAGGTGCTCGACGAACGCTACAAGACCTCGGAGACCAGCCTTTCCCAGGTCATCGAGCGGCGCAAGACGACGATGACCAATCTCGAAGCGACGCAAAAGCGCATCGAGGAACTGAACCCGCTTCTGCTCGACATCGAAAACAAGATCGCGGCGTCGACCAGCCAGAAGGAGCGCGCCAATCTCGAATCCGAGCGCTCCAAGCTCGCCACCGAATATAATGAGAAGCAGGCCAAGGAGCAGGAGCTTCTGGCCGAGAGCCAGACGCTCGAACGCTACACCTCGATGTTCCAGACCTTCGTCGATTCGCTGAACAACCAGATCGCGGCGCAGAACACGCTGATCAACAAGCTGACCATCGATACAGAACAGCGCATCGTGCTCTACAAGGCGCTCGAGGATTCGCTGAAGACGGCAGCCCAGCAGGACGTTGCCCACAAGATCAACACGCTGGGCTCGAAGGTCGACAACACCGCCGAAGAGACCATGGCCGGCATTGGCGCCGCAGCCCAAAAGCACATTGGCGACCTGCTCGAACTGCACGAGAAGAACATGGTCGCGACCGCCGACATCCAGCGCCGCAAGAAGCTCGCCGACGACGCCTTCGCCCGCCGCTTCGACGACGTGCTGAAGAAGCACAACGCTTCGGACTATGTGCAGTCGTAACTAGGCCAGCCAGGTTAATGCTGCGCCCTGTCGCGCCCCCCTCTGGCCTGCCGGCCATCTCCCCCACAAGGGGGGAGATCATGCGGTGGCACGGACTTCGCCAATTTTCGGCGATGAAATTTGGGTGGCAGCGGACACGACAGCTAATCTCCCCACCTGTGGGAGAGATGGCCGGCAGGCCAGAGGGGGGCAACGTCGAGCCCATGCATTCAAGGTTTCGCCCATGACCCCCACCGACGACCCAGCCGTCCGCTATTTCGACGCGATTGCGGCAGCGCTGAGCGGGCTTGAAATCTTCATGCGCGACGATCGCTCGCCGCTTTACCGGCATGGCATCGTCGCCAAGGTCGCGGCTGAATACATCGCGCGGCTGGAGCGCTCCTTCGCCTGCTGGCGCAACCGGCTTGGCTTCATGGAGACGTTCAAGATTTCCCGCGCCGAAAGCGGCTTTCCGGTCTTCCAGAACGTACTGGAGCTTGAAAACGACCGCCGCACTGCCGCCCAGCGCCTTGCCAGCATTCCGCCGCCCGGCGAATTGCGCGAGGAGATGGCCGACTTCATCTTGCGCCACAAGGAATTTCCAGAGGCGCTGCAGCGCTCGATGGCCGAGCGGCTCTACCTCGAAGACGTCAAGGATGGCGTGACCTTCAGCCCCTTCATCCTGGCGCAGACGGCCAAGGTATCGGTCAACCCGAAGTCGATGCGGCCTTATTACCTCGTCCACTGGGGCAGCTTCGACGGCACCGCCAACCTGCCGCTGATCTACATGGCGACTGTGGAGGATTCCTCCGAGGCGATGGTCGACCAGCTTGTCGACACCAAGACCGGCAAGCTGAATGAGAAGATCGACATCCCCCTGCCCGTCGATGGTTTGCTCAACCCCGACCTCGCGCATCGCTTCGACGATTTTACCGAGAAGAACTCGGCCTACAGCCTCTCCCCGCTGACGGTCGCGACCAATCTCGACAAGGATTTTCCCGAACTGCATCCCAAGCAGCTTCGGCGCATGGTGCTCGGCCCGTTCTATTCAGCTGGCATCACCGAGCACAATTCGACCGTCAGCGAGGTGTTGTCCAAGGTGCGCAAGGCGGACAACGCCTGGCTGCTCACCTGGACCATCCAGGAGGTCTACTCGAAGGCCGAGAAGCCGGGGCGCAAGGGCCTGTGGTCGAGCGAGCCGGCGAGCGAGGAATTCTTCATCAACACCGACGATCTCGAAGCCGCGCGCCAGGGCGTGTCGAGCTACGAGAAGCATGCGCTCATTCCGCACGAAGCCTACCAGGCGCTCTACGCGGCGGGCGAAGCCGACAAGATTTTCGCGGGCTACAAGGTCCACATCCTGTCCAAGGGACAGGTGATCTCGGATGTTTAGGACGATCTTGTCCAAGGGCAGAACTGCTCCTCACCCTTACCCTCTCCCCGTAAGAACAGGGAGAGGGAGTCGTCGGCGTTGCGGCCAGCCTCCTTCTCCCCGTTCTTACGGGGAGAAGGTCCGGCAGGGGATGAGGGGCAGCGCCAACGTTCCCCAGAGCAAGCAAGGTAGCTGACATGGACACCGGCCTGACCACCATCCCGGAAGCCGACATCGAAAAGCACCGCGCCACCGCGCAGAGCTTCATCACCCGTATCGTCGTGCTTGAGGATTCCTCCAGTCAGTCGGGCACGGCCTTGGCCGGCACCAACCGCCGCTTTGTCTCCACCGTGTCGACGGGCTCGATCCGCAAGACGCGCGAGGTCGAGCTGCAAAAGACAGTCGGCGCGATCCGCCCCGACGACCAGCTGATGTCGATCCCCCAGCACACGCTGCTGTTTCGCGCCCGGCGCGGCATCGCGGTGGCGCTTGCCGTTTCGGACGTCTTTTCGCGCTCGACCGACCTCGAAGCGCTGCAGGCCAAGAACGCGCGCGCACCGCTGGAGGGCGACGAGGCCACGCATTTCAAGAAGCTGCTTTCCGCCTCGGCCTATGTCGCGGCATTCTCGCTTGCCTCTTATCTCGCCCAGCTGATCGACAGTGACGGCGAGGCGCCCAACGATGTCGCCGAACCGGACTTCTTGTTCGACACGCCGCAGGACGCGGTAAAGTCGATCGTCTCGGGCCTCGACAGGGCGCTTGTCGGCGCCAAGGATGACGCTGACCTTTTGACGCGCGCCCGCGCCTTTGTCCGCGTCTCGATCGAAGGACTTTTGCAGCGCAAGGGCCGTTTCGACGGGCTCGGCGCTTTCGAAAACGCCCATATCCGTATCGACGCCGACGACTTCACTCTCGACGGCTTCGACGTCGCACCCGGCAAGAAGTCGAAACCGCTGGTGATGACCTTCAAGAAGCCCGAGGAGGTCGTTGGCAACCATATCGCCAAGTTCCAGTCGGTCAGGCTCGCCAAGATGCTGATGGCCTATGATTTCGACCGCGAGATGAACCCGTTCGTCGAGCTCGGCGGCTTCCTGTTCACCTTCATTGGCGACGGCGCGCCGGGCACCGGCAAGACCACGCTGATCCAGATGATCGCGGGCCTGGTCAACGGCTATTGCCAGGTCGCCGGCTACGCTTTCGCCTACGAGAATTTCGGCGTCGACCAGATCTCGTCCTACCAGGGCAAATCGGGGCAGAACTGCCGCCAGTTCATCAACAACGTGCTCAACCCGCGCGCCATCGGCTTCGGCACCATTGACGACATCGACCAGGTGGCGGCCAAGCGCTCCGACGACCGCGCCTCCGCCGGCCAGCAGGAAATCACCGGCGTCCTGATGGATGCGTTTGCCGGCGCCGGTACCGTGGTGCGCGGCAACTGCTCGTTCGGCATGTTTTCCAACTATCCCGAAAACGTCGACGATGCGCTGCGCCAGCGCGCCGGCGCACGCTGGCTGGTCGACGGGCCGCAGACCCGCGACGACTATATCGACATCTTCGTCCTGCTTGCCGGCAAGAACCACAAGATCCCGCTCGGCGAACATCAGCTCTACGCCGCGCAGGAAATCCAGCGCGCCGTGACCGAGGCCTATGAGGAGCACACCAAGCCGCAGGAAGACGGACTGATGAAGGTTTTCGAGCGCTTCATGAAGGACAATGGCGCGCCCAAGACGCTGGCCGATGTCGGCACCTATCTGCACATGATCAAGGAAGCCGAGCCGCGCTTCACCGGCCGCGCCATCAAGAACGTCACCGACGCGATCAAGATGCGCGCTATGGACATCGAGCTGCCGGACCAGTGGTTCGAAAGGCCCGAGGCCTTCATGCACAAGGGCTACGATGAGAAGAAAGCGATGATCGAGGAACTGCGCGGACCGTTCTCGATGGACATGGTGATGCAGGAGATCAACCGCTACGCCGACTCCGAGTTCCGCTACGCCGACAAGTCCGACGATGCCGCGGTGTCGAAGCTCCTGCGCGACGCAAGGCTGCGCGAGCGCGCGGCCCGCGAGATGGCGGAGTTGCAGAAGAAGGGGCTGTGGAATGCGTGACCCTTCCTTCTCCCCGTTTACGGGGAGAAGGTGCCCGAAGGGCGGATGAGGGGCAGCGCTATGCGTGGCGGCAATGAAAACAAGGTCACAAGGGCAAGACAACTTCGCAAGACGGAGAACGACGCCGAGGAAATGCTATGGCACGAACTGCGTGGGCGACGACTGAATGGCCATAAGTTTGTCCGGCAATTGCCGATCGGCCCGTTCTTTGCTGATTTCGCCTGCCGCGAAGCCAATCTGGTTGTCGAAGTGGACGGGAGCCAGCATGCTGGCAGTAGCACCGATCGCTTTCGCGACGAGACTATGAACCGAAATGGCTGGTCGGTACTTCGGATCTGGCATGCAGACGTTTTGCGGGATCGACGCCCTGTTTTGGAAACGATTGTTGCCGCGCTTGACGGAAGGCTGGATCACAAGGTGACATCGCACGAGATCAAATTCCTTCCCGCCACGTCCAACGGAGGTGGAAATTCGTGAACGTTTTAGCTGCCCCTCATCCGCCCTTCGGGCACCCTCTCCCCGTGAACGGGGAGAAGGCATAGATGGACCTCCTCCGCGACAACGAACTGATCTACGGCAGGCTTTTGCCGGTCGACGAGCCGCACCTTATCGACCGTTACAACAAGGCGCTGAAGGCGTTCGGGTTGGAGCCGACGAAGCTCAAGAGCTTCCAGATCGACCGCACCGGCTTTTCGCCCGAGATTGCCGAAGAGCTGGGCGACTACCAGTATCTCGACCCCAACGAGGTCAACCGCCGCTTCATCATCCTGACGCCGTCGCAGATCGACCTGCCTGTCGTGCACACGGCGTTCTCCAACACCTCGCAGTTGCTCTACGAGTTCATGACCAAGAACCAGCGCGCCATCGATGCGCTGACGATCAAGGATGTGATCTACGGCGAGATCGAGGATTCGGTCTCCAAGGTCGAAGACATCGAGGACCTGTTGTCGATCAACCAGGTCGAATTCCGCGTGCTCTCGGCCGAAGACGTGCTCGGCAAGGCAGCCGAACTCGGCAAGCTGGTCGACAGGCTGAGGCAGGAGCCCGATGCCTGGCGCGATGACGCCATGCTTCAGCGCATGGTCGAGCTGGCGAAAGTCTGCGGCGACATCCGCGAGAACGCGCTCGTGCCCGACCAGGTGATCTTCCGCCACAACGCGTTCTGGACCAGCCATTTCGGCGGCGTCTATGTCTTTGTCGATCCCGATGTGACGACAGTCATCTCCGACCCCGCCGCCCCCGGCTTCCGCCGTTCGCGCCCGTGGCAGGTGAGCTACCTCTCGATCAAGGACGCCGACCGCGTCTTCAAGTTCCTGGCCTCGACCGGCCGGCTCGATTTGCCGCGCGCCTCATGGATCGAAAGCTCGGGCTATCTCGAACATCGCGCCGAGATGGCGGTGCGCGCGCTGATCCAGCAGGCCGAACCCAACCGCAACATCGGTGAGGTCGACAAGGTCTGGCTGCAGACGTGGATTCATGGCCATGCCGATGCGATCAACCGCGACGGCAATTTCCCCTTCCTCAACGGCGCCAAGCGCGAGATCGCCCAGCTCGGGCAGTTGCGGCTCGAAGATGTCGCCCCGCTGCATCGCTTCCTGGTGGTGCGCGCCAAGACAGACCATCCCGACGCCTGGCTGACCAACCGGCTGATCTCCGAATTCGTGCCGTCGGATTTTGTGTCGCGCTACGTCTTCAACAAGCAAGGTTTCTACAAAGACTACCAGGAGCTCAACGAGACCTGGCGATCCAATGTTGTGGACACGTTGAAAACCTCATATCTGAAAGACAAGGCGGCGTTCCGCGCACAGCTCTACGGCCTGACCGACTGAGGGGATTTATCCATGCTTGATCCGACAGTGAATTTGTTCACCCGGATATTCCAGCTGATCGGCCGGGGCCTCGGCTTCGTCATCGGCATCTTGTTGCTGCCCTTCGTCTGGGCCTGGCGCTGGTACATCCAGCGCGGCTGGATCCTGAAATCAGTGCTCGGCGCAGTGATCGCTGGCCTTGTGGCGCTCTACGGCTATTTCATCTGGACCACGCAGGTCTGGACCAACTTCAACCCGGACTATGTTGCGGCGCGTAGTTTCGAAAAGCGCAATGTCTCGGCCGGCGAGCAGGTGATGGCCGGTGGCGCCACCGACACCGCCAAGACCTGCGGGCGCTCGGCCATTGCCGACATCTCGGCCGAACTGATCGACTTCAACGTCAATCAGAACGCCTGGATCTCGTCGATGATCCTCTACAAGGTCGGCTTCTTCGGCGTGAACTGGGACAAGACGCCGTTCCTCGACAACAAGGCTTCGTTCCAGCGCGGCATCAACCAGGCGATCCGGCGCACGACGACGGAACTGGCCGACAATCTCGGTCGCGTGCGCGGCACCAGCCAGGTCGATTCCGACCTGCAGGACGCGCGCGGCAACATGCAGTTCGACGAATACACCTGGTATTTCGGCCTGACCCCGTTCGGCCCGAAGACACCGACGCCGAGCTACTACCGCTCGGCGATCAAAAGCCTCAACAATTTCAACGGCCGGTTGGAGAAATGCGAGGCGGTGTTCGACGCCCGCGCCGACAATCTGATCCAGTTCATCGACCGTATCTCCAACGACATCGGCGCCACCTCGGCGATCCTCAAAGACCGCGCCGAAAACTACAATAATGGCTGGTTCGACCCGCGTGCCGACGACCGCTTCTGGTTCGCCTATGGCCAGCTCTACGGCTATTACGGCCTGCTCAAGGCAGCGCATGCCGACTTCGAAGACGTGCTGAAGACGCGCAATCTCGACAATCTGTGGGATACGATGGAGCAGCAGGCGCGCTCGGCCCTCAACATCCAGCCCTTCATCATCTCAAACGGTGCTGAAAATGGCTGGTTCATGCCCTCGCACCTGATCACCATGGGCTTCTACATCCTGCGCGTGCGCTCGAACCTCGTCGAGATCAGCAATGTGCTGAGCAGGTGAGCGAGTGAGGGGAATTGTGAGTAGAGGAGTAGTGAGTAGAAAGTAAGGGCTGAGCTGACACAGGATCGTATTGGTCTATCCCGCCATCATCAGGCGCCGCTACTCACTATTCCCTACTCCCTATTCGCTCCTTCCCCCTGTCGCAATCCGTGCATTGGGCGGCTGTTTTGAGACGGCGGGCGACAGCGATGTCGCGCTTGTATGGCCGCGACAGTGGTGGCCCTCGCGCCATCGGGCAATAATTCCGGAGGAGCCGTCATGGCCGAATTCAAGACCGACATCGAGATAGCGCGTGGCGCGAAGAAGAAGCAGATCCAGGAGATCGGCGCCAAGATCGGCATTCCAACCGAGCACTTGCTGCCATACGGCCATGACAAGGCCAAGGTCTCGGCCGAGTTCATCGCCAATGCGCGCAAGAACAAGGACGGCAAGCTGATCCTGGTCACCGCCATCAACCCGACACCCGCCGGCGAAGGCAAGACCACCACCACGGTCGGCTTGGGCGACGGCCTCAACCGCATCGGCAAAAAGGCCATCGTCTGTATCCGCGAGGCCTCGCTTGGACCCAATTTCGGCGTCAAGGGCGGTGCCGCGGGCGGCGGTTATGCCCAGGTCGTGCCGATGGAGGACATGAACCTCCACTTCACCGGCGACTTCCACGCCATCACCACCGCGCACAACCTTTTGTCGGCGCTGATCGACAACCACATCTACTGGGGCAACGAGCTTGGCATCGACACCCGCCGCGTCGTCTGGCGCCGGGTGATGGACATGAACGACCGGGCGCTGCGCGAGATCAACTGCTCGCTTGGCGGTGTCGCCAACGGTTTTCCACGCGAAGCCGGCTTCGACATCACCGTTGCCTCCGAAGTCATGGCGATCCTGTGCCTGGCCACTGACCTCAAGGACCTGGAAAAGCGCCTCGGCGACATCATCGTGGCCTATCGCCGCGACAAGAGCGCCGTTTATGCCCGCGACCTCAAGGCCGACGGCGCCATGGCGGTGCTGTTGAAAGACGCCATGCAGCCCAACCTGGTGCAGACGCTGGAAAACAACCCGGCCTTTGTCCATGGCGGCCCCTTCGCCAACATTGCCCATGGCTGCAACTCGGTGGTCGCCACCACGACCGCGCTGAAACTCGCCGACTATGTCGTCACTGAAGCCGGCTTCGGTGCTGATTTGGGTGCCGAAAAGTTCTTCGACATCAAGTGCCGCAAGGCTGGCCTCAAGCCCGCCGCAGCGGTCATCGTCGCCACCGTGCGCGCCATGAAGATGAATGGCGGCGTCAAGAAGGAAGACCTCGGCCAGGAGAACATCGAGGCGGTGAAGAAGGGCTGCGCCAATCTTGGCCGCCACATCGAGAATGTGAAGCAGTTCGGCGTGCCGGCGGTGGTGGCGATCAACCACTTCTATTCCGACACCGACGCCGAGATCGCAGCGATGAAGGCCTATGTCGCTTCGATGGGCGAAGAGGCGATCGTGTGCATGCACTGGGCCAAGGGTTCGGCCGGCATCGAGGAACTCGCCCACAAGGTGGTCAAGCTTGCTGAATCGGATGCCTCGCAGTTCTCGCCGCTTTACCCCGACGAGATGAAGCTGTTCGACAAGATCGACACCATCGTCAAGCGCATCTACCGCGGCTCGGAGGCCATCGCCGACAAGTCGGTGCGCGACCAGTTGCATGCCTGGGAAGCCGCCGGCTACGGCCACCTGCCGGTGTGCATGGCCAAGACGCAATATTCGTTTTCGACCGATCCGAACCTGCGCGGCGCCCCCACCGGCCATGTCGTGTCGGTGCGTGAGGTCAGGCTGTCGGCCGGTGCCGGCTTCATCGTCGCCATCTGCGGTGAGATCATGACCATGCCCGGCCTGCCCAGGGCACCATCGTCGGAAAAGATCTTCCTCAACGAGCAGGGCCAGATCGAAGGCCTGTTCTAGGCGTATCGATTGGAAAAAACTCGGCCGCCGCACATCGCGGCGGCCGTACCTTGTGAGCTGCCTCAGAAGATCGCGTTCACCGGCAATCCCAGCGCCATCGCACCGGCATAATGCGCCTGCGGGCCGGCCTGGAGCGGGTGGAAGCGTGCGCCCTGCATGTCGCGGAAGCGGCGTTCGAGCCCCTTCTCGCGGTAGAAGGACGATCCGCCAGCAAGCTCCATCGCCAGCTCGACGACTTCGAGCCCATGACGCGCCACCAGCGAGCGCCCCATCATCACGTCGTTGACGCTTTCAGCCGACGGCGTGTTGCGCTCGACCGTCTCGACCATCGAACGGTGGGCCAGCTGGGCGGCGCGCAAGGCCGTGTCCATCCGTCCGGCGAGGTTGAGCGCGCTTTCGCTTTCGGGCTTCTTCTTCGCGATCTCGATGGCGATGTCGCGCGCGCTTTCGGCGACGCCCAGATAGACGGCGTAGATCAGCGGGAAGGCAACCGTCGCGATGATCTGGAAGACCGGGTGCCATAACCGCGGCTGCCGGGAGAAGCTGACCGCGGTGTCGGGCACAAACAGCCCATCGATGACGACGTCGTTGGAACCGGTGCCGCGCATGCCAAGCGTGCGCCAATTGTCCATGACGCTGACTTCGGGCGCCCGCATCGGCGCACCGAAATGGATGACATGCTCCTTACCGTCTTCGCTTTGGTGGATGGCTCCCGTCATCAGGATGTCGCCGGCGACCGCGCCCGAGGTGAAGACCTTGCGCGCGGTGATGCGGTAGCCGCCCTCGACCTTTTCGGCCGTGCCCGAACCACCGATCCAGTCGGACCCGCCGCTGGACAAAAGGATCAGGTTTTCGGCAGCGACGCGCTTGAGCAGCGGCTCGACGGCGGCGACGTTCTGGTGCCGCCAGCGCCAGGCGGGGATCGCCACCTGATGCGTGTGCATGGCAAAGGCGAGCGCTGTCGAGCCGCAGGCCCGTGCCATGATGCGCAGCATCTCGCAGAGTTCCGCTGTTTCGGCGCCGCCACCGCCGAATTCGAGCGGTACGCCCGCCGCAACGAGGCCAGCCTCTTTCAGAAGCACATAGTTTTCGGCAACGAAGCGGTCGCTTTCGTCGAATTTCTGGGCCCGTTCGGCGAGAGCGGGCGCCAAATCATGCGCGGCACCTATGACGTCGGCCGGCATGACACCTGTCACGCCGGCAATTGCCCGCGCAGAGTTTTCAAGACTTGTCATCAAGTCGTCTCCTGGTTGACCGGCAGGTCGGGTGGGAAGATCGCCCCAGGAAGCGTCGCGGTCCAGTTCAGGAAGTGAACCGGTGCGCGAATACGGCTTTTGCGCTATAAGGGCACGTTCCTTGCTGGTGATGCAGATGAGCGATCGCGGCGGATACAGTCAGTTTTGCCCTGTTTCGATGGCGTCCGAGGTGCTTTGCACGCGCTGGACGACGCTTGTCGTGCGCGAAATGCTGATGGGATCGAGCCGTTTCAACGATCTGAGGCGCGGCGTGCCGCGGATGTCGCCGGCATTGCTGTCCAAGCGCCTGAAGGAACTCGAGCGCGCCGGCGTGGTGGTCACCGACCGGGGCGCTTCAGGCAGCGTCGAATACCGCCTCACCGAGGCGGGCGAGGATTTGCGCCCGATCATCCTTGGCCTTGGCGACTGGGGCCATCGCTGGGTCGAATCCCAGCTAACCCTCAGGAATCTCGATCCATCGCTCCTGATGTGGGACATGCGCAGGAACCTCAATCCGCAACCGCTGCCACCGAGGCGCTGCACGATTCACTTTCTGTACCCCGAATTGCCGCAGGCACAGCAGAACTGGTGGCTGGTGGTCGATGACGGGGCGGTTGACCTGTGCAATTCCGATCCGGGCTTCGATGTCGACCTCAGGGTCATGGGCTCCTTGCGCAGCATGACTTCGGTGTGGATGGGCCTGAGCGGCCTGCGCCAAGAAATCGATTCCGGGCAATTGGAGCTCGATGGCGACGACAAGATCGCCCGCGCGATGCAGGCCTGGCTCGGCCTCAGCACCTTCGCCTCAGTGGCGCGGCGCGTGCCCTAGCTCCGCGCCCAGGCCTGGTACTCCTGCATCAGCGGCTCAAACTCCTCCATCGCCGGGAACTCCGGGAAGCTCCTGACAGCGCCGGTTTCGGCGAAGGACAGTTTCGTGCTGATGAAGGTTTCCATGTACGGCCGGAACCAGCCTGTTTCCTCCAGCATTGTCGGCCGCACATTGACGAACCAGTCCACGCCCTCGATGCGGGTGAACATCCATGTCTTGCAATGATCGCAGAAATGATGGTGCAGCTCCTGGCCATGCAGGCCGCCGATGACGGTCTCGCCTTTGGTGACCGCGAACCCGTCGGCCGGCACCATCGCCGTCAGCGAATAGGCCGAGGACGACATCTTCTGGCAGCCCGGGCAATGGCAGGCGGCGGTGCAGATTGGCGGCTTGGACACCTCGATCTCAATCTGGCCGCAGCGGCACGCGCCTTTGAGCGGAAGCGGAATGGCTGACATTGCAGGCTCCTTGTCTGACACGCCGCGATCATGCGATCCCGGCGTGTCGATGCATAGGGCCAGACGTGCCGATGCCTCTCCCCCTGTCGAGGGAGAGGCTTTGCGAGGCAGGGTTAGGCGGCGACGAGTTCGCGGGCCTTGAGCAACTCGACGCAGGCATGGGCCGCTTCCCTGCCCTTGACCTTGAAGTGGTCGAAGAAGAAGCGGTGATGCTCGGCACTGTCATGATAATTGTGCGGTGTCAGCACCGCCGACAGCACCGGCACGCCTGACGAAAGCTGCACGTTCATCATGCCGTCGAGCACCGCCTGCGCCACGAACTCATGGCGGTAGATGCCGCCATTGACGACAAAGGCAGCGCCGAGGATCGCGGCATAACGGCCGGTTTCGGCGAGGGTCTTGGCAAACAATGGGATTTCGTAGGCGCCGGGCACGTCGAAGATGTCGACGGCGATGCGGCCGCCACCCAGCGTCTCGATGTCGGCAACGAAGGCATTGACGCATTCGTCGACGATGTCGGCATGCCAGCGCGCACGGATAACGGCAACGCGGCGGGTAGAAAAGTCTTTCGGGGATTGCTGATTCATGGGTCCATCCTTCCGTTTCGAACCAGAATCAGGACGCACGAGACGGAATCCCGGCAGCTCGCGCCACCGCTTTCCCGTTCGTTCTCTTCCATCCGGACTATGACCGTCGGCTCCGGAATCACACCGGATCTGCTGACCCTTCCGCTTCAGGAAGGCGCTCGCGGGCTTGGGTCCGAGAACCCTTACCGCCGGTGGGGACTTTCACCCCGCCCTGAGAACATTAACGCCTCCGATATGGCGGCGGCGGACCATCCTGTCAATCACAGGAATAATAGTTTCAGCTATCTGGCGATCGGCCGTGCCGGGTTGCCGACGACGGTCACACCGGCAGGCACATCCTTCGTCACCACCGAGCCCGCGCCGACAATGGCGTCGTCGCCAATGGTGATGCCGCCCAACAAGATGGCGCCGCCGCCGATCCAGACATTTTCGCCGATCGTGACCGGCCGGCCGATTTCAAGGCCGGCGCGCCGTTTTGCAGGGTCCTTGTGGTGCTCCGGACAATAGATCTGCATATTGGGGCCGAGCATCGTCGCCTTGCCGATGCGCACCGGTGCCGTGTCGAGAATGGTGCAGCCGGCATTCATGAACACGTCGGCGCCGAGATGGAGGTTGAAGCCATAGGCGCAATGGAACGGCGCTTCGATGCGCGCGCCCTCACCTGCCGAACCGAGCAATGCCCTGAGCTTGGGCGCGATGTCGCCACGCTGGGCAGGTGGCAGCGAACAGTGCTCGAAGACGGCATCGGCGGCTGCGGCACGCATGGCGTCGAGTTCCGGGTCGACGCAATTGTACCAATCGCCCGCCGCCATCTTTTCGCGTTCGCTCAACGCCATGACACGATCCTCTTTGTTGGCTCAATGCCAAATCACAGAAGCATGAAGATGCAAAGCCCGTCACTGGCCAAACGGACAGGCTGTGCTAGCCTGACGATCTGGCGGCGAGCCGGTGACTGGCGGACTGCACGACAAGGGCATTTTCGGACCAGTCACATCCAGGGGACAACGGATGATTTATCTACTCGCGCTGCTCATCGGACTTGTTGCTGGCTTGAGGGCCATGACCGCGCCTGCGGCGGTTGCCTGGGGCGCATATCTCGGCTGGCTGCCGCTCGCCGGCACATGGGCCGGTTTCATGGGGCACTGGATAACGGTCGCGATCTTCACCGTGCTCGCGCTCGTCGAATTCGTCACCGACCAATTGCCCTCGACGCCAAGCCGCAAGGTGCCGCAGCAATTCGGCGCCCGCATCGTCATGGGCGCGTTCTGCGGCGCCGTGCTGGGCACTGCCGGCGGTGCGATGATCGGCGGGCTGGCCGCCGGCGTGATCGGTGCCATTCTCGGCACGCTTGGAGGTGCTGAAGTGCGGGGCCAGCTTGCGGCTGCCTTTGGCAAGGACCTGCCGGCTGCGCTCATCGAAGATGCGGTTGCCATCGTCGCCGCGCTGCTCATCGTGAGTGCTGTGGCATGACGGCGGCCAAAAGCTTCGACGCCATCATCATCGGCGCCGGACAGGCGGGACCGCCGCTGGCCGGGCGGCTGACGGCGGCGGGCCAGACAGTGGCGCTGGTCGAGCGCAAGCTTGTCGGCGGCACCTGCGTCAACACCGGCTGCAAGCCGACAAAGACAATGGTGGCGAGCGCTTATGCCGCCCATCTCGCCCGCAACGGCGCCGACTACGGCGTTGTTTCTGGCAGGCCGGTCAGCGTCGACATGAAGCTGGTGAAGGCGCGCAAGGACAAGGTGACAGTCGATTCCCGCAACAACCTCGAAAGCTGGATCGCCGGCATGAAGGGCTGCACGCTCTATCGTGGCCATGCCCGCTTCGAGGGACCGCACGAGGTGCGCGTCGGCGACGAGCTTTTGTCGGCGCCCCGCATTTTCCTCAATGTCGGCGGCCGCGCCAACATCCCCGACATGCCGGGCATAAACGACATCGACTATCTGACCAACAGCGCGATGATGGAAGTCGACGTCCTGCCGAAGCATCTCGTGGTCGTTGGCGGCAGCTATGTCGGGCTCGAATTCGCCCAGATGTTCCGTCGCTTCGGCTCCAAGGTGACGGTGGTGGAAAAAGGCCCACGGCTGGTCTCGCGCGAGGACGAGGACGTGTCCGAGGCGGTGAAGGGCATCCTTGAGAACGAAGGCATAGCACTCAGGCTCAACGCCGAATGCATCAGTTTCGCGCGCCATGCCGACGGCGTGACGGTGGGTGTGGATTGCATCAGCGGTGATCGCGCCGTCATTGGCTCGCATGTGCTTTTGGCCATCGGCCGCAAGCCCAACACCGACGACCTCGATCTCGGCAAGGCGGGCGTCGAGATGGACAAGCGCGGTTATGTCGTGGTCGACGATCAGCTCCGAACCAGCGTACCGCATATCTGGGCGATGGGCGATTGCAACGGCAAGGGCGCCTTCACCCACACCTCCTACAACGACTTCGAGATCGTTGCGGCGAACCTGCTCGACAACGACCCGCGCAAGGTTTCCGACCGCATCGAGGCCTATGCGCTTTACATCGACCCGCCGCTCGGCCGCGCCGGCATGACGGAGACTGCGGCGCGCAAATCCGGCCGCAAGGTGCTCGTGGGCCAGCGCCCGATGACGCGGGTCGGACGCGCCGTCGAAAAAGGCGAAACCCAGGGCTTCATGAAGATTCTCGTCGACGCCGACACCAGGGAAATCCTTGGTGCCGCAGTGCTCGGCACCGGCGGCGACGAGGCGATCCACGCCGTGCTCGACCTGATGTATGCCAAGGCGCCGATCGAAACGCTGCAGCGCGCCGTGCATATCCATCCGACGGTGTCGGAACTCTTGCCAACGATTGCCAGCGAGCTGAAGCCGTTGACCTAAAACTATTCGAACGCCGCCCTTGCCTTGGCCTCCAGCCATTCGGCCATCTGCCGGTAAGGCACCGGGCCATAGCTGATGCGGCCGACGCCAAGCTCGGCCAGCTTCGCCTTCGCAGGCACATGCGCCAAGGCGATGATGTTGACCGGCAGGGACACGGCCTTGCACAGCCTGCCGATCAGCTTCTCGTCGCCGAGGCCAGGCGCGAAGAAACCGTGCGCGCCAGCCTCTTCGTAAGCCTTGGCGCGCTCGATCGCGGCATCGACATGCGCGTCGTTGTGCTCGTCGTATTTGGCTTTCAGGAAAATGTCGGTGCGGGCATTGATGAAAGCAGGAATGCCCGACGCCTTGACTGCCTCGGCCACAGCCGAAATGCGCTCCGCCTGGAAGGCGATGTCGTGCAGGCCGCTGCCGCCGACGATCTGGTCCTCGAAATTGAAACCGATGGCTCCGGCCTCCAGGGCGCGCGTCACTGTCTTGGCGACGGTTTTGGGCTCAACGCCATAACCGCCTTCGAGATCCATGGTCACAGGCAGGCCAACGGCGGCGACGATGCGGCGGATGTTGTCGAGCGCAAGCTCAAGCGGAATCTTCTCGCCGTCGGCGAAGCCAAAGGCAGTCGCCACCGGCGCGCTTCCCGTGGCAATCGCCTTCGCGCCGGCCTTGGCGATGATCGCAGCGCTACCGGGATCCCAAACGTTGTAGAGCACCACCGGATTGCCCTTCACATGCAGGGCATGGAAGGTCTTCGCCTTGTCGATCTGGCTGGTCATGGATTTGTCCTCCTGAGCGTGGCGGGCAAACTAGCAGGGCTGCGAGACTTCGCCATGGCGCAGAACGCGATAAGTGGGTGGCCAGGTGACGCCACCGTCGGGATCAGGAGCAAGCAAGCGCAGCTGAATATCCTGATGGCATTCAGGCCATTGCAACGTCACGGCATGGATCCCCGGGATCTCCGCACTCGCTTCGCTCGCGCTCCAACCCGAGGATGACGAGCTTCACTGGCCATTTCCGCCAATCTCCAACCGTCGCGACTAGCGGGGCTGCCCCTTGCCTTCGTCATCCTCGGGCGGAGCAGGAGCGCAGCGACGTGCGGAGTTCCGGGGATCCATGCCGCGAGGCCGACGCTATTGTTGCGGTCCAGGATGAAGGAGCGATCGGACACCTTGCCGGACCTCAACGCCAGAACCACAAATGGCTCAGCCAGCGTCGGGATCGGCCGCCAGCAGGCGCTCTTCAAGCCGCGAGAGCAAGCCAATCGCGATCTTCAATTCACCGGCGTCCTCGCCGGCCAGAAGCTCGGTGCGCAATTGCTCGAGAATGCGCTCGATCTCATCGACCCTGACACGGCCGGCATCGGTCAGCGACAGTATTTTCGCACGCCGGTCGCCGGGATCGCCGCTTCGGGTGATCAGGCCGTCGGCAACGAGCAGGTCGACGATCCGCACGAGTGACGGCCCCTCGAAACCGAGATGATCCGCAATCGAACCCTGGCGGATATTGTCGCCCAGTCGCGACAGCGCGACGAGCGGCATGGCGGTGGCGTGCGACAGCCCGCAATCGTCGAGCGCGCGGTCAGCGGCATGCCGCCACAAACGGGCAACGGAAAGCAGGTTCTTTCCGAAATTGGCTTGGTCGACGGCCCTATTGGACATTCGAAAAAGATAACATACTATCTATTAGGATGCGATTGGATTCTTGGAACGCGCATAGTGCCGCCGAAGGTCGAATTCCGATTTTCGGGCCGATGCGCAGGCCGCCAAAGGCGGCGCCGGTTCTGTGCGGACGTAAGTCGAGGAGACGCCCGCAGAGCACCGGCATGACGGTCGCAACTGCCGTCGTCCACAAGGGCTACGGTGACGTGTTCAATCTTCGCAGGTAATCAAAATGGCAGCACAACGGACAAGCGGAGGCAGCGGCGGCTGGCTCCTGGTTCTATTTGGCCTGCTCATGGTCATCATCGGCGCGCCGCTCGTTTATGGCGGCGTCCAGCTGATTGGCCTGGGTGGCTCATGGTACTACGCAATCGCCGGCCTCGGCATCATCGTCTCGGGCATTCTTTACGCGATGCGCCGCAAGTCGGGGCTCTGGCTCTACGCCATCGTGTTCCTGGCGACCATCGCCTGGGCAATCTGGGAATCCGGCCTTGAGTTCTGGCCGCTGGTGCCGCGCCTTGTGGCGCCGGCTGTCATTGCAATCCCGGCACTGCTGCTGGCACCGCTGTTTGGCTCGGGCAAGCGCGTGCCGTTCGCGCTCGCTGGCCTTTTGGTGGCGGCTCTTGCCGCCACCGGCATCTATGCCTTCACCCCGCATGACGTGACGCGCAATGCTTTCGCCAAGGCAGAGATCGCGCCCTCAGTTCCCCCAGCCGCCGCAAGCGCCACCGACTGGCGCTTTTATGGCCGCACCCCGGCTGGCACGCGTTATGCGCCGATCGACCAGATCAACGCCGGCAACGTCGACAAGCTCGAGGTTGCCTGGACGTTCCGTTCCGGCGACACACCGCAAGGTTCCGGCCAGGATCAGAGCACGCCGCTCTTTGTCGGCGACACGCTCTACACCTGTTCGCCGACCAACATCGTCCATGCGCTGAACCCCGACACGGGCGAGGTGAAGTGGAAGTTCGACGCCAAGGCCAAGTCGCCGCTGTGGCAGCGCTGCCGTGGTGTGAGCTACTACGAACCTACCGTGGTTCCGGTTCAGGCCGAGGCGGCAGCACCGGCTGACACCACAACGGCGCCTGCCGATGGCACTGCAGTTCCGGCAGCTCCGGTGGTTGCGGCATCAAACGCCTGTGCTGGCCGCATCGTCATGACGACCATCGACGCGCGCCTGATCCAGCTCAACGCCAAGACGGGCGAGCTGTGCCAGGATTTCGGCAATGGCGGCATCGTCGATCTCAAGCAGGGCATGGGCGAGATCAAGGACGGCTTCTACTTCCAGACCTCCGCCCCCACCGT
The DNA here is from genome assembly GCF_058808215.1 of Aminobacter sp. GW821-FHT11F06. Lineage (NCBI taxonomy): Bacteria > Pseudomonadati > Pseudomonadota > Alphaproteobacteria > Hyphomicrobiales > Phyllobacteriaceae > Aminobacter > Aminobacter sp. GW821-FHT11F06. The sequence continues at coordinate 302,839 of NZ_JBXARL010000003.1, read as the reverse complement.
CATGCGCGACCTGATCATGGTCGGCGGTTGGGTGTGGGACAATGTTGAAACCGGCGAGCCTTCGGGCGCTGTCCGTGCCTTCTCGGCCCGCACCGGCGAACTTGTCTGGGCCTGGGATCTTGGCAACCCCGCCATCACCAAGCTGCCGCCGGAAGGCGAAAGCTATACACGCGGCACGCCCAACGTCTGGTCGACGCCGGCCTATGACGACGCGCTCGGCCTCGTCTACCTGCCGACCGGCAACGCCACTCCCGATTTCTGGGGCGCGCATCGCAGCAAGGCGGCCGAGGAATACAGTGCTTCGGTCGTGGCCCTGGACATGGAAACCGGCAAGGAACGCTGGAAGTTCCAGACTGTGCATCACGACATCTGGGACTATGACGTTCCAGCGCAGCCGGCACTCTACGACGTGCCGGACGGCAAGGGCGGCAACACCCCTGCCCTGATCCAGCTGACCAAGCGTGGCCAGATCTTCATGCTCGACCGCCGCGACGGCAAGCCGATCGCCGAAGTCGAGGAAAAGGCCGTGCCGCAAGGTGCCATGGACGGCGACTTCACAGCGCCGACCCAGCCCTATTCGGTCGGCATGCCGTCGATCGGCACCGAGCCGCTCAGCGAAGCCAGGATGTGGGGTGCCACGCCCTATGACCAGCTCTACTGCCGCATCGAGTTCAAGAAGCTGCGCTACGACGGCGAGTTCACGCCGCCGAGGACCGACCGCAGCCTGCTCTATCCGGGCTATTACGGTGGCATGAACTGGGGCAGTGCGGCCATCGACGAGGCGCGTGGACTCCTGATCGTCAACGACATCCGCATGCCGCAGTTCGTCCAGCTCATCCCCCGCGAGCAGGCCGACAATTATGGCGGTTCGGCCGCTCATGACGGCCTGTCGCAGCAGAAGGGCACACCTTATGGCGCACTGAAGAACGGCTTCATGTCGCCACTCGGCGTACCTTGCCATGAGCCGCCCTACGGCACCATCAGTGCCGTCGACCTCAAGTCGCGCACGCTTGTCTGGCAGGTGCCGGCCGGCACGCTTGAGGATACCGGGCCTCTCGGCATGAAGACCGGGCTGCAGATCCCGATCGGCATGCCGACGCTGGGCGGACCGATGGCGACATCGGGTGGCGTGGTCTTTTACGCCGGCACGCAGGACTACTATCTGCGCGCGCTCGACGTGGAGACCGGCCAGGAGCTGTGGAAGGGTCGCCTGCCCGTCGGCGCCCAGGCGACGCCGATGACCTATGTTTCGCATGAAAGCGGGACCCAGTACGTCGTCATCTCGGCCGGCGGCGCGCGTCAGTCGCCCGATCGCGGCGACTACATCGTCGCCTACAAGCTGCCAAAGCAGAACTGAGCTTCGACGATATCAACACCGGACGGGGCGCCTTCGGGCGCCCCTTTCTTTTGAAGGCCCATCAGGCGGCGGAAACACGCCTTATCGGTAAGCGCCAGCCAAGCCTGACGCCCAGCGTCGCCACCGCGATCAACGCCATGCCGACGCCTTGCGCGATGCCGATCGGGTGGTCGTAGATCGCCCAGTCGATGATGATGGCGACGACCGGATAGATGAAGGTGAGCACGCCGATCACTGGCGTTGTCAGGCGCGGATAGGCCGAAAACATCATCACATAAGCGATGCCGGTGTGCAGCACGCCGATGCCGACCAGCCAACCCCACGACACCAGCGGGACATCGCCGGAGATGTTGGCGAAGGGTGCCAACATAACGACGCCGACGACGGTCTGGCACAGCACGGTGATCTCCGGCCGCTGCGCGCCGAGCCCCTTGGCGAGGATCGTCACCACCGCGTAGAGGAATGCCCCGCCGATCGCCATGGCGATGCCGACTGCCCAGGCTGACGTGACCGGGGTGGTGGAGGCGACAAGACCGCTCGCCAGCACGACGCCCAGGAAGGCCGCGCCCATCCAGGCAATCTGGTCGGCGGTGATGCGCTCCTTGAGGAACAGCACGCCGATGAGGACCACGAAGAATGGCTGGATGTGATAGAGGATCGTCATCACCGCGATAGAGGTTTTGGCGAAGCCGGCGAAGAAGGCTGTCCAGCTCAGCACCATGCAAACACCGCAAAGTGCTGCGCGGGCGAGACGGCCTAACGACAAAGAACGGTCCGGCAGGTAGCCGCGCAGCAAGCACCAGGCGCCGAGGAACACCGCGCCGAAAAAGCAGCGCCAGAACACCGTGGTCACCGGGTCAAGGCCGGCTTGCGTGACAAATGCACCGACGGTGCCGGCGATCGCCATCGCCACGGCGAGGCTCAATGCGGGAAAGCGGGATGTATCGGTCATGCGGGCGTTTCCAGATCGTGCTGTGCTCCAGCAAGCCAGCATTGACTGCTTCATTCAAACGAATAGATTTGGCAAACCCTATTCGAAATGCTGATACCACCATGGCCATGCCGCTCGATCTCGACCTGCTCAGAACCTTTGTCGCGGTCGCCGACAGTGGCAGCTTCTCCCATGCCGCATCGCGTGTCGGCCGCAGCCAGTCGGCCATCAGCATGCAGATGCAGCGGCTGGAGCAGAGCGTCGGCAAACAGCTGCTGGTCCGCGGTTCGCGGGCGGTGACCACCAACGCGATCGGCGAAGAACTGCTGGCTTACGCGCGCAGGCTATTGAAACTCTCCGATGAGGCATGGGCCAGCGTCACCCGTCCCGAAGAAGCCGGCAGCGTGTGCCTTGGCGTGCCGGACGACTATGCGGCGTTCCTATTGCCGCCGGTGCTGTCCCGCTTTGCCGCCGCCCATCCGCTGGTGAATGTTGAACTGATCTGCGAGCAGTCGACCTCGCTGGTGAAGACCTTCGCCGACGGCAAGCTCGACCTCGCCATTATCACGCGCGGACCGGAGCAGGCGATCGAAGTGCTGCAGCGCGAGCGCCTCGTCTGGGTCGCCTCGCCCAACCATGTCGCCTGGGAGATCGATCCCCTGCCCGTGGCGCTATTCGAACCCGGCTGCGTTGCGCGCCGGAGCGTGCTGCAGGTGCTGGGTGCAGCCGACCGGTCGTTCCGCAGCACCTATTCCAGCGCCAGCCTTCTCGGCTTGATCGCCGTGGTGCAGGCGGGGCTAGCAGTCGCCGGTCTTGCCCAGCGCAGCGTGCCGCCGTCGCTGCGCATCATCGGTGAAAACGAAGGATTACCGGCGCTTCCGGAGATGGAAATCGGCATCCTGCGCAATCCCCAATCGGCCAATGCCGCGGTCGAACGCCTCTATGACTTCCTTCGCCGCGACCTGACGCAGCAATCCTGACCGGCTGCATGGCTGCCATGCGGCCAGTGCATCGCTGCATTGCAGCAACGTCGCTTGTGCATCGGCAGACGAAGGGGAAAAGTGAATCTAAATCGTTTCAGCCCTCCCCGAGTCCGCCCATGCCCTTGCCGATCTTCGCTCTGGCCGTTGCATCCTTTTGCATCGGCACCACCGAATTCGTCATCATGGGGCTATTGCCCGAGGTCGCGGCCGACCTCGGCGTGTCTATCCCGGCGACGGGGCTACTCGTCACCGGCTATGCGCTTGGCGTGGTCATCGGGGCGCCGATCATCGCCATCGGCACGGCGCGATTGCCGCGCAAGCCGGTGCTGATCGGGCTTGCAATGCTGTTCGTGCTCGGCAACCTGCTCTGCGCCATCGCCCCGACTTACTGGACGCTGATGGCCGCCCGCGTCATCACCGCCTTCGGCCACGGCGCCTTTTTCGGCATTGGCTCGGTGGTGGCGGCGAGCCTTGTGCCCAAGAACCAGCGCGCCAGCGCCATCGCCCTTATGTTCGCCGGCCTGACGCTCGCCAACATCCTGGGCGTGCCCGGCGGCACTGCACTTGGCGAAGCCTATGGCTGGCGCATGACCTTTTTCGCTGTCGTTGTCATCGGGTTGATCTCGGTCGCGGCAATCGCCTTTCTGGTGCCGGCAGGCGTTGCCCCTCCCGGCAAGGGCGGCATCGCGGGCGAGGTCAAGGTGCTGGGCAAGCTGCAGGTGTGGCTTGCGATGATCATCTCGGCACTCGCCTCGGGCAGCCTGTTTGCCGTCTTCACCTACATCAAGCCGATCCTCACCGACGTCACCGGCGTATCGGTGGATTCGGTGACCTGGATCCTGCTTTTGTTCGGCGGCGGCATGACCATCGGCAACATCATCGGCGGCAAGCTCGCCGACTGGAAGCTGATGCCGACGGCCCTTGGCGCACTGATCATCATGGCCGCGATCCATGTCGCCTTCGCCGCGTGGAGCACGAGCGCGCCACTGGCGATCCTGCTCATTTTCATGTGGGGCGTCATCACCTTCGTCATCGTGCCGCCGATGCAGATGCGCGTCGTTGAGACCGCATCCGAGGCGCCCAACCTCGCCGCGACCCTCAACCAGGGCGCTTTCAATGCCGGCAACGCCGCCGGCGCCTGGATTGGCGGTGCCGCCATTTCCTGGGGCGTGAGTTATGCCGACCTGCCGCTTGTCGGCGCGGCGATTGCACTTTGCGCCTTTGGCGTAGCGCTTTTGTCCTTCACCCTCGACAGGCGTGACGCAATCGAGCAAGCCGCATGACGCTTTAGCGATTGTCAGCAGTCCGTAGCTGCTGTAGCCACGACAACGATGGTTCCTGCGGCCCGACTCGGGCAACGGGATTAAATGGGAACACGGTGAGACGTTCGTCTGGACGCGAAACCGTGGCTGCCCCCGCAACTGTGAGCGGATAGCAAATCGGAGACATGCCACTGGCCGCGAGGCCGGGAAGGTTCCGAGGCGCGATCACCCGCGAGCCAGGAGACCTGCCATCATCTGTGCAATTCAAACCGGCCGGGGTGTGCCGTGGAGATGATGATGATGGCGATTGCCTATTCGATAGGTTTCGGTTCGCTGATCGGATCGTTCCGCCTGCTCCGTGCTTTCACGGAGAAAAGGCATGCTCGACCGTGTTCATGCGGCTAGCCGTCTCGTCGGCGACACCCCAGCCGAGCTTGATATCGACGCCGTCAGCTGGGGACCTCGTCCCTCGCAGCAGATTCTCGCGCCCGTAAGCATCCGCATAGCACCCGGCGAGTTGCTGGCGATCGTCGGGCCGAATGGTGCTGGCAAGTCGAGCCTGCTGCGCTGCCTCTATCGCTATCATCGCCCGAGCGGCGGCACAGTCAGGCTCGACGGCACCGACATCTGGAAGATGAAGCCGCGCGATTGCGCCCGCCGCATCGCAACCGTGTTGCAGGAACCGGCTTCCGACTTCGGCCTGACGGTGGCCGAGATCGCCGAACTGGGCCTGACGCCGCATGCGACGCGCATGCGCACCGGCGACGAAGATTATGCCCAGGTCGAGACGGCGCTGTCGCTGCTCGGCCTGACAAAACTTGCCGCGCGCGATTTCGGTTCGCTGTCGGGCGGCGAAAAGCAGCGCGTGATGATCGCCCGCGCGCTGGTGCAGAAGCCCGACCTCCTGATCCTCGACGAGCCGACCAACCATCTCGACATCCGCCACCAGCTCGAAGTGCTCGAACTGCTGCGCACGCTCGGCTGCACGGTCATCGTGTCGCTGCATGACCTCGCCCTTGCCTCGGCGCATGCCGACCGCGTGCTGGTGATGGATGGCGGCCATGCCGTTGCCGCGGGCAGCCCCACCGACATCCTGACGCCCGAACGCATTCGCGCAAGCTTTGCGGTCGGAACCACGCTCGACAGCCATCCGATCACCGGGCGGCCCCGCTTTTCCTTCCATCTCGAACGCTGAACCCAAGGAGCCCCTATGCGCCTGCCAATCATTGCCGCCGCCCTGCTCGCCACCTGCGCCTCCGCTGCCGCAAGCAGCTTCCCAGCCACCGTCAAGAGCTGCAACCGCGACGTGACCTTCGAGGCCGCGCCCAAGCGGGCGGTGTCGCATGACGTCAACCTGACCGAGATGATGCTGGTGCTTGGCCTCGCCGACAACATGGCGGGCTATTCCGGCATTTCGGGCTGGAAGACTCTGGATGAGAACGTGCGCAAGGGCGTTGGAGAGTTGCCCGAACTCGCGCCGAAATATGTCACCAAGGAAGTGTTGCTCGGCGCCGACGCCGACCTGTTCTTCGCCGGCTGGAACTACGGCATGAAGGTCGGCGGCGACGTCACCCCCGACACGCTCGCCCCCTTCAGCATCCCGGTCTATGAGCTGACCGAAAGCTGCATCTTCGTCATGAAGAAAGACAAGTCTTCGCTGCAGGACATGTACACCGACCTGCTCAATCTCGGCGCCATCTTCGGCGTGCGCGAGAAGGCGGAAGCGCTGGTGGCCGGCTATGAGAAGGAGCTCGCCGACTTCCAGGCGACGCTGCCCAGGCTGGAAAAGCCTGTCAGCGTGTTCCTCTACGATTCCGGCGAGCAGAAGCCCTTCACCGCAGGGCGCTATGCCATGCCAACGGCGATCATCGAGGCCGCCGGCGGCACCAACATCGTCGACGACGTCGAAGCGAGCTGGACCGAGATCGGCTGGGAGCCGGTGATCGAACGCAATCCCGACATCATCGTCATCGTCAATTACGGCGAGGTCACCGCCGAGCAGAAGATCGCCTTCATGCGCTCAAACCCTGCGTTCAAGGACATCGCGGCGGTCAAGAACAACCGCTTCGTCGTGCTCGAATATATCGAGGCGACACCCGGCCCGCGCAACATCGCCGCGATCAAGCGGCTCGCTGAAGCCTTCAGGGCCAACTGAGCATGTCGCACCGCCACCTCGTCACCGGGCAGCGCCACGCCCTGATCCACGCCATGCCGGCCCTGGTCGCGGGGCTGGCGGTGCTGCTGCTGTTCACCATGGTCGTTGCCGTCGGCGTCGGCGCGGTGGCGATCCCGCTCGAAACGGTATGGGGAATCATTGCCAGCAAGCTCGTGCCGGGCAGCGTCGAGGTCGCCTGGTCGAGCGGGCGCGAAAACATCGTCTGGGACGTGCGCGCGCCGAGGGTCATCCTCGGTGCCGCCGTCGGCGCCTCGCTGGCGATTGTGGGCGCAGCATTGCAGTCGGTGACGCGCAACCCGCTTGCCGACCCGCACCTGCTCGGCGTCTCCTCCGGTGCCGCCTTCGGCGCGATACTCGCGCTTTTGCATGCCGGCATGATCTTCGGCGCGATCACAGTGCCGCTGTTTGCCTTCATCGGCGCGCTCGCCGCCACCTTCATGGTGCTGGCGGTGGCCAATCTGGCCCGCGTCCAGTCGGCCGGCCAGCTGATCCTGGCCGGTGTCGCCGTCAGCTTCATCATCTCGGCTGCCGGCAATATGTTGATCTTCATCGGCGATGCACGGGCTGCTCATGTCGCGATCTTCTGGATGCTCGGCGGCCTTGGTCTCGCCGAATGGACGCAACTGCCCTACCCCTTGATCGCGCTCGCCGCCGGCGGCGCCTACCTGCTGACCCAGACCCGCAAGCTCAACGCCATGACGCTCGGCGACGAGAGCGCCACGGCACTCGGCATCCCGGCCAAGCGCTTCCGCCTCGTCGTCTTCATCGTCAGCGCTCTGCTGACCGGCTGCGCGGTCGCCTATTCCGGCGTGATCGCCTTTGTCGGGCTGATGATCCCGCATGTCGTGCGTTTCATCGTCGGTGGCGACTATCGCCGCGTGCTGCCGCTTTCGGCACTCGTCGGCGCCATTTTCCTCGTCGTCATCGACATGGCGGCGCGTACAGTGATGCCGCCGCAGGACATGCCCTTGGGCATCCTGACCGGGCTGATCGGCGGCGTCGCTTTTATCGTGCTGATGCGGCGGCGCGCAACAAATTGAGGGTCAGTTGGTAATGCAATGCAAGACGACGCAAATCCAGTTGCACCCCCAGTTTTTCCTAGCTATGGATTTGCCATGAACACGACTTCGCTCCACAACAATTGGTGGCGGGCCAGCTAACAGCGGCCTTTTGAAGCGCGTGCGCGTGAAAATTGTGATGGCCGCAACGGGATTTCCGGGCGGCCATTTGCTTTTTCAAACCACGCTCCGGAACGCTCCCACGGCAAGAGATGGAGACGGGAATGACGTTGGAATTGCTTGAAAGCGGTGCCGAGCGCTATGTGACCTCGGGTGGTGTCGCCATCACCCGGCAACGCCACGAAACCGCCTATGCCGGGGCGATCGAGACCTATCTCGACGGGCTGAACAGCCGGCGTGGCGCGGTGTTTTCTTCCAACTACGAATATCCCGGCCGCTACACGCGCTGGGACACCGCCATCATCGACCCGCCGGTGGTGATTTCGGCGCGCGGACGCGCGATGAAGATCGAAGCGCTCAACGCGCGCGGCGAAGTGCTGCTGCCGGTCATCCACGCAGCCCTTGCACCGCTCGACGAACTGACCATCGGCGAAACGACAAAACGCCTGATCAAGCTCGAAGTGGCAAAGCCCGGCCGCGTGTTTACCGAGGAGGAGCGCTCGCGCGTGCCTTCGGTGTTCACCGTGCTGCGCGCCATCACTGCCTTGTTCAAATCGGATGAGGACAGCAATCTCGGCCTTTACGGTGCCTTCGGCTACGATCTCGCCTTCCAGTTCGACCCGGTCGAACACAAGCTCGAGCGCAAACAGAGCCAGCGCGACCTGGTGCTGTTTCTGCCCGACGAGATCCTTGTCGTCGACCACTACTCGGCCAAGGCATGGCATGATCGCTACGACTATTCCGGCGAAGGTTTTTCGACCGAAGGCATCGCCCGCGACAGCGTCGAGGAGCCGTTCAAGCCTTCCGACCGCATTCCCCCGCGCGCCGACCACGAGCCGGGCGAGTATGCCCAGCTGGTGCGCCGGGCGATGGACAGCTTCAAGCGCGGCGACCTGTTCGAGGTCGTGCCCGGCCAGATGTTCTACGAGCGCTGCGAGACCCCACCGTCGGAAATTTCGCGCCGGCTGAAGGCGATCAACCCCTCGCCCTATTCGTTCTTCATCAATCTCGGCGAGGGTGAATATCTGATCGGGGCGTCGCCCGAAATGTTCGTGCGCGTCAATGGCCGCCGCGTCGAGACCTGCCCGATCTCCGGCACCATCAAGCGCGGCGACGATGCCATCTCCGACTCCGAGCAGATCCTCAAGCTGCTCAACTCGAAGAAGGACGAGTCGGAGCTGACCATGTGCTCGGACGTCGACCGCAACGACAAATCCCGCGTCTGCGAGCCCGGCTCGGTGCGTGTCATCGGCCGCCGCCAGATCGAGATGTATTCGCGCCTCATCCATACAGTCGACCACATCGAGGGCCGCCTGCGCGAAGGCATGGACGCCTTCGACGCGTTCCTGAGCCACGCCTGGGCGGTGACCGTCACCGGCGCGCCTAAATTGTGGGCCATGCGCTTCATCGAGCAGAATGAGAAGAGCCCGCGCGCCTGGTATGGCGGGGCGATCGGCATGGTGCATTTCAACGGTGACCTCAACACCGGCATGACTTTGCGCACCATCCGCATTGAGGACGGCATCGGCGAGGTGCGCGCAGGCGCCACGCTGCTCTACGACTCCGTTCCCGAGGAAGAAGAAGCCGAAACCGAACTGAAGGCCTCAGCCATGCTTTCTGCCATCCGAGACGCAAAGACCGGCAATGCCCCCGGCACCGAGCGCACCACCGCCCGCGTCGGCGAAGGGGTGAAGATCCTGCTCGTCGACCACGAGGATTCGTTCGTCCATACGCTGGCCAACTATTTCCGCCAGACCGGTGCCGATGTCTCGACAGTGCGCTCGCCGGTGCCGGAAGAAATCTTCGACCGGGTCAAGCCCGACCTCGTCGTGCTTTCGCCCGGCCCCGGCACGCCCAAGGATTTCGACACGGCGGCGACCATCAAGAAGGCGCGGGCTCGCGACTTGCCGATCTTCGGCGTTTGCCTTGGCCTGCAGGCGCTGGCCGAAGCCTATGGCGGCGAACTGAGGCAGCTGGCGGTGCCGATGCACGGAAAACCCTCGCGCATCCGCATCTCCAAGCCCGGCATCATCTTCTCCGGCCTGCCCAAGGAAGTGACTGTCGGCCGCTACCACTCGATCTTCGCCGATCCGGTGCGCCTGCCCTCCGATTTCGTCGTCACCGCCGAGACAGAGGACGGCGTCATCATGGCGTTTGAACACAAGAAAGAACCGATCGCAGCGGTGCAATTCCATCCCGAATCGATCATGACGCTCGGCCACGACGCGGGCATGCGCATGATCGAAAATGTGGTTGCGCACATGCCGCGCAAGGCCAAGGACCAGGCGGCCTAGCCGACATTTGAAACCTACCCGCTCCGCGGCCACCCAGCCGCGGGGCGGAGCCAATCACCAAAGCGAGACCATGGCCCAGACCGAAACCCAGAGATCGACTGCCGCGCACGGCCAGCCTTCGTCGGCCAAGCGGCGCGTTGCCAAGATCGCCTTCTGGTCGATCATCGTCGGCTCGGCCGTGATGGCGTTGAAATTCGTCGCCTGGTGGCTGACCGGTTCGGTGGCGTTGTATTCGGACGCTTTGGAATCGATCGTCAACGTCGTCGCCGCGATGGCGGCCTTCTGGGCGATCAAGATCAGCCACAAGCCGGCCGACCTCGACCACCAGCACGGCCATCACAAGGCCGAGTATTTCTCGGCGGTGCTCGAAGGCGTGCTGATCATCGTTGCTGCTTTGCTGATCCTGTTCGAGGTCTGGCGCAGCTGGGGCGTGCCGATGAACGCCGGCGAGCCATGGCTCGGCCTCGGCATCAACGGCTTTGCCGCCGTTATCAACGCGTTCTGGGCCGGCATGCTGATCCGCGTCGGCCGCTCCGAGCGCTCGCCCGCCATGGTCGCCGACGGTCACCATATCATGACCGACGTGGTGACTTCCGCCGGTGTGCTGATCGGCCTTGTCGGCGCCATTGTCACCGGCTGGACGATCCTCGACCCGCTGCTGGCGGTGATCGTTGCACTCAACATCCTGTGGCAGGGCTGGCACGTCATCAGCTCGTCGATGGACGGGCTGATGGACCGTGCCGTCGAGCTCGACGAGCATATGCGCATCCGCGACATCATCTCGTCCAACTCCAAGGGCGCGATCGAGGTGCACGACCTCAAGACCCGCATCGCCGGCCGCGCCACCTTCATCGAGTTCCACCTGGTGGTCGACGCCGACATGAGCGTCGGTGAAAGCCATGTCATCTGCGACCGCATCGAGGATGCGCTGCGGGAAGAAATTCCCTCGGTTCGTGTCATCATCCATGTCGAACCGGATGACGAAGCCAAGCTGCCCAAGGGCACGGTTGCGGTACCTTTCGCTTGAACTGACGGCGTTTCCACGCACGATTCGAGGGGAAAAAGATGTTCGGTCTGATAGGAAAGATGCGGGCGCAGCCCGGCAAGCGCGACGAGCTTCTACAGATCCTATTGGGCAGCACCGGCGCCATGCCGGGTTGCCTGAGCTACGTCATCGCCAAGGACCCGGCCGACGCCGACGCGATCTGGATCACCGAGGTGTGGGACAACAGCGAAAGCCACAAGGCTTCGCTACAACAGCCCCAGGTACAGGCGGCGATCAAGCAGGCGATGCCGATCATCGCCGGCTTCGACTCCAGCACCGAGATCGAGCCGGTGGGCGGTTTCGGGCTGCCTACCGGCTGAGCGCCCCATTTCACCAGCGTCGCTACAATACGTTAACCTTGTAACGGTTGTTTTGGATTAGCAGACACAGCGACAGCGCCTAGCAACCCCGTCGCCAATCAAGAATCGCACGCGCGATCGGCAACACGTGATCGTGGTAGCTGATCGGATTGGCATAACGGCCAGCCGCGACACGCTCCTTCGCAAACTTTTCCCAATGCGGCTCGAAGCCCTCCGGCCAGTCGAAATCTTGCCGCATCAGAACCTCGCACCCGAGGGATTCGGGAGCCTCTTCGAATATGCGCCTCGCTTCTTCGGCGAGGGGCGCGTAGGCGCGAACCGCAGCCATCTTACGTTGGCGCGCGGCGGGGTCGAGCAACACTTCAGTATCCATGTTGCCCGCAACGCCCGGAACGGCGGCTGAGACGAGGCGGGTAACGGCTGCACCTGCCGCCAGGAGCCTTGCCGCCACAGCCGCCCCGATCGCTGAAGTCAGATCGTGTACGGGATTGTAGCCGTCCACGGCGTCGGCCACTACCGTGACTGCAGACGCTCCCTTGACTGCCTCAAACACCGCATTCGCAACTTTGCGAAACGGCGCGGCGTCCCCGGCAAGAATCGCGTCGTACCAATCCCGGTCGGGCATTTGGCCAAAGACCGCACTAGGCTCAGCACCTGCGGCCTCCAGCGTTTCTTTGGAGTACGCGGTTCTCGGCGATTGGTTGCCGCCAGAGCCATCCGTCAAAACAAATACGAGCGGTCGGACACGTTCCATCCAGTGAAAGAGCCGCAACTCGTGCCCCGGATGAGCTAGGATCAGAATCGTTTTCATCGTCATGATCCAGTCTGCCAGGTGGCGGTACATACCGAGGTACTAATGTGCGTGTGCTCATAACCAACTTGTTCGTCAAGGGCTACTCAGGATCGGAGAACGTGGTCGAACTTCTCGCAGAAGGCCTCCGACGGGCTGGCCATCAGCCAACTATCTATGCACCGCAGCTTGGCGAACAGGCGGAGGAGATGCGGAGGCGAGGCTTCCGCATCGTCGATAGGGCGGCCCAGTTAACTGACGTGCCTGATGTCATACACGCGCAGCAGGTTACGCCCTGCTTGATCGCAATGGCCCGCTTTCCGGATGTTCCTGTCGTATATGCGTGCCACAGTTCCTCCTTGGAGGTCGACGTGGTGCTGCCACACGCGCAGATCCGCGAGGTCATCGCAGTCGATCTGAGTTGCGAAGCCAAATGCAAAGAGCGCGGTGTGCCCTCTGATCGGCTTTCGATTGTCCTGAATGCGGTCGATCTTGACCGGTTCCAACGCCGAAGCCCGCTGCCGAAAACGCCGGGGAAAGCCCTGCTACTGACAAAGAACCGCGGACATCTCACAACAGTGCGCGCCGCCTGCGCAGCCGCGAGCCTCGCACTCGATGAAATCGGGCCTGCGACCAACCGTTTCGTGCCCAATATCGAGACTGTTTTGGGGGATTACGATCTTGTTTTTGCCACGGCGCGCATGGCGCTGGAGGCAGCCGCGACAGGCTGCGCCGTTGTCGTTTGCGATGATCGCGGTTTTGCCGGAATGCTGACCAGCCGCAACCTTGCCACCTGGCGGCCGATGAATTTCGGTGTTGGCATCCTGACGCGTCCGGTAACGCCTGCAAGCATAGGAGAGGCAATTGCCCAATATGATGCGACTGACGCCGGCCTTGTCACCGATGCATTGCGCCTGACGGTAGGCGTCGACGATTACATCGAGCAGCATATCGAGGTCTATCGACGCGCGATCGATCGGCCAGCGCCAAGCCGCGAGGACATGGCGTTGGCAACCGCATATTGGGTGGAAGAACTGGCCGTTACGCCAACTGAACGGAGGTGGAAATCTATTGCCAGAGAGCTAGGCACACACGACCTGTCCGATCGAGAACAATTCATATCGGAGGCGTTCGCAGCCCTTGGCGCCAGGCTGACGGACATGAGTGCGAAGCTTGAAATGAAACAGCACCAAGAGGGCCAGGCTTTCGCAGCAATTGAGACAAGATTGGCGGAGATCAGCACAAACCTCGGTGCCAGGCGAAACGCGGATTGGCAGATCGGGCGCCGGCTCAAGCAAGCCCTCATTCCGAAATACCTGCGAAAGCAGATCTTCCGTGAGCGACATACGTAACGTTGAATCAGAGCAACAACTAACGAGCTCAAGCCTCTACAAGCATTTAACTATTCGGATACAACGTCGCTCCTGGTCGGGACGGCGCGTCATCGAAACGACACGCCGCCCGTTGAAAAGGTCAGTCGATCTGGATGTTGGCGTCCTTGACCACCGGGCCCCATTTGGCGAGCTCGGCCTTGACGTGCGCGCCGAGTTCTTCAGGCGTGGAACCGACGATCCTGGCGCTGAAGCCGTTCATCTTTTCGATCACGGTCGGGTCGGTCATGGCCTTGTTGGCTGACGCGTTCAGCCGGTCGACGGCCTCCTTGGGCGTGCCGGCGGGCGCAAACAGCGCATTCCACGTGTAGGTCTCGTAGCCCGGCACGCCCGACTCCGCGATCGTCGGCACGTCGGGGAAGGACGGCGCGCGCTCGGCCGTCGTCACGCCCAGCGCCTTCAACGTGCCGCCCTTGATGTGCGACGACGAGGACGGCAAATTGTCGAACATGATCGGCACCTGGTTACCGACAACATCGTTCAGCGCCGGACCGGCCCCCTTGTAGGGAATGTGCTGGATATTGACGCCGGCCATCGCCTTGAACAGCTCGCCCGACAGATGCAGAGGCGTGCCGTTGCCCGATGACGCATAGGCGTATTTGTCGGGTTCGGCCTTCAGCAGGGCGATCAGTTCCTGCACGTTCTTGACGGGCAGCTGCGGATTGACGACGAGCACGTTGGGAACAATGACAAGCAGCGAAACCGGCGCGAAATCCTTCTCAGGATCATAAGGCTTGGTCTTGAGGATGAGCGGGTTGAGCGCGTGCGTGGCAACCGTGCCCATCAGGATCGTGTAGCCGTCGGGTTCGGCGCGGGCCACGCGATCAGCCCCGATATTGCCGCCAGCACCGGCGACATTTTCGACGACGACCTGCTGGCCGAGATCGTTTGACATCTTCTGCGCGATGATGCGGGCGACAACATCGGTCGACCCACCAGCGGCAAACGGCACCACCAGCGTCACCGTTCGGTCGGGGAACTGCTGAGCGAATGCCTGCGGCGCCAGCGCCAACAGGGAAACAGCGGAAAGCCCCAACGCCAGTGTCGCGCGGCGCGTGAATTTCGAGATCATCAGTGCATTCCTCCACATCTGTGCGGCAGTGCCTCCTCGCCTGCCGTCAAGACCGGTGAACGTATGAGCTTTGCATACGCTGTCAATGCGACGTTCGGGGTAGAGCAGCGTGGAGGCAAGTCGTTGACAGGCATTTGCAGGCATCAGGCGCGATGCCATGACACCCTGTTTGGCCGTGCATTTTTGCGCGCCTGCGTGGGCTGACATACCCACTTCAAAGGGTCTAAGAGGGCCGGATGAAGCCTGACCCGCAGCCCGTAGCCCCGCTCACCAACACAAAACCCTTGACGCAGTGGCTATTGCTGCTGGTCTGCTCAGTGCTGCTCGCCGGCGTGCTCGAACTGGCGCATTTGCCGGCAGCATTGCTTGTCGGCCCGATGCTGGTCGCCATCTTGCTCGGCAGCAACGGTGCGACCGTGCGTGTGCCCAAGCCGCTGTTTGTGTCGGCACAAGCGCTGATCGGCTGCCTTGTCGCCAGTTCGATCTCGACCGGCATCTTCACCACATTCGCCGCCGAATGGCCGCTGTTTCTGGGCGCGGCCATCGCCACAGTCGCCGCCAGCAGCTTCCTCGGCTGGTTCATCTCGCGGCTGAAAGTGCTGCCGGGCACCACCGCCGTGTGGGGCTCGGCTCCCGGTGCCGCCACCGCCATGGTGCTGATGGCCGACGCCTTCGGCGCCGACGCGCGCCTTGTCGCCTTCATGCAATATCTGCGCGTCATCATGGTCTCGATTGCAGCAGCCGTCGTCGCCAGGCTCTGGGTCGACACATCGGGCGTCGAAGCGCCCGCGATCGAATGGTTCCCCCCGATCGTCTGGCCGGCGTTCAGCGCGATGATCGGCGTCGCCGTGGTGGGTGGTGTCCTCGGCTACCTTCTGCGCATCCCCTCGCCCTACTTCGTCGGCGCGATGATCGTCGGTGCGGTCGTGCATCTCGGCTTCGGCGTCGAACTGCAATTGCCGGAATGGCTGCTCGCGCTTGGCTACACGCTGATCGGCTGGTCGATCGGGCTCAACTTCACCCGGCCGATCCTGCGCCATGCCGCACGTGCCTTGCCCCAGGTGATCGGCTCGATCGCAGCGCTGATGGCTTTTTGCGGCATGCTGGCCTTCGGGCTGCACACGATTCTTGGCGTCGATCCGCTGACCGCCTATCTCGCGACCAGCCCCGGCGGCATGGATTCCATCGCCATCATCGCCGCCGCGTCAAAGGACGTCGACCTGTCCTTCGTGCTGACCTTGCAGATGCTGCGCTTCATGATCGTGCTGGTGTTCGGCCCGGCCCTGGCCAAGCTGGTCGCCAAGGCGATCAAGGATTAGACGTTTGTCAGGGATTCGACAGGGCCGTTGTGCTGTCGCCACGCCGTCGGGCTGAGGCCGGTCACGCGCAGGAATTCGCGATTGAAATTCGACTTGGTAAGAAACCCGGCGTCGAACATGATCCGCGTCACCGGCTCGTCGGTCGACGTCAGCAACCGGCGAGCCTCCTCGATCCGGTGGTTGTTGACATATTGCGACACGCTCATGCCGTGGATGCGGTTGATGGCAAGCGAAACCCGCCGGGCCGGCAGTTTGAGCTTTCTGGCGATGCGCCCGAGATTGAGGTCGACATCCCTGTAGAGATGTTTTTCGCGCATCAGCTCGTCGACTGACGCCGCCACGGCCGAATCCTCTTCGGTGGCTTGAGGCGCGTCGGTGCCTGACGAAGCAGGTTCGTCCTCGTCGCTCTGATTCTGGCTCGCCATCGACGCGGCCCCGCCAAGGACCAGCAAGGAGATGACATTGACCAAGCCGATGACGGCGCCCGAATACGCCCCGCCGGTCCATTCCATGTCCAAAGTGATGATCACGTCGGTGACGGCAGAGCCAATGATCCAGCATGCCGTAATCAGCAACGCCCGGTAGGAAACGACCGAGCCATCGAGGCGCGAGGCAACGAGACCGTCAGGGCCGTGCCGTGCAAGCCACAGCAGTGCCGTGCCATAAGACAAGAAGACAAGGGTGATCAGCAGCCCAACCGGTTCGCGCCAGAAGACCTGCAGTGCGAGCACGAGGCAGGCCGGCAGAAAATGCGGCCAGACCAGCGGTTTTGACGTGCCCGTCCGCTCGACGGCGAGGTTGTGGAAACTGATCCAGGCCAGCGCTGCGATGATGACCGCAAGCACGGATTGGACGGGCAGGATTTCGCGCAAATCGTAGCCCCAGCGCAGCCCGAGCAACACGGACTGCAAGGCGTAGGCCGTCATCAGCAGCACAAAGTAGCGATTCTGCTCAAGCCCCGCCTCGCCCTGCCGAGCCATGCGGACCAGCATGATGGCCAGCAGCAGGGCCACAACGAAAGGCAAGGGAACAAAGATCATCGGGGGTCCATGCGAAGCGGTCGGCAATTGCAGTGAGAATGTCCTTTATCGCAATTGCGGTCGACCCGGATCGCGTTTGAGGTCGAGATTTCAGGCATGCGGGAGCACCGATCGAGGGCCGCCATTTCTGGCCGCCCAAGATGATCGGAGTTTGACATGAAAAGCCAACTGCTCACGCTGGTGCTTGTGACCGCCGCCTCGACTGCCAATGCCACGGAACCTGCAAAAACAACGCTCGATGTCTCGACGGTCACCGCAATCTCCATCACCGGCGACGCAAGCTCGGTACGCCTTACCACCGACGATGCGCCATATCAGGCCAAGCTCGCCAGCCGCAGGACCGGCTGGCTGACGCAATGGTATTCGAGCTGGTTCTTCAGCGATTGCCGCCACGCCGGCGAGATGCGTATCGAAGGGTCCACGCTTTACGTCGACGTGCGCCCGCCATCATGGTTCGACCTATCCGATTGCGTCGCCGACATCAGCGCGAACATGCCTAGAGAAAGCGCGGTTACCATCGACCACGCCGCGTTGCAGGCTGTTTTGGCCGGTGAGTTTGGGGCTGTCCGCATCTCAAGCAAGGCCGCGGATTTTTCACTCGACGGCCACGCCACGAGTGTCGATCTCAAAGGCGAAGCGCTCAAGGCCCGGCTCGACTTCGCAACGATCAGGCAGGATGAGACTGTCGACATCGATGCCAAGGCGCTCGACGTCTATCTCGGCTTCGGCAAGGCCGTGCCGATCAGCTATTCCGTCGTGGCCACCGCAGCACTTGTCGACAGTTCCATCGTCAACAGCCCCGGCGCCAAACCTCAGCTGCGCATCAAGGGCGACATGGTTCGCGCAACGATCCGCTGACGTTGACTTGGCGCGCGCCACCCTTGCGCGCCCAATTCGGCTCCTGTAAGAGAGCGGCCATGACTTCGCGCAAGATCAACGAAATCTCCCGTCCGGCCGCTTTTGCGGGCGAGACGCTGCGCGCGCTTTCTTCGGCTCTCCTTCTTCTCGGCCTTATCGGCGATCGCCGGGCTCGTTAAAGGAGCGTCCGGCGGTCGAATTGCCGCCGAGGCATCTGCTCCTTTACTCTTCACAACAGAACCAAATTTCTGATTTAAGACCGCTGAAGCATGCGCGCAAAGTCGTGCATGGCGGCCAAGAGAACGAGACCGACAATGAGCAAGACCTCTCCCGCAACCGGCCGCAGCGCCGGCATGCCGACCGCCGCAGTCAAGTACCAGCCCTACCACAAGATCGACCTGCCCAACCGCACCTGGCCGTCCAAGACCATCGATAAGGCGCCGATCTGGTGCTCGGTCGATCTGCGCGACGGCAACCAGTCGCTCGTCGACCCGATGGGCCACGACCGCAAGGCACGCATGTTCCAGCTGCTGCTCGACATGGGTTTCAAGGAAATCGAGATCGGCTTTCCCTCGGCCTCGCAGACCGACTTCGATTTCGCCCGCTGGTGCATCGAAGAGGGCAATGTCGCCGAGGACGTATCGCTGCAGGTTCTCGTGCAGTGCCGCCCCGAATTGATCACCCGCACCTTCGAGGCACTGAAAGGCGCGCATAAGCCGATCGTGCATTTCTACAATTCGACCAGCGAGTTGCAGCGTCGCGTGGTGTTTGCCAAGGACGTCGCCGGCATCAAGCAGATCGCCACCGACGCCGCCAAGATGATCACCGACATGGCCGCCAAGGCCGGCGGCGGCTATCGCCTCGAATATTCGCCGGAAAGCTTCACCGGCACCGAGCTCGAAGTCGCGCTGGAGATCTGCAATGCGGTTGCCGAGATCGTCAAGCCGACGGCCGACAACAAGCTGATCCTCAACCTGCCTTCGACCGTCGAGATGGCGACGCCCAACATCTATGCCGACCAGATCGAGTGGATGTGCCGCAACCTCGACAACCGCGAGAACCTGATCATCTCGCTGCATCCGCACAACGATCGCGGCACCGGCATCGCCGCCACCGAACTCGGCCTGATGGCAGGTGCCGACCGCGTCGAAGGCACGCTGTTTGGCAATGGCGAGCGCACCGGCAATGTCGATGTCGTGACGCTGGCGCTCAACATGTTCACCCAAGGGGTCGATCCCGAGCTCGATTGCTCGGACATAGAGCGGATCAAGGAAGTCTACGAATATTCGAACCAGATGGTCATTCCCGAACGCCACCCCTATGTCGGCGAACTGGTCTACACGGCCTTCTCCGGCTCGCATCAGGACGCGATCAACAAGGGCATGAAGGCGATCAAGGTCGCCAACAAGCCGTTGTGGGAAGTGCCCTACCTGCCGATCGACCCGGCCGATGTCGGACGCAGCTACGAGGCGATCATCCGCATCAACTCGCAGTCCGGCAAGGGCGGCATCGCCTACGTGTTGCAGGCCGATTACGGTCTCAACCTGCCCCGCGCCCTGCAGGTCGAGTTCAGCCAGGACATCCAGGCGATCACCGATAGCGAAGGCAAGGAAGTCTCGCCCAAGCGCATCCATGAGCGCTTCCTCGAGGTCTATGTCGACCAGCCCGATGCGCGCCTCAAGTTCGTCGATCACCAGACCTTCCCCGATACGGTGATGAAGGGCCGCCGTGTCGTTGAAGCAACGATTGTCGACAACGGCAAGGAGGTGACGATCTCCGGCACCGGCAACGGCCCGATCGACGGTTTTGTCGACGCGCTTTCGCGCCATATCGGCATCGACCTGTCGGTGCTCGACTATTCCGAGCATTCGATCCAGCGCGGCTCGAATGCCTCGGCCATCTGCTACATGGAAGTGGAATATCCCGGCGGGCGCCTGTTTGGCGCCGGCATCAACACCAATATCGTGGCTGCGTCGCTTGAAGCCGTGGTTTCGGCGGCCAACCGCATCCTGTCGCGTTAAGGTTAACTCGACGTCGAACACGCCTCGCCCGTGGATAACGGGCGAGGCGTTTGCGCATCAGTGCTCTGCGCGCTTGTGTGCAGACGCCAGCTGTCTATGATCGGTCCGTTCGTACCGGTTCGAAAAGGGTCGATACTTGGTTGCCTCCACGCCTGCTGCCCCCGCAGTGCGCGAAGCGCTTGAGCGGCTTGTTGCCAGCGAGACCTTCGGCCGATCCGACCGGGCACGAAAATTATTGCGATATCTTGTGGAGCGCGAGCTCGCCGGCGATGCCGAGCGGCTGAAGGGTTTTGCCATCGCGGTGGATGTGTTCGGCAAGGACGCCGAGTTCGATTCCGCGACCGACGCGGTGGTCCGCGTCCAGGCCGGGCGCCTGCGAGAACTGCTTGCCCACTACTATGCCGCCGAAGGCAGCACCGATCCGATCCGCATCGTCATTCCACGCGGCAGCTATGTCCCGACATATGAGGCAGTGGCCGAGTCCCTGCCTGACGCGCCCTCCCCGGGTGAAACACCACATAGCGACGCACCCGCCACGGCTGTGGCCGAGCAAGAACAGCCTCATGCCGAGGAGGCGCATCCCGATCCGGCTTATACCGGCACCAGCGTCAAACGGCAGCTCCGCTATTTCTGGGCGGCGATGGCTCTGGTCATCGTCATGCTCGGCATATTGGTTTTCCGCAATTTCGGTGGACCCATCGGGGCGGATATCGCAAACCTGACCGACTTTCGCGGCGCCACTTCAAGCATCGGCGATGCCGTCGACCAGCTGCCGGCTGTGCATATCCATTCGGGCTCGGCGGGCGGGCAGACGGCGCGGGTTGCAACCATGTTGCGGACAGCACTGTCCGGCTTCGACACGATCGACCTCATCGCACGGGACCGGTCGGAGAAAACGCAGCGGGTGGACGTCAACGATTACGATTTCACCGTCAACGCCGGCCCGAGCAGCGGATCGGTGCTGATCGAACTTCAGCATATGGCCAGCGGCCGGATCCTTTTGTCTCGCGTTCTGTTGCAGCAGGAGATCGGTCCGGAAACCATCGACGACCGCATCGCCGAAATCGTCAGCTCCGCCGTCCCTTCATCGGGCATGATCTATGGCTACATCGAGCAGAACAACCTGCAACACGGGCTGACGGCATGCCTGCTGCTCAGCGGCGACTATTACATGGATCAAAACGCCGCCAAGCATCGCGCCGCCTACCAGTGCATGGAGGATCTGTCCAAGCGCGGTGCCAAGTCCCCTGTCGTCTACGCCGAACTGGCCTCCCTGCAGCTTGAAGCGGTGACCGACAACTATCCCTATCCGCCCAATGCCTCCACGGAGGGTGCCTATGCGCTGGCCCACAGCGCGGTGCAGATGGGCTCCACCAGCCCCTACGCTCACCGCGCATTCGGCTATCTGCAGTCGCGCGTCGGCGACGGCACCGAATCCATGCGCTGGATACGCAAGGCCTACGAACTCAACACCTATGATCTGACCATGGCCGCCTCCTACGGCTATGCGCTGGTGCTTGCCGGCAGCTACAGTGACGGCGTGCCGATCATGAAGCGCGCAGTCGAGAGCGCCAGCGCTCACCCCGGCTGGTGGGACTACGGATTGTTCCTGGGCGAGTTCATGCTCGGAAACCGCTATGCGGCGGCCCGCGCCGCCAGCGCACTCACCACCAACAAGAAGCCGCATTACGTGGCTGCACGCCTCATCGCCGCACATTTCATCGGCGACGCCAAACTGGCCTCGGAGCTGTCCAAGGAGATTTCAGAAAGCTACCCGGCCTTTGCGAGCGACCCGGCAGCCACCTTCGCCAAGGGCAAATACCCGGCGGAACTGACGAGATCGCTGACAAAGGCCCTGCGCGCCGCCGGCCTGGGCAACCAGATCTGAGCTTCAGGGGCTTTTCCAGGTTGTTTTACGCATAACTAATTTTGTGCCGTTGGCACTCATACAATGTTTTACATTTTGTAACTTTGTAATTAGAACTTTTGACGGATTTGGTTTCAGGTCATTTGAGCAAAGATGAATTACTCCATCCATGCGGCCGTTCGGGGGAGCGGCAAGAACGTGGTGGTATTGCTACATGGTTTCGGGGGTTGCGGCGGTGTCTGGGGAGATGTCGTCGATTGCCTGAACGGGGCATTCACCACGGTCGCTTACGATTTGCCGGGGCACGGCCACTCGCTCGACTATCCTAAGGCCGGTCCGGCCAAGATAGCAGCGAAAGCAGTGCTGGCCGATCTCGCCGCGCGTGGCATTGCCCGCGCCCATTTCGTCGGCCATTCCATGGGCGGCGCTGTCGCGACGCTTGCAGCCCTGCTGGAGCCTCAACGCGTAGCCTCGCTGACCCTGCTTGCGCCGGGCGGCTACGGCCCGGAAATCAATGGCCCCCTGCTCAGGCGTTATGCGGCGGCGTCCTGCAGCGAGGAAATCCGCGCCTGCCTCGCCGAAATGTCGAGCCCAGACAGCACAGTGCCGGAAGCGGCCGTCCGCGAACTCTTCGAGATGCGCAGCCGCCCTGGCCAGACCGAAAAGCTGATCGCCTTTGCCGAGGCGATGACCGCCAACGACAGGCAAGGCGTCATCCCGCGCGACGACCTGGCGACGCTGACGATGCCGGTGATGGTGGTGTGGGGCACCGACGATGCCGTATTGCCCTATAGTCACGCCGACTGCCTGCCGACGGGCTTCCTCATCCACCATGTGCTGGAGATCGGCCACATGCTGCCGGAGGAAACACCCGCACTCGTTGCCGACATCGTGCGCCGCATGAGCCGCCGGCGCCAGCGTCCCCAGCCGGTGTTGACTGCCTGCGACGCCTGATGAATCAAATCATGCGCAACGACCGCTAAATGCTTGCGCAAAAATCCCTTTCGGGCTGCCGCACGATCACGAATATGCGTTTGGGCGGGATACAATTCCGCCGCGATCGTGACTATGTTAACCCTTGCTTAACCGGGATCCGAGGCAAGAGGCCATGAGCGACGACAACGTGAGCGCGATGAAGCCGGCGCGCGTGCTGTCGGATGCCATTCGCGACGTCAAGAACGCCACAGCCGACCGCACCGATGTGGTCGTTGATCTGCGCGATGCTCACCGCATGCGGCTTGAGCTGCTGGCCGCCGAACTCGAGCCGGTCTTCACTGATGTGCCAAAGGACATCGACATTTTCGATTTCGCCATCTCCTCGGGCCTTCAGCCACGGCTGTGGATCGACGCGGTGAGCCATGTCGCCCTTGGTCGCGACCGCCGCACATTCCGCTTTGTCCGCGACACCCGCATCGGCCGTGTCGTGCTGGCCGAATCCACCGACCCCAAGCGCGTCGCCGCTCAGGTGACACGTTACATTGCCGAACGCATCGTTGAGCGCCAGCAGATGATGGAAGGCGGTGCCGATCCGGCGCTGCCGGGTTTTGCCAGGGAGCCGGTGACCGAAGCCGAGCCACCATTGCGGCGGATCGGCCAGCCGATCTGGCCAGGCTTCCTGTCCGGCTTTGGCTTGCTTGTCGCCGGCGCGGTCGTCGGCATCGCGGTGATGGCGGCACTTTACTGGCTGCGCCTTGCCGCCACCGGCGTCAGCTTCTGACCAGCACGGCCTTGTGTGGCGCTGCGGCGGCAAGGTCCAGCGTCGCAGTCTCTGACGGTGGCGTTGTCGGCCCTGAAAGGCCATGTCTGCTCAACTGCACGTTCCAGCTTCCAGGCTCACCCGAAATGTCGAGCAAGTTGAACTGTGCCGCAGGCTTGAGTCCGCCAGCCGCCTGACCGGCGGCGGCGACCCCCACAACCGGCACCATCCCGGCAGGCCCCTCAATCCAATGAAGCGTCGGCAGATGCGAATGGCCGTGCAGCACGAGCTCGGCGCCACTTTGCGCGATCACCTTCTGGAACTTGCCGATGCCGAACAGGCGCTTGTGCTGGCCCACTGCACCGCGCACCGGCGGATGATGGATCATCACCACCCTGAACAGGTCGCGTTTGGCCGTTTCCTCAAGCAGCCGCGCCAGCCGTTCGGCCTGACCTTCGCGAAAAAAGCCGCTGGCCATGAAGGGTGCTGTGGCGCGCGCCGTCGACACGCCGATCAGCGCCACGTTCTCGCGCACGCGAAGATAGGGAAAGGTGGTGCGGCCAACCGGACCGCTGGCGCCATCGCCATGCATCCATGGCGCCCAGGCGTGGCAGGCCTTGTCGAACGCGCCAGGCACATAGGCGTCGTGATTGCCGGGAACGACTGACACATCAGTCGGCGCGCCAAGCGTTTCGAGCCACAGCCGCGCCAGCTCGATCTCGCCATCAAGCGCCAGATTGACGAGATCGCCGGTCACCGCGAGATGGTCGGGCGCCTGTGTCCTGAGGTCGGCGACGATGGCGTCGACGATGCCGTCATGATGGTTACGGCGACGGTTTCGCTGCCAGTTGACGTAGCCGACCACGCGCTTGGAGGCGAGGTCGCGATAGGTTACATCCGGAAGCGGACCAAGATGGATATCTGAAATATGGGCAAGCCTGAACATCATACCCTTTTAGGTCACGCAGTGACGGCTTTCCAGCCATGGCGACACACGTGATGGGCAATGGTGTCAAATCCGACCCGCTTCGCCTAAGCTCATGGTCGCGCCTGCGCGGGCGCCTGTTCCATTTCTATTTCCTGCTGCGCAGGCCGATGACACTCGGCGTGCGTGGGCTGGTCCATGACGCTAAGACCAACTCCGTCTTCCTGATCCGCCACACTTACGTGCCGGGCTGGCAGTTGCCGGGCGGCGGCGTCGAGATCGGCGAGACCTTTGTCGAATCGCTGACACGGGAATTGGAGGAGGAAGGCAACATCACGGTTCTGGCCCCGCCGGTGCTGCAGTCGATCCACCTCAACAAGCAGGCAACCAAGCGCGACCATGTCGGCTTCTATCTGATCGAAGCCTTCAGGCAGGATCAGCCAAAGTTGCCCGACCATGAGATCGCCGAGGCGGGCTTCTTCCGCCTCGACGCGCTGCCGGAAAACACCACGCCGGCGACGCGGCGGCGGATCGCTGAGGTTTTCGAGGGTGTGGCAGCGTCGCCATATTGGTGATCTGCACACGCCTTTGTCAGTGCCCTACGTTGCCCCCCCTCTGGCCTGTCGGCCATCTCCCCCTCAAGTGGGGAGATTATGCCGTCATCGCGACCTTCGCCAATCGTTGCCGTGGCAAAATGGGCTGCGCGCCGAAGCTGCTGATCTCCCCCCTTGAGGGGGAGATGGCCGGCAGGCCAGAGGGGGGCGCGAAGGAATGCAGGCTTACGCCGCCTTCAGCAGCCTTCCCCGGTTGTGAGGTGCCGTAAAGTCGACCTCCGGCCCCACCGGCACGATGCCGGTCGGGTTGATGCCGGTGTGGCTGGCGTAATAATGCGCCTTGATGTGAAGCAGGTTCACGGTCTCGGCAATTCCCGGCACCTGATACAGCTCGCGCAGATAGTTCGACAGATTCGGGTAGTCGGCGATCCGGCGCAGATTGGTCTTGAAGTGCCCGACATAGACCGGGTCGAAGCGGACAAGTGTCGTGAACAGGCGCCAGTCGGCCTCGGTCAGCTGGTTGCCGACGAGATAGCGCTGGTGCGACAGCCGCTCTTCCAGCGTGTCGAGGGCCGCGAACAACTCATTGAACGCCTCCTCATAAGCGATTTGCGTGGTGGCGAAGCCGGCGCGGTAAACCCCGTTGTTGATCGAGGGATAGACCAGGTCGTTGACCGCATCGATCTCGCCGCGCAGCTTTTCGGGATAGAAATCAAGCGAAGCGTCGCCCCATTCGTCGAAAGCCGAGTTCAGCATGCGGATGATCTCGGACGACTCGTTGGAAACGATCGTCTTTTCCTTCTTGTCCCACAGCACCGGCACGGTGACGCGGCCCGAATAGGTCGAGTCGGCCTTGGTATAGACCTGGTGCAGGAAATCGAGCCCGTAGAGCGTGTCGCCGGTGGCGCCATCGTCGGTGCGGAAGGTCCAGCCGTTCTCGCCCATGAAATGGTGCACGACCGAGACCGAGATGACGTCGTCGAGCTTCTTCAGTGCGCGGAAGATCAGCGTCCGGTGCGCCCACGGACAGGCGAGCGAGACATAGAGGTGGTAACGCCCCGGCTCAGCCTTGAAGCCGCGCGTGCGGCCCTCGGCCGGCTTGCCGTCGACGGTGATCCAGTCGCGCCATTGCGAATGCGAGCGCACGAATTTGCCGCCAGTCGACTTGGTGTCGTACCAGCGGTCCTGCCATTTGCCTTCAACCAGCAATCCCATCGTAAAGTCCTTTCGTTTGCCACCATGTAGGGCACGAAGGGCTCAATCCGAAGGGCAAGTGTCTGAACGGATCGTCAACAGCAAGCGCACATCGCTCAAATGCACGATGGACGGGCGCCGCAAATGATGCTAGCGGGCATTTCGATGTCACATTGTTTTGCAAATATCCGGATCGACCGACGACGAATGAGCGCACGCGCTTGAAGCGCTGACTTGCGAACGCTGCGGCTTGGCTCGCGGCACCTCATCCCAGGACACCGGACTGCACAGAACATGACCCTCGCCGACGTGACTTATCTGCCGGAAACCCCGGCGCACGACCTCGAAATCGACGACATCAATGCCGAGGCCTTTGGGCCTGGCCGCTTCACCCGCGCAGCCTACAAGATCCGCGAAGGCGGCCCGCACGACCGCTCGCTGTCGTTTGTTGCCATGCATGGGGGCCAAGTGATCGCCTCGGTCAGGATGACGCCGATTGCCGCCGGCGAAGGCCGCGCCCAGATGCTTGGCCCGCTTGCCGTGCGTCCCGACTTCAAGAACATGGGCATTGGCCGCAAGCTCGTCGCCATGTCGCTTGCCGCGGCCGCGAAAGCAAATGAGCCGGCGGTGGTGCTGGTCGGCGACGAACCCTATTATGGACCGCTCGGTTTCGCCCGCATTCCGCGCGGGCAGATCGAAATGCCGCGTCCCGTCGACCTCAACCGCCTGCTCGCGCACGAGATCGTGCCGGGTGCCGTGGCGCTGCTTTCCGGCGAGGTCTGCCATGCCGATCTGGCCAAGACGCCGCAGCGCACGCCCGAGCCTGCCTGAGCCAGGCGCGCCTGCGACAACCGGAACCGATTACGGTTTTCGGGCCGATGCGGTAGACCATTCATTCACAGCAACAGAGGACTAGGCTGACATGAATCCAAATGGGCAGATCGCAGTGGTCACCGGCGCCGGCTCCGGCCTTGGCGAAGCCACAGCACGCGCACTCGCAGCCAAGGGCGCCAAGGTCGCGATCTTCGATCTCAGCCTCGAACGCGCCGAAAAGGTTGCCGCCGACATTGGCGGCATTGCCGTCCGTTGCGACGTCAGCAATGAGGAAAGCGCTGTCGCAGCCTTCGCCGAAGTCGAATCCAAGCTCGGCACTGCGCGTATCCTCGTCAACTGCGCCGGCATCGCCGTCGGCGTGAAGACGGTGGGCAAGGACGGCCCGCATCCGCTCTCCGTGTTCCGCCAGGTGATCGAGGTCAACCTGATCGGTTCCTTCAACATGATCCGCCTGTTTGCCGATGGTGCATCGAAGCTCGAGCCGCTGCAGGGCGGCGAGCGCGGCGTCATCGTCAGCACGGCATCGGTCGCCGCCTATGATGGCCAGATGGGCCAGGCTGCCTATTCCGCCTCCAAGGGCGGTGTTGTCGGCATGACGTTGCCGATCGCGCGCGACCTCGCCCGTTCGGGCATCCGCGTCGCCACCATCGCGCCCGGCATCTTCAAGACCCCGATGATGGCGGCAATGCCGCAGGAGGTGCAGGATTCGCTCGGCGCCGCGGTCCCCTTCCCGCCGCGCCTCGGCGAGCCGTCGGAATATGCCGCCCTTGCCCTGCACATCGTCGAAAACCAGATGCTGAACGGCGAGACCATTCGTCTTGACGGCGCCATCCGCATGGCACCGAAATAGGCGCCGAACGCCCGAAAATCAGATATCTTCAGCCCCGGCAGCGCAAGCTTCCGGGGCTGTTTTGCATTTGGCCGAAGGATGCTCTTGCCAAGCCGGCGTCGCTTTAGATAAGTAGATTATATTAGTCATATTTATTGGTGAAGCAGTGGAAGATCGCAAGAAAGACGTCATTCGCGAGACCGATGCCGAGGCGATTGCGCTCGCGCGTTCGCTGATGCGCACGGCCCGCCATGGCGCGCTTGCCGTCATCGAGCCGGAGACCGGCTCGCCGCTCGCCAGCCGCGTCGGCACAGCCACTGACGTCGATGGCACGCCACTGATCCTGATCTCGGGGCTGTCGGCCCACACCAAGGGCATCGTCGCCAATCCCAGTTGCTCGCTTCTTGTCGGCGAGATCGGCAAGGGTGATCCGCTCGCTTATCCACGCATCACGCTGTTTTGCCGCGCTGTTCGCCTGGAACGCGGCACGCCCGAGCAGGCCCGCACCGAACGCCGTTACCTCAACCGCAATCCCAAGGCCAAGCTTTATGCCGGACTTGGCGATTTCGCGATTTTCCGGCTCGAACTGGAGCGCGCTAATTTGAATGGCGGTTTCGGCAAGGCCTATCTGCTGAGCCGCGACGAGCTGCTTCTGGCCGGCTCGGCGGTGGAGGCGATTGCCGGCGCCGAGCAGTCCGCGCTCGATCACATGAACGCGGACCATCGCGAGGCAATCGCCATCTACGCCAGCCATTTCGGCAAGCTCGCCGACAAGGACTGGGTGCTCAGCGGCTTCGATCCGGAGGGGATGGATCTGGCGGCGGGCGACGAGACTGGCCGTGTGCTTTTCCCGGAAATGCTTGGGGAGGCTGCAGATCTCAGGCGAAGCCTTGTCGAAATGGCAAAGGAAGGCCGCGCAGCAAAGTCTTGATTTTTTGAGTGAAAGCTGATTTGTGCTGATGTGCCTAGATCGGCCATTGATTCCACTGACGATCTGGTTTGGTAATTCGGCGTTGTTGCCCCCATGACGCCGGAAAGCATGACGGATACACGGGGTACCCATGAAACCGAAAAAACTGGCGGCCAATGCGGAAGCCGCAGCTTCCTTGCTCACGCTTATGGGCAACGAAAAACGGCTGATGATCATGAGCCACCTGCTCGACACGGAGATGTCGGTGGGCGCGATTGCCGAAAAGGTCTCCTTGAGCCAATCGGCTCTGTCCCAGCATCTTGCGCGCCTGCGCAACGAAGAACTGGTCGAAACGCGGCGCGACCGGCAGATGATCTATTACACCTGCAAGTCCGAGGCCGTGCGCAAGCTGCTCGGCACGCTGGAAGGCATTTTCGAAGACGCCTGATCATTCTCCAGCCTTTTCCAGGCTCCCATAGCGGCCTGCCCTCCGCTATGAAGCAGCCATGAACATCATCCGCATCGACGATCCTGCCGACCCGCGCGTCGCGCCCTATCTCGACATACGCGAGCGTGACCTTGTCGGCCGCGAAGGACGCTTCGTCGCCGAGGGCAAGGTCGTGCTCAACGTGCTGTTTGGCGCGCGGCGCTTTGCGGCCGAATCCGCCCTGGTTCTTGAAAATCGCCTGGCAGGCATGACCGACACCCTGGCGCTCGCCCGTGCGGACCTGCCCGTATATGTGGTTTCGGCTGCGGTGATGGATGCTATCGCCGGATTTCACATGCATCGCGGCATTCTTGCCATAGGCCTCAAGGGCGAGACGATTTCGGTCGACGACATGCTTAGCGCCCTGCCCGAGCGTTCGCTGGTGGCTGTGCCGGTCGGCATCTCCAACCACGACAATATCGGCTCTATCTTCCGCAACGCCGCAGCTTTTGGCGCCGCTGCGGTGCTGCTCGACGAGACCTGCTGCGATCCGCTCTATCGCAAGGCGATCAGGGTCTCGGTCGGCGCCGCACTCAAGGTGCCGTTCACGGCAGGCGGTACGGCCAGCGAACTCGCCGATGCATTGTCTCGCCATGGCTTCGAGCAATTGGCGCTATCGCCTGCGGGCAAGGCAGACATTCGCGACCTAAAGCGCCCGAAGCGGCTGGCGCTCTATCTCGGCACCGAAGGCGAAGGCCTGCCCGAGCCGCTGCTGAAACGGCTGACGACGGCACGTATCCGGATGGCGCCGGGTTTCGACAGCCTCAATGTCGCGGCGGCCTCGGCGATCGCGCTGCATCATTTTACCGACGCTACGAACTGAACGAGCTTACTCAGCGGCCGGCGACTTCTGCAGCGCCCGGACGCGGTCGGCAAGGCTGATGACGGAGGACCTGTCGCCGTTCGCCGGCGCATGGACTTCATCTGTAATCGCCAGCACGCCGGCAATCGGCGAATTCGGCCCCTCGAGCCGTGCCGTCAGTGCCACGACCTCCGCCGCCAGTTCATGCATCTGTTCGCGCAACTGAGAATCCTGGCCCGGCGTCGAAGTGTTGCGCCCCGCCTTGGCAAGCTCACCCTTGAGCCGCTTGTTTTCGCGCATCAGCGTGGTCAGCCGACCTTCGAGGCGTTCGCGCTCGGCCGACTGCGCGGCTCCATTGGTCATGCTGCTCGTCTCCTGCGCGCCTTGCGGGCTTTTCAGTTGCTCGCGCGCACGGGCCAGTTCGCCCTCGCGCTGCTCGATCTTGTCGTCGCGGTCGCCCAGCGACGCCGACAGTTCCTGCAACTTCCTGTCGAGTTCGCCGGCACGCCTGGTCTCCGCCTTCAACGCCTCGCGCACCGCCTTGTTGTCGGCTTCGAGTTCGCTCAGGCGGTGGTCGGTATCGTTGCGCTGATGGCGCAGCGTCGACATGTCGTCCGACAGCTTGCCCAACTCGCTTTCGCGGCTCACCAGCTCGATCTGGCGACTGCTGGAAGAAAGGGTGGCTTCTTCATACAGCCTGCCGACTTCCTCGGCCTCCTTGGCGCGCTGCTCGAGCATGCGCTCTGCTTCGGCAAGCTGGGCGACGAGCGTCTTGATCTGCTCGTCGCGCTTGCCAAGCTCCTCGCGCAGATTGCCGCGCTTGGCTTCGAGCTCGCTGACGACGCCATCCTTGTCGGCAAGATCGGTCACCACAAGCCTCTGCGCTTCGTGGATGCGGCTGAGCTCGACGGCCTGCGAAAGCACTTTTTCCTGCGACGCCTTGAGCTGGACTTCGACCTTGCGCAGCGCCATGGCGTGCTCGGCGCGCAGACTGTCCTTGTCCGCGCGGATCTCTTCCAGCGTCATGGGAAGCTTTGCCTCGACCCGCATCCGCGTGACCGAGACGGCGCGCCGCCACACCGCAGGTGCGATCAGCAGCACGAAAAACCCGGCGGTCAGAAAGCCAAGAACGAAAAACAGGATCGACTGGACCAAAGCACTTTACCCGTTACGGACAGGCGCGAGTTTGCCATGTTCCCATGGCAGGAATCCAGCACCGCTGCAAATGCTATGCATGACCCCGAAAATCGAAATCGATTTTCGCAAGGGATCATGCACAGATTTGGCTGTTAAAGCGTCCTTTGCGCGTCCATCGGGACGCGCGGCGCTGTCGTTCTGCACACGATCAGAACGGGTTCCAGGTCGGCTGCTGGGTCAACTTCAGATAGCCGAGATTGACACCCAGCCGGGCGCCAACGCCGGTGCGCACCGGTACCAGCAGGATATTGCCGCGCTTGAGAACGTTGAAACCGACGCCCGCAACCACATAGGCCGAACCCGCGACACCGCCGTAACGATCGTAAAGATTGTTCACGTCATCGAGATTGTAGACCAGGATCATGGTGCGCGAGCCCTGGCCGCCGAAATCCCAGCCGAGCGAAGGGCCCTGCCAGTAGACCTTATGGTCACCGGCATTCTTGGTATAAAGCGTGCCTTCGCCATAGGTCAGGCCGCCGACAAAGGCGCCGGAGCCCTCTTCGCCCAGGACATAGCCGTTCGGCAGGCCGTAGGACGCGAAAACCTTCTCGACGACACTGGCGAGACCGCCAGAGGTCGAACCAAAAAAACGATGGCCGGAATCAAGGATCTCCTGCGAGGTGTATTGCTGCGCGCGCGACGCAGATGTCGAAAATGCCAGAACGCCGACAAGGACGAACATCGCGGCAACAAGCCGGGCAAACGTCCGGCCATAGAATCGGGAAATCATGCTTCCAAATCTCCGTCTGGGAGCACACTCTCTCCGACGCCCCGGACCCGCTGCTGCTCTTGATTGGCGGCTGGCTGGTCCAACTCCGGCAAACTATGCCGTAATCCTTTTTCAACCATTAAACTGACCTAGGAAGATGGCGGATCGAAGGCATGCGCATAAGCGGAAAAGCCTGGATTTGCGCAGAAAACCAGCATTTCACGCTCGCTTTGGCTGCTGTTTCTTGCCGCATGAGGCGACGCTGTGTAACCAAGAGGACTGCAAGGCCAGCCCTGATTCGCACTACCGGGTCCCGTGGCCGCATTACCGTGGTTCAAGCCATTTGCCCGAGGGATGCCGTTCATGGCCGAGTTGTTGACGCTTTCCGCTCCTGACCTTGCAGCCCTGCTGTGCAGCCGGGTCTGCCACGACATCATCTCGCCAGTTGGCGCCATCAACAACGGTCTTGAGCTGCTCGACGAGGGCGGTGCCGACGAAGACGCGATGCGCCTCATCCGCACCAGCGCCCGCAATGCCTCGGCACGCTTGCAGTTCGCACGCATCGCCTTTGGCGCGGCCGGCTCGGCCGGCATGCTGATCGACACCGGCGATGCCGAATCGGTTGCATCAGCCTTTTTCAAGAACGAAAAGCCGGAACTGATCTGGAATGGCGGGCGCGCGCTTTTGCCCAAGAACAAGGTCAAGCTGCTGCTCAACCTGCTGCTTGTCGCTCATGCAGCGATCCCGCGCGGCGGCAAGCTCAGCGTGACACTCGAAAACGTCGACACCGCGCCGAAATTCACCCTGTCGGCCGCCGGCCCGATGCTGCGCGTGCCGCCGAAGTTCCTCGAATTGCATTCCGGCCAAAAGCCGGACGAGCCTATCGACGCCCATTCGGTGCAGCCCTACTACGCGTTGCTTCTGGCACGCGAGGCCGGTATGACGATCTCGATCCACGCAACGGCCGAAGAGATACTGCTGACGGCCGAGTGATCGCACTCAGCTTTTCTGTATAGCCAAGATGAGCTTTGGACGATCCCAGGTCATGTCTGGTGATCGCGGACGGCTTTGCTGGTGTTTGCGAGCATATCAGCCAGGCAATCGGCGTCGATTTATCGGCAACCCACTGCCTGCCCGACCTCAACAACTCGAGACCGGCCAGCGAACGCTTGGCACGCGGACGAAAACAGCCCTGCTTGCGGATATTTCCAAGATTTTTACCATCCGGGTTTTCGGCTTCTTTACGCAACAGCGCTAGGGTCCTAGCAACACCCCGGCGCGTCTGGCGCGTTCGGCTCCCGAAAAGAGGACCGGGATATGAAACGCTGCCTGTTCGTCGATGATTCGAGCGTCATTCGCAAAGTCGCCAAACGCATCCTGAATGGCCCGGACATGGCCGTTGTCGAAGCATCGACCGGCGCCGAGGCGCTCGACTTGTGCGCCTATGACATGCCCGACATCATCGTTGTCGACGCTGCGCTGGAGGACATGGGGGTCGCCGACTTCATCCGCCGCGTCCGCGCCATGGACGGCCGGGTCAAGCCGCAGATCGCCATCTGCCTGACAGAGGTCGACATCGGCGCCATCATGCGCGCCAAGCGCGCCGGCGCCCAAGGTTATCTGCTGAAGCCGTTCACCAGGCCGCAACTGCTCGACCGCTTCCGCGCCTTCGACGTCGCAGCCTGATTCAATTCAAAAAAAACCCGGCACGAAAGCCGGGTTTTGACTGAGGTAGTGCAAGAAAGTCAGGCGATTTCGCGAAGCTCTTCCGGCTCACGCAGCACATAGCCGCGGCCCCAGACAGTTTCGATGAAGCTTTGACCACCGGAAGCGGCGTCGAGCTTCTTGCGAAGCTTGCAGATGAAGACGTCGATGATCTTCAGTTCCGGTTCGTCCATGCCGCCATAGAGGTGGTTGAGGAACATTTCCTTGGTCAGCGTGGTGCCCTTGCGCAGCGAGAGCAGCTCCAGCATCTGGTATTCCTTGCCGGTCAGGTGCACGCGCTGGCCACCAACCTCGACCGTCTTGGCGTCGAGATTGACGATCAGATCGCCGGTCAGGATGACCGACTGGGCATGGCCCTTCGAACGGCGCACGATCGCATGGATACGTGCCACCAGCTCATCCTTGTGGAACGGCTTGGTCATGTAGTCGTCGGCGCCAAAGCCGAGGCCACGCACCTTGTCTTCAATACCGGCCATGCCGGAGAGGATCAGGATCGGCGTCTTGACCTTCGATAGGCGCAAAGTGCGCAGAACCTCGTAGCCCGACATGTCAGGCAGGTTCAGGTCGAGAAGGATGATATCGTAATCATAGAGCTTGCCGAGATCGACGCCTTCTTCGCCGAGATCGGTCGTATAGACGTTGAAGCTCTCCGATTTAAGCATCAACTCGATGCTCTGTGCGGTTGCACTGTCGTCTTCTATCAGCAGAACGCGCATTCATATCCCCTTTTCTGCTGCCGGAACCTCTTCGCGGTCCAATCCATACCGGCCCAGTGCTACTGAATCGGAGGCTGCCATCGAATGGTTAACAAAACCTAATTTCGTATGGAAGACCATATCAGAAATTTTAACCGGCGCATACACCCACTTGAATCTAAACATGAATCACACGGTCAACATCTTAACGCGACGCATTAACAAGGCTGACTAAGCGACTCCGGAGACGACCCGATCACATTCGCAGCGAAAACCAGAATCTTTACCGGGCCTTAAGTCTCGATGGATATGATTAACGATGCGCGTAAACGAATGGTTACCGGCGGAGAAAAACTTTAAAAGTTTGTTTTCCATATCCGGGAGTTCAAAACCGGTTCGGTTGCGGCGAGGCCCCTTGGGGCTGCAGTAGGCGAGTAGAAGTGCGTTTTTCGGTGTTCGGGAGTATCGGGTCATGAAATCACGTGAGAACCTGGTCAGGCTCAAGCAGTTTCAGGTGAACGAAAAGCGCCGGCAGCTGATGCAGCTTGATTCGATGATCGCCGAGTTCGACCGCATGGCCAACGATCTGGAACTGCAGATCGTCGCTGAGGAAAAGAAGGCGGGGATCACTGATCTCAATCATTTCGCCTATCCGACCTTCGCCAAAGCCGCGCGGCAACGACGTGACAATCTGAAAAACTCCCAGCATGATCTGGCGCAACAGCGCGCCGCAGCCGAATCCTTACTCGCCGAAGCTGAAGCGGAGCTGTCCAAGGCGGAAATGCTGGAATCGCGCGACCGCAATGCGCGCGATGCCGAGACCGGCGGACGCAGCGCGATGATCGGCTAAAAACAGATATTTTCCAGACGGTTAGCGCTGCACAGCCAGCGCTAAAAGTCCCGAACCCGAGCGCCCATCGGCACGCATCAGGCCCTAGGCCAGAAATTCAGCCGGCTCATTCTCGCCCGCCAGCGACTGGGCGCGCGAATCACGAATTTCAGGCGCATGGCGCTCTGCCCAGACCCTGATCTGGTTGAGCAGGTCGGCAAGATTGCGCCCCAGATCCGTCAGCTCATATTCGACACGCGGCGGAATGACCGGGAATATCTCGCGCCGCACCAGCCCGTCACGCTCCAGTACGCGAAGAGTCTGCGTCAGCATCTTGGGCGTGATGCCCTCGACCTTGCGTTGAAGCTCGCCATAACGCCGCCTGCCCGGCTTCAAAGCCCCGACAACCAGATAGACCCACTTGCTCGCCAGCATCTCGAGCACGGTGTGCGACATGCATGTGCGCCTGAAGGCGTCATAGCCGAAGGGGGTGTCGGGTGCGCATTCACTATCCATGGGGTACCTATATATCATGGAGGTACATACTGGACAAGGAAATGATACTATCCAATTGATAGTGGCACATGCATTCATCCCAAGGAGGACATTCCCATGCGTGCCATTACCCAGAATACCGTCGGCGGCCCCGAAGTGCTCAAAATCGCCGACCAGCCCGCACCGCAGCCCCAGCCAGGCGAAGTGCTGATCCGCGTCAAGGCGGCGGGCGTCAATCCTGTCGATGCCGCTGTGCGCGGCGGTTTTTACCCGCTTTTGGGCGAACCGCCCTTCGTGCTCGGATGGGATCTGTCCGGTGTCGTTGAGGCGGTCGGCCCCGGCGCCAACGGCTTTGCGCCTGGCGACGTGGTCTTCGGCATGCCGCGCTTCCCGGCTCAGGCGGCCGCCTATGCCGAGCTTGCATCAGCCCCGGCAAGCGAACTGGCGCACAAGCCTGAAGCGCTCGACCACGCGGCGGCAGCGGCCCTTCCGCTCGCTGGCCTGACTGCTTGGCAGGGTCTGGTGACATCAGGAAAGCTTAAGGCGGGCGAGCGCGTGCTGGTCCACGGCGCCGGCGGCGGTGTCGGTCATCTCGCGGTGCAGATCGCCAAGGCGCGCGGCGCTTACGTCATTGCCACCGCAAGCCCGGACAAGGTCGATTTTGTCCGTTCCTTGGGCGCCGACGAGGTGATCGACTACACCAAGGACGATTTCATCGCCAAGGTGGGCCAGGTCGACATGGTGTTCGAGCCGCTGGGCGATGACCATGCCGAAAAATCGCTGAAGGTGCTGCGCAAGGGCGGCGTGCTCGTTGCCCTGCTTGAAACCAGCGAAAAGGCCAAATCCGAGGCCAAGGCGCTCGGCATCCGCATCGAGCGGATTTCGGTGCGGCCCGACCGCGAGGGGCTGGAAGAACTCGTCAAGCTTGCGGCATCCGGCAAGCTCAAGGTCCATGTCGCAAAAAGCTTCCCGCTCGCTGAGGCAGGTGCCGCGCACGTCTTCCTTGCCACCAGGCCCAAGGGCAAGGTGGTGCTGACGCTGTAGAGCTCCGGAAATCCAGCGCCAAATGGAAAAGGGTGCGGCAAGCCGCACCCTTTCTTATTGGTTGGCCGCAACGGCCGGTGTCAATGACGGTATTGCTGGATGCGCGTGGTGCGCAGGCCTGCAAGCCCGTATTCGTCAATGGAAGCCTGCCAGGACAAGAACTCCTCAGTCGTCAACTTGTAGCGTTGGCACGCTTCGTCGAGACTGAGCAGCCCTCCCCTGACCGCTGCGACCACTTCCGCCTTTCGGCGGATGACCCACCGGCGCGTGTTGGTCGGGGGCAGATCGGCAATCGTAAGCGGGCTGCCGTCCGGCCCGATAACATATTTGACACGCGGTCTAACCAGATCGGTCATCGTACTCTCTACTAAAAACTCAAAGACCCAATCACCTGCCACACTAGCGCCACAGCTTTAAAAATTGCCTAAGCGAATACTAAGAGCTAAGTAACGAACGTGAACAGAACGTTAGACTCTCGATCCGCAATTTAACCATCTGCCCTGTTGGCTGGTTTCGCGTCGAAAAAGGCGCATCGGCCCGGCGTGGGTGGCACTGCGAAGAGGCTTGACCTATATTGCAGCCATTGGCATGCAGCCGACCTATAGACAGCGGAACGCAATCCCGATGAACAGCCTGGACCTGCCCGGACGCCCCGAAGACACCCGCGTGGTTGTAGCCATGTCGGGCGGTGTCGATTCTTCAGTCGTGGCTGGCCTGCTGAAACAAGAGGGCTATGACGTCGTTGGCGTCACGCTTCAGCTCTACGATCATGGCGCCTCGACCCACCGCGCCGGCTCGTGCTGTGCCGGCCAGGACATTGCCGACGCCCGTCGCGTGTCCGAAACGCTCGGCATTCCGCATTACGTGCTCGACTACGAGGAGCGCTTCCGCAAGGCGGTGATCGACCCGTTCGCCGAAAGCTACGTCGCCGGCGAGACGCCGATCCCTTGTGTGTCGTGCAACCAGACTGTCAAATTCGCCGACCTGCTGGCCACCGCGCGTGAGCTTGGCGCCGCAGCACTCGCCACCGGCCACTATATCCGCTCCAAGCAGAACGGCGCCCACCGCTCGCTCTACCGGCCGGTCGACGCCGACCGCGACCAGAGCTATTTCCTGTTCGCCACAACGCAAGAGCAGATCGACTATCTGCGCTTTCCCTTGGGCGGCATGTCCAAGCCCGACGTTCGCGCAGCCGCCGAGCGCATGGGCCTGACGGTCGCCGCCAAGCAGGACAGCCAGGACATCTGCTTTGTGCCTCAGGGCAAATATTCCGACATCATCGCCAAGCTCAGGCCATCGGCCGCCAATCCCGGCGATATCGTCCATATCGACGGCCGCGTGCTCGGCCGCCACGAAGGCATCCTGCGCTACACCATCGGCCAGCGTCGCGGCATCGGCATCGCCTCGGGCGAGCCGCTTTATGTCGTGCATATCGATGCCGAACGCGCGCGCGTCGTCGTTGGCCCGCGCGAGGCACTGGAGACGCACAAGATTTTCCTGCGCAACATGAACTGGCTCGGCGACGACGCCTTGTCGGGCGTGCCTGCGAGCGGGCTCGAACTTTACGCCAAGGTGCGCTCGTCGCGGCCGCCGCGTCCTGTCGTGCTGCACCATCGCGATGGCGCAACCTGGGTCGAACTGGTCGACGGCGAGTCGGGCATCGCTCCCGGCCAGGCCTGCGTGCTTTATTCCGACGACGGCAACGAAGCACGCGTCTTTGGCGGCGGCTTCATCGAGCGCTCCGAGCGCCACGCCGACGCCGAAGTGATGCTGTCGCGGCTGGCGGCAACGCCGGGGCCGATAGCTGCGGAGTAGGAATTAGGGGAATAGGGCAGTAAGGCAGTGGGGCAATAGGCTTCGAGCTAACACTGCCCTACTGCCCTACTGCCCTACTGCCCTACTGCCCTACTGCCCTACTGCCCTATTCCCTCATCTCAGTCGTGAGTGACAGTTCCCGCGGTGAGAATCCTGAGCACGCCGAGCGCTTCTTCAGCGCCGGTGCGCGGCTCTTCGCGCGTTTCGATGCAGTGGATGAAATGCTCGAGCTCGCGCGTCAGCGGCATGGCATTTTCGAGCGGAATATAAGTCGGCTCGTTCATGGTCGACGTCCACTGCCCGCCATCTTGCCAGACATTGTGGCGATAGACGGCTAGCTTGCGCTCCTGCGGCTCGACATCGTCGAACACCGCCATGCCCTTGGTACCGACCACCGTCAGCCGGCGTTCGCGGTAGGGATTGAGCCTGGACGCAAACAGGTGCCCGCGCAGGCCATTGGGGAAACGCATGTGCAGGTGGGCGAAATCGCTGAGGTGGTTGAGCACCGCAGCACCCTCGCCGCGCACCTCGATGGGGGCGGTGCCGGTGATCGCCAGGATCATCGACAGATCGTGCGGGGCAAGATCCCACAGCGCATCATTTTCGGCGTGGAATTTGCCGAGGCCCAAACGATGCGAATGGATGTAGCCGATTTCTCCAAGCTCGCCCTTGTCGACAAGCGCCTTGAGCCCCTCGAAGGCCGGGTGGAAACGCAACACGTGACCGGTCATGAACACGCGGCCATTGTCGCGCGCCGCCTTCACGGCACGCTCGGCGTCGGGCACGGTCAGCGCGATCGGCTTTTCGACCAGCACGTCCTTGCCGGCTTCGACGGCGCGAATCGCGAAGTCGGCGTGGAACTGCGGTGGCAGCGCCATGACAACGGCATCGATGTCGTCGCGGGCAAACAGTTCATCCGGGGTCAGCGCCAGGCAGCCTTGCTCGGCGGCAAAACGCTCGGCACGGGCCGGATCGATATCGGAGACGGCATGGAGGGCGCCAAGCGACTTCAGGGTGCGGATATGATTGCCGCCCCAATATCCGCATCCAAGCACTGCAATACGCGGTTTCATCAGGCTCTTTCCAAGGGGAGTTTATGTCGGCAGACATAGTGGCCGCGCCTTGTGAACTCAACCCCGCAGCCTGCGCCAAAATCACCTGGCGCGCATGCGTTCGCGCATAAACGCACCGGCGAAGGCCGTTTGCGGCGAACTCCGTGGCCAAACCACCGTCATGGCCGAACGTCGTTTGCGCGGTCAGGCGCCGGAAAAATGCCGTGCGAAAACCCGGCGGCAACAAGCTGAACAACGACCAGCCGATACGTCTTGGGAATTATCCGGAATTGCCTGATGTCACTGCTTGACAGGTTCGTCATCCAGACATTATATCCGCCCGACCTTGGCGAATGCATCGACGCCTGCCTCTTGCGAGACAGTTTTTCGAGCCTTCTCCACCCTGGCGGGATAGCTCAGTTGGTTAGAGCACGGGAATCATAATCCTGGGGTCGGTGGTTCGAGTCCACTTCCCGCTACCACTTCTTCCAACAAGACATGTGAGCAGTTCACTGC
The DNA here is from genome assembly GCF_058808215.1 of Aminobacter sp. GW821-FHT11F06. NCBI lineage: Bacteria > Pseudomonadati > Pseudomonadota > Alphaproteobacteria > Hyphomicrobiales > Phyllobacteriaceae > Aminobacter > Aminobacter sp. GW821-FHT11F06. The sequence continues at coordinate 262,627 of NZ_JBXARL010000003.1, read as the reverse complement.
GTTTCGCAGCTCGACGATACGTCGATCACGACGTGTACGCTCAATCTGCCTTCGTGGCATCGCCAATCGTCGCGGCGAACAAATGACACATCACCGAGCAATTGCGCATTTCTGAAAACCCTGCGAAACTGCCGGACTGAGCAGAGGCGCGACGCATGAGTTCCCGGACAGAAAACGCAAGGCTTGATGAGGCCGCCCGCGCGGGCTGGCTTTATTACGTCGCCGGCAACACCCAGGACCAGATCGCGACAAAGCTTGGCGTATCGCGCCAGAGCGCCCAGCGCCTGGTGTCGCTTGCCATGTCCGAAGGGCTGATCAAGGTCAGGGTTGACCACCCGATCGCCAACTGCCTCGACCTTGCCGCGCGGCTGCGTTCGCGCTTTGCGCTCGACCTTGTCGAGGTCACGCCCAGCGATCCGGACTCGTCATCGACCACCATCGGCATCGCGCAAGCCGCGGCCACCGAAATCGAAAAATGGCTGCGCTCGACAGATCCGATCGTCATGGCGATCGGCACCGGCCGCACGCTGAAAGCGGCGATCGAACAGCTGCCGCCGATGGAATGCCCGCACCACAAGGTGGTTTCGCTGACCGGCAATATCTCGCCGGATGGTTCGGCGGCGTTCTACAATGTCATCTTCAACATGGCCGACACGATCAAGGCGCGCAGTTTTCCCATGCCCTTGCCGGCAATTGCCTCGTCGCCGGACGAGCGCCGCATGCTGCACAGCCAGCCACTGATCCAGCCGACGCTGGCACTGGCAGCCCAAGCCGACGTCACCTTTGTCGGCGTCGGCGACATGGGCCCCAAGGCCCCACTCTATGAGGACGGCTTCATCACAGAAGCCGAACTCAAGGCACTGCAGAAGGCGGGTGCCGTCGGCGAGATCGTCGGCTGGGCCTTCGACCGCGACGGCAGGCTGATCGACGGCATCACCAACGACCGCGTCGCTTCCGCCCCGCTGCCCTCACGCGAACGCTCGCTGGTGGTGGCACTGGCCATGGGTGAACGCAAGCTGCCCGGCATCCTGGCCGCGGTCACCCGCCGCCTCGTCAATGGCTTGATCACCGACGAGCGCACCGCCACAGCCTTGCTGGCCAGCTGAGCTAAATCCCCTACTTACCCCTACGTGGCGGCAGGCGGATGCCTGCTCTTGAAGCATGGCGCGCGTCCGCACCTGGGCGCTGCCTGCAACCGCCCTATTGTTCATGGCGTGAGCAATTGGCTTGAAAATGAGCAGTCGTTGATCGTCCGTGCCCAGATTCCTGCTTGACATAAATCAGATCGAATGAATAATTGCTCATAGCCAAGGCAAATGCTCACCTTGGTCTTTGGGAGGAATTCGATGAAACTGAACACGCTCTTCCTGGGCTTGTGCGGAGCGAGCGCGCTTGCCTTTGCCGCTCATGCCGAAACAATCACCATCGCCACCGTCAACAATGGCGATATGGTCCGCATGCAGAAGCTGACGGACGACTTCACCGCCAAGAACCCCGACATCCAGCTCGAATGGGTCACGCTCGAAGAGAACGTGCTGCGCGAGCGCGTCACCACCGACATCGCCACCAAGGGCGGCCAATATGACGTGATGACCATCGGCACCTACGAGGTGCCGATCTGGGCCAAGCAGGGCTGGCTGTTGCCGCTCGACAAGCTCGGCGCCGACTACGACACAGCCGACATCATCCCGGCCATCGCCGGCGGCCTGTCCGCCGACGGCAAGCTCTACGCCGCACCCTTCTATGGCGAGAGCTCGTTTGTCATGTACCGCAAGGACCTGATGGAGAAGGCCGGGCTCAAGATGCCCGATGCGCCGACATGGGAATTCATCGCCGACGCGGCCCGCAAGATGACCGACCGCGCCAACGACATCAACGGCATCTGCCTGCGCGGCAAGGCCGGCTGGGGCGAGAACATGGCCTTCTTGACCGCCATGTCCAACTCCTTCGGCGCGCGCTGGTTCGACGAAAAGTGGCAGCCGCAGTTCGACCAGCCCGAATGGAAAAAGACGCTGCAGTTCTATGTCGACCTGATGAAGGACGCCGGCCCCTCCGGTGCGTCGTCCAACGGCTTCAACGAGAACCTGGCGCTGTTCCAGCAGGGCAAATGCGGCATGTGGATCGACGCCACGGTCGCCGCATCCTTCGTGTCAGATCCGAAGAACTCCAAGGTTGCCGACAAGGTCGGTTATGCGCTGGCGCCCGACAATGGTCTTGGCAAGCGCGGAAACTGGCTGTGGGCCTGGTCGCTCGGCATTCCAGCCGGCACGCAGAAGGCCGAAGCGGCTGAGAAGTTCGTCTCCTGGGCAACCGGCAAGGGTTACCTCGACCTCGTCGCCTCGAAGGAGGGCTGGGCGAACGTTCCTCCGGGAACGCGCAGCTCGCTTTACGCCAACCCCGAGTACCAGAAGGCAGCGCCCTTCGCCAAGATGACGCTCGACTCGATCAACGCGGCCGACCCGACCAAGCCCACCGTCAAGCCGGTGCCTTATGTCGGCGTGCAGTTTGTCGCCATTCCCGAGTTCCAGGGGCTGGGCACGACGGTTGGTCAGCTCTTTTCGGCGGCACTCGCCGGACAGTCGAGCGTCGATGACGCGCTGGCCGGAGCACAGACGGCGTCGCTGCGCGAAATGACCCGCGCCGGCTACATAAAATAGGGCATCCTCCCGATGCCTGGCCGTCCGGTTTCCCAGTCCGGACGGCCCCTTTTCCGCTCGAAACACTTCTGATCGAAGGCGGTGATATCAATGGCTACTCGACAGACCCGTACGCTCGCGCGCTTCATGATGGCGCCGTCGGTGATCCTGCTCTTTGTCTGGATGATCGTGCCATTGGCGATGACGTTGTGGTTTTCTTTCCTGAACTACAATCTGCTCAATCCGGCCAATGTCAGCTTCGCCGGCCTGTTCAATTACAAATATTTCTACACCGACCCGGCCTTCTTCCAGTCGATCTGGAACACGCTGGTTCTGGTTGTCGGCGTGCTGCTGATCACCGTCATCGGCGGCATCGCGCTGGCGCTGCTGCTCGACCAGCCGATGTTCGGCCAGGGCATCGTGCGCATCCTGGTGATCTCGCCGTTCTTCGTCATGCCGCCGGTGGCCGCACTGGTGTGGAAGAACATGATCATGCACCCGGGCTATGGCGTCTTCGCCGACATCGCCAGGTTCTTCGGCGCCCAGCCGGTCGACTGGTTCGCCCAATACCCGCTGTTTTCGATCATCATCATCGTCGCCTGGCAGTGGCTGCCCTTTGCCACGCTGATCCTTTTGACTGCGCTGCAATCGCTTGATGGCGAGCAGAAGGAAGCCGCCGAAATGGACGGTGCGGGCTTCGTCAGCCGCTTCATCTATCTGACGATCCCGCATATCTCGCGCGCCATCACTGTGGTCATCCTGATCCAGACCATCTTCCTGCTCGGCGTCTATGCGGAGATCCTGGTCACCACCAATGGTGGCCCGGGCTACGCCTCGACCAACCTGCCCTTCCTGATCTACCGCACGGCACTTCTTGGCTACGACGTCGGCGGCGCATCGGCCGGCGGCATCATCGCGGTCATCCTTGCCAACACCGTCGCCTTCTTCCTGATGCGCGCCGTCGGCAAGAACCTGGACAAGTAAGGAAAAACCCATGGCACGCGCAGTTTCGACCAATCGCAAGATCGGGTTCACCGTGGCCGCCTGGGTGGTTGCCCTGCTGATCTTCTTTCCGATCCTTTACACCATCATCACCAGCTTCAAGTCGGAGACCGAGGCGATCGCCGGCTTCAGCCTGATCCCGTCGGGCACGCTGGAGAGCTATGCCGAGGTCCAGGCCCAGAGCAACTATTTCAAGTTCTTCATGAACTCGGTGATCATCGCCGTCGGTTCGACAATCCTGGCCCTGCTGATCGCTATTCCCGCCGCCTGGTCGATGGCGTTTTCGCCGACCAAGCGCACCAAGGACATCTTGATGTGGATGCTCTCGACCAAGATGATGCCGGCGGTGGCCGTTCTGGTGCCGATCTATTTGATCTTCCGCGACACCCGTCTGCTCGATAGCCACATCGGCCTCACCGTCATGCTGATGCTGATCAACCTGCCGATCGTGGTGTGGATGCTCTACACCTACTTCCGCGAAATCCCCGGCGAGATCCTGGAGGCCGCGCGCATGGATGGCGCCTCGCTGTGGGGCGAGATCGTCTACGTGCTGACGCCAATGGCCGTGCCCGGCATCGCCTCCACGATGCTGCTCAACATCATTCTCGCCTGGAACGAATCCTTCTGGACCATCCGGCTGACCACCACCAATGCCGCACCGCTGACAGCCTTCATCGCGTCCTTTTCCAGTCCGCAAGGACTGTTCTGGGCGAAGCTGTCGGCGGCCTCGACACTGGCCATCGCACCGATCCTGATCATGGGCTGGTTCTCCCAGCGCCAACTTGTCCGCGGCCTGACGTTCGGCGCCGTGAAGTAGTCGAACCCGCGGGAGGAAACCATGGGAAACATCACCCTCAAGCAAGTGTCGAAATCCTTCGGCGCGACAACCATCATCCCCAACATCGACCTGGAGATCGAAGACGGCGAGTTTGTCGTCTTCGTCGGGCCCTCGGGTTGCGGCAAGTCGACCTTGCTCCGGCTGATCGCCGGGCTGGAGGACACCTCCGCCGGCACCATCAATATCGATGGCCGCGATGTCACCGGCGAGGCCCCGGCCAAGCGGCGGCTGGCGATGGTGTTCCAGTCCTATGCGCTTTACCCGCATATGAGCGTCTACAAGAACATCGCCTTTCCGCTGAAGATGGCGGGCGACGATGCGGCGGTCATCGACAAGAAGGTCAAGGATGCGGCGCGCGTTCTGAACCTGACCAACTATCTTGAGCGCCGGCCGGGCCAACTGTCGGGCGGCCAGCGCCAGCGTGTCGCCATTGGCCGCGCGATCGTGCGGCAGCCCTCGGCCTTCCTGTTCGACGAGCCGCTGTCGAACCTCGACGCCGCGCTGCGCGGCACGATGCGCCTCGAGATCAGCGAGCTGCATCACCAGCTCAAGACGACGATGATCTACGTCACCCACGACCAGGTCGAGGCGATGACCATGGCCGACAAGATCGTGGTGCTGAACGCCGGCAACATCGAGCAGGTCGGCTCGCCGATGGACCTCTACAAGACACCCAAGAACCTGTTTGTCGCCGGCTTCATCGGTTCGCCCAAGATGAACCTGATCAATGGTGCGGCTGCCGCAAAGCACGGCGCGACCACCATCGGCATCAGGCCCGAACATTTGGGCATTTCAACCACAGCAGGCGAATGGAAGGCAACCGTCGGTGTCGCAGAACATCTTGGCTCCGATACCTTCCTGCATGTGCAGGCGGATGAGGTTGGCCCGCTGACGGTCCGCGCCGACGGCGAGATCGGCGTGCGCCACGGCGAAACGATCTTCGTCACCCCAAGCGCCAGCAAGATCCACCGCTTCGGCACCGACGGGAGGGCCATGTGAGCGGTAGGCTCAAGGGCAAGTCGGCGCTGATAACAGGTGCCGCGCGCGGCATCGGCCGCACTTTCGCCGAGGCCTATGTCGGCGAAGGTGCGGTGGTCGCGATTGGCGACATCAATCTTGAGGCCGCCGAAAAGACCGCCGCCGAGATCGGCACGTCCGCCTATGCGGTCAAGCTCGACGTCACCGACCTGAACTCGATCGAGGCGGCGGTGAAGGCGGTCGAGGCCAAGGCTGGCGGGATCGATATCCTGGTCAACAACGCCGCCCTGTTCGACCTCGCTCCGATCGTCGAGATTTCCAAGGCGAGCTACGACAGGCTGTTTGCTGTCAATGTCGCCGGCACGCTGTTCACCTTGCAGGCCGTCGCCCGCTCGATGATCGCGCGTGGCCGGGGCGGCAGGATCATCAACATGGCGAGCCAGGCCGGCCGGCGCGGCGAAGCGCTGGTCGCGGTCTATTGCGCCACCAAGGCCGCCGTCATCAGCCTGACCCAGTCGGCCGGGCTCGGCCTGATCAAGCATGGCATCAACGTCAACGCCATCGCGCCGGGCGTTGTCGACGGCGAGCATTGGGACCACGTCGACGAACTGTTCGCCAAATACGAAAACCGGCCCCGAGGCGAAAAGAAGCGCCTCGTCGGTGAGGCCGTCCCCTTCGGCCGCATGGGCACAGCCCAAGACCTCGTCGGCATGGCGATTTTCCTCGCTGGACCCGAGAGCCAATATATCGTCGCCCAGACCTACAACGTCGATGGCGGCAACTGGATGAGTTGAATTTCCCTTCTCCCCTTGCGGGAGAAGGTGGCCGAGCGGAGCGAGGTCGGATGAGGGGTGTTGGCAGGATCGCTAGCGTCTCATTTCTTCCAACACCCCTCATCCGTCTCGGCGCTGCGCGCCGATCCACCTTCTCCCACAAGGGGAGAAGGTGCTGCGAACTTCGGCGCCTAAAAAAGAAAGCGTCGAACCATGACCGTGAAACTCTCCCAAGCGAATCTCGGCCAGCTTCCCGCCAATGTCGCGCGGCCCGCCTACGACCGCTCGTCGCTCACGGCAGGCATCGTGCATTTCGGCGTCGGCAATTTCCATCGCTCGCACCAGGCGGTCTATCTCGACGAGCTGTTCAATTCCGGTGTCGGGCATGATTGGGCGATCGTCGGCGCAGGCGTCTTCGACGGCGAAAAGGTCGGGCGCGCCAAACTTGCCGAGCAGGATTGGCTGACCACCGTGGTCGAGCAAGACAGCGGCCATATGAGCGCCCGCGTCACCTCAGTCATGATCGATTTCCTGACGCCCGGCGACGCCGCAGCCATCATCGAGCGCCTGGCCGACCCGGCGATCCGCATCGTTTCGCTGACCATTACCGAGGGTGGTTATTTCATCGATCCGGCGTCCGGCGTGTTCAACCCGGCCCATCCCGATATCGTCGCGGACGCTGAAAACATCGCGGCCCCCAAGACCGTGTTCGGCATCGTCCTCGCCGGGCTCACCAAGCGCCGCGATGACGGCATCGTGCCCTTCACCGTCATGTCCTGCGACAACATTCCAGGCAATGGCCATGTCACGTCGGACGCCATGGTCGGACTTGCCCGGCTGGTCGACGAGACGCTGGCCGACTGGGTCAGCGACAACGTCGCGTTCCCAAACAGCATGGTCGATCGCATCACGCCCGCCACCACCGACCGCGAGCGCGACATCCTGCGCAGCGATTTCGGCGTCGATGACAATTGGCCGGTGTTCTGCGAACCGTTCAAGCAATGGGTGATGGAGGATCATTTCACTGACGGGCGGCCAGCGCTGGAAAAAGCCGGCGTGCAGTTCGTGCATGACGTGGCGCCGTTCGAGCTGATGAAAATCCGCATCCTCAATGGCGGCCATGCCACCATCGCCTATCCCGCCGGGCTGATGGACATCCACTTCGTCCACGAAGCGATGGAAAACCCGCTGGTGCGCGCCTTCCTGGCCAAGCTCGAACGCGAGGAGATCATGCCCACCGTGCCGCCCGTTCCGGGTGTGGTTCTGGAAGAATATTGCCAGCTCATCGAGCAGCGTTTTTCCAACCCGAAGATCGGCGACACGGTTCGCCGGCTGTGCCTGGACGGGTCCAACAGGCAGCCGAAATTCATCATCCCTGTGATCGCCGACCGGCTGAAGGCGGGTGCAGGCATACCGGGCCTCGCGCTCGAATCCGCGCTGTGGTGCCGCTATTGCTTCGGCACGACGGACTCCGGTGCCGTGATCGAACCAAACGACCCGAATTGGGACCGGCTGCAGGCAACGGCAAAGGCAGCCAAGGGGACACCGCAAACCTGGCTCGCCATGGAAGACATTTATGGCGAGGTCGGCAAATCGCCGGTCTTCGCCGTAGCCTTCGCTCATAGCCTGGACGCGCTTTGGAAGCTGGGCGCGAAGGAGACCCTGACGCGTTACCTCGGCGACAGTCTCTGAGGCAAATCAGAGCTGCCGCTGCCCGCTGGAATTGCTTGTGGCGCGCATATAGACTGCGCGTCATGGTGTTGATCTCGGCATTTTTACATCAGGTGAGTTCGCGGCGATGGCCGTCCGGCAGCATTTGCGCGGCTGGGCTTTGCACGGCGATGTCGTCCTGATGGCGGCCTATCTTTGCGCCGTCGACGTAGGCACGAGCAGCGCCCGCGCCGGCATTTTTGACCGCGCCGGCAAGCTGCTTGGCCGCGCCGAACGCCCCATCGCCATGAACCGCTCGACATCGGGCCAATGCGAGCACGATTCCGAAGATATCTGGCGGGCCGTATGTGATGCGGTACGCCAAGCCCGCGTGTCCGCCAATGTCGAACCTGACGACATCGCCGGCATCAGCTTCGACGCGACATGCTCGACGGTGTTCAGAGGCAAGGCTGGCGAGCAGGTCGGCATATCCAGCAGCGGCGAGGATCGCTGGGACACCATCGTCTGGCTCGACCATCGCGCCTTGGCCGAGGCCGACGAGTGCACCGCCACCCGCCATGAAGTGCTCGGTTTTGTCGGCGGCGTGATGTCGCCTGAGATGGCGACGCCCAAGCTGATGTGGGTCAAGCGTCACCTGCCCCAGAGCTGGGCTCGTACCGGTCAGCTCTTCGACCTTGCCGATTTCCTCACCCACAAGGCCTGCGGCTCACTCGCCCGCTCGCAATGCACGCTCACCGCCAAATGGACCTATCTCGCCCACGAGCGCGAGGCTTGGCGTCACGACTTCTTCGCGGCAGTTGGCCTCGCTGATATCTTCGAACACGCAGCCTTGCCGGACCGCGCCAGCCCGGTCGGCGCCGATCTTGGGCCCCTTACGCCGGCTTCAGCTGAAGCGCTCGGCCTGACAACGCATTGCCGCGTCGGCGCCGGATTGATCGACGCATTTGCCGGCGCCATCGGCGTCATTGGCGGCAGGCCTGGCATCGACCGCCATCTCGCATTGATTGCCGGCACATCGAGCTGCGTCATGGCGATGTCGGAAGAGCCGCGCCCCTTTGCCGGCGTGTGGGGGCCGTATTTCGGCGCGGCGCTGCCCGATCTCTGGCTGAGCGAAGGCGGCCAGTCGGCGACAGGTGCCCTGCTTGACCACATCATCCGCTGGCACGGTGCTGGCGGCGAGCCCGACGTTGCAATGCACCAGCGCATCACCGAACGCATCATGCAGTTGCGTGCCGTTGAAGGTCTCGACCTGGCCGGACGCCTGCATGTGCTGCCCGATTTCCACGGCAACCGCTCGCCTTTGGCCGACCCGCATGCGCTTGGCGTGATCAGCGGGCTGACGCTCGATGCCTCCTTCGACAGCCTGTGCCGGCTCTACTGGCGCACCGCCGTTGCCATCGCGCTCGGCCTTCGCCATGTGCTCGACGCGCTCAACGCCAATGGCTACGGCATCGACACGCTGCACGTCACCGGCGGCCACACCCGCAATCCATTGCTGATGGAGCTCTATGCCGACGCGACCGGCTGCACGGTCGTCGAACCGATCGGCACCGACGCCGTGCTGTTGGGCACGGCGATGGTTGCAGCAGCAGCGGCCGGCCTCTATCCAAGCCTCACCGAAGCCTGTGCGGCGATGCGCCAGGAAGGCCGCGCGCGCAGGCCAAACCCTTCGGCACAGCCCCGCTTCGACCGCGATTATCGCGTGTTCCTCGAAATGCACCGCCAGCACCGATTGCTCGACGAACTCAGCTAGATTCGAGTCCAATGTTCCCATCTCGATAGGACCTAAGTCGCTTCCCTCACGCAACCTGACGCGCATATTGGTTGCAATGATGTGGAATGCCTGACGGGCGCGGCGGGCTTGATTGGGTCGAACTGGATCGGTTCGAACAGGGAGCAAGCGCTGTCATGATCCGTCTCGCCGTTGTCGACGATCATCCCCTCCTGCGCGAAGGTGTCGTGCGGAGCCTGTCTGAGATCGGCGGGTTCGAGATCGTCGGCGAAGGCGCCTCATCCGACGACGCCCGCAAGCTCGCCCAGGAAGAGCCGGAGATCATCCTGATGGACATCAGCATGCCCGGCGGCGGCCTGAATGCCGCACGCGACATCCTCGCCGAGCAACCGGGGCTCAAGATCGCTCTACTGACGGTTTCGGAGGCCATCAGCGATCTCGTCGAAGCGCTGCAGCTGGGCGTGCGCGGCTACATTCTCAAGGGCGTCGGTTCGAAGTCACTCGCCGAGATTTTGCACAGGATCTCTGGCGGCGAAATCTATGTCGCTCCGGTGCTTTCCGCTCGCCTCGTTGCCGATCTGGAGTCGCGAATAGCCAAGGACAGTGGCAGCAATCCGCTGCGCCGATTGACCCGGCGCGAGGATCAGATCCTGCGCCTCGTCGGCAATGGGCTCAGCAACAAGGAAGTGGCCATGCGCCTGAGCCTGCATGAAAAGACGGTCAAGCATCACATGACAAAGGTTTTCGCCAAGCTGGGCGTCCGCAACCGGACCGAAGCAGCGATGATCATGCACGAAGTCGGTGCAGGCGCCCGCTGACCGATGCGTCGCCGCCAACATCGTCTCCCCTATTGCTCGCGGAACGCCCTGTTGAACTGGTCCGAGAGCGGTTTTGCCAGGAATGAAATGGCCGTGCGCTCTTCCGTCGAGATGAAAACCTCGACCGGCATGCCCGGCAAGAGCCGGTTGTCCTTGAGCTTGGCAAGCTCGTCTTCCGCCACCGCGACATCGGCGACGTAAAAGACCTGCCCGTTGGCCGGGTCCTTGCTGGTTGCCGGCGACACATAGGCGATCGAGCCCTGAAGCTCAGGGGTGGTGCGCTGGTTGAACGAGGAAAAGCGGAGCGTTGCCGGCCGGCCGAGCGATATCTGGTCGATGTCGGTCGGCGACAGCTTGATCTCGATCTTGAGCTTGGCGTCGGCCGGGACCAGGCTGACGAGCTTTTCGGCCGGCGTGATGACGCCGCCGATGGTGTGGATCGAGAGCTCGTTGACTGTGCCGGCGATCGGCGCCCTGATGTCGGTGCGCGACAGCACGTCCTCGATGGCGGCGCGTCTTTCGCGCAGCTCGGAAATCTTGGGCTCGACGATGCTCAGCTCGCGCTGCGCTTCGGTGCGCGCGGTCTCGTCGACAGCGATGATCTGCAGCTGGATCTCGCTCATCCTGGCCCGTGAACGGGCGATACCCGCTTCGATCTCGGCGCGCTCGCCGAGAAGACGTGCCGTGTCGCGGTCGGTATTGTAGACGCGCGTCCCTTCGATCAGCCTTTTGTCGGCCAATCCCTTGACCTTCTCGGCTTCTTTTTCGACCACGGCGATCTCGTCGGCCTTCGACTTCAGCTGTGCTTCGAGGCCCTTGACCTCCTCGCCAAGCTGTTTGATGCCAAGTTCGAGCTGGTCTTTCTGGCTGCGCCGGTTCAGCTGGTTGCCACGAAACAGCCTTGTCTCGCCGGCCGCAACCTCCTCAAAGCCACGGAAGCCTCCCTTGAGGTCGGCGGGAAAGACAACGTCGGCAAAACCGTCACGCTCGGCGACAAGCCGGGCCTGGCGCGCCCTGAACTCGCCGAGTTGTGTGCTGACGATGGTCAGCTCGGCACGGGTCTGCGCGTCTTCCAGGCGCAGCATGATCTCGCCTTTTTCGACATAATCGCCTTCCTTGACCGCGATTTCCTTGATGATGCCGCCGTCGCGATGCTGGATCGATTTGAGGTTTTCATCGACCTTGACCGTGCCCGAAGCGATCACCGCCCCCGTCAACTGTGCCGTTGCCGCCCAGCCGCCGGCTCCGGCGACCAGCAAAAAGGCAAGCGCCGTGCCCGCAACGACGCGCATCCCGAGACGGAAGCTTTTTTCGCCGTCGCCACCAGGGTCGGAAGAGTTGGCATAGGATGGATTGGCCTGCATGGGCTTGCTCCCCGTTTCGGGTCTTGAACTCTGGTCATGCATTTTCAACGACCATCAGGATGTGGTGGCCGGTAAGCGCGATCGCCGTCTCGAAATTCTGGTCGCCGTCGGCATCGATCTCGATCAGCGTCTGCCGCAGCTCGTCGGTGCCTTCATGGGTAATGCGTATCGGCGAAGGCTGGGCTGCGCCTTCGCCGCTGTAGACCTCGTCGAAGCGTGCCTCCAGCGTGTCCATCACGTCTTCGAATATCTCGTATTTCGATGCCTTGATCCGGTCACCGACCATGAAATCGAGAATCCGATAGATGGTCTCGGCGCTGCTTTCGCCTGAAAGCGGCTGGAACTCGAACGTATCCTCGCCGTCTCCGCCGCGCACCGTGGCCGGCTCGGTGCCCATCACGAAACGGTCGTCGCCCGCACCGCCGACGATCTGCTCGAAAGACACGAAGCTGTCTTGTCCAATCTCGAAACCGATCGCCGTGCCCGTATCAAGATCAAAGATGATACCTGCGGCACTCGCCGAATAGTCCAGCGTGTCGGTCCCGGCATCGCCTTGATAACAATCGTTGGCGCCGTCAGCCGAGGCCTGGACGAGGTCGTCGCCACCGCCGGCATAAACGCAGTCGCTGCCTTCACCATCCGCGATCGTGTCATTGCCGGCACCGCCAAACAGGCGGTCGTTGCCAGCGCCGCCGGAAATGGAATCGTCGCCCTGGTTGCCATGGATCGTCTCGGCCGTATTGCTCCCGGCCAGCACGTCCGAGCCAGAGCCGCCTTCAATAACTTCAAAGCCAGTAATATGGTCGGTGCCGATCTCAGTACTTTCGGCAACGCCCTCGACCAGGTCGACCATGATCCCAAGCTGCGCTGCGGAATAATCGATAGTGTCGGTGCCGCTGCCGCCGTCATAGCTATCGGCAGCCCCGTCGAGGTCGCCGACCACCGTGTCGTTGCCGGCTCCCGCCGAGACCTGGTCGCTGCCGGCCCCGCCGGTCAGCCGGTCGCAGCCATCGCCGCCGTCGACCCGGTCGTCGCCACCCTTGCCGTCCATGATGTCGTCGCCGCCATTGCCGTACAGTTCTTCGGCGGCGTCGGCACCACTCACGCTGTCATCGCCAGATCCGGTTTTGACAATCTCGAAGTTCGCGACCTCGTCATTGCCGATCTCGCAACCCGAAGCTTTCCCTTCGGCAAGATCGATGCGCAGTGCGGCTCTGCTCGAGGAATAGTCCAGCGTGTCGAGATCCCCACCGCCGTCATAGATGTCGTCGGCCTGGTCGAGATCGCCAGCGACAACGTCGTTGCCATCTGACCCTAGGACGTGGTCGCTGCTTGTGCCGCCCGCGAGAAAGTCACCGCCCTTGCCGCCATTGAGGTGATCAACACCCGGCCCGCCGAGCAAACGGTCATTGCCGTCGCCGCCGCGCAGCCTGTCGTTGCCGTCGCCGCCGTCGACAAGATCGTTGCCGGCCTCGCCATCGGCCTCGTCGTCACCCGCTTCGCCGAAAAGCAGGTCGTCGTCGTCGCCACCCCAGAGGCGGTCATGACCCTCGCCGCCAAAGATGGTGTCGCGGCCCTGGTCGCCAAACAGCCGGTCGTTGCCTTGTTCGCCCCAGATCTGGTCGGCGCCCGCGCCGCCGAACACGACGTCGTCGCCAAAGCCGGCCCGGATGATGTCGTCGCCACCGCCTGCAATGATGTGATCGTTGCCGTTGCCGCCATTGACCGCGTCGTTGCCGTTGCGCGCGTCGATATTGTCATCGCCGTCCTTGCCGTCGATTTCGTCGGCGCAATTGCTGCCGACGAGCAGGTCGTTTCCGTCGGTGCCGACAATCGGCTTGTTCTTCAGAACCGAGAAGTGTGCTGTCTGGGTGATGAAGGATTTGCCGTCGCTGATCTGGTAGGTGACGGTGACAGGACCAAGCCCGGCTGAATTGAACACCCAGCCTTCGCTGGTCCGCGTCAGCGTTCCCGAAGAGACAGTGACATTCCCAACGCCCAAGATATCACCGTCCGGATCGGACGCGTTGCGCAACAGGTCTGAAAGCGCGATCAGCGCGGCGGCACAGCCATAGACATCGTAGAGATAGACAGGGCCGCTGCTGCGCGGCGCGCGATTAGCGGGCGGGGTGTCGTCATCGTCATCCGGTTCGCCATTGTCGGGGCCTTCACCGGGTTCGGCCCGACCGCCAGGAGCAGGATTGCTACCGCCCTCGGCGCTGTTGCGAACGGGCGGCGGGTTATCGTTGGCTGCGGCGAAGGAAAGTTTCATGTCGCCGAAACCCCTGAGGAAATCGGGCTTCGAGAAATCAAACGCTGGAAGATCGACGACGGGCGATTCGATGGTGGTGAAGGAGGCCCGAGCGACCAGATCGACGAGCCGCCCGCTGGAGCCCGCCGTTCCCTTCAACTTTTCAGGTTCAGGCGAAGCTTCCACATCGGCTGGCGCGCTCTGTGCGGTGGTCTGCTCCGGTTCCGGCGCGGTCTCTTCCTCAGGCGTAGGCCTGTCTTCCGGTACGGGTGCTGCCTCGCTTTGGCTGGGGAAGATGCTCTTCAGGTAAAGCGCGATCCCGGTCAGGAATATGCCGAAATAAAGCGGTGTCGCGGTCTTCTTGTCCTGGCTCTTGAGCACGAACTTGTCGTAGGCCGCGACCGCTTCCGACGTTGTCGTCTTGGTGCCTTTGATCTCGATCATGCCGATACCCTCGCTGTCACGCGCGGTGCCTTCTGGGGCGGCTCGGACTGGTTGCCTGCCTCTGGCGGCACGGGCGTCTTCAGGATTTCGTTCTTGGGACCAAAGGCCGTCATCTTGCCGTTCTGGATCACCGCGACGAGGTCGACGGCGGCGAGCGCGCTTGGCCGGTGCGCAATGACGATGGCGATGCCGCCGCGCGCGCGCACCGACTTGATCGCTTCGGTGAGGGCTGCCTCGCCCTCGCCGTCGAGGTTCGAATTCGGCTCGTCCATGATGACGATGAAGGGCTTGCGGTAGAGCGCGCGCGCCAAGCCGATGCGCTGGCGCTGCCCGGCCGACAGCGAAGCGCCTTGCGGGCCGAGCGCGCTCTTGTAGCCGTCTGGCATGCGTACGATCATTTCGTGCACGCCGGCAGCACGGGCAGCCTCGACGATCGCGGCCGCATCGACATTCGGCTCGAGCCGGGAGATGTTTTCCCCGATCGTCGCGTCGAGCAGTGCCACGTCCTGGGGCAGATAACCGACATATTGCCCGAGCGTGGCGTCCTGCCACTGATTGAGTTCGGCATCGTCCAGCCTGACGCTTCCGCGCAATGTCGGCCAGATGCCGGTCAAGGCGCGAACGAGCGTCGTCTTGCCGCCACCGCTCGGCCCGATGATGCCGAGTGCCTGCCCGGCCTTGAGCTCGAAGCCGACCTCGGTCAAGAGCACGCGGCCGGAACCGGGAGCGGTGACGGTGATCTTTTCGACCTTGAGCGACGACACCGGTGCCGGCAGCTCCATGGGCGCTTCGATATCCGAAAGTGCGGCGACGGTTTCCTTGAGGCGCTGGAATGCGGTGCGCGCGGCAACGACGCTTTTCCAGTTGGCGATGGCAAGGTCGACGGGCGCAAGCGCGCGGGCGGATGCGACCGACGCTGCGATGATGGCGCCTGCGGAAAGCTCGCCAATTATGGTCAGCCATGCGCCCAGCCCGAGCACCGCCGACTGCAAAAGCACGCGAAGCACCCGCGAGACGGCACCGAACGTGCCGCTGATGTCGTTCGTCCGCGTCTGCAGTTCCAAATGTTCGCGATTGGCGCGATTGAACCGTGTCACGGCGCGTCCGGCAAACCCCATCGCCTTGAGGATGTCGGCGTTGCGGGCGTTGGAATCGGCGATCTCGTTGCGGGTGATCGCGGCCCTGTGCGTGGCGCTGGCCAGCCGGCGCGTCATCAGCTCGGTGGCGATCGCCAGCATCGACAGGACGAACGCACCGGCAATGGTGAGCGCGCCGAGATAGGGATGAAGCAGGTAGACGAAAATGAGATAGAGCGGCATCCACGGCAGGTCGAACAGCGCCACCGGCCCCTGGCTGCCAAGGAAACCACGAACCGTGTCGACGTCCCGACCCCGCTCCAGCGACTCGGATGTCGAAAAACCGAAGCGCGGCATGTCGATCGCCACCTGGTGCGCCATCGGCGCGATCTTGCAGTCGAGCCGTGCGCCGACCCGGACAAGGACCTGCGAACGGATGATGTCGAACAGCCCCTGGAAACAATAAAGGCCGATCGCCAGCGCCGACAAAGCGAGCAACGTTGGGATGCTGCCGCTGGCAAGCGCCCGGTCGTAGATCTGGAGCATGTAGAATGAGCCGGTCAGCGCCAGCACATTGATGATGCCCGACATCGTGAACAAGAAGCCGAAGATGCCACGAAAGCCCTTCGTCAGCTTTTCTGCTTTCCGGCGCTTGGGGCCGGCCTGAGGCGTATTGGAGCGCATACTCTTACACCATTTCTATGTTGCAGAATTGTTGGCGGGCCGGGGGCGGCCGGCCCGCCATTGCACGTCGTCGGGTCAGAGGGTGAAGTCCGAGTTGCCGAGATCGTGCGTGCCTTTGATGTTGATGCGCAGTTCCGCCGCGTTGTCGCCATCGGTGCTGGCCTGGACGACGGTATAGTCGCCATCGGCCCGCGTCTCATGGGTGACGATCAGCTGGGCAGCGCCGCTGAGGCTGGAGCCCTGCACCAAGGTGAAGGACTGGTTGCCAGCCGATCCGCCATTGGCGTCGATGCCGCTGAGGTCGATCTTGTCTCCCGGCTGGAAGCCAAGGATCGTGTCGCCGTCTGCATCCTGGGCCGACAGGAAGCGGAAAACATCGTTGCCGGAACCACCGTCCATCACATTGACCGCGGCACTTGCGGTGATCTTGTCGGCACCTGAGCCGGTGATCACGTTTTCGACGTTCCACAGCGTGTCCGAGCCCGACTGGCTGGAGACGGCGCTGCCGTGACCCATGGTGCCGGTGCCGAGGTCGACGGTGATAGCGGCGGTGATCGCGCTCATGTCCAGCGTGTCGATGCCGTCGCCGCCATGATAGCTGTCGTCGCCGTCGCCGGACTGGGTGATGAACATGTCGTCGCCCGCCCCGCCATGGGCAGTGTCATTGCCAGCACCCGCGTCGATCAGATCGCGGCCGTTGTCGCCGAAGATCCGATCCGAACCGCCGTCGCCATAGAGCATGTCGTCATCGTCGCCGCCGAGAAGATCGTCGTTCCCGGCCCCTCCGAACAGAATGTCCCTGCCGGCCTCACCGCTGAGGAAGTCGTCGCCGTCATCGCCGCGCATGATGTCGGCACCGCCACCGCCAAGGGCGTTGTCATTGCCGCCGAGCGCAAAGATGGTGTCGGCGCCGGCTGTGCCGAGCAGGACGTCGGCATTGGCTGTCCCAGACGTGTTGGCAGCCGTGCCGGGAGCCGGCGCGTCGTCATCGTCGCCGCCGCAGCTGTGGTCGTCATCATCATCAACAGGGTTTTCGCCATGATCGTCATCGTCGTCGTCATTGCCATGCCCGAACTGCGGCATCCCTCCCGTCGACGTGAACGAAACGCTGTGCGACCCGTTCGTCATGGTGGTGACGCCGTTGTCGTCGGTTGACGAGGTGTAGTCGGCAGGCGTTGCACCCGTGGGCAGTTCGATCACGTCCTGCGGGCGCAGATTGCCGACGATCGTGTCATTGCCGCCGTTCGACTTGAAGACGATGCGATGAGCGGAGGTGAGCGATGAGATGTCGATCGTGTCGTTGCCGCCAGTGCCGTCGATGGTAATGGTGTTGAAGTTGAGGCTCGTACCGGCAAAGTTGCCGATAATCTGGACAGAGTTGACAGAGTCGGGCCCCGTTCCGGTGTTGATCGTGATCTCCTCAATGTTGTCCAGTTCGGCAATGACTGTGCCATTGCGGGTGATGACAATCTCGCTGTCTGGGTTGAGAAGAGTGATGCCAGCGGCAAGCGCGTCCGCCTTGGCGTAAACCAGGAACGCTTCGTTCGACGTATTGCCATTGATAACAAACCGGTCGCCAGTGGCTGTGTTGGTTCCGCCGTCGATCACATCCCGGCCATCGGTGGCTCCACTATTGTTGGCGTTCCACACGATGGTGTCGTTGCCAGCGCCGGCGAATACGAAGTCGTTGCCGGTGCCGCCGTCAAAGGTGCTGCCGTTGCCGTCGCCGACGAGGATGTCGTTGCCGGTGCCGCCTTCGACAATGCCGGTGTCGCGGACGACTGCCACGTTCGCGGTTGTGCCGCCATTGGCGGTATAGGTGAACGAGTTGTTGTTGCCATCGGTGTCGTTGATCTGAACACCCCCGGCGACAAGCGTCGCGGTGAAGCCAGACGAGTTCTCGGTGACCGCCGTGATATCAGGAACGACCGGCGAATCCGGATCGCCATCGTTGGCCAGCAGTACCCATTCAGGAACCACGAAGTTGGCGCCGACGATGTTGGTCACAATCCGATCCGGCGTAGCCACGAACGGATCGTCGACAGCGGTCACATTCACCGTCGCCGTGGCGATGACGCTTTCCATTTCGCCGTCGTTGACCGTCACCTGAATGGTGCGCGGCGTTGCCGCCGCTGTCGGGTTCGGGTTGTCGCCGGTATTGGAGAAACGGACCTGGCCGATCGCGGCCTGCAGCGCAGCCTTGGAGATCGGACCGTTGCCGCTCAGGTACATGGTGATGACGCCAGCCACCGCCGGGCCGAAGCTCATCGTCATGCCGGCGGGCAGCGTGCCCTGGATCGACAGTTGATCACCGGCCTGGGCGTTGGTCAGCCTGACCGTCGCTCCCATCAGAGACGTGTTGTTGGTGTCCCCGACAGCCGGGTTCGATGCGATGGCGACCGCCGCTCCGCCTTCGGTGAAGGTGGCCGCAGTGTGGTCATTAGGCACTGTCGCCGTAGGTGTCGTAAAGGCGATGTTGACGTTGTCGATGAAGAAGTTGTCACCGTTGTTGTCGGTCGGGTTGTTGCCCGGGAGATTGGTGCCACCGGTCGTCTCCCAATCGCCTTCCGCACGGAAGCGGATCTGCGAGTGGCCGCCGATCTGCGCGGCCGTCAGGGCCGCGGTGAAGGTGCCTGCGCCGTTAGCAGTGGCACCGCCCAGCGTCGACCCGATCTGCTGCCAGTTCTGCCCATCCCATGCCTCGACAATGATGTTCTCGCCATTGCCGGTGTCGTCGTCGACATAGTTGAAGGTGAGCGTCGCGCTGCTTCTGCCGGTGAGGTCAACGGCCCTGATGAGGGTCTCACCACCTTCGATGTTGCCGTCGAACGTCAGTTGCCCGCCGGTGATGTCGATTTTGCCGGAGGTCGCGCTGCTGTTGTCGCCTGCCTCCGTCCAGTTCGTGGTCCACGGGGTGGTTGCGCCGACGCTGTCCGTGCCGGTGTAGCTCTGGGTGCCGAATTCCTCGCGGTAGTTGCCGTTGGTGACAGCGCCGCTGAGATCCAACGTCGGCGCGACATCGACGATTTCGCCGGTCACATCGTTGAGAAGGATCGTAAACTGGCGCTGCGCTATCAGCACGCCGCCATTCGCGATCGTGTCGGTGTAGGTGTCGATGACGATCTGATACTGGTTGTCGACGAACTGGTGCGACTGGTTGGCTGGCGTATGCACGCCTGCCTCGTAGTTCAGCATCTGTGCGCCGCCATTGGCGATTGCGAGTTGGTATATCGGCGCCGTCGGCGTGCCCGTGTTCACGATCGTGAAGCGTCCACCGGCATCCTGTCCTGGTGCCATCATATGTGTCAGCTGGACAACGTCGCCGTCGGTGACGCCGGTGCCGCCGAAGCCGAGCGGATCATAGTCGAGGCTGAAGGGGATCGGCGCGATGACCGTTCCGCTTGCGGTGTTCTCGTTGATGGAGAACGGTGCCGTGACGTTGTCGGTCTGGCCCGAGGCGATGCGTTCGGTGACGCCCTTGCTGTCCTTGAACACAGCAACGGCCCGCAGCACATGCGCCGGGTCGACCGGACGCACGGTATAGGTCAGCCCGGTGCTGATCGTCGCCCAGCCGCCGTCATTGCCGGCCTCCGTGGTCTGCCATTCGAAGGTCAGGCCAACCGGCATGCCGGTAGCAGGATCGATCGGAACGCCGTCCAGATCGACGAGATTGGAGAGCGTGGCTGTCAGAACCTGGCCGACGATCGGGCTGACGACACCAGGCGTCGCCGGATTGCCGTCGTGGTCGAACGGCGACGGATCGGAGATTGTCACCGTGCCGGTGGCAAGGCTGTTGTTCGACACGCCGACAGTCAGTGTCTTGTCTGCGAACTGCAGGCGCTCGATGTTGACCAGCTTGTCGGTGTCGTCGGTCAACGCACCACGGCTGACCGTCAACCCGCCGACACGTCCAGGCGCCGCAACAGTACCGTCGTCGAGGTCGCGGACGGTGATGAAGCCGTCATTGTTGACATCGCGGATATTGAGAGGGGCGGTGCTGTCGTCAGCAGCGCCGATATTTACGCGCCTGAGCGCTTCGCCTGTCACAGCGTCGTAGACGATCCGCGTACCCTCGATCTCGTATTCGAGATCGCCGCCCTGGAAGATCGCAGTGTCGATGTTCTTGTTGGGGCCGGTCAGGTCGGTGTTGTCGTAGAGGATTTCGCGGACGATGCTGAGCTGGCCTGGATTGATGGTGCGGTCCAGCATCAGCGAGTTGAGCGACCTGCCGCCGAAGGCCGGGCTGTCAAAGTTCGGGGCCCCGGCAATATGAGTGGCGTCAAGAGCCTGGTCTGCGGCCGTATAGACGTTGTAGACCTTGCCGGCGTACTGGCCAGCGAACGCGGTATCGGTCGACATGGACTCGGCCGAATAGGTGCCCGCATTCGGGCCGGTCGGAATGACGATCTTGATCCGAACGTTCAGCCACGCGTCGCCGTCGATGGTGTCGAAACCGCCGCGTCCGCGCAGGAAGTCGTTCCCGTCGCCGCCGATCAGCACGTTGCCGTTCTTGAAGCTGGTTATGACCGAGGCGGTCGTGCCGTCGTCGCGGATGCCGCCCAACAGCCGGTCAAGGCCGGCAATGCGAGCGATGCCCGCCTGGTCCAGCGTATGGTCGACAAACAGCTCGACTGGCGTCGAGTCTGGGCTCGACGAGCCGCCGCTGTGGCCGCGATCGTCGCCGTCGAGAACGTCGCCGTTCTTCCAGCCAGACAGCGCCTCGACCTGGTCGAAGCGGTCACGCAAAACGTCGTTCGGGACGGTGGTGAAGATCGGGATCTGCAAGTCGAAGGCGATGGCCGAATTGTCGTTCTTGGCGATGCCCCAGTCGAAGCCGAACATGCCTTCGTAGCGGAACACGCTCGGGCCTGAGCCCATGATGTCGTCGCCGGATTCAGCGTCGTAGTCGGTTTCATCGCCCTGGCCGAACATCACGTCGTGGCCGATGAGCGGGCTGTTGAAGAACAGTTCGGAATTGTCGCCGGCGATGGTGTCGAAACCGCCACCGCCTTCGATCCAGTCGTCGCCCTCATTGCCGAGCACGAAGTCCTTGCCGTTGCCACCGAGGATGAAGTCGCTGTCGGTGCCGCCAAACGCTTCGGCGGCGTCCTGACCAAGAAGAATGTAGTCCTGGCCCTGGTCGCCGAACATCAGGTCGGCACCGCGCGAGCTGGTGATGACATCGTTGCCCTGGTTGCCGCGCAGCACGTCGTCGCCGAACGGATCCTCGATGATGTCGTCGCCCTGACCGCCGAACACGTCGTCGGATTCGGTCATGCCGTTCAGGTAATCGTCGCCACCGTCACCCCACAAAGTGTCGATGCCGCTGTCGCCCCAGATCTTGTCGTTGCCTTCGGTGCCGCCGAGCACATAGTGCTCGCCGCCCTGGACCCGAAGCGTGCCGCCGACATCGTGGGTGACTGTAGCTCCGGCATAATTCGCCGCAATGCTAACATCGTCGACCAGAATTTGGTTGCCGGTTCCGTCAGCCTGCTGGACTTCGAAGTAGAGCGTATGGCCGTTGTAGGTGTTTGCGATCGCTCCAGTCGTCAGCGATGCGTCGGACCATTGACCGTCCGCCGGCGTGGGTAGCAACAGCGTTGCAAGCACAATGGCAGGGTTGATGCCGTCGCTGGCCATCAGCCGGGCCGTGCCACCGGGCCAAGGCTGATCGGTTCTGTCGCCGACCTTGAAGTTCACAGAATAGATGGCTCCCTGGACGAGCGCGACGCCGGTGTTTTTGGACAGTGTTGCGCCGGAATGCAGCCAGGCAACATTGCTGCCCGTGTGGCCCGCAGTGACGGTAGGTGCAGGCGCGAACACGCCACCCTGGCCGCCTGCAATCGTCCATCCGGTTGGCGCGGTCAACGTGTAGTTACCCAGAGCATCGGCGATCACGCCGGGTTGGCCTGTTGCCAGCGAATTTTGCTCAAAACTGCCATTGATGATTACCGGGGCCGGCAAGTTCGTCGCTGGAGCTTGAACCGTGGTTGCGCCGGTATAGTCGCGCACCACCTTCGGCCCGAGGATCGCTTCGACAACCGGGTTCGAGCCGTCCCACTCGGGATCGTTGCCGGCGGCGATGCCGTTGTAATCGGTCTGCGCGATGCCCCGGTCGAGTTCGATGATATGGTCGGGCGTCACGAACAGCTGACCGTTCAGATGCGTCGCGTAATCGCCGCCGAGTTCGGTGTTGCGCATGACCAGGTCGGAGAACGAGTTCGGCTCCAGATTGTTGAGGAAGTTCGTGCCCTGCGTACGGGTCAGATAGTATAGCCGGTCGCCGTTCTGCAGCGCCTCCATCTGGTACTCGAACACGAAGTTGAAGGTGGTGCCCAGCATGCCGCCGAATTCGGGGTTCTTTTCCGCCAGGCCGCCGATCCACAGGTCGATGTCGTTGAGGCCGCCGAGGCCGCCAAGATCGTTCGGATTGGCGGGGTTGACGGTGGCAGCGTAGGCGCCGCGACCGTGGAGGAAGTCAAGCCGGTCTGCTGGTGCCCCGGCTCCGCCGAAGACCAGCGCTTCCGCCGCTGCGCGCATTTGGGCCGTCGTGGTCGCCGACGTGATCGTGGAATGCGTGCCATAGGCGGCGATGAAATTGATCACCGAAGCCGGGTTCTTGATGTTGAGCGCGAAGTCGAACCAGCTCGCATAAGGCTTCAGATCGGCAAGGCCTGTGTCGTTGTAGAGCTGCGCGCGCGTCTCGTTGAGCGACGGCACGCCGGTGTCACGGCCACGCGCGATGTTGAGCGCGCCAAGGTCGAGCGGCAGGCCCAGCAGGTTGCTACGCACGTCCGTGACAATGAACTCGTCGATGGCGTTGCCAACGTCGCGGGACAGGCCGCGGATGAAGTTGGCATTGATCTCCTCAACCGTCGCACCACTTTCAATATAGCCGGTCGGGTTGAGGAACATCGCCAGCAATGTCTGCTGGTCCGGTTCATCGTTCAGCAGGTCGAGGTTGTTGTCGAGACGATCCACCGTGCCCGTCAGCATCGAGTGCCCGTAACGATAGACGGTGTGCGCGAACTCGGCGACGATCGAGGGGTCGACATCCGGGCTGCTGTTGAAGATGAAGGGATCGACCATCGGCTGGATACGCCGCGCGAACTCCTCGAACACCAAGTGCTGGTATTGCATCTCGGTGGCGAAGCGGGCGGCCTGGAACAGGCGCTCGCCGTCCCAGTTCAGCGTGGCGATCTCCGCCGGGGTCGTCGGAATTGCCGCGACGTCCGTCACAAGCCACTCGTTGATGAATGCCAGGTCGCCGGATTCGAGAATCGTCGCCTTGTTGACGTCGACGAGCCGGTTGTGCTCGGAGTGGAAGATCGAATGAACGGTCGTCAGCGCGGCATTTTCGTTGCCGCGTCCGTCGCCGGTGATGAAGTGCAGGTTGAGCGCCTCATCATCGTAGGTGAGCTCATTGCCATCGTCCGCACGGAAGTCTTTTCCGTCGATCGTGCCGTCGCCGTTCACGTCCGTCAGGATGTCGCCGTCGGCCGCGTCGTAGACGCCGTCGCCGTCGACGTCGAGGTCGCCATCGGCAACCTGTGCAATACTATTGGGAGTCGCCGGATTGTGGTCGGGATCAACGATCGAAGGCGCGGCGTGATGCGCGATGTCGTTGAGGAATGCGTGGTTGGTGCCGATCGAGCCCGCGGTCGTCACGCTGCCGTCGGGATTGCCTTCCTTCAGCCAGTTGGTCGCGTGCGTCGCATCCGGCGCCATGACGATCTGGGCATAGCCGTTGGCGCCCGGGATGAACTTGCCATACTGGTCAGTCAGCAGCAGCGGCACGTTGTGGATGTCGAAGTCGTTGAGCTTGATGCCCAGGTATTGAAGCGCCTGGGCTTTGACGTCCGCCCAGTTGCCGATGGCACCAGCCACGGAGCCGGTCGCGGCTGAGCCGTCGATGAGGCGGCCGGTCGTGACGGTCTTGCCGCCGACGGTTGCGTATTCGCGCAGGAACACCTGGTGCGAGGAGTGCGACGTATAGGTCTGGTTCTGGTCGACGAACGAGGTGGTCGTGTTCTCGTGCTGGGGAACGCCATTGACCACGGTGGGCGTAGCGCGCGTCAACGCCATGAAGCGCAGATGCGGTGCCAGATCGTCGGCGTTGCCGAAGATGCCGTCAGAGCCAGCGATGAGCGGATCGTCTGCCGCCAGCGGGATATAGACGGTGCTGTTGCCACCTTTCGTGACCAGGTCGAGACCGTGATCGAAGAACTGCCCGAAGAACGTCATCCAGGAGTTGAATCCAGGCGACAGGCCGATATCCGGCGACTGGTTGGGAATTGTCTGCAGCGCTTCATTGGCCGCAGCGACATTGACGGGATCCGTGAGCCACACTTTGGTCGGCGCGAACCCATGCTCTTCTTCGAAAGCGGCGACTGCGAGCGGATTGTTGAGAAATGCCTCGATCGCCGCCGGATTCCGGACCGACATGTCGACGATCAGATTGGAAATGATGCGCGGGTCGGCGTCGACGACTGTGCCAGGCTGGCCATAATTGCCTTGCACGACCGGGGGTTGACCGCCGGGACCGTCGAAATCGATCCCGTCTCCGTCGGCGTCGTTGCGGAACACAGGATCGGTCAGCCGCGGAAACAGATTGTCGGCCGCGCCCAGTTCGCCTTGGCCGGGCAGCAAGCTGTTGTAGCTGCCGTCGACGGTGCGCAGCCCGAAGGGCAGCTGCGAGGCGACCGCCGCCGTCACGCCCTGGGCGTCCATGATGGCCTGGAGGATCGACTTCGGCGCCGACGTGTAGCCGATCGACGTCGCCTCGGCGATCTTGATCTGCTTGAGCATGAACTCCAGGTCGGCTTTGTTGACATTGAAGCTGGTCGGCATGATCGTTACTCCGAGACGTTCAGTGGTTGGAGGACATGCGACAGGGTCCTCGCGCCATGAGGGGCGAAGAGGCTGTCGCGGTGACTAGCTGATTGCGGTTCGGGGCCAGGGCTGCCGTGGCGACAGGCGCCATGAAGGTCGTGCGCTGAACTGGAAACTAGGCATACGACTACCCCCTCGCGCCATACGAACGCGGCGCGACCTGCATTTTCAGTTTTCGTTCAATCGACCGGGCTTGGAATTCAAAGACCAGCTTCGGTCGGGATCGCAAGAATTCGCACGACCATATTCTCGCCGGGGAGGACGCCTTGGTAGCTAACAAGGTCTCATCAAATGGGGACACCTTGGTCCCGCCCAGCCCACTGACTTTCGGTGAAGGGGAACGCGCGACCATTGATCCGGGCGCTGGTGGGACCAATGGTCAGGGCCGGATGGGACTTTGGACTCGTATCCAGAACCCTTTCAGCTACTGGCACAGGCTCAGCCTGACGGCGCAATTCCTGACTGTTGCAACGCTGATCGTTTGCGGTTCGATGGCCATTCTCGGCCAATGGCTGAGTTCGCAGATCGAGGCCGGGCAGGTTCGTAGCCGGGCTGAATCCGCCAGCTTGTATATGCAGGGGTTCCTCGCCCCCCATATCCGGCAGCTCGACGACAATCTGGAAATATCCGCAGAGCACCACCAGGAACTGGACCGGATGCTCATCGGCACAGACCTTTCGGACCGAGTCGAAGGGGTCAGGATTTGGCGCGACGATGGCACGGTGATCTACAGCACGGAGAAGTCGCTGGTCGGCAAGCGCATGCTGACGGCCGATGTGGCGCGCGCCTTTGCCGGCAACATCGTCTCCCAGATCGAAGAACAGGCCGACGACGAAGACGGCGTGACCAGATCTTACCCGTTGCTCGAGATATACGCACCCATCTACCATACCGAAGCCGACGGGGTCGTCGCCGTGGGCGAGTTCTACGAACAGGCCGGCCCGTTCATGGAAAGCCTGGCGAGCGCGCAGCGCAAGGCATGGGCAGTCGTCGGGCTCACCACGGCGGCGATGATGGCGCTGCTGTTCCTGATCGTCAGACGGGCAAACTGGCTGATCACGAGCCAGCAACACACGCTCGCCAGCCAGCTGGCTAACGCCCGGGAACTTGCCGAGCAAAACAGCGCGCTCGGTGTCATGGCCGACAAGTTGCGAATAGCTGCGAGCCAGGCCAATGAACGCCTGCTCAATCGCATCGGCGCGGACCTCCACGACGGCCCCGTGCAGCTGTTGAGCCTGCTGATACTGCGCCTGGGCCAATCGCCTTACAAAATGCGCGGCACATCGGCCAAGACGCGGCCGTCGCCGGACAAAAGCCTAGTCGATACTGGCCCAGCCGACGCAGGTGCCGAGGGATTGGCCAAGCAGGTCTTGTCTGAACTTCGCGATCTGTCGGGCGGGCTGGTTCTTCCGGAGATAGGGAGCCTTAGCCTGGAAGAGACGCTGAACCTTGCCATCGCGCGCCATGAACAAGCCACAGGAACGATGGTCGAGGCAAGATTTGAAGGGCTCCCGGGTCAGATCGATCCATCCTTGAAGATCTGTCTTTTCCGCGTCATCCAGGAGGGGCTCAACAATGCATTCCGCCACGGTGAGGCGCAGCAGCAGCACGTTTTGGCCCGCGCCAGCGACATGTCCATAACCGTGACCGTCTCGGATTCTGGGCCTGGGCTAGCGCCACGAACCGAACCGCAAGCACGCGTCAATCCGCTCGGACTTCAGGGCATCCGCAACCGTGTCGAGGTGTTCGGTGGCCGGGTCCAGCTGCGCCCCAGGCAGCCACGAGGCGCCGAACTGTTCGTGGAAATCCCGCTGACCGCACTTCCAGCCAGCGCGGTGGACCCCAAGGCATCGACAACGACATGAGCACTGCGCATTCGTATGGACGCACAAAGCGCCCGATGCGTCAGTGGAACGCCGGCTCCCGATCGCGCCGGCTCTCGGCTTCCATTTTCTGTGCGGCAATGACCACCTCAAGCCGGTTTCGCGCCTGTAGCTTCTGCATCAGCACGGTCATGTAGTGCTTGACCGTTTTTTCGCTGATGCCCAGGGAGACGGCGATTTCCTTGTTGGTCCGGCCCCTCAGCAACAGACGAATGATCTGCTCCTCGCGGATGCTGAGCTTGATGGCTTGCGCTGCGATCTTGCGAAGCGAAGCATTCCTCAAGGCTGAGATGACTTTGCTGGCAAAACCCTGCGTGATGTAGACCTCGCCGCCATGGACGGCGCGCACGCCCCTCAGCACCTCGTCGGAACTGCTGCCCTTGAGGATGTAGCCGCTTGCGCCCGCTTCGAGCGCGCGGACGGCAGCCTCGATGCCCGTCGAAGCGGTGAAGGCAACAACTTTTGTATTGTCCGACTTGGACGCGATTGCCGCGATGGCCTCAAAGGCATCGCCGGGCAGACTTAGATCAAGGATCAGAATATTCGGCAGATGCTGAGCTACAATTTCGATGGCATCAGCCGCCGTCCCGCCGCATGCCACGACATCAAAGTCGCCTTCCATTTCGAACATGCGAGCAACGCCGGAAAGCAACAGCGGGTGGTCATCGACCAACGCTATGGAGATCGTCATTACGCAAACCCCTACCCCTTACGCCGCATAGGTAGTGTAAGCGCGTAGGGTCCTCGCGTAAACAGATGTATTAGCAAATAGTTAACCACCAGCGTTTCGGCGACCGGCGCCGGCGCAATTCGGGCCGTTTATCGCGAGAATCTTTGGCAAGACCGGACCGAAAAGCCTGTCCGAATTGGGTAGTTTCGCGGTGCTGGCCTAAGCACAATGGTGGAGGTTAGTGGACTGAAACTACGCTTTTTGTGGTACGAAGAGATGCCTCGCCTGTGCCGAAATGGTGCAGCCATGCATGCTGCACCATCGCGGTGATCTCATGCGGTGCGGAAGCGACTTTGCAGCAAGCCTTTGCGGCTTTGCCACCAGGTGCTGATCGCCGGAAGCGCGTGAACAGAAAGCTGGACCGCGACGATCGCAACACAAACAATGATCAGATAGGCCAGAAGGATCGCCGAGGCGGGCACGGTGAAGTTGAACTGCACCAGCGCACCCAGCGCCACCGGGACGTACCAGGAGGCGACCGAAATCGCACCCGATGCCAGAAAGGCATGACGCTGCAGATTGCTCATCGACAGGAAGAGCGGCTTGCCGATCTGTTCTTCTATGCGCGGCAGCACCACAGCGTGGATGAAGACGCCGTTGACACTCAACACCCAGACAATGGCGAGCTTGGCCCAGATCTTTTCATTGGTCAGCTTCACGGGTTCGCAAAATGCGTAAAGGACGAGAAATCCAAGCCCGGTCAGCCAAAGGATAAGCAGCCCGACATTGACCAGCTTGGAGACGAACTTGAACACGATCCATTTTTCGGGCGTGATCCTTTCGCTGACAAAAAACCGCATCAACATCAGGTCGAGCACGGTCGCGCCACCCAGGCCGAGTGCTAAACCTATGAAATGAACGAACCGCAGGATCGTACGGGTAGCCAAAACAAAGTCGGCACAAAATGCTTGAAGTAGAAGGCCCATCGCGTTTCCCTCGCAAAATGAGAAATCAGGAAAACGCGCAGTCCCTTCGATGCCTTGCGCCTCTCATGGCAAAAAGGCTCGCACGCAGCGTCAGGACAACGCGCACAAACCCCGCCCGATGAACTCTGAAGAATGGGCAATAGATGCCCGAGGAGAAGACAGCCGAGACACGGCTGCCGTTGCCAAGCCGCCTGACGCCTGCCTTTCCAACTGATCCATTGCCTGCGGCTCAGTCTGAATCGGCAATCCGACGACGCCTGGAACGTGCAGCAAGCAAAGCAGCAGTGAAACCGGCCCGCGACCTATGCTGCAGAAAGCAGGACCTTGTGAGGGAGTAGCAGGACCTTGGTCTGACCCGGCGGCTGCCGCATACGGGAAAGAAAAGTTGGCGCGGCGGCCCGCCAGGGGCGCCGCGCCGCAGCGCTTGGTTAAGCTGCCGCAAATCCGTCGCGGCACAGGCCGTTGAGCTGCTCCAGCGACATCGCGTCGAGGTCGAGTGCTGTAAGCAGATCGTTCTCGGCATTGAAGTCGCGGCCATACATGGCCGAGAAGATGCGCACGCCGGCTTCGTGGAGCTCGGCGGGGTAGCCCGCGAGACGGCCGATCTTGGCAGTCGCGACCAGGCCGAACGGCACGTCTTCGGTGACATAGCGGCTGTCGGCGGTGGTTGGACCGGTGCCGCCATTGCCGGCTTCGTGCATCTCCTGGTTCATCTGCGAGATCGAGTTCATCGGCACATGGAACGACAGGTGGAAATGCTGGAAGATGTTGCGCACGTCCAGGCCGAGCTTGGTGGCGATGGCGATGCGCTCCTCGTCGAGCTGTTCGAGCAGACGGCCGACATTCGGCGTCACGTTCTGGCCCTGGCTCCAGTTCTCGCCACGCTCCATGCGCGTCATGTTGCCGAGCGCGATGCCCATGTGGTTCTGCGGGTTGAGATTGGAGAGCGCGATCGCCATCAGGCTGCCCCGGTCGACGAAACGGTCGCCAAACAACGTCTGGCAAACAGCGAAGCCATCGGCACTGCGCGACGCCGGCACGGTGGCAAGATCAACCTTCTTGCGCACGGTGTTGACGTTGACCGAGGTCGGGCTGAGCTGGCGGCCGGACACCACAGTGGTGCCCCAGCCGACGATCGGCGCGACGACGCCGCGCGCCGCAAGCAGGCGCGACAGGTAAAGCGCGCCAAAAGAGGCGTGCGAGGAGATGATGACGGTCTGGTCGGCTCTGATGTAGGGCGCGATGGCGTCGAGCACGGTCTTGTGGCCATAGGCCGGCAGCGCGATCACGATTGCCTCGGCGCCGGCGACGAGTGCTTCAGCACTTGCGGCGGCTGCCGGATGGAAAGTGCCTTCGACGGCACCTTGTGCGACCAGGGCCTCGCCCTTGGCCAGCGCCTTGGTCCGCTCGCCCGACGGCGACCACAGCGTCGCGTGATGCCCCTGCTGTTCGAGAAACACCGCCGTCCCAAAGGCGATCGAACCCGCACCGACAATACCTACCTGCATTCCAACATTCCCTTTTGGATCAACGTCATTTCAGTTCCGGAAGCCCGCCAAATGCCGGCGCCGCCGGGGTCGTTTCATTTCGGGCGTATCAACGCCCGCGTTGTGCTGCTGCCGACCTCGCCTGAGGCCACCACCAGGAAAGCCCGCGCCCCGACTGCTCCGGCGCTGGTCAGAGAATGCGGGACATCGCCCGCGTAGCGCGCCGTCTCGCCGGCACGCACGATCATTTCGTTGCCCGCGCTGCGCACCACGATCTCGCCTTCGGTGCAATGCAGATGCTCGATGGTGCCCGCACCATGCGGATCGCTGATCAGCTTGCCCGCAGGCTCGAAGCTCAGCAGATACCATTCGATCAGCGGCACCATGCCGGCTGGCGACAATATCTGCAGCGTGCAGCTGC
This sequence comes from Aminobacter sp. GW821-FHT11F06, assembly GCF_058808215.1. NCBI lineage: Bacteria > Pseudomonadati > Pseudomonadota > Alphaproteobacteria > Hyphomicrobiales > Phyllobacteriaceae > Aminobacter > Aminobacter sp. GW821-FHT11F06. The sequence continues at coordinate 232,021 of NZ_JBXARL010000003.1, read as the reverse complement.
CATCGGCACTACGGATTGTCGGCGTCAGGTTCTCCGGCTGCAGGTCGATGCGGTCGCCGCGCTCTTCGCTGGCACCGCTGATCAGGTTGTTGAGGTCGATGTTGAGCGCCCGGGTCAGATGCCACAGCGTGCCATAGGTCGGGTTGGCGTTGCCGCGCTCGATCTCGGACAGCATCGAGCGCGACACGCCCGATTTCGTCGCCAGATCGGCAAGCGTGAGCTTCTGCTGTTTTCGGTACGCCTGCAGGCGCGGCCCGATTTCCGGCGGATTGACCGAATGCATGTTCATTCCGATGCTCCTTCCGACGCCACGGGCAATCTATTCGGCGAGCGGCTCTCCAAGCGTGTGCATGAGCCGGTTGGCCCAGCCAAACAGCGACGACGACAGGATCAGGTCGAGGATTTCGTCCTTGCCGAGGCCGGCATCAACCAGCGCCTGCATGTCGGTGGCATCAGCATCGGAGGGGCATTTCGACAGCTTGACCGCGAAGTTCAGGATCGCCTTGAGCCGGGGCTCGATCTCGGCATCGACACCGTCGGCAAAGATCGCCGCGATGACGGTCTCGTCCTTGGCGAGCTGGTTGTAGCGGCTGGCGTGCACCGCTGCACAATAGATGCAGCGGTTGACGATCGAGGCACCGACAGCGCCGATCTCGCGCTCGGCACGCGACAGGCCGCCCTTGTTGTACATCACGCCATTGAACAGCGGCGAGCGGTGCGTCAGCGTCTCGACGTCATGCGCCAGCACCAGAACATAATCCGACACCTTGGTGTTGGACGGAGTGATCTTCAGCGCTTCGATCTGAGCGGGGCTCGCCTCGGCGAGGTCGAGCGGCCTGACGTAGGGCTTCCACTCGGGAATGGTGGTGGTGAATTCGTGGACAACCTTGCTCATGCCAATCCCCGCATCAGCCGCAGCCCGGCGGCGACTCTGATCTGATAGCTGACGAAGGCGACAAGCTCCGACAGACGCACGATGTCGGCATCGGCGAGACCCGCTTCCTGCAGCAATTCGATGTCGCGGCGCGTCGCATCCTTGGGCGCATGCGCCACCAGGTCGACATGCCGGATCAGCGCCTTGAGCCGCGCATCATTGCCGCCGTCGAACCAGATGTCGGCAATGCGCGCCGTGTCGCCGGACGCACCGGCCTTTTCGAGCAAGGCTTCGAAATGTTCCTCGAAGTCCTTGTCGTCGTTGATCTTGGCGATACGGCACGCAAGCGCCGCGCGCTCGGCATGCGACAGCCCGCCTGTTTCAACCGGCGTCAATGCGCCATCATGCGTCTGCTGCGTCAGTGCCATGATGTCGGCGCGTCCCGCCACTACATCAGCCAGCGCGCTGCCGGGTTCGATACCGACAATCGCGGCTATCACATCCTGATTTTCAGCCATGTGGTCCTCCTATGCCTGCTTGCGGGCAGCTGTCAGCTCATCATCCGGCAAGGGCGATGCCGTCCACTCGTCGCCGCGCAGTTCGGGCGTGTCGTAGTCGAGCAGGCGCTGCCAGTATTGGCCGAAATTCTCGGTGTAGAGCTTGGCCGCGATCTCGCGCGCCAGTAGCGCGGCGCCCTCGCTGATGCCCGGAATGTCGCCGCTCATCTTGCCAAGACTTGCAGCGGCACCGGAATTGAAGCTGTGGATGTTGGCGAGCCAAGGCGCCTGTCCCGGCTCGCGCTCAAGGAAGGTGAAGTCGTTGGCGAGATAGGGGAACTTGCCGAGATCGCTGTTTTCCTGGCCTTCCGGCGGCGTGAAGCGATCCTGCCAGAGAAGGATCTTGTCGGCGTAGCCGTCGAGTTCCTTGCGCGCCAGCGGATCGACGCCAAAGCCGGTGCCAAGGATCAGGAAGTCGGCGCGAACCGACTTGCCCTGCGATGTCGAAATGACGATCTCGTCGCCGTCGAGCTCGGTCTTTTCGACCGCCGCGTCGAAATGGAAATAGGCGTTCGGATGCCGGCTGACGCGCATCGTCGAACCGCGTGGCGCCGGCGTCTGCGTGCGCAGCGAATAGTTCATGATCTGCCAGCGCCTGGCATCGCCCAGCTGCGGGAAGGCAGCGGTGAAACCGAACGAGCCGATGCCCATCAGCTTGTTGATGCAAGGCATCTGCTTGCGCCGGATGAGATGGCGGACTTCCGCGGCACCAGCTTCCAGCGCTTCGGCGGCATTGTCGACGGCGGATGCGCCGACGCCGACCACCACCACACGTTTTCCGCGCAGGGCGGGGAAGTCGATGTCGTCAGATGAATGCGCCCAGTATTTCCGGGGCAGATTGTCGACGAAGCCGGGAATGCTGGGATGTCCCATGCCATCGCGGCCGGTCGCCATCACCACCTTGCGGGCGAGTACCGATTTTTCGCGTGCGCCCTCGCCGGCAAGTGTCAGCCGCATCAGCTCGCCTTCGGGCAGGATCGTCTTGACCTCGACGCCATTCTCAACCGGCAGGTCCAGCACCTTGCGGTACCAGCGTAGATATTCCATCCACATCGGGCGCGGGATCTTGTCGAGTTCCGCCCAGGTTTCGTTGCCGAACTGAGCGACATACCAGGCGCGGAAGGTCAGCGACGCCATGCCATAGGCCGGGCCTGTCAACTGCTTGGGCGAACGCAGCGTTTCCATGCGGGCATAGGTCAGCCATGGGCCTTCGAATCCAGCCGGGCTGCGGTCGAAGATGCGGATGTTCTGGATGCCCGCGCCGATCAACGCGAAGCTTGCGACCAGGCCGCACATGCCGCCGCCGATGACGACGACATCGTGGACATGTTCCTTAGCCGCCGTCGGCACAACCCAGTTTGCCGGCGGATAGCACAAGCAGGCCAGGTCGTCGCGAACGCGCTGTTCGAGTTCTTCCAGTCCGCCGGCGGCGGACTGGAGCGGTGCGGATACGTCAAACGCCATGGTGATCTGCCTGTTGCCCACGCCAAACGGCCCGGGCGTCCTTCCTCAGTTGTGTGCGTGGCGGTCGGGAATGACCGTCGTGGTCTCGGGTTTCCAGCCGACCCAGACATCGTCGCCGTTGAGCTGGGTAACATCGGAGGGGTGGACCAGCGCATTGAGCATCGTGCCGTCGCCGACCTCGACTGAAAGCGACGTGTGGTTGCCCTTGAACACGCGCTGGCGGATCTTGCCCTTGATACGGTTGCCGCTTGCCGGCTCATCGGCCGAGCAATGGATCGCCTCGGGACGCAGCACGACATAGAGGTTGTCGCCGGCCTTGGGCGTGAGCCCGCCCTGTGCCGCCTTGATGGTGATGCCGTTCCAGCTCAACGCCGCGACATCGCCCTCCGTGCCAACGACAGTGCTGCGCAACAGGTTGGTTTCGCCGATGAAATTGGCGACGAACACCGAGCCCGGACGGCCATAGAGCGTGTTCGGGTCGCCCATCTGCTCGATCTTGCCCTTGTTCATGACCACGATCGTGTCGGACATGGTCAGCGCCTCTTCCTGGTCGTGGGTCACGAACATGAAGGTCTTGCCGGTCTTTTCCTGGATCGACTTGAGCTCGATTTGCATTTGCTGGCGCAACTTGGCGTCGAGCGCCGACAGCGGCTCGTCGAGCAGCAGCACGTCCGGATCGGGTGCCAAGGCGCGCATCAGCGCCACACGCTGGCGCTGACCGCCGGACAGTTCCGAAGGCAGGCGCTTGGCGTAGTCCTGGAGCTGCACAAGCTCAAGCAGTTCCGACACGCGGCGATGGATATGCTGGTTGTCCAACCCCTTCAGCTCAAGGCCGAAGGCGATGTTCTTGGCGACGCTCATATGCGGGAAGAGCGCATAATCCTGGAACACGATGTTGACGTTGCGCTTGTTGGGCGGAACACGCGTCACGTCCTTGCCGCCAAGCAGGATGCGGCCGGAGTTCGGCGTCTCGAAACCGCCGAGCATGCGCAGCGAGGTCGACTTGCCGCAGCCGGAGGGCCCGAGCAGGGTGACGAACTTGCCGCCCTCGATGCTCAGGTTCAGGTTCTCGACGGCAACATGCTTGCCGTAGCTCTTGGTGACATTGTCGAACTGAACGACGGGTTCCATCAGCGGGTCCTCGCGCGGCGGGTAAGGTACTCGGCGTACAGTCCGACGGCGGCGGTAACCACCAGGACGAGTGTCGCCATTGCGTTGATTTCAGGAGACATGCCGCCTTGCACCTTGGCGAAGATCAGCATGGGAAGGGTCGGGCGATAGCCGCCCAGGAAGAAGGTGCGGACGAAGTCGTCGATCGACAAAAGCACGCAGAAGATCATGCCACCGACCAGCGCCGGCCCGAGATAGGGCAGCGTGACGCGGAAGAAGGCAACCACGCTGTCGGCTCCGAGATCGCGCGCCGCATCGACCAGATTGCCCGGCATCGAGCGCAGCCGCGTCAGCGCCATCACCACCACGAAGGGCACGGCGTGCACCGTGTGGCCCAGGATGATGGCGGCGGTTCCCGTCGGCATGTCGATGGTCGAGATGAAGATGCGCAGCGAGATTGCGGAAATCATGCCGGGCACGACGGCCGGCAGGCAGGCGAGCGCGAAGATGATGACCTGGCCCTTGATGCCCTCGGCAACGATCAGCATGGCAATCCATGTGCCAAGCGTGGTTGCGGCCAGTGTCGAACAGGCAGCGATCATCACCGAATACAGGCAAGCTTCCAGGAACTGCTTGTCCTGCATGACCTTGGCGTACCAATCGAAGGTCCACTCGCCGATCGGGAAAGCGACGAAATTGGCGTCCTTGAAGCTCATCGCCATCATCAGCGTGAGCGGCAACAGCAGATAAAGCAGGAAGGCCCAGTAAAACGCGGTCAGCGTGGTGCGCGGGGCGTCGGAAAACATGTTGCGCATCAAAATGCACTCCTTTTCTTGCCGCCGACGAGGCGCATGAAGATGCCAGCCGTGATCAGGGCCGTAACCAGCATGATCAGCGCGAAGGCAGCACCGACCGGCCACTTGTTGCTGGCACCGTGGAAGAAGCCGCTGATCGTTTCAGGAAACAGCACGGTGTTTGGTCCACCCAGCAGCATGGGGGTCGCGAAGACACCGATGCAGGTCAGGAACACCAGCGAACAGCCCGAAACGATACCGTCCTTGGACAGCGGCAGGATGATCTTGCGGAAGCGCGTGAACGGACCGGCGCCGAGATCGGCGGCAGCATCCAGATACTGCGAAGGAATCTTCTCGATCGCCGAATAGAGCGGCAGAAGCATGTACAGGCAGATCAGATAAACAAGGCCGAAGCCGAGCGAGAACGAGGTGTAGAGCATTGGGATCGGCCGATCGATCAACCCGATCTCACGCAACAGCACGTTGAGCGCGCCGCGATTGGCCAAGAGCATGATCACCGAAAAGGTGCGGATCAGTTCGCCGGCCCAAAACGGCACCAGAAGCAGCAACAGCGCCTTGGAGCGGCCTTCCGGCTTGACGATCTTGGCGACGTAGTAGGCGACCGGATAGACCACCACCAGAGTGATCGCGGTCGCTGCCGTTGCGAAGATGAAGCTCTTGATCAGCGGCGTGAAATAGAGCGATTCGCTGAAGAAGATCGCGTAGTTGTCGAAGGTGAAACGCGACTCCGTGCCCGGCTGGGCCGGATAGTGGGACATCAGGCTGATCTTCAGCATCTGATAGATCGGCCCGACATGCAGCATGATCAGCCAGATCAGCGGCACGCCGGCCAGAAGGATGATCCGGCCGATGCGCGACTCCACCGCAGCACCCAGCGTGTGCCGGTAAAGCGCGGAATTGACCACCTTGGCTATGCCGGTCGAATATCTGGGCACGGACACGTCGCGCGCCGCGCCGTAGCCGGCTGTCGTGTTGCTACTCACCATCAAACAATCTCGGTTGGCGCAGCCCGACTGATTCCGGGCAACATGGCCGGCGATCAGTCATCGCGCGTTGTGGGGCTTGGACAGGCAGGCTGCCTGCCCCGGAGATCGTCGCAGCGCTCCGGGACAGGCCACAGCCCATGCGAGGCTTGGCCTCGTCAGGCCGCTTTGACCTCAGCGGTCGCGCGGTCGATCATCTCGTTCTTCATGTCGCGGTTGACCGAGGAGAAGAAGATGATGCGCTCGACTTGCTCCTGCGGCAGCGTCGAGGCGAGCTTTTCGCGTTCGTTGAGCAGGTCGCCGACGCCGTTCATTGTCGAGCTGTAGCCCGACTGACGGGTCATCGCCGCGCCGACTTCCGGGCTCGCCAGGATCGCGTCGAGCAGCTTGTAGGCGTTCTCGGCGTTCGGTGCGTTGTTGACGACGTTGAGCGTGTAGCAGAAGCCGAACGTGCCTTCCTTCGGCACCGACAGCTGGATCGGGTGGCCATCGATGATCAGCTTTGCAGCCGGGCCAGACCACGAATGGGCAAGATAGATGTCCTCGTTGATGAACATCTGCTGCACTTCCGAACCAGCATCGTAGTACTTGCGGACCAGGTCCTTGTTCTTGATCAGGAAATCGCGCGCTTCGTTGGTCGCCTTCTGGGCGATTTCCGGCTTGTCGGCATAGCTGACGAAGTCGCCGTCATGGCCGAGATACTGCATGACGATGGTCATGAAATCGCTGACGATATAGGAGGTCTGGCCCTTGTACTGCGGATCGAACATGATCTCCCAGCTCGGCGCGTCCTTCACATAATCGACATTGCGGGCAAGGCCCTCATAGCCGGCGAGGATCGGCAGGCCCCACAGATTGCCGTCGATGCGCGCCCAAGGAGCGTCCTGGTAAGCGGTGTTGAGGTTCTTCCAGTTCGAGATTTTGCCGGTGTCGAGCGGCTGAAGCAGCTTCGAGCTGATGAACTGCGAATAGCGGTGACCGGCAACCGTAACGATGTCGGTCGAAGGATTGGCACCCTCGGCGGTGAGCAGATTGTACTGCTTGCCCTGGTCGTCGGTCAGGCGGATGTTGACCTGAATTCCAGTGTCTTTCTGGAACTTGTCGATGAATTCCTGCGGCAGGAACTTGTCATAGGTGGTGATGTTCAGCACGCCGCTCGCCGCCCAGCTTGGGGTCGGGCGAATGACATAGGGCATCGCAAGAGCGGCAGCGCCACCGCCAAGCAGCTTCAGCGCGGTACGGCGGTTTGGTACCAGAATATTGTTCATTATGTTCCCCATTTGGATAATACGAAGCACGCGCGGAAATGACCGCGCAATAAAACCCGCCCCGCCCAGTCAAATAGACTGCGCGATCGACAAGCCGGCGAAGAAATGTACTCGCAGAGATTTACAGACAGCTATGAACTGGCGCCAAGTCCTCCACTAAGCCAGCCACGAATTCCGACATTCCGTCCGCAAATTCCACTAAACTGGAATTTTTCTGTAAACCGGACGATTGTCAAGCATTGTTAGAAAAAATCTGTTTGCCCACCAACATCTAACGGCAGTCTGGTGGGCCATAGCTGTGGATGAAGCCGGCTAAGCCTCGGTCGAGACGCTGAGTTCGACCCGATCCGCGACAAAGCGGGTTTCGGCATACTGGACCGGTACGCCTTCTGCATCGACATTGACCGCAACGGCGACGAGCACGATGGCCCCGGCCGAAAGCTTGAGATCGGCCAGATCTGCGGTATCAGCGTGCCGCGCCGAGACCAGAGTCGACCGGCGAAAATAGTCCGCGATTCCAAAATGCTGGAAACTGAGCGTGATCGAGCCGGTTTCGGCGTAAGCTTGCTCGAAGCTTGGAAAGCGTTTCGCGTCGAACCAGCTTGTCGCGCGCGAAACCGGTCGGCCATCGGCCTCGCTCAGCGTCTCCAGCCGGATCACAGGTGCCGCTACGGCTAGGCGCAACGATTCGGCGACACGCGTGCTCGCCGGCTCAAGCGCATGCGCCAGGAGCGTGCTGCGGCGTTCGCGCGTCTGCTCGCGCAGGCCGGTGGAAAAGCGCGTCCGCGCCGAAATCGGATAAGACAGCTTCTGCCGGCTTTCGACAAAGGTGCCCCGTCCCTGCTCGGCGCGCAGCACGCCCTCCTGGACAAGCGCGGCAATGGCGCTGCGCAAGGTGTGGCGGTTGACGCCGAAACGTTCGGACAGCGCCATTTCTGTCGGCAGCCGACCATCGGCGCCCAACGTGCCGGCTGATACCGCCTGCCTGATCTGGTCGGCGATCTGGCGCCACAGCGCCACGCCGCTCTTCCGCGTTACCGTCGATTCCGGCTCGTTCAAATCCCCAGCCCCTGTCATGCGCCCGTCACGGAGCCTCTCTACAAGCCCATTGTATGTTGTTCGTTTGTATAGAACAATAGACAAATAAAACGAACGGAGCGGCGATGAAGATGGACCGACGGCAGGAAAAAGAATTGGAGGCGGCGCGCAAGGCCGCGATGGCGGCACTGGCCACGGCACCCGGCGACGAGTTGAAGCGCCTGTGCGCAGCAGCCGGCGTGACCAATGATGCCGAGTTGCTGCGCGGCCCCGAAACCGGACTGGTGTCGGTACGTGGCCGCATCGGCGGCGGCGGCGCGCCGTTCAACTTCGGCGAGGCGACGGTGACACGCGCCACCGTGCGTTTGCCGAGCGGTGAGATCGGCCATGCCTACGCGCTCGGCCGCGACAAGGAAAAGGCCCGGCTTTCGGCCATCACTGACGCGCTCTGGCAGAAGCCGGACCGGCGCGCCGAGATCGAGCAGAAGATCATCGCGCCGCTGCGCGCGGCGCAAGCTCAAGCCGATGCTATCAGCCGCGCCGAGACGGCGGCGACCAAGGTCGACTTCTTCACCATGGTGCGCGGAGAGGACTGATGGAACAGATGGATGTGATAGACGGCGGTTTCACCGCTCCCGTATTCGACGCACAGTCGGTGTTCCGCGCGGTGATGGACGCCATGGCCCGGCCGGGCACCATTCAGCCTGTGCACGCCCTTGCACAGCCGCCGGCACCGCTTTCGCCGACAGTTGGTGCGGTGGCGCTGACCTTGTGCGACCACGACACCCCGCTGTGGCTCGACACCGGATTGCAGGTCTCGGCGGCGGCAAAATCCTGGCTCGGTTTCCACACTGGCGCACCGCAGGCCGGAACACCGGCCGACGCACATTTCGTGCTCGTCGCCAACCCGGCCAACCTGATCGCGCTCGAAAACTTCGCGCAAGGGACGCAGGAATATCCCGATCGTTCGACGACGCTTATCCTGCAGGTCGAAAGCCTGACGTCGGGCGCGCCGCTTCGCCTCGAAGGCCCCGGTATCGAAACCTTCGCCTCCATCGCGCCGACACCGCTGCCGCGCCATTTCGTCGAGCAGTGGCGGCAGAACGGTGCGCGTTTTCCGCGCGGCGTCGACCTGATCCTGGCGGCACCCGACGGCATTGCCTGCCTGCCCCGCACCACCCGCATCAAGACGACGGAGGCCTGACATGTATGTGGCAGTCAAAGGTGGCGAAGCCGCCATCGCCAACGCCCACCGCCTGCTCGCCGACCGTCGCCGTGGCGACCGTTCGGTACCTGCGCTGCGCATCGACCAGATCGTCGAACAGCTGGCGCTCGGCATCGACCGCGTCATGGCCGAAGGCTCGCTCTACGACCGCGAACTTGCGGCCCTTGCGGTGATGCAATCGCGCGGCGACCTGATCGAGGCGATCTTCCTCGTTCGCGCCTATCGCACGACATTGCCGCGCTTTGGCTACACCAGGCCGATCGACACCGCTGCCATGCAGGTCGAGCGGCGCGTTTCAGCAACCTACAAGGACCTGCCCGGCGGCCAGTTGCTCGGGCCGACCTTCGACTACACACACCGTCTGCTCGACCCTGACCTTGCCGGCGATCCAGTGGTCGCTGAAGCCGAACAACGCGTGTCAGACGACCAGCGCATGATGCGCGTGTCCGAAATCCTCGCCCAGGAAGGCCTGATCGAAGCCGACGGCGAACTGCCTGAGGATCACCTCACCGGCGACATCACCCGCGAACCGCTGGAGTTCCCGCTGGCCCGCGACAGCCGCCTGCAGGCGCTGTCGCGCGGCGACGAGGGTTTTCTGCTCGCGCTCGGCTACTCCACGCAGCGCGGCTATGGCCGCAGTCACCCCTTCGTCGGCGAGGTCCGCATCGGCGAGGTCGAACTCGAACTCGACGTGCCGGAACTCCCCTTCCCCGTCACGCTCGGCCGCATCCGCGTCACCGAGTGCCAGATGGTCAATCAGTTCAAGGGTTCGGCCAAGGCACCACCGCAATTCACCCGCGGCTACGGCCTTGTCTTCGGCCAGTCGGAGCGCAAGGCGATGGCGATGTCATTGTGCGACCGTGCGCTGCGTGCCGGCGAACTCGGCGAGGATATCACCGCCCCCGCGCAAGACGAGGAGTTCGTCATTTCGCACTCCGACAACGTCCAGGCCACCGGCTTCGTCGAGCACCTGAAGCTGCCACATTATGTCGACTTCCAGGCCGAACTCGACCTCGTCCGCCGCATGCGCACCGAGCATGAAAAGCGAAACCAACCAACCGACCAGCGCGAGGCGGCAGAATGACCACCGCAGCACCAGAAATCGCAACCTACAACTTCGCCTATCTCGATGAGCAGACCAAGCGGATGATCCGCCGCGCGATCCTCAAGGGCGTCGCCATCCCCGGCTACCAGGTGCCCTTCGCCAGCCGTGAAATGCCGATGCCCTATGGCTGGGGCACTGGCGGCGTGCAGGTCACTGCCGCGATCATCGGCCCCGATGACGTGCTCAAGGTCATCGACCAGGGCGCCGACGACACCACCAATGCGGTGTCCATCCGCGCCTTTTTCCAGAAGGTCGCCGACGTCGCTGTTACCACCGAGACGGCCAAGGCGACGATCATCCAGACCCGTCACCGCATTCCCGAGCATCCGCTGACGGCGGGACAGACGCTGGTCTATCAGGTGCCGATCCCCGAGCCGCTGCGCTTCCTCGAACCGCGCGAAACCGAGACGCGCAAAATGCACGCTCTCGAAGAATACGGGCTGATGCATGTGAAGCTCTACGAGGACATTGCCCGCCACGGCCGCATCGCCACGACCTATGCCTACCCGGTCAAGGTCGAGGGCCGCTATGTGATGGACCCTTCGCCGACGCCGAAATTCGACAATCCCAAGATGCACATGTCGCCCGCGCTCCAGCTGTTCGGCGCCGGCCGCGAAAAACGCATCTATGCCGTGCCGCCCTTCACCAAGGTGGTCAGCCTCGACTTCGAGGATCATCCCTTCGAGATCCAGAGCTTCGACCAGCCCTGCGCGCTTTGCGGCGCCGAGCAGGTCTATCTCGACGAGGTCATCCTCGATGACAAGGGTGGACACATGTTCGTCTGTTCCGACACCGACCATTGCGAGAAGCGCCAGGAAGACGGCCATCGCGGCCACCTGGCGGGCAATGTTCTTGAAGCATCGGGCAGCCCCTCATCCCCTGCCGGACCTTCTCCCCGTGAACAACGGGGAGAAGGAGGAAGCTTCAACGCCGTCGCCCCCCTCGCCCCGTCTTTACGGGGAGAGGGTAAGGGTGAGGGGCAGCACAGTGCGCCAGGCCATGGCGGGGAGAAAAAATGATGACCGACGAACCGCTTCTGCGCGTCACTGCGCTTTCGAAATATTACGGCTCGCGCATCGGCTGCGAGGACATTTCCTTCGACCTCTGGCCGGGCGAAGTTCTGGCCGTGGTCGGCGAGTCCGGCTCGGGCAAGACGACGCTGCTCAACTGCCTTGCCACCCGGCTCCTGCCGACCTCAGGCACGGCCAGCTACCGCATGCGCGACGGCCAGTGGCGCGACCTCTACCGCATGAGCGAGGCCGAGCGACGCTTGCTGATGCGAACCGACTGGGGGTTCGTCCACCAGAACCCGGCAGATGGCCTGCGCATGACTGTGTCGGCCGGCGCCAATGTCGGCGAGCGGCTGATGGCGGTCGGCGACCGGCACTATGGCAACATCCGCGCCACCGCCGTCGACTGGCTCAGCCGCGTCGAGATCGACGAAGAGCGTATCGACGACGAACCGCGCGCGTTTTCCGGCGGCATGCGCCAGCGCCTGCAGATCGCCCGCAACCTCGTCACCAGTCCGCGCCTGGTGTTCATGGACGAGCCGACCGGCGGCCTCGACGTTTCGGTGCAGGCGCGCCTGCTCGACCTGTTGCGCGGGCTGGTCACCGATCTTGGCCTTGCCGCGATCGTCGTCACCCACGACCTGGCGGTCGCGCGGCTCTTGTCCCAGCGCATGATGGTGATGAAGGACGGCCACGTCGTCGAAAGCGGTCTCACCGACCGCGTGCTCGACGACCCGCGCGCGCCTTACACCCAGCTCCTCGTTTCCTCGATCCTCCAGGTGTAACCATGGCCACACCACTCATCGTTTCGGAGGTCGCCAAGGCCTTCATCATGCATCTGCGCGGCGGCATCCGCCTGCCGGTGGTCGCCAATGTCTCGTTCTCAATCCGGGCGGGCGAATGCGCCGTGCTCGGCGGTCCCTCGGGTGCCGGCAAGAGCTCGATCCTGAAGATGGTCTATGGCAATTACGGCGTCGACCAGGGCCAGATCATCGTCGAGCATCATGGCGCGCTCGTCGACCTCGCCACAGCCAATCCGCGCACGGTGCTCGAAGTCCGCCGCGACACGATCGGCTATGTCAGCCAGTTCCTGCGCACAGTGCCGCGCGTTTCCGCCCTCGATGTCGTCGCCGAACCTTTGGTCGCGCGCGGCATTGACCGTAAGCAAGCGCAAGACCGCGCCGCCGACCTGCTCGGGCGGCTCAACCTGCCGGAAAGGCTGTGGTCGCTGCCCCCAGCTACCTTCTCCGGCGGCGAGCAGCAGCGCGTCAACATCGCGCGCGGCTTCATCACCGATCACCCGGTGCTCTTGCTCGACGAACCGACGGCTTCGCTCGATGCCACCAACCGCGAGGTGGTGATCTCGCTGATCGACGAAAAAAAGCTGGCCGGCGTTGCCCTGCTCGGCATCTTCCATGATGCCGACGTGCGTGAGGCGGTTGCTGACCGCATCGTCGATGTCACCGAATTCGCCGCAGGAAAGGCTGCCGCATGAGCCGCAAACTCTCCGAACAGCCCTACGTGCATGCAACCGCCGAGGTGACGCAGTCGACGCTCGGCCGCTGGACCGAGGTGTCCGAGCGAACCCGCATCAGCGAAAGCGAGCTCGGCGACTATTCCTATGTCATGCAGGATTGCAGCCTGTGGTGCGCCAAGGTCGGAAAGTTCTCCAACATCGCAGCAAGCGTGCGCGTCAACGCCACCAACCACCCGACATGGCGCCCGACTATGCACCACTTCACCTACCGCGCCTCGGACTATTGGGATGACGCCACCCACGAGACCGAGTTCTTCGAGTGGCGGCGTTCGAACGCGGTCAGCATCGGCCATGACACCTGGCTTGGCCATGGCTCGACGGTCTTGCCGGGCGTCACCATCGGCGATGGCGCGGCGATCGGTTCGGGTGCGGTGGTCACCAAGGACGTCGCGCCCTACACCATCGTTGCCGGCGTGCCGGCCAAGCCGCTGCGCGAGCGCTTCGACTGCAGGATATCAGAACGTTTCCAGGCGCTTGCCTGGTGGGACTGGGACCACGCCAGACTGCGCATCGCCCTTGACGACTTCCGCAACCTTTCGGCGGAAGAATTTCTCGAAAAACACGGCGGCTAAAGCCGCCTCACCGCGCCAGGAAAAACTGGATCGCCACCATGTTGACCAGGTCGACGAAAAAAGCCGAGACCAGCGGCAGGATGATGAAGGCGTTTGGTGACGGGCCATAGTGCTTGGTCACCGCCGTCATCGAAGCGATCGCCGTTGGTGTTGCCCCCAGTGAGAGGCCGGTGAAACCGGCACTCAGCACCGCCGCCTGATAGTCCCTGCCAAGCAGCGGGAAAAGCACGATCAGGATGAAAGCAACGGCGAGAATTGCTTGCATGGCAACGACGACCAGCAGCGGGCCGGCGACCCCGGCAAGCGTCCAAAGCTGCATGCTCATCAGCGACATGGCAAGGAACGCCGACAGCGAATAGTCCGAGATCAGTGACATTGCCGGTGAGCGCGCCGGCCATGGCAGCCGTGGAAAGATGAATGGAATCGTGTTGGACAAAACGACGCCCATGATCAGGCAGGGCACGAAGAGCGGCAGCTTGACGCCCATCGCGGTCACCGGTCCGTGAACCAGATAGCCAAGCACCACCGCCACGTTGACCAGCAACAGCGCCTGCATGAAGTTCGACTTGTCGATCGGCACGGCTTCCGATTTTGCGATGGTCTGTGCACTCACCGAAGCGCTGGCATCGGGGGTCAATTTGCCACGTTCGATCAGGAACTTGGCCAATGGGCCGCCCAGGATGCTGGCCACTATGAGGCCGAGCGTCGCCGCCGCCGTGCCGACCTCCACGGCCCCGGGAAATCCATGCTCGGCCGCGATCGCCGGCGCCCAGGCAATCGTTGTGCCGTGTCCACCGACAAAGGCAATCGATCCCATGATGACGCCCGCCGCCGAGGGGAGGCCGAACAGCCAGGCCCCGAGCGTGCCGACGCCATTTTGCAAGAAGACGAACAGCACTGTCAGTACGCACAGTACGGCCAGCGCCCGCCCACCGACCAGCAGGTCGGAGAGCCGCGCATTGACGCCGACGGTGGCAAAGAAGATGACCAGCAGTCTGTCGCGCGTGGTCATCTCGAAGACGATCTCCATGCCCGACAGCTTGTAGAACGCCCATATGGCAGCGGCGGCCAGAAACCCGCCGGTCACCGGTTCGGGAATGTTGTAGTTGCGCAGGAAAGCGATGTGGCGTGTCAGGATCACGCCGATGAAATAGACGACGATTCCGAGCGTAAGTGTCAGGAAATCAGGCGAAGTGAGGGTGTTGGCTGCCGTCGTCATCCGAGCTTTTTATGGTCGCGAGAACTGGAATCCCGGATCGGCGGACCCCAGCCTATCCAGCCCTCAACCTTGCCTAGAATATCAAGCAGGGCAATCGCAATTCGGCCAGGGCCGTTGCCGAAACGAAAACACCCGCAATCGGCTCCCGAAGGGCGCGATTGCGGGTGTCAGAACTCAGTGAGAGGTAATCAGGCTGCCTGGATTGCCGACAGCTGCCAGTCGCCGCCATTCTGGCGCACGAAGGTCCACAGCTCGGTGGTCTCGGTCGGCTTGTCCGCGTCACCTTCGACGATCTCGCCGGTGGCACGGTTGCGGGTCACGTCGATCGAGGAATACTGCATCGCCGCCGTGGCGTAGTCGCGGTCGCCTTCGCTCCAGCTTTCCGCGATGTCGGCCTGCAGCAGCTGCACATCGGACACGTCGTTGCGCACGCCCTTCTGGGCGTTGTCGGCGAGTTCCTCGGAGAGATAAGACACCATCTCCGGCGTCACCAGCCGGCGCAGCGCCTTGTGGTCCTCGCGCCCAAAAGCTTCCTGCACTTCGCTCAGCAAGCGCTGGAAGGTTTCGAGATCGTCGGACGATACTGACATGTCCTGGCTGACAGGTTGCTGCGGGACTGCGTCCGCGCGGCTGCCGCCGATGCTCGGGATGCTGAACGGACGGCTGCCGCCATTGGCCTTGCCGGTCTCTTCAGGTGCCGCGTCGCGATAGTTGAAATTGCCGCCGCCTGCCGAGGCACCAGCCATCGCCGGCCCGGACGATTGCGCCGACCGCGAACGGAAGAAGCGGATCGCAAGCCAGATCGCGCCGCCGATCAGAAGCACCTGCAACAGCATGCCGAACATGCCGGCGAGACCGCCAAAGCCCTGGCCGAGCATCATGCCGATCAGGCCGCCCATCAACAGGCCGCCGATCATCGAACGGCCGAAACCGCCCATGAAGCCGGGGCGCTGCTGCGCGGCAGCGCCGGGACGGGCTGCGTTGGTGGCCGGATTGGCGGCCTGGCCGGTGTTCGGCGTCATCGAGCGCTCCATCGGAGCGGCCGGCTGCGGCGCGGTGCGCGTCGGCGGTGCCGACTGGAAGGTACGCGTGCCACGGCTGCCGAAGCTGCCGCCACGGCGGGCGTCGGCTTGGTCGACGGCGACCATGGAGAAGGCAAGGAACAACCCTGCGAAAAGCGTTGCAAATCGGGTCGTTCGGGACATTTTCATCAGCGGTTCCTCAAGGTGACGTCCGCCCTCATATAATGACTAACAAGTGTAGTGTCAGGGCTTGCAGCATTTTTTTCGTGTACCGCGACATCTTATCATTTCAGCCACCTCGGCGTTTCCTCGAATTGCCGATACACTGCCAGCGACGATCAGCACCCCGACCAGTCGCCGGCAGGAGATGCGGATGATCTATGCTGTGGTTCTCGGAACCGCTTTCATCGGCGGAACGATTGTCCTGACGCTGGCGTCTTACCTGTCCATGCGGTTCATCACGGGGGGCGACCCGGAAGGCAAGGATCGGGAAATGGCATCGTCCGTCGTCGTGCGCATCGCCGCCCTGCACGGGCTGATCCTCGCGCTGGTGTTCGCGCAGGAAATGGTCGAATATCAGCAGCTGAAATACGAAAGCGCCACCGAAGCCGATGCCATTGCCGATGTCTATTATGACGCCGAGCGCTACGACATCGAGCAGGGCCTGGCCATTCAGCAGGCTTTGTCGGGATATCTGCGCGTGGTGATCAACCAGGAATGGGCAGAGCTGGGTTCCACCGGCCAGCTGTCGCAGACCGCATGGGACCAATGGGACGTCGCTTATCGCGGGGTGCTCGATCTCGTTCCAGCAACCGGGCGCCAGACAAGCCTGCGCGATCACATGCTCAAGCAACTCCAGGCGATTGCCGAAGTTCGTGTCAAGCGCGACAATCACGGCCCCGACGACGTCAACCTGATGTTCTGGTTCGCCGCATTATCGGGCGTGATCCTGATCGCATTCGGCTACTACCCCTACGCGCCCGAGCGGCGCAGTCTCATGCTGCTCTCGGTCGTCGGAGCCTACACCGGCATCATCTTGTTCTTGATCTACGCGTTTTCCAATCCTTACAGCCCACCGGGGTCACTCAATCCCGGCGCCTATGAGCGACTGCAGAAAGAGATCACAGCGCCAC
This sequence comes from Aminobacter sp. GW821-FHT11F06, assembly GCF_058808215.1. Lineage (NCBI taxonomy): Bacteria > Pseudomonadati > Pseudomonadota > Alphaproteobacteria > Hyphomicrobiales > Phyllobacteriaceae > Aminobacter > Aminobacter sp. GW821-FHT11F06. The sequence goes on along the minus strand of NZ_JBXARL010000003.1, from coordinate 215,089 downwards.
CGGAGGCAAGCTGACGAACGGGCATTCGCGTTTTGACGCACGAAACGGGCGATTCCGGGCCGCCGACCTGTGCATCGTAACAAAACTGACATGGTCCCGACATTGCAGCTTCATGTCCCGGGTCTAGGCCGATGCCTGAAAAGGGCGAAAGCCTTGACAGGGACAGGGAAGCCAAGATGCTCGAAATCCGCAACGTCACGCGCCGCTTTGGCAAGAGCGTAGCCGTCAACGGCGTCAATCTCCAGATCCAGCAGGGCCAGATGGTCGGCATCATCGGCCGCTCCGGTGCCGGCAAGTCGACCCTGCTGAAGACCATCAATCGGCTGATCGACCCGAGCCAGGGCTCGATCGTCTTCGACGGCACCGAAGTGTCGTCGCTGCGTGGCCCAGCACTGCGCCGCTGGCAGCGCGACTGCGCCATGATCTTCCAGCAGTTCAACTTGGTGCCGCGCCTCGACGTGTTGACCAATGTGCTGCTCGGCCGCCTCAACCACCGCTCAACCACGCTCAACCTGCTCTCGATCTTCTCCCGCGAAGAGCGCATCCGGGCGATTGCCGCGCTCGAACGCCTGGACATCGCCCGCACGGCACTTCAGCCAGCCGGCACGTTGTCGGGTGGCCAGCAGCAGCGCGTCGCCATCGCCCGCGCCTTGATGCAGGAGCCCAAACTTATCCTCGCCGACGAGCCGATCGCCTCGCTCGACCCGCTCAACGCCAAGGTGGTGATGGACGCGCTGCAGGATATCAACCTGCGCGAAGGCATCACCGTCATCACCAATCTGCACACGCTCGACACCGCCCGCACCTATTGTAACCGCATCATCGGCATGTCTGCTGGCTCGGTCGTCTTCGACGGTCCACCTGAAGAGCTCAACCGCGACGCCGTGCGCATGGTCTACGGTGCCGACAGCGACGGCGCCGAGATCTCCGAAGCCATCACCTCCACCAGCATCCGCCCGGCAAGGGCGAAGGCTGCGATATCCGCCGCACCTCTCGAGCCCGCATACGCGTCGCTCTGAGGCCGTCCGCGTTCGCCTCGCCCGCGTCAAGGGCCTGCAATCAGCAACTGCAATGACCCAGCAAGGTGCTGGGCCAACCTGGAGACTTGTCATGTTCAAGAAAGCACTTTTGAGCGCCGTTTCGCTCGCCGTCCTGGCGATCGGCTCGGCTCATGCCGCAGACCTCAAGGAATTCCGCATCGGCCTGATCGGTGGCGAAAACGAAGCCGACCGCCTGCGCAATTTCCAGTGCCTGGCCGACCAGCTTCCGGCCGTTCTCGGCGTCGAGAAGGTGTCGCTGTTCCCGGCTGCCGACTATGACGGCACCATCCAGGGCCTGCTCGGCGGCACGCTGGACTACGCCGAGCTCGGCGCCTCCGGCTACGCCAAGATCTACCTGCAGAACAAGGATGCGGTCGAGCCGATCCTGACCACCGTGCAGACCGACGGCGCCACCGGCTACTACTCGATCATGGTCGCCAAGAAGGATTCGGGCATCACCAAGCTCGAAGACCTCAAGGGCAAGAAGCTCGGCTTCGCCGATCCGGATTCGACCTCGGGCTATCTGATCCCGGTCACCTCGCTGCCCAAGTCGCTCGGCGGCACAGCCGTGAAGGACTATTTCGCCGAGACCGGCTTTGGTGGCGGCCACGAAAACCTCGTCCTTGAAGTGCTCAAGGGCACTTTCGACGCTGGCACGACCTTCGGCTCGGGCGTCGGCAACTTCAAGGACGGCTACACCTCGGGCAACCTCAAGAAGATGGTCGACAAGGGCATCCTCGACATGGACGACCTGGTCGAAGTCTGGAAATCGCCGCTGATCCCGAACGGCCCGCTGGTCGTGCGCACCTCGCTCGACGCCGACATCAAGACCAAGTTCAAGGACTATTTGATGAAGCTGCCGCAGACCGATCCAGCCTGCTTCTCGGCCATCCAGGGCGGCGATTTCAAGAGCTACACCGAAGTCACCCCGGAGTTCTACCAGCCTGTCATCGACGCCCGCAAGGCGCAGATCGGCAGCTAAGTTCTCAGCAACATCGACGCGCCGCGTCCCCATCGCGGCGCGTCTTTCTTTGATCCGGGACCGGACGGAAAATTCATGACTATGCCCCTCTCGGAAGCTGGCCTGACGGTCGAGCGCCACTGGCGCGAACTCGCCAGCCGGCGCCGCCTGCACACAATAGGCGGCCTGATCCTGCTGTTTGTCGCCCTGTCTGGATCGCTCTGGTTCGCCAATGAGAGCAATGCCGGCAAGTTCTTCGACCGGCTGCCGCATTTCTTCGACTTCACCGACCAGCTGATGCCACGCGATCCCTATGAGATCGGCCGCGCGCTGTTCGACCTGCCCTCGCCCTATGCCGACGGCAGCATGAAATTCGATTACCCCGAAGGCCGCGTCTATATCGCCGGCGCCTTCTACATGCCCGAATACATCTACAAGATGCTGGAAACGATCAACATCGCGCTCGTCTCCACGATCATCGGCTTCGCCTTCGGTTTTGTGCTCTGCTTCCTCGCCGCGTCCAATCTGGTGACCCAGCGCTGGCTGCGCTTCTTCGTGCGCCGTTTCCTCGAAATCCTGCGCGCTTTCCCCGAGATCGTCATCGCCGGCTTCTTCCTCGCCATCCTGTCGATGGGTGCGATCCCGGCGATCATCGCGGTGTCGCTGCACACCATCGGCGCGCTCGGAAAGCTGTTCTTCGAGGTCGTCGAAAATGCCGATATGAAGGCCGACGAAGGCCTGCGTGCGGTCGGCGGCAACTGGCCCGAGCGGGTCTGGTTCGGCATCGTGCCGCAGGTCATGCCGAACTTCCTGAGCTACGCGCTGCTGCGCCTCGAGATCAACGTGCGCGCCTCGACCATCATCGGCGCTGTCGGCGGCGGCGGCATCGGCGAAGCGCTGCGTCTGTCGATCAGCCGCAATCACGAGGCCAAGACACTGGCCATCATATTCCTCCTGTTCTGCACGATCGTCGCGGTCGACCAGCTGTCAGCCTGGTTGCGCAAGAAGCTGGTCGGCGAGCAGGCCTTTGCCTTCGGCCGTGGGGACTAAGACATGACCACCCTTTCCATGACCGACATGCAGGCGATCTCCGACCGCCATCCCGAGCTTTTCGCCGGCTCGTGGCGCAAGAGCCTGACTGGCTGGGCCGTTGGCGCCGGCATCATCGCCTATCTCGCCTTCGCCTGGTGGTTCTTCGCGGTCGGCGCCGTGATCGCTGGCGGCAACTGGGGCATCGCCGGAACCTATCTCGCCGACTGGGTCAGCTATGAGGTTCGGCCGCAGGTCACCTTCAGGCCGGACCGCCTCGATATCGGCTATCCGCGCTTTTCATCCTACCGTGCCGACCGGCACCCTGAATGGCTGAGCTTCGACTTGGCCCCAGCGGCCACCGCGGCACCTGCCGCCAACAAGGCAGCGGCCAGCCGCGTCACCGCCCATATCGGCAGCAACAACACGGTCGACGTTACCCCGACCAGCGTGACGGTGACGCGCGGCACGGAAACGCTCGACATAGCCGTCGCACCCCAGGCCAGCATCGCCGTGGTCGGCACCCTGCCCGCCTGGGCGACGCAGAAGGCGCCGGGCGAAAAAATCGTTGTCGATTTCGGCTTTGCCGGCTCCGTCCAGATCAACGCCGACGACGTCAAGATCCGCCACCGCTTCCTCGGCTGGCAGAACTTTGTCTTCGACGGCCATTCGCCCTACTGGGGCAAGTCGACGAGCGAAGTCCTGTCGCTGGTCATGTCCGACACGCGCATCGATCCCAAAATGTCGAATGCCTCCCTTGCCTGGGACAACATCGTCAACAACTCCGAATGGCAGCATGGCGACGTCTGGGTGAAGCTTTTGCAGACCATCGTCATGGCCTTCGTCGGAACGCTGTTTGCCAGCGTGCTCGCCTTCCCGCTGGCCTTCCTTGCGGCCCGCAACATCACGCGCAACCGCCTCGTCAACCAGGTCGCCAAGCGTTTCTTCGACTTCCTGCGCTCGGTCGACATGCTGATTTGGGCACTGTTTTTCACCCGCGCCTTCGGCCCCGGTCCCATCGCCGGCATGTCGGCGATCTTCTTCACCGACACCGGCACCTTCGGCAAGCTCTACTCCGAGGCGCTGGAGAACATCGACGACAAGCAGCGCGAGGGCATGCGCTCGGTCGGCGCCTCGCCGGCGTCCGTCCAGCGTTATGGCGTGGTGCCGCAGGTGCTGCCGGTGCTGATCAGCCAGTCGCTCTATTTCTGGGAATCGAACACCCGCTCGGCCACCATTATCGGCGCTGTCGGCGCCGGCGGCATCGGCCTCAAGCTGTGGGAAGCCATGCGCACCAATTCCAACTGGGCGAACGTCGCCTATATGGTGCTCTTGATCCTGGTCGTGGTGTTCATCTTCGACAATATCTCCACCGCATTGCGCCAGCGGCTGATCGGCGGGAAGGCCAGCCACTGAACATCTGTGGCCGGCCATTGCAAATCTTGAGAAGTCGGCCACTACTTCGTCAAACTGTCACGCAAATCATCTATCGGGCAATCGCCCTCAAGGACTCGCGCCATGCGCTATGCCATCTATTTCACGCCCGAACATGACGACCCGCTGTGCCGCATCGCGGCCGGCTGGCTCGGGCGCGATGCGTTTGGCGGCGCTATGACCCCGGCCAAGGCCTTCGGCGATCTGTCCGCGGCGGAAGTCGCGTTCCACGCGGCCGCCGCACGCCGCTACGGTTTCCATGCCACGCTCAAGGCGCCGTTCCGCCTCGCCGAAGGTGTTTCCGAGGCGTCGCTGATCGATGCCGTTTCTTTTTTTGCAAGCAACACAACGCCCTTCGACATCCCGCGCCTGAAGCTTGCCCAGATCGACGGTTTTTTCGCCCTGATCCCGGCAGAGCCCCTGCCCGAGCTCGACCGCTTCGCCGGCGAGGTGGTCACCGCCTTCGAGCCTTTCCGGGCACCGTTGAGCGACGCCGAAATCGCCCGCCGCAACCCCGAGGCCCTGTCGCCGCAGGAACACAGCAACTTGAGCCGGTGGGGCTATCCTTACGTATTCGACACCTTCCGTTTCCACATGACGCTGACCGGCCGCGTGGCGACCGAGGAAGCACCGCGCGTCCGCGCCGCGATCGAGGAATGCCTGGGCAATGTGCTCGACAAGCCGGTGCCGGTTGACGGGCTGGCGCTGTTCGTCGAGCCCACGTCGGGCGCGCCGTTCGAGGTGCAGGCCTATCGCGCTCTGGGCAATCAAGCCGAAAGAAAGACCGCCTGAGATGACCGACCTTGTCTTGAGAAACGCCCGCCTGGTTCTGGCCGACACCGTCATCGACGGTTCGATCGTCGTGCGCGACGGCAAGATCGCCGAAATCTCCACTGGCCCGAGCGCGGTTGGCGAGGACATGGGCGGCGACTTCATCATTCCCGGCCTGGTCGAACTCCACACCGACCATCTCGAAGGTCACTACGCGCCGCGTCCGCGCGTGCGCTGGAACCCGATCGCAGCCGTACTTGCGCACGACGCCCAGGTGGCTTCCGCCGGCATCACCACCGTCTTCGACGCGTTGCGTGTTGGCATGGACGAAGACGCCGACATGACCTCCACCGACATGCGCCTGCTCGCCGACGCGATCGAAGACAGCGTGCGCGCCGACCGCGTGCGCGCCGACCACTTCATCCACCTGCGCTGCGAAGTCTCGGCCGGCGACTGCCAGGACAGTTTCGCCGTTTTCGACGGCGACGACCGCGTCAAGCTGGCCTCGCTGATGGATCACGCACCTGGCCAGCGCCAGTTCGTCGACCTTGAAACCTATGCCTATTACTACCAGCGCAAGCTGAAGCTGAACGACGTCGAATTCCAGGCCTTCTGCGACAAGCGCATGGGCGATTCCGCCCGTAACTCCAAGCCGAACCGCGATGTCATCTCGGCCGCCTGCCACGCGCGCGGCATCGTTTTGGCGAGCCACGACGATGCCACCACGGCCCATGTCGACGAAGCGATCGCCCAAGGCATTCGCGTCGCCGAATTCCCGACCACGCTTGAAGCCGCCAACGCCTCCAAGGGAGCCGGGCTCGGCGTCTTGATGGGCGCGCCCAACGTCATGCGCGGTGCCTCGCATTCGGGCAATGTCTCCGCCCGCGCCCTTGCCGAACACGGCCTGCTCGACATCCTGTCGTCCGACTACATCCCCTTCAGCCTGATCCAGTCGGCTTTCTTCCTCGGCGAAGTCGTCGAAGGCATCTCGTTGCCGCAGGCGATGGCGATGGTGTCGAAGAACCCGGCCGATGCCGTCGGCCTCACCGACCGCGGCGTCATCGAGGCCGGACGTAGGGGGGATCTGGTGCGCGTACGGGTCGACGAGCATGTGCCCGTGGTTCGCACCGTGTGGCGTGAAGGCCGCCGGGTCGCTTAGGCCTCGACCTTCTCTTCATCGTTGAGGCTGATGAGCGTCATTTCCATGTCGGGTTCGTCGCCCGAGCAGACGCACAGCATCTCGGCATCACCCTCGCCCACCGAGAGGTAGGCGTGGCCCATGGTGGAATCGATGTAGACGCTTTCGCCTTGCTTGAGCCGCACCGGCGCATATTGCTCGGTGTGGACCTCGATCTCGCCTTTCAACACGATCAGGAACTCCTCGCCGGCATGCTGGGTCAGCGGGCCGAACTGCTCCAGCGTGCGTGCCCGGGCGCTGGCGATGATCGGCACCATGCGCTTCCGCACCAGATCGGTGGCGAGGTAATAGTAATCATAGTTCCGGGTCAGCTGGCGCAGCGTGGTTGCCTTCGATGCGATCGAGCGGCGGGTGCGCGCAGATGGCTGTTTGGAATCGCCGCTCAACAGTTCGGTGACATGGATGCCCAGGCCGCCGCAGATTTGCAGCAGCTTGTCGTAAGTCAGCGACATCTGGTCGTTTTCGACCTTCGACAGCGTCGATACCGCGACACCTGTCAGATGGCTGACATCCTGAAGCGTCCAGCCATGCTGCCTCCTGAGGTTTCGCAGGCAGTCGCCTAGATTCGGTTGTTCCGACATGGCTATCTCCATCACCCGTGATTCAGTAGCTATTCCAACTCCCTCCGTACCGCAAGATTCACCAACATTTTTCCTATACGCTAAATATTGACTGCATTCGAAAATGATTTTACCAATGGCCATGCATTCCAATTCCCGTACCCAAAAAGTCATCGTCATTGGTGGAGGCATTGCCGGCCTCTCGCTCGCAGCGGCCGTCCAGCAATGGGCAGAGGTCACGGTGATCGAACGTGAAACCCAGCTCGGCTATCACGCCAGCGGACGCTCCGCCGCCCTTTTTTCCGAGACCTATGGCAACACGGTCGTGCGTGCGCTTTCGGTGGCGAGCCGGCAGGCCATCATCGACGGCGGCTTCGTCGAGCACGTCAGAGGCGCCTTGCACTTCGGCGGCCCCGGCGACACCGACGCCATTGACCAGTTGGCCGAGGAACAAAAAGCCTTGGTGCCAAGCGTGCGGCGCCTGTCTGCGGACGAGGTCGCGGCCATGGTTCCGGCCATCGCAGCGGAACGAACCTGCGGTGCGGTCTACGAACCCGGCGCGGTCGACATCGACACCGGCAAGATGGTCCAGGCCCAGGCATCCGCGCTCAAGGCCGCTGGCGGCAGCATCGTCACCGGTGCGGAAGTGCTGGAAATCAAACGTACGCCGCAAGGTTTTCGCGTTGTCACCACCACCGGCATCCATGAAGGCGACATCGTCGTCAACGCCGCCGGCGCCTGGGTCGATGTCATCGCCGGGCGCGCTGGCCTGCCTGGTCTCGGTTTCGCGCCCAAGCGGCGCACGGCCTTCCTGTTCGATCCGCCCGCAGGCGTCGACGTTCGCAACTGGCCGCTGGTCGTCGACCTGCATGAGCGCTTCTACTTCAAGCCGGATGCCAGCCGTCTGATCGGCTCGCTCGCCGACGAGACCGACTCCGAGCCTTGCGATGCCTACCCCGAAGACATCGACATCGCGACCGCCGCCTACAACATCGAGGAGGCAACGGGCCTGAATGTCGGCCGCCCTTCGACGCCATGGGCCGGACTGCGCACATTTTCGCCCGACCGCACACCGGTCGCGGGCTTTGATCCGCGCCTGCCCGGCTTCTTCTGGCTCGGCGGCCAGGGCGGCTACGGTTTCCAGGTTTCGCTGACGCTTGCCCGTCTCGGCTCCGCCCTGATGCGCGGCGAGCCGCTGCCCGACGATCTCGTCGAACTTGGTGTGACCTACGGCGCGCTCGCGCCGGATCGTTTCGTGCAGTCGGCCAGTTCGCGCGCCGAGCACGCCGTGAGCACTTAGACCTAAGTCCGAAAGAATGTTGGCGCGGAGGGAGGAGAACCGCCGCGCGGTAACGTCAAGACAGAAGAAAATCAGGGAGGGATTGCAATGACATCTTCAGGCATGATTTTGCGCGCGGCGCTTGTCGCCTCGACCATCCTGCTCAGCGGGCAGGCTTACGCCAAGACCCTGGTCTACTGCTCGGAGGCGAGCCCCGAGACCTTCAATCCGATGCTCACCTCAGCCGATTCCACCATGGACGCCGCTGCCAAGACCATCTTCAACAGGCTTGTCGAGTTCAAGCCGGGCACCACCGAGGTCGGGCCTGCTTTGGCGGAAAAATGGGAAGCCTCGGACGACGGCAAGGTCTACACCTTCCATCTGCGCCACGGCGTCAAGTTCCACGCCAACGAGACCTTCACGCCGTCGCGCGAGTTCAATGCCGACGACGTGCTCTACACCTTCAACCGCCAGCGCGACGCCGCCAATCCCTATCACAAGCTGGCGAACGCTTCTTACGAGTACTTCAACGGGCTTGGCATGGGCTCGATGATCGAAAAGGTCGAAAAGGTCGACGACTACACCGTGCGCTTCACGCTGACCGCGCCGAACGTCACCTTCCTTGCCGGCATAGCGCTCGACTATCTCTCCATCCTGTCGCTCGAGCAGACCGAAAAGATGGTCGCCGCCGGCACGCCCGAACTGATCGACCAGCGGCCGGTCGGCACCGGCCCCTTTGTGCTGGAGGCCTACCAGCAGGACGCCCAGATCCGCTATTCCGCCAACAAGGACTACTGGAACGGCGCGCCCAAGGTCGACACGCTGGTGTTCGCCATCACGCCCGAGCCGGTTGTCCGCGTCACCCGCATCAAGGCCAATGAGTGCCAGGTCGCGGCCCCGCCGCCGGCAGCAGCGCTTGCCGAACTCAAGGGCAACCCGGACATAGATATCTTCAGCCAGCCGGGCCAGAACATCGGCTCCGTCGGCTTCAACACCGAGCACAAGCCGCTGGGCGACGTGCGCGTGCGCACAGCCCTTGCCAAGGCGATCAACCGCCAGGCCATCGTCGATGCCGTCTATCAGGGTGCCGGCACTCTTGCCGGGAGCGTTGTGCCGCCAATGCAGCTGGGCGCGGTCATGGACGCGGCCGTCGACTACGATCCGGAAGGCGCCAAGAAGCTGCTCAAGGAAGCCGGCCTGGAAAACGGCGTCTCGATCAAGCTCTGGGCCATGCCCGTTTCGCGTCCCTACAACCCCAATGCGCGCCGCATGGCCGAGATGATCCAGGCCGATTGGGCCGCTGTCGGCGTCAAGACTGAGATTGTCACCTTCGAGTGGGGCGAATATCTCACCCGCACCGCCAAGGGCGAGCACGATGCCTATCTGCTCGGCGGCAGCAGCGACAATGGCGATCCCGACAACATGCTCTCCTTCTCCTTCGCCTGCGACGGCGTGAAAGGTGGCTCGAACCGCTCGCGCTGGTGCAACGAGGCGTTCGACAAGCTGCTTGAGGCAGGCCGCGTCACCGCCGACCTCGAAAAGCGCGCCGAGATCTATCGCCAGGCGCAGGCGATCCTGAAGGCCGAGGTGCCGGAAGCTCCGATCGCCCATTCGGTGGTCTCGATCCCGGTGCGCAAGAGCGTGCTCAACTACGTGATGGATCCATTCGGCCGGCAGAACTTCGCCGGCGTCGACATCGCCGAATAGCAACGCCTCAGGAAGGGCAGACAGTCATGCGCGAAGATTTGAACCGTCTGCTCGAAACCTACCGCGCCGATGGCGCGGTGGGTGCCTCGCTTGCCTTCGCGCTCGGCGATGGCGAAACGGTCGCTGTCACCACGGGCCTTGCCGACCGCCCGAACAATATCCCTGTGTCCCCCGACCATCTGTTCAAGATCGGCAGCTGCACCAAGACCTTTGTCGCCGCGGCCCTGATGAAGCTCGCCGACGAAGGCACGGTCGATCTCGGCGGCCCGATCTCGGCATGGTTTCCCGACCTGCCGCGCTCCCACGAGATTTCGGTGCGCCAGCTGATCAACCATCGCGGCGGCCTGCCCGAATTCGAATACGACATCCCCATGGACCCGAGCCGGTCCTGGACGCCGGCACAACTGGTCGACCTCGCCTTCAGTGTCGGCGGCCAGACAGCTCCGGGAGGCCCGGCCGTCTACAACAACACCGGCTATGTGCTGGCCGGCATGCTGATCGAGGCCGCTTCAGGTCTCACGCTTGGCGAGTATGTCCGCCGCAAGGTGCTCGAACCGCTTGGCCTTGAGGATACCTGGTCGCCGGCGACCGAAAGCTTCCCTAAGGAGCGCATGGTGCGTGGCTACTACCACCGCCCGAAACCCGCAAACGATGCTGCGACCGGCCTCGCCGAGGGTGGCGAGATGTGGCGCATGGACGGCGTGCTGCCCTACTCCGACGAATTGCAGGATTCCTCCGAGAGCTTCCCCTTCTCCGGCGCCTATGGCTGCGGCGATATGGTCTCGACGCCGAGCGACATGGTGAAGTTCATGCGGGCGCTGTTTTCCGGTCGCCTGCTGCCCGCGCCGCTGTTTCGCGAGATGAGCGAAAACCGCGCCGAAGTCAGCTTCCCGGGAACCCGTATGCGCGAGACGGGCGCCGGCCTGTTCCAGAGCAGCTATGCCGATCGCCTGTTTTACGGCCACCAGGGCGGCATTCCGGGCTACGTCACCGTCATGCAGCATGAGCCGAAATCGGGCCTGACAGTCGCCATGACTTGCAATGCCGGCTCGGGCAACCGGCTGTCGTTTTATGCCAGCAGCATGCACCCGGTGTTCGACCAGGCGATCAGGATCATCCTGCGCGGATAGAGTTTAGACGCCGAGGCGGGCGGCCATCTGGCGAAGGTCGACGCCAAGTTCGGATGTCACCTCCAGCGCGCGGTCGTCGCGCGCTGGAGCGTCATTTCCAGGCTGGTGCGCAGCGAGCACCCGGTCGCGCTCACGGATCAGGACCTCGATTTCTTCGGCATAAAGCCCAAGCACGGCACTCAGCCAGCGATTGACCAGATAGGACGGCCTGGCGAAATGCAGGTCGAAGCGCGGCAACAGCGCGATTGTCGCCTCAGCCGCGAGCCAATTGTCACCGACAACCCACTGGTTGACGGTGAACAGGCGCAGCAGCCGGCCATAGGCATCGACGCCGACTGCGATGAGATGGTGGATCGGCCCGTTCGGCCCCTCGGGCCGGACGAAGCAGTGGAAATGGCCATGTTCGGTCCGGCCCTCGGCCGGTGGATGGCTGTGGTAGTACCACTGCGCGCCGGTCTCGGGGTCGAACACGTCGCCTGAGGGAAAATGCTCCCAGACGGCAACGGACTTGGCTTCGCGCAGCGTTTCGAGCAGCACGTTGCTGCCCGACTTCGCCATCACCTGCTCGCAAAACAGCGCCTGGCGCGCCGCTTGTGCTTTTGCCTCGTCCATCTCGGGCCTCCTTGCGCCAGCTTGCGCTATTGCGGCTGGGGCGCGCAAGGCGAAGCGGCGGGTGCCGCGGCACATGGTGAAGCGGCAGCGCAAGGCGCAGGTGCAGCCGAACAGGGTGAAGCTGCCGAACAAGGAGCCATCGCAGCACAAGGGGCGGGCGCCGCCGAGCATGGAGACGCCGCCGCACATGGTGAAGATGCGGCGCATGGCGACGCTGCCGAGCACGGCGATGCCGCCGCACAAGGCGACCCGGCAGCACAAGGCGTTGCCGGTGCGCTGGCAGCCGGCACGGGCCTAGGTGCCGCAGCGAAACGGTAATGATCGGCGGCGATCGCCGAAGTGGCGGCAAGGAAGGCAGTGCCGAACAGAAGTGTGTTGCGCGTGCTCATTTGGTCTTGAACCCATCGAGGCCGAACAGCGGACGCAGCGCCACGCCGCCGAAACTGCCCAGGAATGCCGAGGCAAACCACAGCCAGCCATGCACGCTGCCCGAGGCGATGCCGGAAAACAGCGCGCCGACATTGCAGCCAAAGGACAGTCGCGCGCCGTAACCCATCAAAACACCACCGATGGCCGCAGCGAGGAACGAGGCCAACGGCACCTTGACCTTGGGCGCGAATTTGCCGGCAAGACCGGCGGCCAGTGCAGCGCCCAGGATGATGCCGAAATTCATCACCGAGGTGACGTCGGCGAGCACACTGGAGCCCAGCGCCTTGGCCGGGCCGGGCCAGCTCCAGAACGCCCAGGTTTCGACCGGCACGCCAACCGCCTGCGCCACCTTCGCACCCCACAGGCCAAAACCGAATGTCACCGACCAGGGATGGCCGGCGGTCAAAAGTGTCGCGATGTTCAGCCCGGCCAGCGCAAGTCCCGCACCGACCAGCGGCCAGGGACCATGCAGCAGCCGGGCAAGTCCGTTGCGCGGTGCCGGCTTGGTCTTTTCGAGCCCGCCATGGGCGCGGCGCTCGACAAGCACGGTTGCGGCAGCCACGGCACCGAGACCTACGAGTGTGACGATGACCCCGCCCGGCACGCCGAGCGTCCGGCCCAGGCTGATCTCGGGCAGCGACGGCAATGCCAGCCACCACGGCAGATGTGCCGTGCCGATGACGGCGCCGACGATGAAGAAGATGAGCGTGACCAGCATGCGCGAACTGCCGCCGCCGACGGTGAACAGCGTGCCCGAGCCGCAGCCGCCGCCAAGCTGCATGCCTAGGCCAAACATCGCCGCCCCCACCAGCACCGACACGCCGACCGGTGCGAAGGCACCGACCAGCGCCTGGCCATTGGCGCTGCCGAGCGCCAGAAGCGGGATGAAGACCACCGAAGCAGCTGCGATCATCAGCATCTGCGCGCGGATGGCGTTGCCGCGCTTTTCGACAACGAAGCGCCGCCAGCCGCCGGTGAAACCGAAGGAGGCGTGGTAAAGCGTCAGGCCCAACAGGCCGCCGATGACAAACAATACCGCCTGTCGGGGGCTGATCGCCTCGCCAATGGCAAGCGCTCCGAGTGCAAGCGCCAGCGCCACAAAGATGACGGGGCCCTTGTCGAGATTGACCCGGGCGGCAGGCGCCGGGGCGGTTGCGGTAATCTGGGTCATTTCAGTTCAGTCGCAAATTTGAGTGTGAGGATGCATCGCCCGTTCAACGAAAGATGTCCAGGATCGCTCCTGGACATCTCTGATTTCGGGCCTGCGCTCGTTGGCGATTCGGGCCTGCGCTCGTTGGCGATCAGGAGCCGGGCTGAACCGGGCGTGCCGGGTCGGCGGCCCACTCGGCCATCGAGCCGTCATACATCTTGGTGTTCTTGTTGCCTTCGATCTCGCTCAGGCCGAACCAGACCACCGAAGCCCAGTGGCCGGTGTTGCAGAAGGCGATGTTCTTCTCGTCGGTGCCGAGACCAACGCCCTTGGAAAGCGCCGCGACAGCGTCCTTGGAGGCGAACGAGGCCTTGTCGGCGTCGTAGAGCTTGGTGTTTTCGAGGTTGGCAGCACCCGGGATGGTGCCGGGAACGCGGACGACCGGGCTCTTGGCCTCGCCGCGGAACTGAGCTGCCGGGCGGCCGTCGATCAGCTTGGTGCCGTCGGCGCGCGCCTTTTCGACGTCGGCGGTTGTCGCCAGAAGTTCGGTCTTGAGTTCGCCATTAAAGGCAGCCGTCACAGGCTTGGCTGCTTCGGTCGAGACCTCGCCACCGGCTGCTTCCCAGGCGCGTTCGCCGCCGTTCAGGATCGACACGGCATCGTGGCCGAGCACCTTGAAAGTCCAGTAGACGCGGGTCGCAGCGCCGAATTCCGACGAGTCGGTGCCGTTGGGCACGATCACGACATGGCTGTCATTGCTGACACCGAACGCACCGATGGTCTTGGTGATCGTCTCCAGTGGCGGCAGCATGCCCGGCACGCCGTTCACTTCCGCGCGCCAGCCGGCGGTGGCATAAGGCGCGCTGACCGCGCCCGGCACATGGCCCTTGGCATAAGGGTTGTTGCCGTCTTTCGCCGCATCGCGAACGTCGAGCACGACGAGGCTCTTGTTGCCGAGGTTGGACTTGAGCCAGGCAGCATCGACGAGCGGCTGGTCGGTCAGGCGTTCGGCCTGGGCGCCCGTGGCCAAAGCCAAGCCGGCAGTAATAACTGCGGCAAACAGAGAAAAACGCATCGGACAACTCCAGGAAAAAGATTCTAAAAACAGGCGTCAACCACACTTATAATCCGACAAGGACTGACTGACACGGCATGCCAGCCCTAAATTAGCGCCAGCAACGGAACTTCATGCGCAAAAACACCGGATGAATGGAATTTCATTCCACACACCAATCGCATGTCCATATGCAGAATAAAGAATATAACCACTTCACAAATCGGCCCTTTGCGACGATTTTCTGATCGACGCCGCCAAGCCGATGATTTGGGCCGCAGCAACAAGGCTCATGAGGGGACAAGGCATGCGTGTGTTCAAGGCCATGGCCGCAGCGATGTTCGGCGCGATGCTCGCCGCCTCCGTCGCTTTTGCCGACACGCCGACAGACACGCTCATTGTCGCCGATGCCATCGACGATGTCATGACGCTCGATCCAGGCCAGGTTGGCGAGGTCGGCGGCGTGCTCACCAGCAGCCAGATATACCAGTCTCTGGTCAGCTTCGACGTCAACGACCCCACCAGGATCATCGGCGTACTTGCCGAGAGCTGGACGATCTCGCCTGATGGCAAGACCTTCACCTTCAAGATGAACCCGAAGGCGCGCTTCGCCTCGGGCAATCCGGTGACCGCGCGGGATGCCGAATTCTCGCTCAGGCGGGTGGTTCACCTGAAGTCGCGCTCGGCCTTCATCATCGGCCAGTTCGGCTTTTCGCCCGACAATGTCGACGACCGCATCAGGGCCCTAGACGACCAGACCCTGGTCATCGAGATCGCCGACACCTATGCGCCGAGCTTCCTGTTTTATTGCCTGTCGTCCTATATAGGCGGCATCGTCGACTCCAAGCTCGTCAAGCAACATGAAATCGACGGCGACTATGGCAATGGCTGGCTGAAATCGGACAATTCCGCCGGCTCCGGCCCATTCGCGCTCAGCAAATGGCAACCCAAAGAGTCGATCCTGCTCAAACGCAACGACAATTACTGGGAAGTGGCACCAAAACTCGACCGCATCCTGATCCGGCATGTCGCCGAAAGTGCCGAACAGCGCAGGTTGCTCGAGGCGGGCGAGGTCGACATCGCCAACAGGCTGGGGCCGAACGATTTCGACAGCATTGCCAGCGACCCGAAACTTGCCGTCGTCAATGGCCGCTCGGGCAACATCTACTATATGGGGCTGAACGTCCGGAACCAGTATCTGGCCAATCCCAAGGTGGTCGAGGCAATGAAATACCTTGTCGACTACCAGGGCATCGTCGACACCATCTCGCGCGGCACCATGGAGGTGCACCAGACGCTTGTGCCCAACGGCTTTCTCGGCGCCATCGCCTACAAGCCGTTCACCTTCGACGTGGAAAAGGCCAAGGCATTGCTGACCGAAGGCGGCGTCAGCGGCGAATTCTCGCTCGACATGGTGGTGTGGGACACGCTGCCCTTCACCGACTTCGCCAAGGCGATCCAGGCATCCATGGCGCGGGCAGGCGTCCAGCTCAATCTGCAGATCGTCGGCGGCCGGGAATGGCTCGACCGCTACCGCAACCACGACCTCGACATCTGGCTTGGCTTGTGGGGACCGGACTATCCCGACCCGCACTCCAACGCCAAGGCCTTCGCCGTCAACAAGCAGGATGCGCCGGACGGCTCCGACAGCCTTGCCGACCGCTTCGGCTGGAACGCCGGCCAGTTGTCGCCGGATGCCATGGCGGCCGTGCGCGAGCAGGATACGGGCAAGCGCAAGGCGATGTATGAGGCGATCCAGAAGGTGCACACCGACAGCTCGCCCTTCATTCTCATGTTCCAGGAAGTGCGCAAGGTCGGCGTCAGCGCACGGATCAAGGGCCTGGTGATGGGCACCACCTTCTCCGACGACCGCTATCAGGCGATTTCGAAATAGCGGAAAAGCGACTGGCTGCTCCAACGCTCACCGGGCGGCAACCAATCTGGATGCCACCCGGCGCCTTCGCCCCCACCCAACTTATTCCAGACGAAAATCAACCGCCGGCGCCACCGCTGCCACCACCGCCGGCGCCGCCACCGGCACCACCGCCAGATCCCCCACCAGAACCACCACCTGCGCCACCGGAACCGCCGCCAGCACCGCCGCCCGCGCCACCACTACCACCAGCGGAGCTGCTGCCCCCGCCGCCACCGGTGCCACCCCCTGCACCACCACCATTACCGCCACCGCCGCCGGAGCTGCCGCCTCCGCCGCCACCTGTGCCGCCTCCACTGCCACCACCACCGGAGCCCCCGCCTCCGCCACCACCAGCGCCTCCACCATTGCCACCGCCGCCGCTACCCCCGCCAGCACCACCTCCGGAACCTCCGCCACTACCGCCCCCGGCTCCACCGGAACCGCCGCCACCTGCTCCACCACTGCCACCGCTGGCGCTATCGCCACCGCCGCCACCGGAGCGGCCATTGCCGCCGTTGCCGCCATTGCCGTCGCTGCGGCCGTTGGCGCCATTGTGGTCGCTGCCAGCCAACACCGACGAGATCAGCGACGTGGTGATCGGCGGGCATTGCGCCAACTGGTCAAACGACAGGATACTGCGGCGGTTGATCGCGATACAGCAGAGTTGGTAATTGCCTCGCGTAAGGGGCTGGCATTGGGCGTCACTCATCCGTGGACGGATGCTGTTTTGGGCCGACGCCGGAGCGCTGAAGCCGATCGCCGTCGCGAATGCCGATGATACAAGCAGAATCGTGCTGATCCTGCTTGCGCAGGTTGGGTACGTCGTCATTTCTTCCTCCTGAGGGAAAAAATGCGCCCGTCCCCAAACTGGCGCTATGGTCATGAAATGTTCCCGCCATTGGGAACATTTCGCTGATAATATACCCATTTGAAATCGGTTAGAAGTTAACCGCAAGGGGCGATTTACGCCTACCTAATATGCGGTATCCCCATTGAGCCATTGTGAGGTGGACGACACATATCTTGCGCTTCGATCACGATCCGAACCGGTTGGTGGACGCGCATCGGGGCTCCGAATTCAATGCGGAAACCCGTTTTCCTCGACGATCTTCCAGATTTGCCGGTTGATGTCCCTGATCGCCTCGATCGAGGCGCCAATACGATGCATCTCGTTGTCGTCGAGTTCCTCAAGCTTGCCATAGCGAACAGCATCCTTGCTGTCGAAAATGCGCATCAGCTGGGTGCTGGCACGCGTGCCGGTCTCGTCGAACGAGTAGATGCAATGGCTGTATTTGTTGCGCAGCTTGCCCTGATGCGTCAGCTGATCGGTCACCGACAGCACGGCATCCCGGCAGGACGGCGGCGTCTTGGCCATCTTGGCCAGCCGCTCGACGAGGTCGAGCCGGGCGCGCGTGGTGTTCAGCGTCAGGAAGATGATGATCGCGGTTTCCTTGTCGACCTGGGCCAGGCCGGCGATCAGGTAGATGAGCAGGCTCTCCGTGTTGGTCCAGGTATAGTTGAGCTGGCCAACGGTGAGCAGGACATCCTGGAAGCGCGGCATTTCCGCCTCATGCCAACGGCAGCTGGGCCGTCGGGACGGCCGGCGTGCTTGCGCCTCTCCCGCTGACCGCCTCCCGCCTCCCGTGATAGATCGCCGCTGCCTCGGTGCGATTATGGGCACCAAGCTTGGTGATGATGTTGTGAAGATGAATCTTGACCGTGTGCTCGGAGAGCCCAAGCGCCGCGGCGATGAGCTTGTTTTGCAAGCCGCGCGCGACCATGCCCAATATCTGCAATTCGCGGTCCGTCAGCTCGTCGAAATCGTCGGGATCGCTCTCTTGCCGGCGACTTGCCTTGGCCGGCTCTTCGAGGTCGGCGGCAACCGCACCCCATTTTTGCCCCATGATCGGCTCGAACAGCGACAGCGGGAAATACTCCCCACCGCGCAACACCAGCCTGACCACCGACAGCCAGACGTCGAGCTTCAGGTTCATCGGCAGCACGCCGCGCACGTTTCGCGCGGTCACCACGTCGCGGATCGAGACTTGTTGCTGCCCGTCTTCCTGGATCAGCATGATCTGTGCTGCCGGGTGCATCTGCGACAATTGCTCGGAATGTCCGGCCACGGCCGGCAACTGCCCGGCCTCAAGCAGGATCAGCGCCACCGGGCAGTCGAGGCGCGCACAGGCCTCCGCCAAGGTCGGCACCTGTTCCACCACAACCCAAGGGAACTCCCGCTCGATCGCAAAGACCAGGCTCTCCGACACGAAATCGTCAGGAGCAACGATCAGCAATGTCTTGCAGGCTTTCTGCGCGGAGCCATCTGCTCCACTAGCGCGGCGCGCGCTGGGAATTGCCACCCGATACATGAGGTCTCCCGCCCACTGTTCGCAAACACGCGATATCCCCACTAGCCGCTTCATGGGGGCCTTATTCAGCGACCATACACCTGCCGTTAACGGTTCGGTATAAGCAAGACGGGCTAGGGCGAGCTACGGCCTACGCCTCTTGGGGGACATCCCCCTGCACGTTTGAGCTATAGCGCTGGAACGGCTTGCCGGCGCTGCGAACCGTCATACGAGCTATTGGCATTGCCGCGCCGCGCCTTGCGCAAGATTTCCCGCGCCACCGCCCGCTTCTGCAAATGCTTCGCAATTCCGCGCATATGGCATCTAGCTAATATATTAACCCGCGGCTGCGCTGCTATATCTAGATCATCGCAGCCAATGCTCGCCACGATCCACCGAACTGCCTAGCGCGAACTGTTAGCTTACAATTCTCAAGCCACAGCGAGAGACTTCCCCGGTTTCGTCAGCATGGGCGTGGCGCATTCGGGGCTTCAGCATTGGACATCCGGGGCCGTTCAAAAGGGCAAGATGTTCACGGCATTGTGAAGACTCCGACCGCCACCCAGCACAACCAGGGAGGTACTCGGCCATTCAGACACGATGCGGGATCTTCAGCCATGAGTCCCCTGGGCATGATGATCCAGACAATCTCAGCAAACTCAGCAAATCAAATTGGCAAAGCGTCCGCGTGAAGCCCATGACCGTGTAAAAGATGAAGACGGTCCAGCTGTCGCGGTCCCAACCGAGGACAAGACGATGTCTGATCGCAATTCCAACAACCTGAACACATTTGGCTTGCAATATGCAGGGAACGAGTACGATCCCGGCAGCAAAGAGAGCGACGGCTCCAACAGCAATACAAACACCAATACGACTGACAATACCAACGGCAACAACAACACCAGCGACAACACGAGTGACAACACCAACAATAACGGAAACGAAAACAGCAACGAATCCGAAAATAAGAACGAAAACAAGAACGAGACCAAGTCTGAAAACGAAAATAAGAACGAATCCGAAAACAAGAACTCGAATGTAAACAAGAACGACACCAAGGTCGACGTCAATGTCGGCGTCAAGGTTGACCTGCAGGCTGAAGGCCTTGGCCACGACGACCACTCCGACAATCGCTTCGCCGACATCAACAACACCGGCGGCACGATTCACGACCTGCTGTTCACCAAAGACGGCAGCATCAGCTACCACACCGGTGATGAGGTAAATTTCAACGACGTCCTCAACAATTCGATGAATGGCCCAGGCAACAACAATGCCTTTGTCATGAACCAAAGCGCCAAGCTGTCGGACAACGACACGCTGTCGAATGCAACCGTCGCAAATAACGCACCTTTCACCCAGACCCTCGATGCCAAGGGCGGCCACGCAACGACCGGTGACGGCGTCGTGTCCGGCGGTGGTGGCGGCGGCGGCGGCAACGCCAAGGCCGATGGCGGCGACGGCGGCAATGGCGGCGACGCCAAGGGCGGCAAGGCCGATGGTGGCAACGGGACCGGTGGCACTGCCGCCAGCACCGCGCAGGGTGGTGATGCCACGGGCGACGTCAAGGCCGATGGCGGCAACAGCAACGGCGGCGATGCCAAGAACAATGCCGACGGCGGCAACGGCGAAGGCGGCAGCGGCGGCAACGGCGGCGCTGGCACGGGCCTCGGCCTGGGTCTCGGCCTGGGCATTGGCCTGGGTGCGGGCCTTGGCGGCGACTCCAAGGCCGATGGCGGCGATGCCAAGTCCGAAACCGGCAACGCCAAGGCCGACAGCGGCAACGCCTCTGGACAATCCGGCGACGCCGGAAACGGCGGTTCGGGCGGCGACAGCGGCCATTCGGAAGGCGGCAACGCTAGTGGCGATGGCGGCAACGGCATCGACGCATTCGTGCCCATCCTGCCGATCCTCAACTTCGGCGCAGGCGGCGATGCCACCGGTGATGGCGGCAATTCCGGCAACACCGGCAATGGCGGTGGCGGCGGTGGCGGCGGCGGAACCGGTTCCTCCGACGCGACGACCGGCGCAGCCAATGCGGCCAGCGGCGCATCTGACGCAACTGGCGGCGGCGCCGCTTCGGCTGGCGGCGCGGGCACCGGCACCGGCACGGGCACGGGCTCCGGTTCGGGCACCGGCGCGGGTAATGGCGGCGGCGGCGGCAGCGGCGGCGACGGCAATGGTGGCCACGCGACGAATGGCGATGCGACTGGCGGCGCCAGCACCGGCGGTCTCGCCGGCGCGTGGGGCGGCAACGGCGGCGGCGCATTGAGTGGTGCCTGGGCTGACGGCCATGGCGGCGATGCCCTCGGCGGCGCGGCATTTGCCGGCGCGGGCGGCATCGGCGGCGCGGGCGGCATTGCCACCGCCGGCGACGGCGGCGCGGGCGGCGATGGCGGCACCTGGGGCTCGAACAATGGCCATGACGGTTACGTCACCGGCACGAGCACGGCGCATTCCGACGCCATTATCGACCCGAGCTCGTTCAACCAGTCGATCGTGATGGGCGCAAACCTGCAAGGCAACACGGTCAACATGACCGTGGTGGGTGGCGACTACCATCACATCCTGACCGGTGAATCCTCCACCGACCACACAACGCTATAGCCGGCAACTGCCGAGGCCTCGTCAATACGGGGCCAAGCAAGCTGGACTGCGCGGTGCCCCCGCGCAGTCCTTCCCTGGCCGGTGGAGCCCTCAATCAGCCTCACCGCGCCTGAACTCCGGGCGGAGGCGATACCATGTATTCCGCATATTTCGGTAAGGTCACCGAGACGATCGCTCACTTCATCGGCCTGTTCGAGACGTCGGCGGAACAAGCCCGTCTCAAGCTGGCCTACGACGAGTTCAGGGCCACGCATAAGGCCGACGAACAGCTAGCCGATCACCCGACAGTCACCATCAAGATCGATGCGTCCCACCAACTGCAGGACTTCGATCCCTACGTGCCATATCAGCCCGTCAAGCCGGGCATTGAAATGGCCTCGGTACTGCCATACGTCGCCTACGCGCCTCCGGAGGTCCCTATTCCAGATGGCCAGTACCTTTCCCCGCCAGATCATTATTTCCCTCGCGTATTCAATGATGCAGGTGATCAGGTCCACCTGCCGGTGATCGACCCGCCAGGCTCGATCGCCTTCATCCTCAACCAGGAGATCCGTCTTTCAGACGACGACTATGTCAGTGTCGGGGGCAGTGGGCTGAAGTTCACGCCGCCGCCGGTGGACAACGGTGTGCTCGACGCGCTGCATCAGGCAGCATCCAGCATCAGTCCGATCAACGACCTGACGCTTCCGGGCTCGGCTCAGGAGATGGCGCAGTTCGTCACCACGGCGATCACGCGGCTCGACAGCCTCAGCGCCGACGGTCACGGCAACGCGGAGATATTCACCACAAAGGGCACCTCTATTGACGGCACCTATCTCAACGGCAAGCTCATCAACGAAGCCGACACGCCCAAGATGGCAGACTATGTGGATTACCTGAAGGTCAAGGACACGACCCAAGGCACTCCGCAAGCCCCGCTCAATACAACGGTGGCACCTGACTCGGGCCAGTTCATGCATGGCTGGGGCGACGGAACGGTCAGCCCGAGCGTCAACATTTCGACCGGCGGCAATACCGTCATCAACTCCGCCACGGTCGTCAACGACTGGGCCTCGGCAAGCGTCATGGCCGTCATCGGCAACCATGTCTCGGTTCACGCCATCGTCCAGGTCAATGCCATATGCGACGGCGACGGCATCGGCGCGGCGCTCGGCGGCTGGCAGACCACCCACAGCCCGGACCAGAGCTTCAACATCGCGATGTTCAAGCACATCGACCCGACCGCCGATCACGCACCGGCGACGGCTCCCACGGACTTCCCGGCCTACTATGTGGTGACGCAGATCACCGGCGACCTGATGATGATGAACTGGGTCAACCAGGTCAGCTTCGTCAGCGACAACGATGTCGTCGTCGCGGCTTCGTCAGGCGTTCACACGGCTTTGTCGACCGGCTCCAACACCTCGTTCAACAGCGTTGACCTCAACGAACTCGGCCACAACTACGATCTCATCATCGTCGGCGGCAATGTCTATGACGCCAGCCTCATCCAGCAATTCAACGTGCTGGTCAGCAACAACACCATCGGTGCTGCCGCGGATTTTCACACGACTGGCCACGGGTCGGTCTCGACAGGCGCAAACCTGACGTGGAATCAGGCAAACATCGTCAATGTAGGCAATGGCGTCTACCAGACGCTGCCGGACGGCTACACCAAGGCGGCAAGCGACTTCGGGGCGGGCAAGCACGACCTGTCGACATCGATCCTGCACGATCCAGCCTTCGCCGGCGCTGGCCTGCTGCGCGTGCTCTACGTCTCGGGTGACGTCTACAACCTGCAATACATCAAGCAGACGACCGTCATGGGCGACAGCGATCAGCTGGCGCTTGCCATGAGCAAGGTCGCTCCCGATCCCAATGCCACCTGGACGATCACCACAGGCCACGATCAACTGGCCAACCACGCAACCATCGTCAGTGTTGATGGCGCCAACAAGATTTACGTCGGCGGTGAACATTACTCCGATGAAGTCCTGATCCAGGCCAACCTCGTTTCGAGCGCTCCCGACCTCGGGGCGCAAAATCCCAACATCCTCGCCAACGAAGCTGTCGCCTTCTTGACCGACAGCACCCACGACACGAGCAGCACGCCCCATCAAGACCATATCACGCCGCAGCCAGCCGATTCCGCATCGGCCGACGTCATGCAGCACATGCTGGGCTGAGCCCTTCGGAGGATTTCGAACATGACTGACGACCGCGAGCAGGGTTGGGGTGTCTTCCACAACGCGGCGGACGACGACTACCTGGGGGAAAGCTCCCAGCCACGTCCGAAGCCAGTGCAGGCCAAGCCCGCACCGGAAGAGAAAGAGAAGTTGTCGAGTGCCGTCGCGTCCCAGGAAGAGGCCCTCGACCGCCTCGAACGCTACATCGACAACGTCATAGGCGAATTGCACGAGGCAGCCGACAATAAGGCTGAAGCCGCAACGGCGCACCCGCAACCTGATGTCGTCGTCCCGGCATCGGCGCCTCTCGCCGACACTGCCAGTCAGCACACACCGCCCGCGCGCCCATCGGCCGCCGCGCCAATCGTGACATCTGTCGAGCGGAGCATTTCAGCACAAGGCGCCTCCCAGCCCCCCGCTGAAGTCGTACCGCCGTCCCAGCCTCAACCGGCCCAGCGCGCAATTTTCGAGACTCCGGCCACTGATCGGCAGGACCCTGTTCCGCCCCGCCCAATGCCCGTCGAGCCGGCGCGCGAGACACAGGCCGCACCAGAAAAAAACCCTCCTCCCGAAATGCGCGTTGCCGAGCCGCAAGCCAAGACCGAGATGAAGGGCAAGCCCGCAACACCGGTCGGCAAGGTGATCGACGCCGACAACGGGCCGATCAAGGCCAAGGAGAAATTGCCCGACACCAACGGCCCGACCGGGGGCAACGTCGATGGCGGTGGCGGCGGTGGTGGGGGCGGCGGAGGTGGCGGGGGCGTCTTCCACAAGCGCCTGGGACCGGTCGATTTTTCCGCCTCGCTCAAGACCGGCCTCCAGGTCGTAAAGCGCAATCTTTTGATCGTCATGCTGTTCACCTTGGCGAGCAACGTCCTGGTCCTGGCGATACCGCTCTATCTGTTCCAGATTTCCGACCGCGTTCTGACCAGCCGTTCCGTCGACACGCTGATCATGCTGACCATCGTGATCGTCGGGGCCGTCGTGCTGCAGACAGTTTTCGACGCCATCCGACGCCTGATCCTGATGCGCACCGCCGTTGAGGTCGCAGCCCAGCTTGGCGCGCCGATCCTGAGCGCTGCCGCCCGCGCGGCGCTGCACTCGAACGGTCGCGAATACCAGACCCTGAGCGACCTCCAGCAGCTCCGCACATTTCTGGTCTCGGGTACGCTTCTGACCCTGCTCGACGCACCGCTGGCGCCGTTCTTTGTGCTCGCCGTGTTCCTGGTGCATCCGCATCTCGGCTTCATCGTCGTTGCGACGTCGCTGATCCTGCTGGTCATCACCATCATCAACCAGCGCGCGACCGAGGCACCTTTCAGCGAAGCCAACACCTTCAACAGCAAGGCCAATCTGCATCTCGACTCGATGGCGCGGAATTCGCAGATCATCAACGCGCTCGCCATGATCCCCGAGGCTGTCCGCATCTGGGGCAAGGATACGGCAAGCTCGCTGCGCGCCCAGGTCATCGCCCAGGACCGCAACATCGCCTTTGCCTCGGCATCCAAGGCAACCCGTTTGCTCACCCAGATCGCAATGCTTGGCTGGGGCGCGCATCTCGCGCTCGATGGCCAACTGAGCGGCGGCATGGTGATTGCCGCGTCGATCATCGCCAGCCGTGCGCTCGGGCCCATCGAAGGCGCCATCGAAGGCTGGAACCAGGTCATCCAGTCCCGCGCCGCCTATGGCCGTATCGCCAGCCTGCTCGAGGCCTCTCCGCTCAATTTCGAGCGCCTCAACCTGCCGCGTCCAGAAGGACGCCTGGATGTCGAGCGGCTGCTGTTTGTGCCGCAAGGTACCAAGCGGGTCGTGCTCAACGGCATCACTTTCGCGCTGGCGCCGGGAGATTCCCTGGCCGTCATCGGCAATTCGGGTGCCGGCAAGACGACGCTCGGCAAGATGCTGGTCGGGTCGATCCTGCCGACATCGGGCAACGTCCGCCTCGACCTGATGGATCTGCGCAACTGGGATCAGCGCCAGTTCGGTGAAAACATCGGCTACCTGCCGCAGGACGTGCAGCTGTTCCCCGCCTCGATCAAGGCCAACATCGCCCGCATGCGCGACGACGCCAGCGATGCCGAGATCTACCAGGCAGCCCAGCTCGCCGACGTGCACGAGATGATCGCCACCTTGCCACACGGCTACGAGACCTTTGTGGCGTCGGATGGCGCACCACTGTCCGGCGGTCAGAAGCAGCGCATAGCGCTCGCCCGCGCCTTCTTCGGCAACCCGCGCATGGTGGTGCTGGACGAGCCGAACTCCAATCTCGACGCGGCCGGTGACGTTGCCCTTGCACGCGCGCTCCAGCACGCCAAGGAAAACAAGATCACCGTCATCACCATAACCCAGCGGCCGGCTCTGCTGCAGAGCGTCGACAAGATCCTGCTGCTGGTCAACGGCACCGTGGCTTTGTTCGGCGCGCGGCAGGACGTCCTCCAGGCTCTGGCCCAGCGCGGCCTGAGCATCGAAGGCGGTTCCTTCGGCCATCAGATCCAATAGGCGGGCAATGCAATGAGCGACTCGGCAATCGTAAAGGTCCACGATCTCGAATGGTACGCCGACGTGCCGCGCTCGATCACCAAGCAAACCCAAGTCGGCCTGCTGCTCATCGCCCTGACCTTCGGCGGCTTCGGCACCTGGGCTTTCACCGCCCCGCTCGCCGCGGCCATCATCGCCCAGGGTTCGTTTGTGGCTTCGGGCCAGAACAAGATCGTCCAGCATCTCGAAGGCGGCATCATCAAGGAGCTTCTGGTCAACGAAGGCGACCGGGTTCGCTACGACCAGCCACTGGTTCGTCTCGACGAAACGGCAGCGAAAGCAACCGAGCGGCAGCTGTTCCTGCGCCAGGTGCGCCTGGATGCCATCGCCGCCCGCTTGACGGCCGAAGTCACCCAGTCCCTGCAGATATCCTATCCGAAAGACGTGACCGACAACATGGACGATCCTGAGATCAAGCCGATCGTCGATAGCCAGCAATTGAATTTCGATGCCGCGCGCAACAAGCTCCAGAGCGAGATCGACCTTCTCCAGCAAAACATTTCCGGCTTCCGTTACCGCGCCGACGGCTATCAGCAGCAACACGACGCGGTCGAGCGGCAGCTGGAGCTGATGAAGGAGGAGTATGCCGGCAAGAAGATACTGGCCGACAAGGGGCTTCTCAGGGCAACCGAACTCAAGTCGATCCAGCGCGCCATGGCCGATGCCGATGGCCAGATCGGCCGGCTCGCAGCCCAGGTCTCCGAGACCGGTGCCGAGGTCATCAAGCTGGAGCAGCAGATCAAGCAGGCCGAAGAGGCCTACAAGCAGGTCGCGCTCGACCAATTGCAGAACCTTGAAGGTGATCTCGACACGGTTCGCGAGCAGTTGCGCCAGGCGCAGAGCGTGCTCAACCGCGTCACCATCAACGCGCCGGTGGCCGGCACGATCGTGCGTATGTATTATCATACCTCAGGCGGCGTCATCGAAAGCGGCAAGCCGATCCTGGAAATCCTGCCATCGGATGTTCCGCTGGTGATCGAGGCGCTGATTTCCCGCGCCGACATCGACAATGTGCGCGTCGGCCAAAGTGCGGCGGTTCGGCTTACCGCACTCAACCGGCGCACCACGCCCGTGCTCAATGGCCAGGTAATCTACGTCTCCGCCGATGCCCTTCCCGACAGTTCGAGCCCTGTGGCACGGGAAGTCTATCTTGCCCGCGTAAGCCTGCCGACGAGCGAACTCAATCGGGTGCACGGCTTCTCGCCAACGCCCGGCATGCCGGCCGAGGTTCTGGTCCAGACCCAGGAACGCACCTTCTTCAGGTACCTGACCAAGCCGATCGCCGACTCCATGTCGCGTGCGTTCATGGAGCGCTGAGCGAGATCAAGCCAGCGAGCTGGGGGACAACATGCAGGTCGACGTCATCACCGATCCAGGCAAGCTCGACGAGATCAGGGAAAACTGGAACCTGGTCTATGATGAAGACCCCGAAGCCCAGTTCTTCCTGTCCTGGACATGGCTCTCGCGGCATATCCGCCTCTATGACGGCACCTGGTTCGTCCTCGCTGCGCGCGACGGTGGACCGGGAACGCCTTATGCCGGGTTCATGCCTCTGCGCCTGCGTATCAGGCTGGACACCGAAACCGGACATTTCTCCAACGATATCAACATGGCCGGCAACTATGCCGCCGATTATGCCGGCGCCATTTGCACGCCCGCCTTCGCGTTGCAGGCGATGCAGGCCTTCGGCCGCCACATGCGCGACATGGCCTGGACAAACATCCATCTCGAAAACATCCGCATGTCGGACGAGCGGTTGCTGGCCTTCCTTGGCCAGTTTCCACGCGAGACGTTGGCGTTGCGCGAATATAGCCGCGTCAACACCGAGGACAATGTCAACAACTGCCGCTGCTTCGCGGCCAGCCTGCCCGACAGTTTCGAAGGCTACCTCGACAATGTGCTGAGCACCAACACGCGCCAGAAGCTGCGGCGCTTCATGCGCAAGGTCGACGCGGGCGCATTACGCGTCACCCATGCCGACGCCGAAACGCTTGATCGCGACATCGACATGATGCTCGATTTCTGGCGCATCCGCTGGGGTGCGCGCAAGGGCAACCGGCTGCAGTCGATCATTCGCCACAACAAGGTCGTGTTGCAGACGAGCTTCGAGACCGGGTCGCTGTTCATGCCGGTGCTGTGGCAGGGCGACAGGCCGCTCGGTGCGCTGGCGAGCTTTGTCGACCCCATGAAAAAGCAGATGCTGTTCTACATCTCCGGCCGCGACGAGACGGCGACATCGATCCCCGTCGGGCTCATCCTGCACGGCCACAGCATCCAGCTTGCCATCGAGCGCGGCTTTGGTACCTACGACTTCCTGCGCGGCGACGAGCCCTACAAATTTGCCTTCGGCGTCACCGAGAGCAAGATCCGCTGCGCCGTGATCTACACCAAGGACGGACTGAACGTCGGCAACCGGCTCAACCCGCGTTCGCTCGACGGCGTCTTCGCCGAGGTGACGCGCTTTCATCGAGAGGGCCAATTGGCGCGCGCCGAAAGCGGCTATCGCCAGATCCTGGGCACCGATCCGCTGCATGAAACAGCGCTTTATGGTCTAGGCCAGCTGGTTTCCGACAAGGGCGATCACCGCGAAGCGCACCGCCTGTTCGAAACTTTGGCATCCATTGCGCCCAGATCGGCGAAGGTCTGGTTCAGGCTGGGATTTGCAGCACAGGCGCTCGACGATCACGCTGGTGCCGTCGAGGCATTCCGCCGCTCGCTTGAGCTGGACGGCAATTTTGCCGGAGCGAAATTTTCGCTGGCCAAGAGCCTTGCCGAGCTTGACCGTAGCGAAGACGCCATCGACACGCTCGAAGCGCTCCAGCATGAGCTTGAGGCGATGCAGGGTAGCGACACCTTGCTGGTCAAAACCAGGGCGTTGCTGACGCGGTTGAAGCGGCAAACCCGGCCGAGCTACATCATGCTCAACCCGCAGCCCAAGGCTGCGCGCCAGCTTGTTGGGGTTTTGTAGGCAGGCGGGAGCGTGGCCGCACGGTCATCCTCGCGGCCCACATGGCCGCCGGACGTCACGCCTTCAGCAGCCACTCGTGCTCCTTGGCGTTGTGGAATTTCCACGTCCGCTTCGGCCCGGCCATGACGTTGAGATAATAGAGGTCGTAGCCGTGGCAGGCGGCACACGGATGGTAGCCCTTGGGCACCAGCGTCACGTCGCCGTCCTCGACCGCCATCGCCTCGTCGAGATCGCGATGCCCCGCATCGTTGAACTCGGTGTAGACGCGCTGGAAGGCAAAACCCTGCGGCGGGTTGAGCCGATGGTAATAGGTCTCCTCAAGCATCGACTCATGAGGCAGATTGTCCTCGTCGTGCTTGTGCGGCGGATAGCTCGACGTGTGGCCGCCAGGCGTGATGACCTCGACCACCAGCAGCGAATCCGCCGGTTCGCTTTCGGGCAGGATGTTGGTGACGTAGCGCGTGTTGGTGCCCTTGCCGCGCGTCTCCTGCTTGACGTCTTGAGGCCCGATCACCCGCACCGGCAAGTCGCCTCCGAGATCAGGAGCTGTGCAAACGGCGAGTTCCACATTGGTCTCGGCGCGCACCGACCAGTCGCCACCCGCCGGCACATAGACAGACCACGGCTTGCCTTCGAAAGGCGACATGCGTTCGCCCAGCGTGCCAAGGTCCTCTTCGCCGACCCGCACATGCGCCTTGCCTGAGACTAGCACCAGGCAGGTCTCGCGGTCGGCCGTCCAGTCGCCATAGGTGTCGCCGGGTTCGAGCTTGTGCAGATCGAAGCCGACATAGGTCCAACCGGCGATTTCGGGCGTCACATGGGTAACGCGTCCGGTGCCGTGCTTGGGCTTGATCAGAAGTTTGGACATCTTCTCATTCCTTGTCGGCGGCAACGTCGGTGCCGGGCTTGTAAGTGATGAGGAATTGCCAGGCACCATAGGCGGCCATGCCGCCGGCAAGCGTGCCCCAGAAACCGGAACCGGTGACAAACTCGAATACCGACCACGCCGCGCAGAAGACGACAATCGCGATACGCCGCCACAGCGGTCGGAAGAACGGGTGGTTCTGGTCCTGGATCAATTGAGCACTGCCTCGCCGGTGAACCGTTTCAGATCGTAGCTGGCCTCACGACTGCGCTCAAGTATCAGGAAAGCCCTGAGTTTCGACTGTGTAGCCGGCAGCCGTCATCACCCGCATCAACTCCTTGTAGCCGACCTCAGCCATCTTGAGCGGCGGATTCTTCCTGGGGTCCTGCTCGGCCTCGACGACGAACCAGCCTTCATAGCCATAGTCGGCGAACTTCTGCACGATGGCGCCGAAATCGAGCGAGCCGTCGCCCGGTACTGTGAACGCGCCAAGTGCCACCGCGTCGAGGAAGGACTGCTTTGACCAGTCAAGGCCCTGGATGATCTCCATGCGTACATCCTTCACATGCACGTGGCTGATGCGCTTGTGGTGATTGTCGATGGCACGCAGCACGTCGCCGCCGGCGAAAGCCAGGTGGCCAGCGTCGAGCAGCAGCGGAATGCCCTCGCCCGAGTTCTTCATGAACGCATCGAGCTCGTGCTCGAACTGCACGACCGCCGCCATGTGATGATGGTAGGACAGCGGCATGCCCTGCTCCGCGCACCATTCGCCGAAATCGGTCAGCTTGCGGCCATAGGCTTTCATCTCGTCTTGGGAAAGCACGGCCTTGATGGCCAGCGGTTTTGAACGGTCGCCCTGGATCGAGCGGCCGACCTCGCCGTAAACGATGCAAGGCGCGTTCACCGCCTTGAACAGGTCGATCATCGGCTGGATGCGATCCTTGTTGGCGGCCAATTCCTCGTTGACCAGCGTGCCGGAGAACCAGCCGCCGCACAGGGTGACATCGGCATGCCTCAGGATCGGCAGCATTTCCTCAGGCGTGCTGGGGAAACGGCGGCCTTGCTCCATGCCGGTGAACCCTGCCGACCGCGACTGCGCCAGGCATTCCTCCAGCGACACGTCATCGCTCAGTTCCGCAAGATCGTCATTCCACCACGCGATGGGGGACATGCCCAGTTTGGCTTTCACGTCAGTTCTCCAGTGTCGTTTTCGACCATCCAAGCGGACGGCATGTAATCTTCTGTCGCCGGCGCTGCCCCTCACTGTCCTGCCGGACATCTCTCCCCGTAAACGGGGAGAGAACGGCTGTCACCGAGGCCATCGCCAATCATCGCCAGCGGTGCCGATTGGCGAAATCAGTGCGGACGGCGTTTCTCTCCCCGTTTACGGGGAGAGATGTCCGGCAGGACAGTGAGGGGCAGCGCGAGCTGTCAGTCTCCGACCCGCTGCTGCTTCAGCTTTTCCTCATAGCCCTTGCGGGCCGCCTTGACCTCCGCACGCGAACTCACCTCCGGCACCGCGACGTCCCACCAGTGGCCGCCGGCGTCGGTCGAAATCAGCGGATCGGTGTCGATAAGCACCACCGTCGTGCGGTCATTTGCGCGCGCCCGGCCAAGGGCCGCTTCAAGATCGGCGATGGACGATGCCTTTTCGGCATTTGCCCCAAGGCTTCTCGCATGCGCCACGAAGTCGATGTCGGGCAGCACCTCGTGGCGGCTGTCGCGCCAAAGGTTGTTGAAGTTGGCGCCACCGGTCGCCATCTGCAGCCGGTTGATGCAGCCATAGCCCCTGTTGTCGAGCAGCACGATCGTCAGCTTCAGCCCGAGCATCACCGACGTCGCGATCTCGGAATTCAGCATCAAATAGGAGCCGTCGCCGATCATGACGACGACCTCCTTGTCGGGCCGCGCCATTTTGGCGCCGAGGCCGCCGGCGATCTCGTAGCCCATGCAGGAGAAGCCGTATTCGGAGTGGTAGGAACCGGGGCTACCCGCCTGCCACAGCTTGTGCATCTCGCCGGGCAAGCCGCCCGCTGCATGCAAAACGATGACCTCGCTGCCAAGCGTGCGCTGCACAGCACCAATCACCTGTGCGTCGGAGGGCAACGCTACATTCGTCGCCGCCGTCACCTTGGCCGCCGCCTTGCGCCATTCCGCCTTGCCAGCTTTGGCGTTTTCGGTCCACGCGCCTGGCGCCTTGTAGCCCTTCACGGCAGCTGAAAGCTCGGCGAGTCCCTCCCGGGCATCGGCAACCAATGGCAACGCGCGATGCTTGGCGGCGTCGAACAGCTGGACGTTGAGGCCGATGATGGTCTTGCCCGCGTTCTTGAACAGCGACCACGAGCCGGTGGTGAAATCCTGCAACCGCGTGCCGATCGCCAACACCACATCGGCTTCTTCGGCCAACCGGTTGGCGGCGGCAGTGCCCGTCACGCCGACAGCGGCCATGTTGAGCGCGTGCGCGTCGGTCAGCGCCGACTTGCCGCCTTGCGTCTCGCAGACCGGAATGCCGGTCGCCTCGACAAAGCGGGCGAGTTCTTCCGACGCGCGGGAGTAAAGCACCCCGCCACCGGCGACGATCAGCGGTTTCTTCGCGCCCTTCAATACTTCCGCGGCAGCGGCAAGCTCGTCGCGGTCGGGCCGTGGGCGGCGCTGCGTCCACAGCTTCTCGGCAAAGAAGCTCTCGGGATAGTCATAGGCCTCGGCCTGCACGTCCTGGCACAGCGAAAGCGTCACCGGTCCGCATTCGGCCGGGTCGGTCAGAACCTGCATCGCGCGTGCCATCGCCGGAATGATCTGTTCCGGCCTGGTGATGCGGTCGAAATAGCGCGACACCGGACGGAAGCAGTCATTGGCAGAAACCGTACCGTCGCCGAAATCCTCGACCTGCTGCAGCACCGGATCTGGCACGCGGTTGGCGAAGACATCGCCAGGCAAGAGCAGTACCGGCAGGCGGTTGACATGGGCAAGCGCCGCCGCCGTCACCATATTGACCGCACCTGGTCCAATCGAGCTGGTCGCGGCCATCATGCGCTGGCGGAAATTGGTCTTGGCGTAAGCGATCGCCGCATGCGCCATCGCCTGCTCATTGTGGGCGCGGAAGGTCGGCAGCTCGTCACGGACCTGGTAGAGCGCCTCGCCGAGGCCCGCGACATTGCCGTGGCCGAAGATCGCCCAAACACCGCCAAACAGCGGCAGCTTTTGGCCGTCGATCACTGTCATCTGGCGCGTGAGATAGCGCGTCAGCGCCTGCGCCATGGTCAGGCGAATGGTTTTGGTCATGATAATTCCTCCCGCCTTGCTTATGCCGCCCGACGGCCGCGCGCCGCAAGCCACGCCTTGGTCAGCTGCTCGAAACGCTGCGCCATGTCGTCGATCGCAGCCTGGTCCGTCATCTTGTCGCCCAGCCACTGCTCCGCCGCATGGGCAAAAATGCTGCGGCCGACAGCGAAACCCTTGACCACCGAGGCATCGGCGGTCGCAGCGAAGGCCACCTCCAGCTCGGCGAGCGGCGCTTCCAGCCCGAGCAGCACCACGCCCCGGCAATATGGATCATTCTTGGTGATCACCGCCTCGATCTTCTTCCATGCGGCGGCAGAAGCCTGCGGCTCGAGCTTCCACCAGTCGGGCTTGATGCCGAGCCCGTAAAGTTCCTCCAGCGCACGCGGAATGGTGTCTTCGTCGAGCTTGCCGTGCTTGCCGGCGATGATCTCGATTAAGAGTTCCCTGCCGACTTTCCGCGCGGCCTCGAACAGCGTGCGCAGCTTCTGCTGCTGCTCGGTCTTGAGTTCGGCGGGGTCGTCGGGATGGTAGAAACACAAGCATTTGATGGTGTGATCGACAGGCCATTCGACAAGTTGCGAGCCGATGTCCTGCGAGAATTCGAAACGCAGCGGCCGCGAACCCGGCAATTCCACAGGCCGGCCCATCCAGCCAAAGGAATGGCGGGCGAATTCAAACATCGCCTCGCGGCCAAACTTCTCGTCGATCAGCATGCCGTAACCGTCGCGGCCGCCGGCGACCTTGGCCGCCGCCTTCACCGCCAGCACCTTGAAGTCGCGGATGCGCGCGGGATCGGCGCCGACACGGGTGGCGATGTCTTCGAGCTGGATGCGGTGATCGCAGGCCAGCGCCATCATCGAAGGAATATCGGTGCGCCGCGTCGTTGCCCAATGAACGTGGTTGATCGCCTCATCCTTGCGTAGGGCGCGCTGCGTGCTGCCGTTCTTGAGGAAGAACTGCAGCTCTTCGAAGGTCGGAATTTCCGGCG
Organism: Aminobacter sp. GW821-FHT11F06; assembly: GCF_058808215.1. Lineage (NCBI taxonomy): Bacteria > Pseudomonadati > Pseudomonadota > Alphaproteobacteria > Hyphomicrobiales > Phyllobacteriaceae > Aminobacter > Aminobacter sp. GW821-FHT11F06. The sequence goes on along the minus strand of NZ_JBXARL010000003.1, from coordinate 181,059 downwards.
AGCACAGCAGCCGCGACACGGCGAAGGCGCCGCAAGCATTAGCCCAGGTGGCGGACGTATGGAGCGTTTCACCCCCAAGCCAGCCGCGCAAAAAACCTGACATGAAGGCATCGCCGGCACCCAGCACATTGTAGACCTCGATCGGAAATCCCTTGCCGATGATGCCGGCTTCGAGATCGTCTGATATCGGACCGTCATAGACGATGCAGCCCATCGGTCCGCGCTTGAGCACGATGGTTGCCGATGACAGCGCGCGGATGGTCTTGAGCGCATCGAGCAACTCGCTTTCGCCCGAGGCAATCATCACCTCTTCTTCGGTGCCGACGATCAGGTCGCAATCGGCCAGCACGCCCTTGAGGTGGTTGGAGACGGCATCTGAGGCGATGTAGCGGCTCTCGCCCGCCGCATGGCCGGCTAACCCCCACAGGTTCGGGCGGTAGTCGATGTCGAACACCACCTTGCCGCCGGCCTCCTTGATCAGCCGCATCGCCTTGCGTTGCGCGGCATCGGTGGAGGGGCGCGAAAAATGCGTTCCGGTAACGACGATGGCCCGCGTCGAGCGGATGAAATCCGGATCGATATCGTCTTCGTTCAGCGCCATGTCGGCGCAATTTTCGCGGTAGAAGATCAGCGGGAACGTCTTGTCGTTTTCGACAGACAAAAGCACCAATGCTGTCAGCCGTTCCTTGTCGGTCACCAGCCCTTTGTCGGAGACGCCTTCGCGCAGCATCTGTTCGCGGATATAGCGGCCCATATGCTCGTCGCCGACGCGCGTCAGCAGTGCCGAGCGCAGGCCGAGCCTGGCGGTGCCGATGGCGATGTTGGCCGGGCAGCCGCCGACCGACTTGGCGAAAGACGCGACATCCTCCAGCCGCGAACCGGTCTGCTGGCCGTAGAGATCAACCGAAGCGCGGCCGATGGTGATGACATCGAGCAGCGCTGTAGGCTGGGTGTTGGGATCGGCCATGTGTTCCTCCCGGTCGCTCCGCCGCGCCGGCCTGCCTCGCGTGATTTGCCGCAGGCCAAACAATGAAATTTCAATTCCACAACTCAGTCAATCGGAATGTTCATTCCCTCAACAGATTGTGCTTCACCACCCCCGCCTCTCAGGCCGGGGGTGGTGGTTGCTACCGAGGTCAGCCCTTCAGGCGAACCGTCTTGCCTTCCTTGACCGACTTCAGCGCCGCGTCCGCCAGCTGTAGCGCGATCAGCCCGTCACGGCCGCTCGGCGAAACCTTGGCGCCCTTGGTCACCGAGGCGATGAAGGCGGCGATTTCGGCGGCATAGGCTTCGGTATAGCGGGTCATGAAAAAGTCGTGCAGCGGTGGGCGCGTATAGCCCATGGCGTTGGCGACCTCGATCGACACGGCGCGCTGGTTTTCCGCAGCCACCATGCCGTCCGAACCATGCACCTCGATGCGCTGGTCATAGCCATAGGTGGCGCGGCGCGAATTGGTGATGACGCATTGCTGGCCGGTCGCCGTCTCCAGGATGACGCTGACGCTGTCGAAGTCGCCGAGCTCGCCGATCTTCTTGTCGACAAGCACCGAGGCCGTCGCCGTCACCGCCACCGGCTCGGCACCGAGCAGGAAGCGCGCCATGTCGAAGTCGTGGATGGTCATGTCGCGAAAGATGCCGCCCGAACGCGTGATGTACTCCGCCGGTGGCGGGCCCGGATCGCGCGAGGTGATCACCACTTGTTCGACCTTGCCGATGGCGCCGTCGTCGATTGCCTTGCGTACGGCGGCGAAATGCGGATCGAAGCGGCGGTTGAAGCCGACCATCAGCGTGCCGCCGGCCTTGTCGACCACGGCCAGGCACTTCTCGACGCGTGCCGCATCGAGGTCGATCGGCTTTTCGCAGAACACCGCCTTGCCGGCGAGCACGAAGCGCTCGATCAGATCGGCATGCGTGTCGGTTGGCGTGCAGATCACCACCGCGTCGATATCAGACGCTTTTTCGATCTGCTCGATGGAACGGACTTCACAGCCATAGGCCTCGGCCAGATCCTTGGCCGGCTTTTCGAAGGCGTCCGCCACCGCGACGAGCTTCGCCTGCGGATTGGACGCCACAGCCTTCGCGTGAACCTTGCCGATACGGCCTGCGCCCAGGACACCAAACCGAACTGTCATGACAACCTCATTTCCTTGGCCCGCCCGTCCGGGCCTGCACTTTGATCTGTAAGGGGTGGCGGACCGCCCGTTGACGGGATGCCGAACGGTCCGGATTTCGTCTTCAACCCTTCTTGCGTTGATTTTGGCGATATTGGTCGATGATCACAGCCGTCACGATGATGATGCCCTTGACGATTTCCTGATAATAGGCGCCGACCTTGAGGAAGGTGAAGCCCGAGGTCATCACGCCCAGGATAATCGTGCCGATGACGGTGCCGGTGATCCTGCCGACGCCGCCCGACAGCGAGGTGCCTCCGATGACCGCCGCCGCAATCGCGTCGAGCTCGTAGGCGACGCCCATGCCTGGCTGGCCCGATGCGGCGCGCGCCGCCGTCACCACGCCCGCCAGACCGGAAAGCAGGCCGGCGATGGCATAGACCTTGATCAGGTGGCCGCCAATATTGATGCCGGACACGCGAGCGGCTTGCGGGTTGGCGCCGATGGCATAGGTGAACTTGCCGTAGCGGGTGTAGCCCAGCGCGATATGGAAAATGATCGCCACCAGAAGGAAGATGATCACCGGCAGCGGCAGCGGAAAGCCCATGATGTTGAAGCTCTTGCCAAGCCAGGTGAAGCTGTCGTCGAGCAGTGCCACCGGCTGGCCGAGCGTGTACCATTTGGCAAGGCCGCGCGCCGACACCATCATGCCCAGCGTCGCGATGAAGGGCGGTATCTTGGTTCTTGCGATCAGAAATCCGTTGACCGAGCCGGCAAGCAGGCCGACGCCGAGGCCGGCGAGGATCGCCCAGATCGGCGAAATGTCGGTCAGCGACGGGTAGACCGCCCTTGGGTTGAGCGACGTCTGCGCCAGGCTCGCCGCCACCATCGCGGCAAGGCCGACGACCGAACCCGACGACAGGTCGACGCCGCCGGTGATGATCACCTGGGTGACGCCGACCGAGATGATGCCGATGACCGACACCTGCAGGATGATGATCGACAGGCGCTGCTTGTTGGCAAGGAAGCTGTCGCCGACATAGATCCAGCCCAGGATCTCGAAGATGATGGCGATGCCGATCAGCACGCCCAGGATCGAGACTTCCGGGGGCAGGCGTTTCTTGCTCCCGATGACGGTTGCGGGTCCCGCTATCTCTTTCGTCGACATGGTTCTTCCACCCTGTGCAGCTTGTGAGCGTCGTTCAGTTCGACGCGAGTTCCATGATTTTGACCTGGCTGGCCTCGGAGCGGTCGAGGAAGCCGGTAACCCGGCCCTCATGCACCACCATGATGCGGTCGCTCATGCCCAGCACCTCGGGCATCTCCGACGAGATCATGATGACCGCCACGCCCTGGCCCGCGAGCTTCGAGATCAGCCGGTGGATTTCAGCCTTGGCACCGACGTCGATGCCGCGCGTCGGCTCGTCGAGGATCAGGATCTTGGGCTTGGTCATAAGCCAGCGGGCGATCAGCACCTTCTGCTGGTTGCCACCCGAAAGATTGATGATCGGCTCGGCCATGTCGGGCGTCTTCACCCGAAGTGCTGCACTCATGTCCACGGAGTCGCGGCTGAGCTGCTTTTGACTGACGAAGCCCTTCTTGACGTAGCCGGACTGCAGCACAGCGATCTGGGTGTTCTCCTGGATGTCGAGCAACAGGAAACACCCCGTCTCCTTGCGGTCCTCGGTCAGGAACGCCAAGCCGTGACGCATCGCTTCGGCCGGGCTGTTGATGCGCGCGGTCTTGCCAAACAGTTCGATCGTGCCGCTGCTGGCTGGCGTGACGCCGAAAATGGTCTCGGCGATGTTGGAGCGGCCCGAGCCGACCAGCCCGGCGATACCGAGGATTTCGCCCGAGCGCACATCAAAGGAAACGTCTGCGAATACACCCTTGAGGGTCAGCCCCTTGGCCGACAGCACCACCTCGCCGATCGGCACCTCTTCTTTGGGGAACATCTGGGTGATCTCGCGCCCGACCATCATCTTGATGATGTCGTCGCGCTTGACCTCATGGGAGGACTTGGTGGCGATGTATTTGCCGTCGCGGAACACCGACACCTCGTCGGCGATCTCGAACAACTCGTTCATCTTGTGGGTGATGTAGATGATGCCTTTGCCGTCTGCCTTCAGGCTTCGGATGATCGTGAACAGGTGATCGACCTCGCGGTCGGTCAGCGCCGATGTCGGCTCGTCCATGATCAGCACGTCGGATTCGTAAGACACCGCCTTGGCGATCTCGACCATCTGCCGGTTGGCGACACTCAGCGTGCCGACCTGCACGTCAGGGTCGATATCGATGTTGAGGCGCTTGAATAGCGACACCGTCTTGCGGCGCATCTCGCCATGGTTGACCAAACCGAAGCGGCTCGTCGGCTCACGGCGGATCCAGATGTTTTCGGCCACCGACATCGGCGCCATCAGGTTCAGTTCCTGATGGATCATGGCGATGCCGTTTTCGAGCGCGTCGAGCGGCCCCTTGAGGCGGATGTCCCGGCCGCGCAGCTTGAAGCTGCCGGAGTCGGGCGTGTAGATGCCGGCGACGATCTTCATCAGCGTCGACTTGCCGGCGCCGTTTTCTCCCATCAGGGCATGCACGCTGCCGCGCTTGAGGCGAAGCTGGACATTGTCGAGGGCCAGCACGCCAGGGAATTCCTTGCGCACGTCAGCCACTTCGAGCAGATAATCGGAAGGGCCCACAGCGCCACTGTCGCGCGCCGCGTCCATCATAGCGGGGCTCTGCATACCGATCGGTCCTCCCAGACCCGGCTCAAGCGCAGCTTGAGGCAGCATCTACCGCATCGGCCCGAAGCGAATTCGGAAAAACACGATGCGTGGTTTCAAGGACTTGGAGTGCTCTTATCCGTCCAGATGGACGCCGGCACTCTAAGAAAATGCGCCGCCGTCATCTGGCGGCGCATCTCGCGGATCATATCAGTTCTTGGAGACGAACTGTTCCATGTTCGCAGGCGTCACCAGCTGGAACGGAATCCACACCTTGGGTTCGACTTTCTCGCCCTTGGCAAGCGCCATGGCCGCCTTGATGGCGCCGCCACCCTGGCCGGCCGCGTCCTGGAACACGGTCACGTCGAGGTCGCCGGCCTTCATATAGGCGAGCGCTTCCTGCGTCGCGTCGACACCGCCGACGACCACTTCCTTCATGTTCCAACCGGCAGCCTTCATGGCATTGATCGCCCCGATCGCCATGTTGTCGTTGTTGGAGATCACAGCAGCAGGCTTGTGGCCGGCGGCGATCCAGTTGGTCATCAGGTCCTGCGCCTTGACCGGATCCCAGCCGGCTGTCTGTTCGTCGAGGATCTTCATGCCGGCACAGTCGGGCGTGGCGATCACGTCATGCACGTCCTTGGTGCGCATCACGGCAGCCTGGTTGGCGAGATCGCCGACCATGACCAGGATGTCGCCCTTGCCGCCGAGCAGTCGGCAGACTTCCTTGGTTTCCAGCGTGCCGGAATCGGCTTCGTTGGATGCGACAAAGGCGCCTTTCGGACCAAGCGCATCGACGTCGATCGGCTGGCGATTGACGTAGACGATCGGAATGCCGGCGTCGTTGGCGAGCTTGGTCATCGGCGTGGTCGCCGAGGTGTCGACGGCGTTGACGATGATGGCGTCGACCTTGGCGGCGATGAAGTTCTGGACCTGCGACAGCTGCTTGTTGACGTCGTCATCGGCGATTTCGATCACGACCGGCTGCTTCGCATCGGCCGCGGCCTTTTCGATACCCTTGCGCAGGACAGTCAGGAACGTATCGGAATTGGCCATGCTGACGCCGATGTCGGCAGCGAACGCCGAGCCCGTCATCAGCGCACACAGGGCTGCGCCGAGCAGATATTTCTTCATGATCACTCTCCTCCAAGAATGGTGCCCGGCCGCACCCCATAGTGCCGGAAGTCCGCGGCTCAGCCGAAGACCCATATCCACGGGCGCCACCATCGCTCCTCCGCGATATCAGCTCGCACCCGCCTTCCGATGGTGCCGACCCTGATTTCAGAATGTTCGGGCCGTGTTTTTTGTATATGAAATATTTATTCCATATCCAGCACGAACGTCAAGAGATATTCCGCTGCCGGGCATCGGTGCGGGCCTTCGATTTGCATTCGATGAAACCTGCGCGCGGCACGGGACGCCCACGCTTGCGCAGGCAGCCTGTCAGCGCGCTTTTTTCAGACGCGGGACTGGATGAAGTCGATGCTTGCAGCGAGTGCGCCGGCTGGGTCGGCAAGACCGTGAACGGCGGGCGAGAATGGCTCGAACGACAGCGGCCCGGCATAACCGCCCGCCATCAGCGCGCGGATCTGGCCGACATTGTCGAGCCGGTCGCCGGCATCGACCAGAATGCGGTGCGGGTCGCGCATATCGGCGACGCTCACAGTGGGATCGTCGACGCCGGAGATATGCACAAGGCCGGTCATGGCGGGAAAAATCTCCCGCTCGCCAGCGAGATGATGATGGAACGTGTCATGCACCATGCGGAAGATGGCGGCGCCGTCGACGTCGGCGATGGCCTCAGCCGCCTCGCGCTTGGAGCGCAGCGAGCAGATCTCAAAGCCGAGCGGCTCGACCAACCCACGAATGCCCCTGTCGCCCAGGATCGATTTCAGTGCGCCAAGAGCCGTCCGCACTTTGCGTTGCCGCTCACCCTCGCCTCGCCCCGAACCGTCATTGACCGGCACCAGCACGAGTGCCGCAGCGCCTACGTCGCGAGCATAGTCGGCGAGTTCGATGGCCTCGGCCTCACGCGCCGCGTTCCACTCATTGAAACGCTGCAGCGCATTGATGCTTAAAATGGATATTCCATTTTCAGCCGCCAGATCGCGGATCGCCTTGGCCGGCGTGCCATCGAGAATGGCGTTGCCGGCGAGATCGTTGCGGATTTCGACATCCTTGAGGCCGAGCTTACGGCACAGCGCGAAGAATTCTGCCGGCTTGAAATTAGGCGCCACCATATGGTTCAGCGCGAATTTGAGATTGCTGGTCGTGGCCATGCCGACATCCTCCCAGGAAAACAGACGCCGCAGCGACACGTCGACGGCACCTTCATTCCATTCCGCCCGAGCCACGGAATAGTCAATCTGGAAGATGACGAAAAACCATCATCTCTGATAGATTTGTTGGGCACGAGACACGGCACATGGCGTGGGTTTTCGACGGCAATGGCCTCGCCTTCAAGAGCCTGCTCGCCGCCTGACAAATCAGACAAAAGCTGCTTGAGAATCGACACGGTTTCCGTGACTCTGCGTTGGGGTGGCTTGCCCTCGCGGAGGTGTCAAAAATGCCGGTCACGGAATTCGGACGGATGGACGACGGATCGCTGGTCGAAGCGATCACCATTGCCGCCCAAGGCATCGAGGCAAAGATCCTCACCTTCGGGGCAACACTTGCCGATCTGATCGTTGAGACGCCGAGCGGACCGCGCTCGGTGATCCTCGGTTTCGACGATCTCGACGGCTACCTCGCCCATGGCGGCTATTTCGGCGCCATCGCCGGGCGCTGCGCCAACCGCATCGCCGGCGGGCGCTTTGCGCTCGACGGTGAGGAATACCAGCTCGACCTCAACGAGGCCGGCCGCACTCACCTGCATGGCGGCGGTGACGGCTTCTTCCGCCGCAACTGGACCATCGTCGACACCAACGAGAGCTCCGTCCTGCTCGCTCTGACCTCGCCAGATGGCGACCAGGGTTATCCGGGCAAGGTCATCGCCACCTGCCGCTATTCGCTCACTGCCGGCCGCTTGAGCATCGCACTCGGCGCGCGCTCGGACGCCCCCACCTTGGTCAATCTCGCAACCCACGCCTATTTCAACCTCGACGGTTCTGGCTCGATCCTCGAGCACCGCCTCAAAATCGCCGCCGAGGCCTACACGCCAGTCGACACGCAAGGCATTCCAACCGGCGAGGTGCTGGCGACCGACGAAACCATCTTCGATTTCCGCGAGCTACGCCCGATCCGCAACGGGCCGGACGGCGCGCATTCCGCCTACGACCACAATTTCGTGCTGGCCATGCAGCCGGCGCCCGAACCTTGGCACGCTGCCCGGCTCGAAGGCGCACGCTCGGGCATCCGGCTCGACCTGTGGACCACCGAGCCGGGGCTGCAATTCTACGATGGTGCTTTCCTGCCGGTTGCTCCACCCTTGCGCGGCGGCATCGAACCGGTGCGCCATGGCGCGCTGTGCCTCGAGCCGCAGCGCTTCCCCGACGCCATCCACCACCCGCATTTCCCCAGTGCTGTGCTGCGGCCCGGCGAGATCTATTCGCAGGTCACCGAATATCGGTTCTCGACGGTGGAGTAGGCGCGAGAGCATTTCACCATTCCCTCCCCCTGTCATTCCATTCCGGGGAGAAGGTGGACGGGAGAAACTCAACGACCACCGTCCCGCCACTGCGGCAAGGCGTAATGTTGTCGGGCATGACTGGGCCATCTCGATCCCGGCGTTGTGGCATTTTCGCGAGATCGCCTGACCTCAAACCCGCGCGCAAATCGCCTCGAAGAACGCCACATTGTCGAGGTCGAGCGGATCATCGACCGGCAATGCCTGCGACGACATCTTGGCGATGACCACTTCGGCCTTCTCATCAACGTAGAGCCACTGGCCATGAATGCCGATGCCGCAATAGGCACCGCTGGCATTGCCGCTCTGGTACCATTTGTTGCGATAGCGGCCATTGGCGAACAAATTGACCATGTCGCCACGCCGCCACGCCTCGGCGTCGCCGCCATGGATCGTATCCTCGACCCAGGCCTGCGGCACGATCCGCCCGCCTGCGGCCATACCGCCCTGCCGCATCATCTCGCCGACGCGGGCGAGATCACGCACCGCCACCGACACGCCGCCGGCGGCACGCGCCGAGCCCTCCGCGTCTACAGTGACGAAACCGTCGCGCTTGGCGCCAAGCGGCCGCCACAGCTTCTCCGACATGAGGTCGGCATAACGCTGGCCCGAAGCGCGCTCGACAATGATGCCGAGCAGGTCGGAATTGGGCGAACGGTAGCGGAAAGTCTGGCCGTGCGACTCGTCCAGTTGCTGCAGCGTGACCAGGAATTCGCGCAGCGTTTCGGTCCCGCCGCCCGGGTTCCACATGGTGGCGCGGCGATAACGGGCGAATGCACTTTCCGGGTCGAGATAGGCTTCCTCGAAATCGAGGCTGACGGTCATGTCGAGCACGTGCCGCACCGTCGCATTGGCATAGACCGAGCCCTTGGCCTCGGGCACATAGGTGGTGGCGGGCGCGTTCGGATCGAGCTTGCCGTCGGCCTCGAGCGCGCCCGCAAGGATCGCCGTCAGCGACTTCGAGATCGAAAAAATGATGTGGCGTGCATCCGGCCGCATCGTTGGCGCGAACCAGTCGCCGACGAAGCGTCCCTTCTTCATCACCACCAGAGCGTCTGCCGACGAGCGTTCGAGGAAGCCGGCAACCGTCTCGTTCCGGCCGTTGATCGCAACCTTTTCGGCAAGCAGCCCACCGAGATCGACGGCCTCGTCTTCCGCGTTGCCTTCGACGGCTGATATCCGCGCGCTGCGCACCATCTCGCCGACATTCTGGAAAGCCCAGCGGCTGTAGGGTTCCTCGCGCCAGTTGGCGAGCGCCACGTCGCTGCGGGCAAAGCCGAAAGTTTGCTCGAACACGGTGGATGACGTCATGATCTTATCCTGCTGCTGATCTTTGCGTTCAGGCCAATGCCGCCGAAATCGCGTGCACGGCCTTCAAGGTCGCCACCGAATAGGGCACCGAGGTGAAGTCGGGCCAAGTCGACAGCTTCACCGTCACCATCCTGGTGTCCCAGTCGATATGGATGAGCTGCCCGAACACGCCCCGGCACATCAGCGCGCGCGAGCGTGGATCCTCGATCCAGAACTGGTTGTGGTAGCTGCCTTCCGGCATCGAAGCACTGTAATCGGGGCCGTGCACGCCCTGACGGGTGTCGGCGATCCACGCGGCCGGCACGATCCCGGCGCCATCTTCGAGGATCGTCTGGCCGAAGCGGGCGTAGTCGCGCAGCGTCGCGTTAAAGCCACCATCGGCCAGCGCGTAGCCGGCACTGTCGACGGTGAAGAAAGCATTCTCCTCCGCTCCGATCTTCTGCCAAAGTTCCTCCGAAACGAGCTGCGGCAAACGCTTGCCTGTGGCGCGCTCCATGATGAAGGCCAGCACGTCGGTTTCGATCGAGCGGTACTCGAACTGCGCGCCATGCGGGCGTGTCGTCTCGGTCAGCCGCAGGATCAGCTCGAAGACGTTTTCCGGCCAGTGGAACGCCGGGTCGGTATCAGGCGGAACCGCCTTCCAGCCCGAGGCGACGTCGACCTGGCCGATGTCGGAATAAGGATCGGTATAAGCCTCGCTGAATCGCACGCCCGTGGTCATGTCGAGAACATGCTGAACGCTCGCGCCACGCCAGCCGGTCACGCTGAGTTCGGGCAGATAATCGGTCACCAGCTTCCGCGGATCGACCACCCCGCGCCCGGCCAGGATGCCGAACACGGTTCCTGTCACCGATTTCGCCACCGATTGCGACAAATGCGGCGTGCGCTCGGTCATGCCGTTGAAATAGCGCTCATAGGCGATCTTGCCGTCCTTGAGCACCAGAATGCCGTCCGTATAGGTCTCGTCGAGCAGGCCAGCCAGCGTCGTCGGCTTGCCCTCGCTGTCGGTGACCGGCAACTGGTCGAGATCGACCTCGGCACGCGGCAATACACGCACCGGCCCCGCACCCCGCCACACCTCCGATGTCGGCAGGATTTCGCGGATGTGCTGGAACGACCAGCGGTTCCAGGGCGGGGTGTCCCAGTCCAACCTGGATGGCATCATGGTAGGCGGCGAGCCCTGCATGATCGGCGGCGGCACATCGCTGTTGCGGTAAGAACTCATGTCTCTCAACCTTATCTCTTCTCCCCGTTTACGGGGAGAAGATGCCGGCAGGCGGATGAGGGGCGGCGCGAACTCTTCAAGGCTTGGTGCTGCCCCTCATCCGCCCCTTTGGGGCACCTTCTCCCCGTAAACGGGGAGAAGGGACAGCCCTTACTTCTGAAGTTCGGTCCAGATCCTGGTGTAGATCGCATCGGTCTCCGGCGCGCACATCATCGCCATCGTGCCATGCGGCTTGCTGGCTTCGGGAATAACGATCTCGGGTGCGTCCTTCATCTCGGCTGGCATGAACTTCTCCGACCCGGCGATGCCGTTGGCATAGCGGTGATAGGCGGAAAGCCCGGCTGCGATCTCCGGGTCCATGATGAAGTTCTGGAACAGCTTGGCGTTCTCGACGTTCTTGGCGTCCTTCAGCACGACGACGTTGTCGCTCCAGTAGGTGAAACCTTCCTTCGGGTAGCCAAAGTGAACTTCGGGTCGCGCCAGCCGGATGCGCAGTCCAGCCCCGTTCCAGGTGGTGGATGCCTGGAAATCGCCAGCCTTCATCTTGTCGATAGCGCCATATTCCATGGCGATCCAGTTCGGCTTGGCAGCAACCAAAAGGTCGCGCACCTTCTTCAGCACGTCCTTGTCGGCCGTGCATTGCTTGCCGCCGACATAGTGCACGGCAGCGGTCATGACGTCCTTCATTTCAGGAACGACGTTGACCTTGCCCTTGAGCTCGTCCGGCGTATTGAAGATGATCGCCCAGGTATTGATGTCGCCCTTATAGGTGTTGGTGTTGACGACAGTGCCAACAGTACCCCAGGCCCACGGCACGGAGTATTTGCGGTTGGGATCGAATTCTGGATTGGCCCATTCCGGCGCAATGTTCTTGGCGTTCTCCATGCCGCCAGGATTGGTCTCGAGCAAAAGGCCTTCTTTGATCCAGATCGGCAGATGCGTCTGCGAGGGAACGGCGATGTCGAAGCCGCTGCCGCCCTGGCGCACCTTGGCAAGTGCCGTGTCGTTGGAGTCGTAGTCGGTGATCGTCACCTTGACCTTGTACTTCTCCTCGAACTTCTTGATGACGTCCGGATTGGTGTAATTGCCCCAATTATAGATGTTGAGCGCACCTTCAGCGTGGGCGAGGCCCGTTGTGGCCAGCAGTGCCAGGGCCGCGGTAGCGGCGGACAATCTCGATTTCACGGCAATACTCCTTCTGTTACCTGTGACGTCTTCTGGCATGTGCAGAAAAAACGCTTGTGACAGCCGGGATCGATCTTCATCGACCCCGGCTGCGTTGTTGCGGACTGAACGCCCTGCGAAAGCTTACTTCTGCAGTTCGGTCCAGATCTTGGTGTACAGCGCCTGAATCTCGGGCGAGCACAGGCGCTGCAGTTCGCCGCGCGATTTTTCAGCCTCTGGAATGATCACTTCCGGTGCGTCCTTCATATCGGCCGGCATGAACTTGTCGGAACCGGCGATGCCGTTCGCATAACGGTGGAAGGCCGAGTTCAGCGCCGCGTTTTCCGGATCCATCATGAAGTTCTGGAACAGCTTGGCGTTCTCGACGTTCTTGGCTTCCTTCAACACGACGATATTGTCGCTCCAAAGGCCATAGCCTTCCTTGGGATAGTTGAAATGGATCGCCGGATTGGCCAGGCGCTGGCGCAAGGCCGAGCCGTTCCAGTCGCTGGTCGCCTTGAAGTCGCCGGCACCCATCTTCTCGATGGTGTTGTATTCCATGGCGATCCAGTTCGGCTTGGCCGCGACAAGCATGTCGCGCACCTTCTTCAGCACCGTCTTGTCGTCGGTGCACTGCTGACCGCCGACATATTTGATCGCCGCGAACATCACGTCGTTCATTTCGGGAACGACATTGACCTTGCCCTTCAGCTCTTCGGGCGTGTCGAAGATGATGCCCCAGCTGTCGGCCGGTCCCTTGTAGGTGTCGGTATTGACGACGACGCCGATCGTGCCCCAGGCCCACGGCACCGAGTACTTGCGGCCGGGATCGAAGTCGGGATTGGCCCACTCCGGCGCAATGTTCTTGGCGTTTTCCATCTTGCCCGGATCGGTCTCCTGGATGAGGCCTTCCTTGATCCAGATCGGAATAAAGGTCTGGGACGGAATAGCGATATCGAAGCCGGTGCCGCCCTGGCGCACCTTGGCGAGTGCTGTGTCGTTGGAGTCGTAGTCGGTGACGGTGACCTTGACGCTGTACTTCGCCTCGAACTTCTTGATCATCTCGGGGCTGATGTAGTTGCCCCAATTGTAGATATTCAGCGCGCCTTCAGCGGAGGCGAGGCTGGTCGAGGCCAGCAGCGCCAGGCCGACGGCCATCGACATGGATTTCAGGTTCATCATTCCACTCCCGTTGAACTAATCCCGTTTCCTGCTCATGAAGAAGAACAGCGTGACGATGACGACCGACAAGAGCAGGAAGACGGTCGAGATCGCATTGACCTCCGGCGTGATGCCGCGGCGGATCTGCCCCAGCATGTAGGTCGGCAAGGTATCCTGGCCGCCCGACTTGACGAATTCGGTGATGACCACGTCATCGAGCGAGATGACAAAGGCGAGCATCAGTCCGGCGATGATGCCGGGCCATAGCAGCGGCAAGGTGACCCGCCGGAACGCGTTCCACGGCGTGGCGTAGAGATCGGCAGCGGCGCGTTCGAGCGTCAGGTCCATGTTCTCGAGCCGCGCCCGGATCGGCAAATAGGCGAAGGGGATGCAGAACGCGGTGTGCGCGGCGATCAGATAGCCAAGTCCCGAATAGCCGGTCGCGATCTTGACCTGGGCAAAGAAGATCAGCAGCGCCACGCCGGTGACGATTTCCGGCACCATCAGCGGCTGGTTGATGAAGGCGTATTTGAAGGTCAGCCCGCGATAGGCCTGCGTCCGCGTCGTTGCCAGTGCCGCCATGGTCGCGGCGATCGTCGCCAGGATGGCCGCCACCGAAGCGATCTTCAGCGAGCGCACCGACGCGTCGATCACCTGGACGTTGTTCCAGGCCGAGACGAACCAGCGCAGCGAGAAGCCGCCCCACTCCGACACCGATGTCGACTCGTTGAAGGCATAGGCGACCAGCACGATGATCGGCAGATAGAGCAGCACGAAACAGGTTGCGGCGATGGCCGTGAAGCCGGTCTGGTGTCGGATCGAAAAACGCTTAGCCATGACGCGCATCCGATCCGGACGTGTTGCGGACATAGACAAGCAGCGCCACCATCACGATCGCCATGACGGTGATCGACAAGGCCGCCCCCAGCGGCCAGTTGCGTCCCTGCCCGAATTGCAGCTCGATCAGATTGGCGAACATCATGTTCTTGCCGCCGCCAAGCACGCTTGGCGTGACATAGGCGCCGATGGCGGGGATGAAGACCAGGATCGAACCGGCGATGACACCCGGCTTGACCATCGGGAAGATGATCCGGCGCAGCACCTGCCAGCGCGTGGCATAGAGATCGTAACCGGCCTCGACGAGACGGAAATCCAGCTTTTCCATGCTGGCATAAAGCGGCAGCACCATCAGTGGCAGGTAGACATAGACCATGCCCACCATGATGGCGAAGTCGGTGAACAGCATCTGGATCGGCTGATCGATGATGCCGAGCTTGATCAGCCCGGTGTTGATGATGCCTTCGTTGCGGATCACCTGCAGCACGGCAAAGGTGCGGATGAGAAGGTTGGTCCAGAACGGAATGGTGATCAGGAACAGCCAGATGTCGCGCGTCCGCTCCGAGCGCGTGGCGATGAAATAGGCTGTCGGAAAGCCAAAGATCAGCGTCGCCACTGTCGCCATCAGGGCAAGCTTCAGCGAGCGCCAGAAGATGTTCAGATGCGCGCTGGCAAAGGCCAGCGTGTCATCGAAGATGTCGCGTTCAAGCAGGACCGACACCCAGCCATCGGTGGAGAATTTCCACACGACGTCGCCGTAAGGCCCTGGTGTCAGGAAGGAATAGACCAGCACGATCAACAGCGGCCCGGAGGCCGCCAGGAAGATGACAATCAGCGCCGGCGCCGACAACAGCCAGCGCTTGCGAATATCGCGACTTTCATTGAGCTTTTCGACTTCCGCTGCGGTGGCCATGGCTCAGTCCTTGAGGATCTGGGCCGCGTCGTCGCCGATGACGACGCCGACACGCTCGCCGCGCTCGAAGGTGGCATCCGCCCCGCGCGCATTCTGCTGGCGCACGGTGAACGTCTCGCCATCGTCAAGACGGATATGCACATGCGTGTCGGTGCCGAAATAAACGACGTTTTCGACGACGCCTGCAATGTCGCCCTGGCCTTTGACGGCCTTGGCGTGCTCGGGCCGGATCACGACAGTCGCATCGCCGTCGGGCTTGAAGCCCTCGGCCACCGTCGCGGAGATGGAGGCGCCGGATTTCAGCGTCACCTTGGCCTTGCCGCCATCGAGGCTGTCGATCCTGGCGTCGAGGAAATTGGTCTCGCCGATGAAGTCGGCGACGAAGCGCTCGGCCGGACGGTCGTAGATATCGCGCGGACTGCCCACCTGCAAAATCTTGCCCGATGACATCACAGCGATCCGGTCCGACATCGTCAACGCCTCTTCCTGGTCGTGGGTGACGAAGATGAAGGTGATGCCGGTTTCGTGCTGCAAGCGTTTGAGTTCGATCTGCATTTCCTTGCGCAGCTTATAGTCGAGCGCCGACAGCGGCTCGTCGAGCAGCAGCACCTTGGGCTGCGGCGCCAATGCGCGGGCAAGCGCGACGCGCTGCTGCTGGCCGCCGGAAATCTGGCTGGTGCGGCGCTTGGCGAGCTTTTCCATGCGCACCAGCTTCAGCATCTCGGCCACCCGCGCATCGATCTCGGCGCGCGGCTTGCCCAGCATCTCAAGTCCAAAGCCGATATTCTGTGCCACCGTCATATGCGGAAACAGCGCATAGGACTGGAACACCGTGTTGACCGGCCGCTTGAACGGCGGCAGCGGCGCGATATCGCTGCCGTAAAGCAGGATTTCACCTTCCGAGGGGAAGTCGAAGCCGGCGATCAGCCGCAAAAGTGTGGTCTTGCCGCAGCCCGATGGTCCCAGCAGCGTGAAGAACTCGTTTTCCCTGATCGACACCGAAACGGTGTCGAGCGCCGCTACCTGCGCCTCACCGGTGCCAAAGACTTTACGAACGCCGCGAACTTCAATCGCATTCCTACCCGGTGTTTCCGGCACTCAAAACGCCCCATTGTTTTGTCCACCTTTAGTGGAACTTTTTTCCTTGTTCGATTGTCACCACAGGCCACGCGGCTTGGCAACAACAGCACGCAATCAATTCCCCAGGCAGTCGTTGTGCCACCATCAGGCCTGGTAGGTCACCTTGCCGCCGCAGATCGTCGTCACCGGCCGCACTTCATGCAGAGCTTCAGGCGCTGTCGCTTCGATATCGGCAGACAACACAACGAGATCGCCGAAGAAGCCCGGCTTCAACTGGCCCTTCTTGCCTTCCATGAATTCGGCATAAGCGCCCTCGACCGTGTAGCCGGCCAGCGCCTGTTGCAGCGAAACGCGCTGGTCGGGCATGTCATCGGCCCAAGGCTTGCGCAGCATCGCCGCCTGCATGCCCAGGATCGGGTCGATGGGCGCAACCGGCCAGTCCGAAGCAAACACCACATGAGCGCCGGCATCGATCAGCGTGCGTGTCGGATATGCATAAGGCCAGCGCTCGCGGCCGATACGCGACACCGTCGGCTCAAGCGGAAAGCTCATGCCCCCAGGCGGATGGGGCGGCTGCATCGAGGCGATGACGCCGAGGTCGACAAAGCGCGGAATATCGGTCGCGGTGGTCAATTCGATATGCTCGACGCGGTGGCGGCTGTCGCGCTTGCCATTGGCCTTTTGGGCGGCCTCGTAGCCGTCGAGCACGGCACGCACAGCACCGTCGCCGATCGAATGCACCGCGATCTGCAAGCCGCGCCGGTCGATCTCGACGGCGATGCGCGCGAATTCCTCCGGCGAGAACAGCGGCTCGCCGACCCAGTCGGGACGGTCGGCATAAGGCTCGATCATGACGGCAGTCCAGGAGTCGAGCACGCCGTCGAAAAACAGCTTCACCATACCCGACGACTGCCATTCGCTGTCATAGCGCTCGGCCATGTCTGATGCCTTGTCGAGCATGTCGATTGTCATGAAGTTCTTGTAGTGGAACGGGATCTTTACCCGGCAAATCAGATCGCCCTCGGCCTCGACCTCCGACAGAAGTTCCAGCTGGTAGAAATTGCCGTCCATGTTCTGGACCGAGGTGATGCCATGTCGCGCGCACCAGTCGAGCCCCCGCCGCATGATCGCCCGGTCGCCGGCACGTTCCTCGGCGTTCGGCATCGGGTCGGGCTCGCCGCCAGTCGACAGGCCGAGCCGGACACGGCCCTCGCCCGCAAGCTTCAGCACCGGGTTGAACGCCTCGTTCTCACGCAATTCGCCTTCGGCCAGGCCGTCGGCGCCCATGACGATCTCGTTGCCTGGCGTGAGCTCGCGGCCATGCAGGATGCCGGCGGCTTCCAGCGCCTTGGTGTTGGCCCACATCGTATGGTGGTCCGGTGCAGCTATGAGCAACGGCCGGTCGGGCAGGATCGCGTCGAGGTGATGCCGGGTGACGCGCTCGGCGCCCAGGATGGTGTAGTCGGCACCCTGCCCCACCAGCATGCGCGCATCGGGTCGCGACTTGGCATAAGCCTGTACCTTATCGCGCAGCACCTCGATGCCATGAACGCCGGCGAGTTGGAGATGGGCGAGTTCGGCCGCACCCGAAAACAGATGCATGTGCGCTTCGATGAAGCCCGGCACCACCGATCCGCCGCGCGCATCGATGACCCTGGTCTGAGGCCCGCGCAGCGCTTCCACGGTCGCCCTGTCGCCGACAGCGGCGATCAGGCCGTCCCTGATGGCCACCGCTTCCGCCGAGGGCCGTGCTGCGTCCATGGTCAGCACGCGGCCGTTGACAACGATCAGATCGGCATTGCGAACCGTTTCGGTGACAGACATCGCGACTCCGCGCTCTTGACTGCTGAGACCGTTCAAACCTGCATCAGTCGGCCCGCCATTCCCGGCGGAGTGGCGCAACCAGACAAGAAGGCTGAAGCCGATCCGCTGGCCCCAGGAATTCCCCAAAGTTTCCCTAGAGACAGCATTGCGAAAAAATGCGACTATTTATTCGCGTTTGTCAATATGCGGGATTTCTTGGATGCGTTGTGGAGGACGCGCGCCGTTGACGGTCAACGCGAGCAGGGAGCGAGAAGTTCATTCCGTGAATCGCAGTCTCAACTGGAAGACCAAGACAGCGCTCAAGCCGCGCAAGCAGCCGCGCCAGGAACGGTCGAGCAAGGTGGTCGACAGGATCCTCGACGCCACCCTGACCCTGACCAGGGAACAAGGGACCAAGACACCGACGACGCTTGCCATCGCGCAGCGCGCCGGCTTGTCCGTCGGTTCCGTCTATCAGTACTTCCCCAACAAGGAAGCCATCCTTCTCGATCTCGCCCGGCGCTGGCTCGCAGCCTTTCCCGAGGTGATCGCAAGGCGCATCGACGCCCCTCGCCCCACCAACCGCGACGCGTTCCAGCAGGAAGTCGACAAGCTGTTCGTCGACACTTCAAGGCTTTATCTCGACAACGCCAATCTGATGCCGGTCATCGAAGCCATCACCGGCAACCCCGATCTCAGGCCCATCCAGAACGAATACGACGAACAGATCATCGCCCTCTACGCCGCCTGGCTGCAGCACGTAAACCCGGCACTTCCAGCCGAAGTCGCGAGCCGGCTGGGCGTCGTCATGATGGAGGTCGGCCACGTCTGCCGGCTTGTCGGTCTCAAACGGGACCGCAAGGCGTTCGATCTCATCCAGGACGACGTCAAGACCATGTGGCTCGCCCTTGTCGCCCCCTATCTCGACCTCACCTAACGCCAGAAAGGATTTTCATGAAAACAGTCTTTTCGCCGCTCCACGCCGGCCACAGCGGCCAGATGGAACTTGTAGCGGGTGCCATCGTGCCCGGCTTCGAGAAGCCCTCGCGGGCCGAGATCATCAAGGCGCGGATCGAAAATCAAAAGCTGGGGGATATCCTGGCGCCCGACGTGCATGACCTCGCCGCCGCCAAGCGCGTCCACACCGCCGACTACATCGACTTCCTGCCGACAGTCTGGCCGCAGTGGGAGGCCGCCGGCAAGTCGGGCTCGGCCATCCCCTTCGCCTGGCCGACGCGCGGCCTGCGCGGCGACGTGCGCCCGCGCAACATCGAGGCCTTGCTGGGTTATTATTCCTTCGACGGCGGCGCGAGCTTCGTCAAAGGCACGTGGGATGCCATCAAGTCGTCCTATGATGTGGCGTTGACCGCAGCCCAACTGGTCAAGGCCGGCGAGCGCAGCGCCTTCGCGCTCTGCCGCCCGCCCGGCCACCATGCCGGTGCCGCTTTCATGGGCGGCTATTGCTACATCAACAACGCCGCCGTCGCCGTCCAATGGTTCCGCGACCAAGGCGCCAAGCGCGTCGCTGTGCTCGACGTCGACTATCACCACGGCAACGGCACCCAGGAAATCTTCTACGCCCGCCCCGACATCCAGGTCATCAACCTGCACGGCGACCCGATGACCGAGTATCCGTTCTTCCTCGGCCATGCCGACGAGCGCGGTTCAGGCGCAGGCGAAGGCTTCAACCTCAACTACCCGATGCCCTTCGGCACCTCGTGGGAGAAGTGGAACGAAGCGCTAGAGGATGCCTGCGGCAAGCTCGCCGCCTATGCGCCAGACGTCGTTGTCGTCTCGCTCGGCGTCGATACTTTCGAAAAGGATCCGATCAGCCAGTTCAAGCTGACCAGCGCCGACTATCCCAAGATCGGCGCCCGCATCGCCAGGCTTGGCCTGCCGACACTGTTTGTCATGGAAGGCGGCTATGCCGTCGACGAGATCGGCATCAACGCCGTCGGCGTGCTCACCGGGTTCGAGGGACGGTAATCGTCCAGCCCCTTCTCCCCGTCACTATACGGGGAGAAGGTCCCGGCAGGGGGATGAGGGGCAGCGGCAAGGCTACCCGGATATTCGCAAGCTACCGTGCTTGCGGCGCGGCGGCAGCCTTGCGCCGCCCGAACCGCGTCAGCGCATAGGCCAAGGCAAGGCCTGCTACCGCAATGCCAACCGCCAGAAGCGGACGGTACCAGAACCACGCCACAGCGATCGTCGCGGTCCCCACCAGCAGCGCCAGCACGAAGGCGACGAGCCCGGTGCCCATGCGCACGATGCTGCCGACGAACGGGATCACATCGGCCAATACGCCAAGCGGTGCGAGCAGCAATCCGAAGCCAATGGCCAGCAAAAGCAGGCAACCGGCGCGCACCAGCCAGGTGATGATGGTGTTGGCGCTCACCGCATTGGCGAACATCTTTTCGGCCGGCACCTTGCCACTATCGACCAGCAGCAATTCATCGCCGGCAACCGTCTGGTAGGGCGAAAACCTGTCGCCGCTCTGCTGGCCGATGACGCTGATGTCGCCGAGCGGCACCAGCCTGTAGCCGATGCGATAGTCGCCGATCACCGGTGAGGTCGGATTGGCGCCCAGGAATATCCGCCCGTCGACGACGCTGATGCGTTCCGTGCCGGAATGGGCGCCCTGGATATCCGAAAGCTGGCTCGGTGTTATGGTCAGCACCTGGGCATCGCCGATGCGGTCGAGCACCGGCTTGTCCAGCATGAACGCGCCCAGCCTGCCCTCGGGGACCTGGAACGACCTGGAAGCGATCTCCATCGACGGGTTCTGGTGATCCGCCGGCTGCTTGAACTCGGACGATGAGATCGGCCTGTCCCGCCACTCCTTGGCGTAGCTGTAGGTGGTGACGGTCTCTTCGCCACCGCCCAGCTTGGTGGTCGTCTCCGACTTGGAGTTTTCCACCCACTGATACATCTCGACATTGCGCAACAGCCGCACGCCTTCTGTCGAGATCGCGAAATCCGGGTCGTTGAGCCCTTCCGACGTGCTCATGGCTCCACTGGTGTGGATGAGTTTGCCCTCATTGGCGGCATTGATCGCATCGGACGGCACCGACACCACGGCACCCGCACCCTCGGCCAAGGAGCGCGCCGTTGTCACCGCCCGGCCCTCGTTCCAGAACAGCACCGCCACCATGGCAGCGACAAGGATCAGGCCGACCAGCACGCTGCCGACCGCGCGCTTGATCCGCCCGAACCATGACATGCTGGTCACTTCACGAATTTGCTCGTTCATTGCATTCCCCTGCCCGTAGCGGACGCAGCGTTAAGCCCATTGCATCAGCCGATCAATGGCGATTCTCGCGAAGCTTTCGCCAAGGTTTCCGCAGCGTTTCTGCTCGCCTTGAGTCTGTCGAAGGACTCTGAATTAACTTTTTGTCAATTATGTTTGCGGAGCGATTCGCGAGCGGTTAGATTAACCACGAATCAGCCGGTCCTCGGGGGGCGCGGCGAACCACCAACTCTCTGAAATGCCGGGAATTTTCCTGGCGGAGAGCGCGTCAGGTTTCGCGCGACCAGTACGGATTCGGCCGATGGATGCCCCAGGCGTCCGCGTCGCGTTTTTTAACGTCAAAGTCATGGATATTTCGACCGGATCGGGCCGCCGCCCAACTCCGGTTCCCAAATGGATTCCGGCAGAAATTTTGAGATGACCGCCCTCGCAGCCCGCAACGAATACACGACCGTCGCAGCAAGGCTCGCATCACGCAGCGATCTCACCGCTTTCTTCATGAACCTGACCGACGAGATCGGCGCCGACGGCTACATGCTCGTCGCCATCGCCCAGGACCAGGAGCGCGACAACCTCCAGATCATCGCCTCGAACTGGATCTACGACGCCATCCAACTCGCCGGCCACGCCCTCATCGCCGGCCTCGCCCAAGGCCCGTTTGCCAGCGCCCCGGGCGTCCGCCCGCAGAGCCTCATCGCCTCGCAAGCGCCGGGTGTCTTGGGCGGCGAGGAAGCCCGCCTGCTCGACATACTCGGCCATGCCGAAATCTTCGCCCTGCGCCTGCATGTCGGCCGCCAGCGCCTGTTCGTGTTGTTTTCGGCATCGGCGGCCGGCCGCATCGACCCGGCTGTGATGCCGCGTACGCAGCTCGAATGCTGTTATGCGCTGTCGCAAGCGCCGAGCATCCTGGCAGCGGCGACGATGCAGGACCCGTTGTCCGACCGCGAGCGCGAATGCCTGTTTTGGGTTTCCGAAGGCAAGACCACCGACGAGGTCGCGCTGATCCTCGGTGTGTCGTCCAACACCGTCAACTCCTACATCACCCATGCGATCCAGAAACTGTCGGCCTCCAATCGCGCCATGGCGATTGCGACCGCGATCAGGAGCGGCATCATTTGAGCTACGCCCAGGCAAAGCAGCTAGGCCGCGCGTCCCACTGCCAGCAGGACGTCTCGTCCGCCAGCCACGCGGCTGCAATCGGCATGCCCGCGGTAACCCTTGCCGATGCCGCCAAGCGCTGCCGCTGGATTGCCATCGATCTCGGCGCCCGCGATTTCGCGCTTTGCCTTGCCGGTTCGTCCGCCGACAGCAGCCGGCTCACGCCATGCTTTGATTCCGACTACCCCAGCACCATGTCCGCCGCGCGTTTGCTTGGCGGCGGCATCGGCGAGCATCTGATGCGCCATGCGCGCCAGTCGACCGCGCCATGCTGGTGGGCGGATAGTGCTGTCGCCGAGCAAATTTTCTCGGAACTTCCCTGGACCAGCCGCATCGAGCCGCTCGCACAGAGCGGCCGCGGCATTGCCTTCCCAGTCTACACCGACCGCGGCCAAGTCGGCCTTTTCATCTTCGCTGGTCCCGAGCTTTCACCCAACCCGCAATCGCTGCACGACCTGCATGGCCGCTGTTTTCAGCTGTTTGATGCGGTGGCACGCATCAACGCCACCCAGTCTCGCGAAATGCCAGCGATGTCGCGCCGCGAGATCGAATGCCTGAAGCTGACCTCGCGCGGCTACACCAGCGAAGAGATCGCCAAGCTGCTCAAGCTTTCGGTCCACACCGCCAATCAATACCTTACCCAGACGACGCAGAAGCTCAACGCCGTCAACCGCATGCATGCGGTCGCCAAGGCGTTGCGTCTCGGGTTGATCGACTAAGTCGCTTCCCTTCAGGCGGCTTCGGCCTGTGGCCGCCTGAGCATCGCGTGCTGGATGGCGGTCGCGAGATATTCGGTGTTCTTCTCGGGCTCGGCATCGGGCTTTTCGAAGGAGACGTAGTGCACCTCGACCGAGGCATTGTTGGCCGTCATCGACAGCTGGAAATAGACCACCGCCCCTTCGGGCCTGAGCTCGAGGTCGAGCACGATGCGCGGCGCGCCCGTCCAGCTGACATGCGCCTCACCGCCCAGCCCCAGGCGCAGCGCGCCTGGCATGAAATAGAGTTCCGCCGCTGAATCGACGAGATCCGCCACATTGGCGAAATGCTCCATGCGAATGAAGGCGATGTAGTCGGCAAGGTCGACGAGGCGCAATTCGCGCACCACCGGCTGGATGGCCGTTGCGACAAGGACTTCACGGGACGAAGCATGCGGCTGATTTTTCATGACTGATTGCGCTGAGCCCTGTTTCCGTAAACGATCCGCACCAGTTCGGCGACGGCCTGATAGAACTGTGATGGAATGATACTATCCACCGAAACTTGCTTGTACATGGAGCGGGCTAGAGCCACGTCTTCGAATACTGGAATTCCGTTCTGCTCGGCGATCTCGCGGATCTTCAGCGCCACCAGGTCTTGCCCCTTGGCGAGCACGACCGGGGCCGCATCCTGATCGCGGACATAGCGCAGCGCGATGGCGAAATGGGTCGGGTTGGCGATCACCAGCGTTGCTTTCGGCACCGCAGTCAGCATGCGCTGGCGAGCGCGGTCGCGCGCGATGGAGCGCAGGCGCGACTTGACGATCGGATCGCCTTCCGACTGCTTCATCTCGTCCTTGACCTCTTGCTTGGTCATGCGCTGTTCCTGGAACCAGTGGAAGCGCGACCACACGATGTCGGCGACGCCGATCACCCCCATGACGAAGACGATCGCCACCAGGATATCGACGGAGATGTCGCGGATGACGCTTGTGAAGGCCACAGGATTGGTGATCATGCCGGCAAGCAGCCGCCGATGATCGTCCGACAGGACGAAGTACAGCACGATCATGACGAAGCAGAGCTTGGCCAGCGACTTCAGGAATTCGGCGAAACCCTGCGCGCCGAACATGCGTGTCCAGCCCTTGGCCAGCGAGATGCGCGAAGCTTGCGGACGGATGCGTTCGCCAACGAACTGCGGAATGTTCTGGACCAGCGATGCGCCGAGGCCGGCCACAATAAGCAACATGAACAGGCTGGCGACAGCCCGCCCGACCTCGACAGCGACAGCCTGGTAGAGTTCGATCACGTCGCGTTCGGTACCGAGCGGCCAGGCTTCCGGCTTTTCGAGGAAATTCGACAAGAAGACGCCGAGTTCAGCCACCGAATTGCTGGCAAAGAACACGGCGTAGACCATGATCGCCAGAAACGAAGTGAAGATCGCGACTTCCTTGGAGACCGGCAGTTTGCCTTTCTCCATCGTGTCGCGGATTTTCTTCTCTGTCGGCTCTTCTGTTTTGGAGTCTTTGTCTTCGTCCGACATCGCTCAGCTGACCCGTGCGGACGGGATCAGGCGGCTTCTTGCGACGATGGCAGTTCGAGGAGACCCTCGTTCGCCATGCGCAAAGCCGTGGAGGCAATGGTCTTGCGGGCGCGCAGGATGTCGGCCGGCTGGATGCCTTCCGATCCCTGGCTGAGTTCGGATTCGATCATGCGGCGCGAGCGCGCGCCGATCGACGACAACACAGCTTCGGCAAGCGGCAAGGCTGTGCCGCGCAGCGCGATCGTAAGCAGTTCAGTCGACAGGCCGTCGAACAATGCGACACGCGCCTTCTGCGTCATCATCGGAACATCATCGAACGAGAACAGGCGGGCACGGATGGCGTCGAGATCGGCCATACCGACCTCGCGGAGGTCGTTCATCACTTCTTCGAGCTGCGACTTGTCGAGTTCGTTGAGCACGCTGGCAACGCGGGTCTGCCCCGCTGAGGTATCCTTTTGGGCGCTTTCGGTCAGAACACGGGTGCGGATCTGGTTTTCGACCAGCCTGGTCGCGGCTTCCGGCACCGTCGCCAGTTCCATCATCCGCTTGATGATTTCGCTGCGCACCGGCTTTTCCATCGTCAGCACCACCTTGGCGGCATAATTCGGCGCGAGGTTGGAAAGGATCATCGCCGACGTCTGCGGATGCTCATTGGCAAGGAAGGCGCCGATCTGCGCGGCTTCAAGCTTCTCGAGCTGCGGCCACACCGGAGGCGTGGTGTCCTTCTTGGCCATGGGCTCACCGTTGCCCATCAGCGCGCTCATCTCCTCAGGCGACAACGACTCGTTGAGGATCGTGTCCATCTTGTCGGCCGAATCGAGCAGGCCCGCACCTTCGGTGAACTCGGCCTCGAACTCGGCGACGATCCGTTCGAGATCGGCCTGCGGAATGGTGCGCAAAAGCCGCGCGCCTTCGATAAGCGCCTTGAGCTCGTCTTGCTTGAAGAACTTGAGCAGCCGGCTTGCCGACGGCTTGCCCATCGCCACCAGTATGGCCGCCGCCTTCTGCGGCCGCGTCAGCGTCGCCAGCGTCGTCATGCGCAAGCCTTTCGAAAAGCAAGGGAAAGCACGTTCAAAGTCCTCAAGCGGTCTTGGCCGCAGCAACGATTTCGGTCAGGCGGATGCCGAAGCGCGACGGATCGCTTTCGAGCACCGTGATTTCGCCGCGCGCGATCCGGCGTCCATTGACCACCACGTCGACCGGCTCGCCGATGCGGCGGTCGAGTGCAATGGTCGAGCCCTTCTGCAGCGACATCAGATCAGACACCGGCATTTCGGTGCTGCCGAGCACGATCTGCACCTCGACCGGAATGTCGAGGATGACGCTGTTGCCGACGCCCGACGGACGAGCTGCGGCACCAGGGCGCTTTTCTTCTTCGCTCAGAACGCCGCGCAGCTCTTCGATGGCGCGGTTGAGCTGGTCGTCCTCGACTTCGACTTCGGGCTTTTCGACCTCGGGCTTGGGCTGCGCCTTGCTCATCGGTGTTCTCCGGTTGTGTCGTTCGCGGTGGCAGGCATTGCTTGACAGCGCCTCAACCCGCAACGATCCCTTCAATTATTTCTTCGGTGGCGTCGAACGGACGCCTGATGCGTACGGTGTAGTTCTGGCCGAGCTTGCCGAACTCGCAGGCAAACAGCGTCTTGCCGCGCGCGGCGATGATGGCATTGGACTGGGTGTTCTCGGCCAGTTCGATGACCTGCCCGACCACAAGCCCGCTCAGGTCACCGAGCGTCATGCGCCCGATCGGCATTGATGCTTCGAGCCGCACGGTCGAACGCATCAGCTCGTCGGAAAAACGCGACCGCCATTCGGTGGTCGGGATCGCCTCGGCTTCCTTCTCGGCCTGTGTGCGGCGATCTTCGATCAGCACGCGCTGCGGCAGGGTCAGCACCAGCAGGCCGCGCGACACCGCAGTCGAGATCGACAGCGTGATGCGGGCGGAAGGCCCGTCGCGGAACACATGCTTCTTCATGACGGTGCCGGTCATCGCCTCGGGCACCGGCAGCTTGACGCCGACTCCGCCATCCGGGCCTTGCATGTTCATGGCGCGCGCCACGTCCTGGAAAATCAATGTCGCAACGCTGGTCTCGATCGACGACAACTCGCGCTCGATCGGCGCAACCTCTCGGCTCGGATCGCCGCCGAACATGATATGCACCAGGATCGCGAGCGCCTGCGGATCGAGCGTCATCACCAGCCCGTCCGGAGACGTCTGGGTCATCGCGACCGTCATGACCTGGTTGCTTTTGCCCGCCTTGGCGTCGGCCATGCGGGCAAGCTTGACTTCGACCACCTCGACGAAGACCTGCTCCGGCAGCACTTCGCTCAGGTATTTGGCGATCAAAGGTGACGAGCGCTCCGCCAGGCGGCGGGCAGCCGAATGCACCTTGGCCGGCTCGCCGGTGTCGCCCAAAAGGCGCTCGATCACGATGTCGCGTGGTTCCGCCGGGCTTGCGGTGGTGTTCATGGCTTGCGATGCCCTTTGTCAGCGTCCCGCATTGCTCAGGCCGCCTTCTTTTCGGAAATGCCGGTGTTCAGCGTGCTCTGCTCCACCGCGTCGATCGACGGGCGATCATAAGACGAGATCGTCTTGCGCCCGAACTCGATCGCCACCTGCGGCAGAGAGCCGTTCATGTAGGCAAGCAGCGTCTGCTTCACGACGATGTAGAGGCGGTTCTTCTTTTCGCGCACCGTCTTGATCTTTGTGGCGATCGGGTTGACCACCGCGTAGGACAAGAAGATGCCGAGGAAGGTACCGACAAGAGCCGCACCGATCAGTCCGCCGAGAATCTCGGGCGACTGGTCGAGCGCGCCCATCGCCTTGACCACACCGAGCACGGCGGCAACGATGCCGAGCGCCGGCAGGCCGTCGCCGACCGCGACCAGCGCGTGATAGGACTTCAGCTTGTCGGCGCGGATGGTCTGGATTTCCTCGTCCATCAGCGCTTCGATCTCGTGCGAACGGGCGTTGCCGATGATGATGATGCGGCAATAATCGCAGATGAAATGCGTCAGGTCGTAGTTTTTCAGCACGGTCGGGAAGGCCTGGAAGATCGCCGAATCGTCTGGATTGTCGATATGCGCCTCGACTTCCGAACGCGTCTTGGTGCGCAGCTCGCGCATCAGCGAATGCAGCACGCCCAGCGTCTCAAGATAGTCCTGCTCTTTCGGCACCGCCTGCTTGAAGGCCTCCATGATGCCCCTGCCGGTGTCCTTGACGGTGGTCATCGGGTTGGCCACCAGGAAGGTGCCTAGGGCAGCCCCGCCGATGATGACGAGCTCCCAGGGCTGCATCAGCACGTTTAGATGTCCGCCCATCGCCATGAAGCCGCCCAGCACGCAGCCCAGCGTCACGACGAGTCCGATCAGAATGCCCACAGGCAGGTCCTTCCGCATTCAAAGCACTTATGCGGACACAGATAGCTTGCGTGCCTTGTGTGAGGCTTGAAGGAGCGCGGTAAAATGATTCAGCCTCGCGCAAGCATTTGAGCGTAGCCTTCCCCGACTATCCTGCGGCGGAAGGGCTATTGTCATGCTCAATACCTATACAAGCTATCACCTGATTGCGAAGGACATCGGCAAGGCAATCGACCGTGTCGAGTCCCAGCCCACCGTCGAGCGCGAGACCGAATATTATCTGAAGAACATCAAGAACGTGAAATCGATCGACGAGTTCGTCAAGAACGACCGTCTGTTCAAATACGCCATGAAGGCGCACGGTCTCCAGGACATGGCTTACGCCAAGGCGTTCATGGTCAAGGCGCTGAAGGAAGGCATCACCAGCAAGGACAGCTTCGCCAACAAGCTGACCGACAAGCGCTACGCCGAATTCGTCAAGAGCTTCAACTTCGCCGAGCTCGGCCCGCAGGCCACCACCTACAACAAGGCCCAGCAGGGCGCTGTCTCGCAATATCTGATCAAGGTGGAGCTCGGCGGCGGCGATCCCAAATCGGAAGCCGTCCAGAAAGAGGTCAAGTACTACCTCGACAACATCGTCAAGGTGAAGTCCTCCAAGGATCTTCTGGACGACGCCAGGCTGTACACCTTCGCCATGACATCCTTCGGCATCGAATCTTCGATCCCCAACAAGGAGATGATGGAGAAGGTCCTGGCTGGTGGCGTTCGCGATCCCAACAGCTACGCCAACCAGATGACGAACAAGAACTACGCCGCCTTCGCCAGCACGTACAATTTCGAGGCCAATGGCGAGACTGCCACCACCACCAATCCCTCCCAGAGGCCGGCCGTCGACAAGTTCATGCGCCAGACGCTGGAGGAAAATGCCGGCAAGGACAATGAAGGCGTGCGCCTGGCGCTCTATTTCGAGCGCAAGGCATCGACCATCACCAGCTTCTACGAGGTGCTTGCCGACCCCGCCCTCGCCAAGGTCCTGCGCACGGCGCTGGCTTTGCCCGAATCCTTCGCTGGTGCCAACATCGACCGGCAGGTCGCGTTGTTTGAGAGCAAGCTCAAGGTCGAGGACTTCTCCGATCCCAAGAAGCTCGGCGAATTCATGAAGCGCTTCACCAGCCTTTGGGAAATCAACAACCCCAGCTCACCGGTACAGGCCTCCGTCGGCGTGCTTTTCGGCGGGTCGCCAGCCGCCGGCGTGTCGACCGACCTGCTGTTTGCCATGCAGAAGCTGAGGTTCTGAGGACATTATGCAAAACAGTCTTTACGTCGCGCTTTCCGCCCAGGTCGCACTCGAAAAACGTCTCAATACCATCGCCGACAACGTCGCCAACGCGTCCACCGTCGGCTTCCGCGCCACCGGCGTGAAATTCGAGGACGTGGTCTCCGGTCTCGGCCCGAAGTCGGTGTCCTTCACCTCGCCGGGCGACACCTATCTCTCGACCCAGCATGGCGGCATGCGCGAAACCGGCAACCCGTTCGACTTTTCCATCCGCGGCGACGCCTGGTTCGGCATCGACACGCCCGCCGGGGTGGTGATGACGCGCGATGGCCGCTTCTCCATGACCCCGGACGGCCAGCTCGTCTCCGTCGAGGGCCACCCGGTACTCGACGCCGGCGGCGCGCCGATTCAGCTCGACCCGCGTGCCGGCCCCCCGACGGCCGGTGCCGACGGCGCGCTGCGCCAGGGTGACCGTCTGATCGGCGCCATTGGCCTCTATGAGTTCGACCCCGGCACCAATTTTGTCCGCTACGGCAATTCGGGCGTCGTGCCGCCGACACCACCCCAACCGGTCGTCGACCGCATGAACGCCGGCGTCGTCCAGGGTTTTGTCGAAGAGTCCAACGTCAATCCGATCAAGGAGATGACCAAGCTCATCATGGTGCAGCGTGCCTTCGAAAACACCGCCGCCCTGATACGCCAGAACGAAGCCTCGTTCTCCGACGCCATCAAGACGCTCGGCTCGAAATAAGTGAGCACGTCCCTGACCGCCATCCGCAGCGAGCCTCAGCCGGTCCACGACAACCGGCTCGAGGCTCTGGAGCGTATCCAGCATCGCTTCACTGACGACCGCCTGCTGGTCAGGCGTGGCGGACAGGTGACAGAAATCGCGCCCACCCACTACAAGGTCGGCGGACTGTCCGCGAGCGCGCGGCTCGGCGACATCGTCGAGCATCGCGGCCATGGTCGCAACCGCCGTGGCGAAATCGTCCAGATCAGCCGCGACGAAGTGCTGGTCGCCCCCTATGAGAGCAGCGCGGAGGTCGGTGTCGGCGATGCCGTCTTCACCCGTGGGCCTATTGCGATTACCCCGCATCCGAGCTGGCGCGGCCGCGCCATCGACGCCCTTGGAAGGCCGATCGACGGCGGCGCGCCGCTGATCCGCAACGCCAAGCAGGACGCCGCCGAATCCGTGCCGCCGGCAGCGCTGGCCCGCCAGCGCGTCGAAACCGGCTTCATGACCGGTGTCCGCGTCATCGACATCTTCACCCCGCTGTGCCTCGGCCAGCGCATGGGCATCTTCGCCGGCTCCGGCGTCGGCAAGTCGACGCTGCTTGCCATGCTCGCCGGCGCCGATGCCTTCGACACTGTCGTCGTCGCCCTGATCGGCGAGCGTGGCCGCGAGGTGCGCGAATTCCTCGAAGACACAATCGGTGCGGCCTCCATGGCCAAGACCGTCGCCGTCGTTGCCACCTCCGACGAGAGCGCGATGATGCGCCGCCGTGCACCCGACACCGCCATGCGCGTCGCCGAGCATTTCCGCGACCGTGGCGACCGCGTCCTCCTGGTGCTGGATTCGATCACCCGCTTTGCCCACGCGCTGCGCGAAGTCGCCATCGGTGCCGGCGAACCGCCGGTCGCGCGCGGCTATCCCGCGTCCGTCTTCACCGATCTGCCCAAGCTGCTCGAGCGCGCCGGCCCCGGCATGGAAGGCACCGGCTCAATCACAGCGATCATCTCGGTGCTCGTCGATGGCGACGACCATAACGATCCGGTCGCCGATTCCGTCCGCGGCATCCTCGATGGCCACGTCGTGCTCGACCGCTCGATTGCCGAACAGGGCCGCTATCCGCCGGTCAATCCACTCTCCTCGATCTCGCGCCTGGCCGGCAAGGCCTGGACTCCAGAACAGCGCCAGCTTGTCAGCAAGCTCAAGGCGATGATCTCGCGTTTCGAAGACACGCGCGACATCCGCCTGCTCGGCGCCTACCAGGCCGGCGCCGATCCCGAGCTCGATCTCGCGGTGCGTCAGGTTCCGGTGATCTACGAGGCGCTCGGTCAGTCGCCCGCCGATGGGCCTTCGCTCGATCCGTTCTCCGATCTCGCACGTCATCTGAAAGCCAAGGATAGAGCCAATGTTCAGGCGGAATGACCCGGCGCGCGAACTGCTTGATATCATCGACGCCAAGGGCAAGCCGCCTTCGCTGTTCCAGCGTCTGCGCCTGCCCGCCAGGAGCAAGGCGCCGGCGCCCAAATTCAAGCCCAGGCGGCGCGACCGCAGCAGCGACTTCATCATTGCTGGCCTCGGCATCGCGCTCGGGCTCACCTGTGCACTGTTTCCCTGGTACATCTTCTTCAACCAGGAGAAATTCGGCGTCCGCGCGATGAAATTCTCCGGCGGTGGCCAGAACCAGCAGCCGATCCCGCTGGGCCTGGGCCAACAGGTCGAGCGCGTTGGCGCGCCGATGTCGGTCGAAGACATTCCGCCGATGAAGCTCGACCTGTTCGCCACCGGCTCGCTACGCCCCGACAAGGACGATGCAGTCGGTGTTCCCGGCGTCGCCGAACAGCCCTTCCCCGGACCCAAGATCGAATTCAAGCTCGTTCATGTCGCCAACGGCCGAGCCATGATCCAAGACGACGCCGGCGTCTGGATCGTCCAGCGCGGCTCGCCGCTGCCCGACTCGAGCCGTGTCGCCTCGATCGAACAGCGCGACGGCAAATGGGTTCTCGTCACCTCGCGCGAAGAGGTATTCCAGGTCACGCGCTGAGCTGGTTTTGCCAAAGGGCCGCCGCGCAAGGCCCGCGCAAGACTGAGGCAATAGTGTTTGGAAATCTGCTCGGAGATTTCCATGGACCCCGTCAACCTGTTCGATCTGGCCGCCCAGCAGGCACGCTGGCTTTCGGTGCGCCAGAATGCCATCGCTGGTAACGTCGCCAACGCCAACACGCCCGGCTATCGGACCAACGACATCGAGCCGTTCGAGCGCGTGCTTGACCGTTCGCGCGTCGCTTTGACCTCGACCCAGACGGGACATCTCTCCGGCGGCGCTACCCAGGCCGGCTTCGCCGTCAAGCCCGAAGAACCCAAGCACGCGGTCCTGCCATCCGACAATACGGTGGCGGTCGAAGACGAGCTCATGAAAGCCGGCGAAGTCCGCCGCTCGTTCGAGCTCAACACGGCCATCGTCAAAGCCTTCCACCGCATGATCATGCTCAGCACAAAGGCCTGACAGGGATGGATCCGCTCGTTTCAGCACTCAAGGTCGCGGGCTCCGGTCTCGGAGCCCAGTCCGAACGCCTTCGCATCGTTTCGGAAAACCTTGCCAACGCCCAGTCGACCGGCAACACGCCCGGCGCCGACCCCTATCGCCGCAAGACCATCAGCTTCGCCGCCGAACTCGACCGGGCGACCGGCGGCTCGACCGTCGAGATCGCCGCGATCGGCCACGACCAGTCTGCTTTTCCGCTGGAATTCCAGCCCGGCAACGAAGCCGCCGACGCCAGCGGTTTCGTCAAGATGCCCAACGTCAATGTCATCATCGAAATGGCCGACATGACCGAGGCCAACCGTTCTTATGAAGCCAACCTGCAGGTCATCAAGCAGGCGCGCGATCTTATTTCCATGACCATTGATCTTATGAGGGGCCAGTAATGATCGGCAGCATCAGTCCAATCGGCACGCAACTACTGAGCAAGCCGACCAGCGTCGTGCCCGAGGCTGGCTCAGCCGCAGCTGGCGGCGTCGGCTCGTCCTTCGCGGCAGCCCTTGCGGACGCCGCCGCACAGACCAGGGCCACCCTGCACAAGGCAGAGCAGCTCTCGCTTTCCGGCCTTCAGGGCAAGGCTGATACCCGTGAGGTTGTCGACGCGGTGATGAGTGCCGAGCAGGCGCTGCAGGCGGCCGTTGCCATCCGCGACAAGATCGTCACGGCATATCTCGAAGTCAGCCGCATGGGCATCTGAGGAACATCCCGATGAAAGCGCTAGCCATTGCCGCCACGGGCATGAATGCCCAGCAGACCAATCTCGAGGTGATCGCGAACAACATCGCGAACATCAACACCACCGGCTACAAGCGCGCCCGCGCCGAATTCTCCGATCTGCTCTACCAGGTCGACCGTCTGCAGGGCGTGCCCAACCGCGCCAATTCGGCGATCGTGCCGGAAGGCGTCAGCATCGGCCTCGGAGTCAAGACGGCAGCCGTCCGCAACGTCCACATCCAGGGCGGCCTGACCAGCACCACCAACGAGTTCGACCTCGCACTGTCTGGCAAGGGCTGGTTCCAGATCGAAGGTGCCGACGGCCAGACGCTCTACACCCGCGCCGGTTCGTTCAACAAGAACGCCACCGGCCAGCTGGTCACCGTCGACGGCTTCAACGTCGTGCCGGCGATCACCGTGCCGCAGGATGCGGTCGAGGTCATAGTCAACAATTCCGGCCAGGTCTTCGCCCGGCTCGACGGCCAGGCAGCGCTCCAGCCGCTCGGCCAGCTGACGCTCGCCAACTTCGCCAACGAGGCCGGCCTGATGCCGCTCGGCGACAATCTGTTCCAGGAAACCGAAGCTTCAGGTGCCGCCAATGTCGGCATCCCCGGCGATCCCGGCTACGCCACGATCAAGCAGGGCTACTTGGAAAACTCCAACGTCGACCCGGTCAAGGAAATCACCGAGCTGATCTCGGCGCAGCGCGCCTACGAGATGAATTCCAAGGTCATCCAGGCGGCCGATGAAATGGCCGCTGTCGTTTCCAAGAATATCCGGTGAGCATCATGCGGCGACGGAACGCCCTCCTCCATATCCGCACGGCGGTCTTCGCGTTCGCCATGCTTGGCGGCGCAGCGATGGCTGCCGAGCAGGAGGTCGTGCTCGTTCCCAACCGCGTCATCTACCCCGGCGAGGCGATCGCCTTGTCCGCGCTCAAGGAAGTCACGCTCAAGCCGGGCAAGGTTCGCCCCGACGCGGTCGCGACGCTTGCCAACGAACTCGACGGCAGGGTCGCCAAGCGCACGCTGCTGCCCGGCCGCTATATTCCCGTCAATGCGCTGCGCGAGGCCTGGCTGGTCGACCGCGGCGCCTCCGTCCAGGTCGTCTTCGCTGCGGGCGCTCTCTTGATCTCGGCCGCCGGCGTCACGCTCGAACCAGGTGCTGCCGGCGACGTCGTCAAGGTCCGCAACATAGACAGCGGCAAGGTCCTCAGCGGCACGGTCATGGCCGACGGCTCGATCCACGTGGGTGCCATATGATCCGCAGACTGTTGCTGGCGGCAGTCGCCGTTTTCGGCCTCCAGAGCGCTTACGCCGACGGCCCCGAAGGCGTTCCGGCGTCCGAGCTGGCCGCGCGTGGCGGCGATGGTGCCTTTGGTGGCGGTGACGGCGGACGTCAGACCACGCTCAACAGCGGCGGCGCGCATCTCATCAATGTCCGCATCAAGGATGTCGCCTCGCTGCAGGAATCCCGCGACAACCAGCTTGTCGGCTACGGCCTCGTCATCGGCCTGCCGGGCACCGGCGACAGCCTGCGCAACTCGCCCTTCACCGAACAGTCGATCCGCGCCATGCTCGAAAATCTCGGCATCGCCTCGGAGGACGGCCGCCTGCGCGTCAAGAATGTCGCCGCGGTGGTTGTCACAGCCAACATGCCGGCCTTTGTCCAGTCGGGCGCCCGCATCGACGTCAACGTCTCCTCGCTCGGCGATGCCACGGCGATTTCAGGCGGCACGCTGGTAATGACACCGCTCAAGGCGCCCGACGGCGA
Organism: Aminobacter sp. GW821-FHT11F06; assembly: GCF_058808215.1. Lineage (NCBI taxonomy): Bacteria > Pseudomonadati > Pseudomonadota > Alphaproteobacteria > Hyphomicrobiales > Phyllobacteriaceae > Aminobacter > Aminobacter sp. GW821-FHT11F06. Next base: position 146,077 of record NZ_JBXARL010000003.1, on the reverse strand, counting down.
AATCTATGCGGTTGCCCAAGGGTCGGTTCTGGTCGGCGGCTTCGCCGCCCAGGGCGCCGCCGAGAAGCTGATCCAGGGCGTGCCCACAGCGGGCCGCGTTCCCAACGGCGCTATCGTCGAGCGCGAGGTCAAGGCCCGCTTCGGCGACGAGAACGTTCTGACGCTGCAGCTCTTCAACCCCGATTTCTCGACGGCGGTCCGCATCGCCGACGCCGTCAACGACTACGCCCGCCACCGTTTCGGCAAGCGTGTGGCCGGCGAGCAGGACTCGCGCACCGTCGTCATCCGCAAGCCAGAGGGTGTGTCGACCGCGCGCTTTTATGCCGAACTCGAAAACCTGATGGTCATGTCCGACACCCCGGCCCGGGTCGTCGTCGACGAACGCACCGGCACCATCGTCATCGGCAACGAGGTCAAGATCTCGCGCGTCGCCATCAGCCACGGCACGCTCACCGTGCGCATCACCGAGCAGCCGCGCATCGTCCAGCCCGAGCCGTTCTCTCGCGGCCAGACCGCCGTCGAGGACTCGACCGTCATCGAGACCGAACGCCCGGACTCGAAACTGGCCATGCTCGACGGCCCCGATTTGCAGACGCTGGTCGCCGGTCTCAACCGCCTCGGCGTCAAGCCGGACGGCATCATCGCAATCCTCCAGGGCATCAAGTCGGCAGGCGCGCTGCAAGCCGACCTGGTGGTTCAGTAAGCCATGGCCATGACATCAAGCCAGTTTCAGATGTTCCCCCGCCAGGCATTGGCTGCAGCCTCATTTGCGGTCATGCTTGCCGGTGCCGGCTCGGCCTATGCCGCAGGCACCGCCACCGTCCAGGGCACCCCCACGCAGGTCCTGCCGCGCCAGATCCTGCCGCTGGTGTCAAACGAGCACACCGCGACAATCACACCGCCCACCATCGAGCCGAGCGAAGTCGAGCGTTTCTGCTCCAACATCGCCGACGCCGCCCGCGACCGCCGCTATGCGCTCCAGGCCGAAGAGCTGAAGAAGCTTCAGGCGGAAGTCGACAAGCGCATCGCGCTGCTCGAGGAGCGCCGCTCAGAATATGAGACCTGGCTCAAGCGCCGCGAGCTCTTTCTCGCCCGCGCCGAAGAAGGCGTCGTCCAGATCTATTCGCGCATGAAGCCCGATGCCGCCGCTGAGCGCCTGGCCGTCATGAATGTCGACCTCGCCGCCGCCATCCTGATGAAACTCGACGCGCGCAAGTCCAGCGTCATCCTCAACGAGATGGAAAGCAAGTCGGCCGCCGAGCTCACCCGCATCATGGCAAGCGCATCCCGCCGGGAAGACCCAACATGACAAGAAAAGCCCTCCTCGCGGCCATGCTCGCAAGCCTCGCCGGCTGCGCCGCCAACCTCAAGGAAATCAACAAGGAGCCGACGATGTCGGCCGTTGGTTCCGGCATCGAGGACGGCAGCTCGTCGATGTACCGCTACCCTGAATCGCCGACAGCCCCGCCCAAGCGTTTCTCGCTGTGGCAGGACAAGCAGAGCCGCATGTTCACCGACCCGCGCGCGCTCCAGCCCGGCGACATCCTGACCGTCAGGATCGAGATCGACGACAAGGCGCGTTTCAAGAACGAGTCCGAGCGCCAGCGCACGTCCAATCGCAAGATCGGTCTCGGCTTGAATGCGGAATGGGACGGAGCCAGCAGCGGCGGTTCGGCCGATGCGAACATCGATTCCAAGACCAAGTTCACAGGCGACGGCGCCACCGCCCGCTCCGAAAAGCTCAATTTGCTCGTCGCCGCCGTCGTCACAGACGTGCTGCCCAACGGCAACATGATGATCAGGGGCTCGCAGGAGGTCCGCGTCAACGCCGAGCTGCGCGTGCTGACCATCGCCGGCATCGTTCGCCCGACCGACATTGGGCCGCACAACACCGTTCCCTACGAGCGCATCGCCGAAGCCCGCATCTCCTATGGCGGCCGTGGCCGCATCTCCGAGGTCCAGCAGCCGCCCTACGGCCAGCAGTTCCTCGACCAGGTCCTCCCCTTCTAGGTCGGTCATGTCAGCAGTAGAACAGCCCCCCGCAGCAAAACCCGGCCCGTCACTGGTCATCCAGGTCGGCATCCTGCTGATGATGACCTCGGCGGCCATCGGCATGGGCTGGCTGTCCGGCGGCTACCTCAAGGGCGAAGCCAAGCCGGCCGAACAGGTGGCGGCTGAGACGGCCAAACCGCATGCGCCCGCCAAGGACGGCAGCGATCCGGCAGCTGCCGGCACGTTGGTGCAGCTGCCCACCATCACCGCGAACCTTGCCGCGCCCGACACCATGTGGGTGCGGCTTGAGGTCTCGCTGGTGCTCGACGCGCCGCAGCCGCCCGACCTCGCCGAACGCGTCCATCAGGACCTGCTCGCCTTCGTGCGCACGCTGAGGATCCATCAGGTCCAGGGCGCCAGCGCTTTCCGCCATCTCAAGACCGACCTCGACGAACGCGCCGCCATCCGCAGCGACGGTCACGTCAAGGAAGTGCTGATCAGAACGTTGCTGTTTGAATGAAAAAACTCCTGGTCACCGCAGCCATCCTCGCGGGCACCGCCCTGCCTGCAAGCGCGCAGCAGCTCGACCTGAGCGCGCTGGGCAATACCGACGGCGCCACCATCGGCTACATCATCCAGATGTTCGGCCTGCTGACCGTCTTGTCGGTCGCGCCGGGCCTGCTGATCATGGTGACGAGCTTCACCCGCTTCATCATCGCGTTTTCGATCCTGCGCACCGGCATCGGCCTGCAGTCGACGCCCGCCAACCTGATCCTCATTTCGCTGTCGCTGTTCATGACCTTCTACGTCATGGCGCCGACCTTCGATCAGGCCTGGAGCAACGGCGTCAAGCCGCTGATGGACAACAAGATCACCCAGACCGAAGCCGTCGAGCGCATTGCCGATCCGTTCCGCACCTTCATGATGCGCAACGTCCGCGACAAGGACTTCAACCTGTTCGCCGATCTCGCCCGCGAACGCGGCCAGACCGTGTCCGAAGACAAGGTCGACCTGCGCATCCTGGTTCCGGCCTTCATGATCTCGGAGATCCGCCGCGGCTTCGAGATCGGCTTCCTGATCGTCCTGCCCTTCCTCGTCATCGACCTGATCGTTGCCACCATCACCATGGCCATGGGCATGATGATGCTGCCGCCCACGGTGGTGTCGCTGCCATTCAAGATATTGTTCTTCGTGCTCATCGACGGCTGGAACCTGCTCGTCGGCTCGCTGGTACGATCATTCACCTAGATCACCGCGCGTCCGATCCGAGCGCGCAAAGAGGCACGATCCCGCAAACGCCCGCCATCGCGGGCGTTTGCGTATTCGCGACACACTATTTCAAGAGAAATCAGCAGGTTAATGCGCATTAACCATACTGCTTAGACCTTTGGTAGGAACTATCCGCCAGGTTGCCCGGCATGGCGGGTGACCTTCCCAAGAAGCGCTCATTGGCATGATGCCTCTCCGCCATACCGGCCGATCCGGTATGTCCCTGTACCATTCGCATTTTTAGGGGCGTTATTCCCATGTCCAGCATCAACACCAATGCGTCGGCAATGACCGCGCTGCAGACCCTTGCTGCAACCAACAAGAACCTCGCCACCACCCAGTCGCGCATTGCAACCGGCTTCCGCGTCGGCGAAGCGTCCGACAACGCCGCTTACTGGTCGATCGCCACCACCATGCGCTCGGACAACAAGGCCAATTCGGTCGTGCAGGACGCGCTCGGCCTCGGCGCTGGCAAGGTCGATACCGCCTACACCGCGATGAACAAGTCGCTCGAAGTCGTCGACAAGATCAAGGAAAAGGTGCTGCTGGCCAAGACCGCCGGCACCGAGGACCGCAAGAAGATCCAGAGCGAAATCGCTACCTATCAGGCGCAGCTCAAGGACAACATCGCCGGCGCCAACTATGCCGGTTCGAACCTGCTCAGGACCGGCTCGGCCGCAGCCGATCCGACCAGCCTCAGCGTCATCACGTCCTACAACCGCGATTCCACCGGCAAGGTTACGACCGGCACGATCGACGTCGGCCTGGGCAACGTTCGCCTGATAAATACTGTCGCAGCTACCAAAGACGGCATTCTTGACAAGGAAACCGCAACGACCGGCGCTGGCGCCGTCACCGTCTCGGTCCTGACCTTGGACGTCACCGCGGCGAGCCTCGACGGTACTGACTTCGACAATCTCTTGACCAACGTCGAAAAGGCACTCAGCTCGATGGCGACCGGCGCTGCCGAACTCGGTGCTGCCAAGTCGCGCATCGACATGCAGAAGGACTTCGTGTCCAAGCTGAGCGACTCGATCGACCGCGGCGTCGGCACGCTCGTTGACGCTGACATGAACAAGGAATCGACCCGTCTGCAGGCCCTTCAGGTTCAGCAGCAGCTCGGTATCCAGGCTCTGTCGATCGCCAACTCCAACACCCAGTCGATCACGTCGCTCTTCCGCGGCTAATAACCGTCACTGGCACTACGAAGATTGGGCCGCGCCTTGTGCGCGGCCCGTTTGCGTTTTTACGCTTTGCCGACCCCGCCCTCATAGGCGGCAACAAATCCGAAAGAAATCAGCAGGTTAACGCGAATTAACCATACCGCTTAGACCTTTGGTAGGAACTATCCGCCAGATTGCCCGGCATGGCGGGTGACCTTCGTTGAAGCGCTCATTGGCATGATGCCTCTCCGCCATACCGGCCGATCCGGTATGTCCCTGTACCATTCGCATTTTTAGGGGCGTTATTCCCATGTCCAGCATCAACACCAATGCGTCGGCAATGACCGCGCTGCAGACCCTTGCTGCAACCAACAAGAACCTCGCCACCACCCAGTCGCGCATTGCAACCGGCTTCCGCGTCGGCGAAGCGTCCGACAACGCCGCTTACTGGTCGATCGCCACCACCATGCGCTCGGACAACAAGGCCAATTCGGTCGTGCAGGACGCGCTCGGCCTCGGCGCCGGCAAGGTCGATACCGCCTACACCGCGATGAACAAGGCGATCGAAGTCGTCGACAAGATCAAGGAAAAGGTGCTGCTGGCCAAGACCGCCGGCACCGAGGACCGCGCCAAGATCCAGGCTGAAATCGCCACCTACCAGGCGCAGCTCAAGGACAACATCAACGGCGCCAACTATGCTGGTTCGAACCTGCTCAAGACCGATTCGGGCAGCACGACCGCGACGAAGCTCAGCGTCATCTCATCGTACAATCGTGATTCAGCTGGCGCGGTTACGACTGGCACCGTCGACGTCGACTTCAGCAAGACCCGCCTGATCGACGTGGCTGGAACGCCGACCGGTCTCCTGGATGTTGCCGGCGCCGCTTCGACCAAGTCGATCCTCAACCTCTCCGTTTCGACTCTCACAGGCGTGACCGGCGCGACCGAATCGGCGCAGTTCGACAACCTGATGACCGACATCGAAAAGGCTCTCGGCTCGATGGCGACCGGCGCTGCCGAACTCGGTGCTGCCAAGTCGCGCATCGACATGCAGAAGGACTTCGTGTCCAAGCTGAGCGACTCGATCGACCGCGGCGTCGGCACGCTCGTTGACGCTGACATGAACAAGGAATCGACCCGTCTGCAGGCCCTTCAGGTTCAGCAGCAGCTCGGTATCCAGGCTCTGTCGATCGCCAACTCCAACACCCAGTCGATCACGTCGCTCTTCCGCGGCTAATCGGACGTCGACGAAGATCAGCTTTGATCTTCGGAATAGCAGCTAAGAGCCGTCTCAGGCACTTTCCGCAAGAACGGGCCGCACCCCAAAGGTGCGGCCCGATTTCGTTTTTGCAACACCGCACGCCCCATGAGACGAGCCTGGCGCAAGCCACCTTCCGCATAGGTACCCCCCTGCGTCACCGGGCCGATCAAACTCGCCTTCGCTTGACGCGCTTAATCCGCTGTTAACCATGAACATCTAGTTATGGTTAACCAATTGCCATGCGGTTCGACTGCGACAGGCGCAACGAACTGCATCCGCTACCGGTCCACAGCCGCACTCAGCGGCGCGGTTTTGACAGAGGGGGCTTTATCGATGTCCAGTATTATGACCAACGCTTCGGCGATGACGGCACTCCAGAGCCTCAGCGCCACCAACAAGGCGCTGCAGACCACGCAGGCACGCATTTCGACCGGCTTCCGCGTCGCCGAGGCATCTGACAACGCCGCATACTGGTCGATCGCAACGACCATGCGCTCCGACAACAACGTCAACTCGGTGGTGCAGGATTCGCTCGGCCTCGGCAGCGGCAAGGTTGATACTGCCTACACTGCCATGAACAACGCCCTCACCGTCGTCGACAAGATCAAGAAGAACCTGGTGCTGGCTAAGAATGCTGGCCCTGAGGACCGGGCCAAGATCCAGAGCGAGATCAATACGTATGTCGACCAGCTCAAGGATAGCATCAGCGGCGCCAACTACGCCGGTACCAATCTGCTCAAGACCGATTCTTCGAAGGATACGGCTAATCCTACGGGCACCCCTCCCGTTGCCGAAAGCAACTTCTTCAGCATCATCTCGTCCTATAACCGCAATGCGAGCGGCGCTGTTTCGACCGGCACCATCGATATTGCGCTGACGAACATTCGGCTGATCGACACCAACACTGGGACATCGGACGGCATCCTCGACAAGAAGGGGCATGCATCCGACATCTCCATCTTCAACATCAATGTGACCGACCTGACTGGCGTGAAAGCCCGTGACGCCGCGGACGCCGTCATCGCCGCCCCGACCGAGTCGCAGCAATTCGATGCCCTGCTGACCGATGTCGAAAAGGCGCTTGCCAGCATGGCGGATGCCGCCTCCGAACTCGGCGCCTCCAAGTCGCGCATCGACATGCAGAAGGATTTCACATCCAAGCTGATGGACTCCATCGACCGTGGTGTCGGCCAGCTCGTTGATGCCGACATGAACAAGGAATCGACCCGTCTGCAGGCGCTTCAGGTCCAGCAGCAGCTCGGCATCCAGGCTCTGTCGATTGCCAACTCGAACTCGCAAAGCATCCTGGCGCTGTTCAAGGGCTGATCTACGCCCTGTTGGTCTCATTCAAATTGCCATGGGCCGCGCATCGCGCGGCCCAAATCATTTTCGCACAAGCTTCGAGGTCTAGGGTCTGCCGGATAGTTTTGCGGGGAACCTACGCACGTGCCTGAACAGTTACAGAGCATAGTCGCCAATCTCAGGAGTTTCGGCCCACGCCGGCTCGCCATCTTGGCTGGCATCGCAGCGCTGGTCCTCGCCGTCATCGGCGTGGCGTCCATCTATCTCAACCGTCCGGCCTACGAGACGCTTTACGTCGGGCTTGAGCGCTCCGACGTGAACCAGATCGGCATGGTGCTCGGCGAGGCTGGCATCGGCTTCGACGTCGCCTCCGACGGTACCACTGTACTGGTTCCCGCCGGCAAGACCTCGCAGGCACGCATGCTGCTTGCCGAAAAGGGCCTGCCAACCAGCGCCAACGCCGGCTACGAGCTGTTCGACAATGTCGGCTCGCTCGGCCTCACCTCCTTCATGCAGCAGGTCACCCGCGTGCGCGCATTGGAAGGCGAGATCGCCCGCACCATCCAGTCGATCTCCGGCATCAAGGCGGCCCGCGTCCACATCGTCATGTCCGAGCGCGCCAACTTCCGCCGCGACGAGCAGAAACCAACCGCCTCGGTGGTCATCCGCGCCTCCAGCCTCGACGCCGAAAAGAGCGCGATGTCGATCCGCCATCTCGTCGCCGCCGCCGTGCCCGGCCTCGACGCCGAACGCGTGACAGTGCTTGATTCGAGCGGCAATCTGCTTGCGGCCGGCGATGACCCCAGCAATTCGAGTGCTGCCCGCTCCATCGGCGTCGAGCGTACCGTCGAGACCCAGATCGAAGACAACATCCGCCGCGCACTGGCAGCCTATCTTGGGCCCGACAATTTCCGCGCCAGCGTCAAGGCCGACGTCAACACCGATACGAGTCAGACCGAAGAGACGATCTTCGATCCGGAGTCGCGCGTCGAACGCTCCGTTCAGGTCGTTCGTGCCAACGAAAACAGCAACCAGAAGCAGTCGTCCACCCCTGCTACCGTCGAACAGAACCTGCCCGACGCCGCCGCCGCCGCAACTGACGGCCCGCAGTCGAATTCAAAGAGCGACCGCAAGGAAGAGATCACCAACTACGAGATGAACTCCAAGCGTATCGCCACCGTCTCGAATGGCTATTCGGTGACCAAGATGTCGATCGCCGTCGTCGTCAACCAGCAGCGCCTGGCCGCCATCCTCGGCAAGGACGCGACGCCTGAAGCCATCGCCGCCCGTGTCGCCGACATCCAGAAGATGGTGACTTCGGCCACCGGCTTCGACGAAAAGCGCGGCGACCTGATCAACGTCTCGGCGGTCGAGTTCATCGACGGCCTCGACGGCGAAGCGATCGCAAGCCCCGGCGTCCTCGCTTCCGTCGGCCAGCACGCCGGCACGCTGATCAACGCCGCGGCCTTTATCGTCGTTGTCTTCCTCGTTGCCTTCTTCGGCTTGCGGCCGATGGCGGCGGCACTTTCCGGGCCCGCCACGGCGACCATCGCCGGGCCGAGCTTCGATGAAGTGCAGCGTTCGCTGCCGACACCGGAAGGTATGGGTTCCTATGACGGGGAGGAGGCTGCCGCCCTTGCCGACCAGCGGCCGCATGCCATGGACGATCTGCGCAACAAGCTGCGTCCCGCCCCGCAGGACCGTCTCGCCCGTATGGTCGACATCAATGAAGAGCGCACCGCTTTGATCCTGCGCAAATGGGCTGCCAAGGAGGTTGCCGCCTGATGTCGATTGCAGCGCTTTTCGAAAGGCTGACCGATTTCGCGCCGTTGGCCCCCAACGAGCCCGACCTCGAGACACCGGTCGCAAATTCTTACCCCAAGGCCGTGCCCGATCCGGACATCCCCGCGATCGTCGCCGAGGCAGTCGCCCACGCCGAGGCCGAGTTGGCCACGCGCCTGGGCGCCGAGCATGAGGCAGTCCTTGAAGCCGAGCGTCAGCGCCATGCCAGCGAGATCGCCGAGCTCGGCGCCCGCTTCGGTGCCGATGCAGGTGCTGCCATCGCCATGCGCATCGGCGAGATGGAGACGCTGCTCGTCCACCTCGCCACCGATGCCGCCGCCCGCATTGTCGCCGGCCTTGTCAGCGACGATATCCGCAACCGCTCCATCGATGCCTTGGCCAAGGCCGTCATATCAGCCTGCGCCGACCGCGAGGCGGTGCGCATCAGGGTCAGCGGCCCGCAGTTCCTGTTCGACGCGCTGGCCACGGCTCTGGGCGAGCGCGCCGCCAATGTCGACTTCATCGAGGCTGTCGGCTTCGATCTCAGCGTCGCGATCGACGACAACCTGTTTGAGACCCGTCTCGGCGAATGGTCTTCGGCCCTTTCCGAGACCTTGCCATGACTGCCGCCGACGGCAGCGAGCCGCGCCACGAGATCATCATCGTCCGGCGTGCCCATGTCGATCCCGATGAAGGCCATCACGGCGGTGCCTGGAAAATCGCCTTCGCCGATTTCATGACGGCGATGATGTGCTTCTTCCTGGTCATGTGGCTGATCAGTGCCGCCAACGAGCAGACCAAGGCCGCTGTCGCGAGCTACTTCAACCCGGTCAAGCTTGTCGACCGCAACGCCAGTCGCAAGGGTCTCGAAGACCTTGGTGACGGTCCCAACTCCGTTGGCCTGACCGCCGAGACCCCGCAGGAATCCTCAGGCAAGGCCGGCACCGAAGGCCGCGGCAATGCCGGACCGTCGACCGAAAAGAATTCGGCCGACTCCGCCGATTCCGCCAAGCGTTCCGACGAGCACCTCTTCAACGACCCATACGCCGTTCTCGCTGAAATCGCCCAGGAGACCGGCGCCAAGGCCAATGTCTCCGAGCGCGGTGACGGCGGCGCGCAGAATGCCGGGCCATCGAGCGGGGCCAATGGCGGCGAAGCCTATCGCGATCCCTTCGCGCCAGATTTCTGGACCGAGCAGGTTGCCACGCCAGCAGCCGAGGCCAGCGCCGAACGCGCCGCGATCGAAGGCGAGAAACCCAAGCCCGGCGACAAGACCGAGCGTTCCGATCATTCGGAGCCAACGCCGACCGCCGCTGCGACCGCACGTCAAAGCGTAAAGCCCGGCGACGCCCCCAAATCGGAGGCAGCCGAAGCCCAGGCGATGTCCGAGAAGCCGAAGCCCAAGGACGATGCGCCGAGCAAGGACACCATCAAGGACGCCGACGCCATCAGGCGCGAACTCGCCGAGGCCATCAAGTCGGGCCCAAACCTGCCCGACGGCGTCTCGGTTGTCGCCACCGACAAGGGCGTGGTCATCTCGGTTACCGAGCAGTTCAATTTCGGCATGTTCGAGATCGGCTCCGCCGTGCCGCGCAAGCAGCTGGTGCTTGCCATGGAAAAGATCGCCAAGACCATCTCGACCCACGAAGGCCAGGTCTCGATCAACGGCCACACCGATGCCAGGCCGTTCCGCGGCGGCGGCTATGACAACTGGCGCCTGTCCACCGCGCGCGCCCATTCGGCCTATTACATGCTGGCCCGCGCCGGGCTCGACGAGAAGCGCATCGTCGAGGTCGCCGGCTTCGCCGACCGCAAGCTGAAGGACACGGCCGAGCCCTTTTCGGCCACCAACCGGCGCATCGAAATCCTGCTGGAGAAGCCTCAATGAGGCTCGCGGCGACCCTTTCAGGTGCTGCCCTCATCGCCCTTCTGGTTGCGGGCGTGCCAGGACGCGCCATGGCCAGCGAAGCGCCGGCACTTGAGCCCTACCAGCTCGTGCGCTGCCTGCAGCTGTTGCAGGACCGCATAGCCGGCGGCGACCAGGCTTCGCTGCCGCTGCAGCGCCGGCTGCTCGAAATGACCGACGAGCGCATGCGCACGGCCAGTCCTGCCGCCTTCAAGGACCCCAAGAATTTCCGCGCCCTGCTGATCTACGCCATGAGCGGCGGCAACCCGCTGACCATCGAACAGGTATTGTCGCGGCTCACCCTCGAAGAGGCTGACCGCACGCTCGCGCAAGGCATCATCGACTATCTCAGGGGCAAGCCGAAGGGCGCGATCGACGCGCTTGCCTCGATCGATCCGCTGACGCAGATCTCCGAGCTGGGCGCCTTCCTCGCCCTGGTCAAGGGTTCGGTCAGCATCGCCGACGAGCCCGAAAAGGCGATGAAGCTGTTCGACCAGGCTCGCCTTTTGAGCCCGGGCACGCTCGTTGAGGAAGCAGCACTGCGCCGTTCGGTGGCGCTTGCCAGCCGGATCGAGGACGGCGGCCGCTTCCTGCGCGCCTCGACCCAATATGTCCGCAGCTATCTGCGCTCGCCTTATGCAAGCCAGTTCGCCGACGCTTTCGTTGCTGGCGTCGTCACCCTTCACGCCTCGGTCAATCTCGATGCGCTCGCCGAGATCACCGCGATGATGGACGCCGAGCAGGAAAGGGTCGTCTATCTCCGCATCGCCCGACGTGCCGCGATCGACGGCCTCACCGATCTCTCCACCTTTGCGTCCGCCAAGGCCGAACAACGCCGCGACGGCCAGCACAGCGACCCCGACCCGCGCGCCAAGCTCTATTCCGGGCTTTCAGCCGTCACCTCCGGCACCCCGGCCGACATGCTGGGCAAGCTTGGCGGCATTGACCGCGACAAGCTGTCCAAGGGCGACCGTGCCTTGCTCGACGCCGTTGAGGCGGTCGCCTCCGAAATAACCTCGGCGGTGCCGGCCTCGCCAGAAAGCAAGACGAAACCGGTCGACATCGCGGATCTGCCACCAGCACCGCTCGACATCGCATCGCCCGCCGCCGATCCGATGGTTCCCGACGCCGTCGAGGCATCCGCCCCAGCGGCACAGCCAATGACGACGCTCCAGGAGCCGGCGATCGCCGCAGCCCCGCGGATCGTGCCATTGACCAAGCCCGATCCCGCCGAGCCTGAAGACCCAAAAATCATCGAAGCGCGCCGTACGCTCGAATCCATTGACGAACTTCTCGGAGGCTCCCCCAAATGACCGACGGCATTAGCGCTGCGCTGGTGAGCCCGCCCGCCAGACATCCATCGGCAGCAGACCGCAACGCCCCCGCAGGCAATGACGAGCAGACCGATTTCGGCCGCACTTTGATGTCGCCGCAAAAGGGCGAACAGCAGTCGAAGGAGCAGGCTGCCGACCCGGACGCCCCGCGCGAAAAGGGGCTGCACAAGCTCGCAGCACGGCTCGCCGCGCGTGATCCGCGAATTGCCGATGCCAAGGACGAAGCCGATCCGGCCACCACCGGGACATCGGCGGAAGCCGAGCAAGCCGAAGGTGCTGAACTCCCCGATGCATCGGCCAAGGACGTCGCCAAGACCGATACATCGACCGATGCGGCCTTGCCGCTGGTGCTTGCCTTGAGCGAATTGCGAAAAGCGACAAGCCAGCCGGCCAATGCAGGCCTCGCCGATGTGGCAGACGCCCAGGCGGGCGATGTCACCGCACAGCCCAACATTTCCGGCGATGTGCCGGACGCCGAGCGTTCGGCGCTGGTCATGAGCAACGCCTCGGCGCGTGCCACTTCCGCCGGATCGGCGTTGCCGCCCGGAATGGCCCCCATGTCTGAGGCACCGGCCACGGCCCAGTCCGCCACCCCGGCCACTGCAAGCACCGGCGCTGCCGCATCCGAAGCCGACAAACCGGCACGTCAGGCACCGTCGAAACAGGCCGAGCAGCCGACCGCCACAAGCCGCGTCAGCATCATTTCCGAGCAATCGATCCCCGCTCCTGCCAGCTCGGGTGCCAACAGCACGGCAGGCGCGCTCGCCCTTGCCATCGCCTCCGACGCGCCGCGCCACAGCGCCGCCGCAAGCGCGGTCCAGCAGCTCCAGGCAAGCGCCACAAATGCGCCTGCGGCACAGGTCCTCAAGATCCAGCTGCGCCCGGTCGAATTGGGCATGGTGACAGCCAATCTTCACCTCACCGGAGCGCAACTTTCGGTTGAAATCGAAGTTGAAAACGCCGAGGCCTATCACCGGCTTTCAGCCGACCGCGAAGCGATCAATACAGCGCTGCGCGGCCTCGGATTCGATGTCGATCGCGTCACCATCCTTCAGCCTCAATCGGGGCAATCACGCAGTGACGGTGGTGCTCCATCCGGAGGCGCCAGTGGCCGCGACCAACAGTCCTTCCAGTCGGACGGAACAGGTAGCGAGGGCGGCAATTCAGGCAATGGACGTCCTGGCAGGAGATCGGCAAATGAAGACGGCAACGTACACAACATCTCGTCGCCTCGCGCTGATCGTCCTGGCAGCAGCCGCTATATCTAGTGCTGCAACTGGCCTGGCCGTGGCCGCTGCAAATCCTTGCGAGCCGGAGATTCTGCGCGCCGCAGACCGCTATGGCGTGCCGGTCGGCATCCTTTATGCAGTCGGCCTGACGGAGACCGGCAAGAAGGGTAGCCTTCAACCCAACGCATTGAATATAGAAGGAAAAGCCGTCTTTCCAAAAAGCGAAACGGAGGCCCTTGCAGCCTTCGAGGCAGCCCGCAGCGAAGGCAAGACCTTGATCGATCTCGGCTGCATGCAGATAAACCACCGCTATCACGCGGCCGAGTTCCGTTCGGTGCGCGACATGCTCGACCCCCGTCGCAATGTCGACTACGCCGCGCGCTTTCTGGTCAGCCTTCACGGTCGCCACGAGTCCTGGTCGATGGCCGTCGCCCGCTATCACGCGGGCCCAAATAACGACCCCGCCCAGAAGCGTTATGTCTGCCGCGTCATCACCAACATGGTCGCCACCGGCTTCGGCCGCTGGACCGACAATGCGCGGAATTTCTGCAACCCCTAGGCGTCCCGCGCCATATTGAACCGGCCACGGGCCGAGACATCCGCCGTTATCGAAGGGCTGAATCAGGGTGCACGCATGTCGTGCAGCCGGTGCAACCCATGCGATTCCAGACTCCCCAAAAAATAGCGGCAAGAATTCGCGATTGGTCGCCTTCGTCTCGACCCATTACCGATTGGTTAACGGGGCATTTATTTCTGATTCGGAAGGCGGGGCCGATGATTGTTGTTGTCGACGAGCGAGAGCTCGTCACCAAAGGATATAATTCACTTTTCGATCGAGAAGGTGTGGCTTGCGCGGGTTTCCGCTCGGGCGAATTCGGCGAATGGGTCACCAGCGCTCCCGAAGAGGATCTGCGCTCGGTTCGCGCCTTCCTCATCGGCGATTGCAACGCGGGTTCGATTTCTCCTCGCCAGCTGCGCGACCGCACCAAGGCACCCGTCATCGCACTCAGTGAGCAGAACAATCTCGAAAACACGCTCAAGCTTTTCGAATCCGGCGTCGATGACGTCATTCGCAAGCCGGTCCATATCCGCGAGATTCTGGCACGCATCTCGGCGATCCGTCGCCGCGCCCAGGAAGACACCGGCTTCGCCGAGATCGGCGCCATGCGCATCTTCATGGATGGCCGTGACCCCGAGATCCACGGCGAGCCGATGCCGCTGCCGCGCCGCGAACGCCGCATCCTGGAATATTTGGCAAGCAACAGCGGCCGTCGCGTCACCAAGACTCAAGTCTTCAACGCGATCTACGGCGTGTTCGACGAAGAAGTCGAAGAAAATGTCGTCGAAAGCCACATCAGCAAGCTGCGCAAGAAGCTGCGCGAACGCCTTGGCCACGATCCGATCGATTCCAAGCGCTTCCTCGGTTACCGGCTGGTCGTCTGATCAGCCTCGCGCAAGACATGCCGCGTAGCTTCCTATCGTGGCATGAGATTTGAGGAGACCATCGATGAGCCTTTACGGAATGATGCGAACCGGCGTTTCGGGCATGGCTGCCCAGGCAAACCGGCTGTCGACGGTCGCCGACAACATCGCGAATTCGAGCACGACCGGCTACAAGCGCGCCTACACCGAATTCTCGTCGCTGGTCCTGCCCAGCACGCCCGGCAGCTACAATTCCGGCGGCGTCACCACCAATGTGCTGAACTCGATCAGCAAGCAGGGCGCGCTGCAGTACACAACTTCGACCACCGACCTTGCTGTCGATGGCAACGGCTTCTTTGTTGTCCGCGACGCGTCCGGCTCGCCTTTCCTGACCCGCGCCGGCTCGTTTGTGCCCGACGGCCAGGGCCGCCTGATCAATTCCGCCGGCTACCAGCTGATGGGCTACAGCTACGCCAACGGCGTTCCGGCTGCCACGGCCAACGGCTTTGAAGGCCTTGTGCCGGTCCAGATTTCCGCCACGGAACTGACCGCGCTTCCAACCAAGAACGGCATCTTCACTGCCAACCTGCCGAGCGACGCGGCTGTCGTGGCTCCGCCCTTGCCGAGCGGCAACACCGCAGGCGCGACCTACACCGCGAAATCGTCGATGGTGGTCTACGACAATCTCGGCGCCAAGAAGATTCTCGACGTCTACTACACCAAGACAGGCGCCAATACTTGGGATGTAGCCGTATTCGACCAGTCGAAAGCAGCAACGGGCACGACATCGTTCCCCTACGCCGCTGGCGGTCTGCTCTCCAATTCCACCCTCACATTCGACGGCACCACAGGCAAACTGGTCCCACCGGCGGCGCCACCGGCGGTGGACCCATCCATTCTGACGTTCACCGTGCCCGGTGGCGCGCCGATGACCCTCGACATGTCGAAGATGACCCAGCTCGCCTCGCCTTACACGGTCACCAAGGCTGTGACGGACGGTAACGGTCCGAGCACGATCGAGCGCGTCCAGTTCGACACCGACGGCACCATGTACGCCCAATACGCCGACGGCTCGATGAAGCCGCTGTTCAAGATCCCGCTGGCCGACGTGGCGAGCCCTGACCGGCTGATCCAGAAGTCGGGCAACGTCTTCTCGCAAGGCGCTGACTCGGGCGATGTCCAGATCGGCTTCGCCGACGCAGGCGGACGCGGCAAGATGGTCTCCGGCGCAGTCGAGAACTCCAATGTCGATATCGCTGAGGAACTCACCGCCATGATCGAGTCCCAGCGCAATTACACCGCCAATTCCAAGGTCTTCCAAACCGGAGCGGACCTCATGGATATCCTCGTCAACCTCAAGAGATAGGTATTGACGGGCCTCAGTCCGCGAAAGATTCAGCATGTCCTTGTCGTCTGCCCTTAGCATCGCCCAATCTGCGCTTCGCAACACGTCGCGACAGACCAGCACTGTTTCCCGCAACGTCGCGGATGCATCGAACCCTGATTACGCGCGCCGCACCGCGGTGCTTGCCAGCACCGGTCCCGGTGCGCGCGTGATCGAGATCCAGCGGGCGACCAACGAACTGCTGTTTCGCCAAAACCTTTCCGCTCTGGCCGATTTCTCCGGCCAAAACACGCTGCTCGAGGGCCTGCAAAAGCTGGCCCTCGACGTCAACGGCTCCGATAGCAGCAGCTCGCCGGCAACCGCCCTTGGCAAGTTCCAGAAGGCGCTTGAGTTTTACGCGGCTTCCCCGTCCAACCAGAACCTCGGCACGGTGGCGATCGACGCCGCCCGCCAGGTTGTGCGTTCCCTCAACGAGGGCACCGACGCTATCCAGAGGATCCGCGCCGAGGCGGACGGCGAAATCGCCAACTCGGTCAATGACCTCAACACCTTGCTGGCCGACTTCGAGAAGGCCAACAAGGTCATCATGACCGGCACGCGGTCTGGAAGCGACATCAACGATTCGCTCGACCAGCGCGACGCCATCTTGAAGAAGATTTCCGAGATCGTGCCGATCTCGACCTTCAAGCGTGGCGACAACGACATGGTCATCACCACGGCCTCCGGCGCGACGCTGTTCGAGACGATCCCGCGCGCTGTCACCTTCGAGCAGTCGACAAGTTTTGCCGCCGGCATGACCGGCAAGCAGATATTCATCGACGGCGTGCCGATCCAGCCGGGTACCGGCGCCAACACCGATGCGGCGGGCAAGCTCGCCGGCCTGATCCAGTTGCGCGACAACGTCACCGTCACCATGCAGGCCCAGCTCGACGAGACCGCGCGGGGCCTGATCACCGCATTTCGCGAGACGGCTCCCGGCCTCGCCGACAAGGCGGGCCTGTTCACCTGGTCTGGCGGCCCGAATGTCCCCGGCGCGCTGGAACATGGTCTCGCCCGCTCGATCAAGATCAATCCCGCGGTCGACCCGACCGTCGGTGGCGATCCGAAGCTTCTGCGCGACGGCGGCATCAACGGCGCGCCCTACGACAAGAACCCGCTCGACAACGCGTCTTACGCCGATCTGCTGATTTCCTACGGCAACCGCGTCAACGAGCCCATGACCTTCGATCCGGCAGCCGGCATCACTGCCAATTCGAGCCTCAGCAGCTTCACCGCCAACTCGATCGGCTGGTTGGAAGGCATGCGCAAGCAGGCCGACAGCGCGAGCCAGACCAAAGAAGCGCTCGCCGCACGAACGGGTGAAGCGTTGTCAAACGAAACGGGCGTCAATGTCGACATCGAGATGTCGCTGATGCTCGAACTCGAGCACGCCTACCAGGCCTCAGCAAGGCTCTTGAAGGCGGTCGACGACATGCTGAGTGCCCTGATGGCAGCGGTGAGGTAGCGCAATGAAAACCACCTTCGTTTCCACTTCGGCCGTCACCAACGCCCTGCGTTATTCGATGATGCGCCAGCAATCGCAGCTCATCAACGCGCAGAAGGAGGCCATCACCGGCCTCGTCGCCGACCGGGGGCTGGCGCTTGGCGCCCGCACCGCCCAATCGATCGCCTTGAACCGAGATCACGACCGTATCGACGGCATCGTCGATTCCAACGCCCTGGTGTCCTCGCGCCTGAAGCAGACGCAGGAGTCGCTGAAGCAGATCGGCAAATCAGCCCAGGCCCTGCTTGCCAGCCTGACGACCAGCGCCTCCGGCGACGCCGGCTACGCATCAACGCAAGCGACCGCGCGCGCTACGCTCGACACCATAACCGACGTGCTCAACACAAGCTTCAACGGCGAATATCTGTTTGCCGGCACCAACACCGACGCAAAGCCGTTCAACGACTTCAAGCCCGGTTCGCCGGCCAAGGCGGCGTTCGATACCGCTTTCAGCGCATTTTTCACCTTCGACAAGAACGATCCTCAAGCCAAAAACATCACCGCGGCCAAGATGAATGAGTTCATGACCGACGTTGTGGAGCCGATGTTCCTCGGCGCCGGCTGGCAGGGCACGTGGTCGAAAGCCACCGATCAGGGCATCACCAGCCGCATCACCTTGAGCGAAACGACCGAAGCTTCGGTCAGCGCCAACGAAATGGGCATCCGCAAGGTCGCGATGGTTTCGGTGGTCATGAGCGACCTGTTCGACTCCAATATCGGCAACGAGGCTCGTGCGGCGCTCGTCACCCGTAGCCTCTCGACCATCGGCACGGCTGTCAGCGACATCGGCCAGCTGGAAGCGAAGACCGGCATCATCGAACAGCGCGTCAATAGCGCCACCGACCGCATGAAAATGCAGCAGGACCTGTTCGTGACCTACATCCGCAAGACCGAGGCGGTCGATGAAGCCGAGGCGGCGACCCGTGTCAGCGCCCTCAGAACGCAAATCGAAAGATCCTACGCCATTACGGCAAGCATTCAGCAGCTTAGCCTGATGAAATATCTCTGACCTGACGGCAACCAACGGGACGCATATGTATCAATTCTCCTATGCCGACATCCAGGATGACTCTGTCGCCGACGCCAAGGATCGCGAACGCCAGTTGCTCAGCCGTTCGATCGACCTTCTGACCAAGGCGAGCGAAGTCGGGCCCAATTCCAGGGAAGCCATCGACGCGCTGATGTTCACCAACCGCGTGTGGACGTCGCTGATGGATGACCTCGGCAGCCCCGAAAACGCCCTCCCCAAGGAGCTGCGCGCCAACCTCATCTCCATCGGCCTGTGGCTGCTGCGCGAGTGCGAAGACATCCGCCAGGGCCGCACCGACAACTTCGAAGGCCTGATCGAGGTCTCGCAGATCATCCGCGACGGCATCCAATGAAAAACACGCTGAAGATCTCGCTGAAGGCCAACGAAAAGATCTACATCAACGGCGCCGTCATCCGCATTGACCGGAAGGCTTCGCTCGAGCTGCTCAACGACGCGCAGTTCCTGCTCGAAAGCCACGTGCTGCAGCCCGAGCAGGCCTCGACGCCTCTGCGCCAGCTCTATTTCATCCTGCAGGTCATGCTTGTCGATCCCCAAGGAGCCGTCGAAGCGCGCGACATGTTCCGCCGCTCGCTGCCGCTTCTGCTCGCCACCTTCGACAATCCCGAGATCCTTTCGAGCCTCAAGCACATCGACCGCCTCGTCTCCGAAGACCATGTCTACGAGGCGTTGAAGACGCTCCGCTCCCTCTACCCCCTCGAACAGCGCGCCATGGCCGGCAACGATCAGCAGCCGGCCGAACGCGCGATCGCCGCCGGAGGCACTTTCTGATGCCCATTGATTTCAGCACCACCCCACCCGTCGGCGCCAACACCGGCACCAAGTCGGCCGGCGCCAAGGCCTCCGTCGACTACCAGTCCTTCCTCAAGCTGCTGATGGCGCAGATGAAGAACCAGGACCCGACCAAGCCGATGGACTCGACCGAATACGTCGCCCAGCTCGCCACCTTCTCCCAGGTCGAGCAGTCGGTGCAGATGAATTCGCGGCTCGACCAGATCCTGCAGTCATCCGCGCTTGCCCAGGCCGACGCGCTGATCGGGCGCACGGTCACCTCGGCCGATGGCAAGACATCAGGCCAGGTCGCCGAAGTGCGTCTCGCCAAGGACGGCGTCATTGCCGTGCTCACCGACGGCAAGCAGGTCACCATGGCCCCCGGCGTCACCGTCAAGGCGTCGGCCGCGTGAACGAAGCCGACGCGCTCGACCTGGTCCAGTTCGCCATCTGGACCGTGCTGACCGCCTCAGCGCCCGCGGTTGCCGCGGCCATGCTGGTCGGCGTCGGCATCGCGCTCATCCAGGCGCTGACCCAGATCCAGGAAATCACGCTCACCTTCGTGCCCAAGATCGTCGCCATTTTCCTGGTGGTGGCGCTCACCGGCCCGTTCATCGGCGCCCAGATTTCGAGCTTCACCAACGTCATCTTCGAGCGCATCGAAAACGGCTTCTGACCAAAAGCCAGCATTTGCAGTCCGGCCTCACCTGAATCCGGCTGTGGACCGCCGCCATGCCGCTGCTGGCCCATGCCACCTCCATACAAATGGGTTCACCCCGCCCTCCGATCATGGTCTAGTCGTCTAACAACGATTCACACAAGGGCACCCGGCCCGGCCGGCATCAACGCATGGACGACGACCACCAGTACGAGCAGGGCTCAGCACTTGCGCCGTTCAAGCACGGCATTTTCCGCTCCGTCTGGTTCGCCAGCCTTGCGTCGAATTTCGGCAGCCTGATCCAGTCAGTCGGCGCCGCCTGGCTGATGACCTCGATCGCCACCTCCTCCGACATGGTGGCGCTGGTCCAGGCCTCGATATCGCTGCCGATCATGCTGTTTTCACTGGCGTCGGGCGCGCTCGCCGACAGCTACGATCGCCGCCGCGTCATGCTGACGGCGCAATGCTTCATGTTTGCCGTCTCCGCGCTGCTGACGCTCGCCGCCTATCTCGGTGTGATCACGCCCTGGCTGCTGCTCGCCTTCACCTTCCTCATCGGTTGCGGCACGGCCCTCAACAATCCGTCCTGGCAGGCTTCTGTCGGCGACATGGTGCCTCGCACGGTCATGCCGGCCGCGGTGGCGCTCAATTCCATGGGCTTCAACATGACGCGCAGCGTCGGCCCGGCCATCGGCGGCATCATCGTCGCCACCGCCGGTGCCGCCGCCGCGTTCGCCGTCAACACGCTGAGCTATTTCGCGATCATCTTCGTGCTGTTTCGCTGGCGCCCGCAATATCCGGCAAACCCGCTGCCGCGCGAAACGCTCGGTCAGGCCATGGGGGCTGGCCTGCGTTATGTCGCCATGTCGCCCAACATCGGCAAGGTGCTTCTGCGCAGCTTCGCCTTCGGCTTCACCGCCGTCGCCATCCAGGCGCTTTTGCCGCTCGTCGCTCGCGACCTCGTCGCCGGCGGGCCACTCACCTACGGTGTCATGCTCGGCGCCTTCGGCATCGGTGCTGTCGGCGGCGCGCTGATTTCCGGCCGCATCCGCCGCAGCATGTCGAGCGAGGCCATCGTGCGTTCGGCCTTCATCGGATTTGCGCTGTGCAGCTGGATCGCCGCGTGGAGTTCCAACGCCTGGATGACCAGCGGAGGCCTGCTCATCGGCGGTGCCTGCTGGGTGCTGGCGCTTTCGCATTTCAACATCACCGTGCAGATGTCGACGCCGCGCTGGGTCGTCGGACGCGCGCTGTCGATCTACCAGATGGCGACATTCGGCGGCATGGCGCTCGGCAGCTGGGTCTGGGGTCTCGTCTCCGAAAGCAACGGCCCCGCGACCGCGCTCATCGCCGCCGGCATCGTCATGCTTGTCGGTGCTGCGATCGGCCTGCTGCTGCCGCTGCCCGAGCATACCGCCCTCAACCTCGACCCGCTCAACCGCTTTCGCGAGCCGCATCTGGCGCTCGACGTCCGGCCGCGCAGCGGCCCCATCGTCATCACCATCGAGTTCATCATCCGCGAGGAAGACGTCAGCGCCTTCCTCGACGCCATGACCGAACGGCGCCGTGTCCGCCGCCGCGACGGCGCCCGCAACTGGACACTGTCGCGCGACCTGGAAAACCCCGAGATCTGGGTCGAGAGCTACCACACCCCGACCTGGCTCGAATATATCCGCCACAACCAGCGCGCCACCCACGCCGACGCCGTCATCGGCGACAAGCTCAGGGCGCTGCACAGCGGCGCCCAGCCCCCGCGCGTCCACCGCCTCATCGAGCGCCCCACCAGCCTCGCCGCAGCCCTCGGCACCCACAAGGGCCACATCGAGCTGCATTGAGGGTGGAAGCATTGGGCCCGAACCGGCCGGGCACATGCCCCCTGACCGTGGAAAGGTTTTCCACGGTCAGCAGATTTTCGATACGAAATTGTGCGAAGGATCGCGATAGTTGCGATTTTTCTTAGCCGTCAGCTAGGCTGGACGGTCACGGCATGGATCCCCGGGACTGCGCACGTCGCTTCGCTCCTGCTCCGCCCGAGGATGACGAAGGCATGGGGGCTCGCAGCTAATCGTCGACGTCAGCGATTGGCAAAAAGCTTCCGGCAGTTGTTCCCGTATTGCTCTGCAGTTGCCCAAAATTTCCTGCCAGTGCCAACCTGGAAGCCTGCCATCACCCAACCTTGGAGATTAGCCGACAGCCTATGCGCCTTCGTCATCCTCGGGCGGAGCAGGAGCGAAGCGACGTAGCGGAGGCCCGGGGATCCATGCCGTGAAGTGGCAACTGCCGCAGCGGTCCAGAACCCGCGAGCAGCTACGCTTAGTTGTCACCCTCTGTCAGCAATCACCGTGGAGAAACCACCCCGTTTCTCCACGCCCTCTCCACCTCCCGTATCATCAACCTCGCGATCTTCCATGGGACCCCGGTGCGCACCGGGCTCGGGGGGAAGCGCCGGTGCCGGGCTGGTGGGAGGTCGGTTCTCCCACTGGGTGATGAGCCCCCAAGCCCGGGCCCTGCGGCGGCTGGCGGCGCGAAAGCGTTGAGGCGACTGAGCGGGGCAAGAACACCGGGCGGGGCGCGAGGTTCGCGCCACATACTAACTATCGGACGGCACGGCCTCGCGCCCCGCTTCCCGAACTACCTCCCCATCAAGGGAGGGCTCTTTGACAATAGCCAGACCGGAAACGGGGCGTGGCGGTGAAGAAGTCTGTTAGCCCCCGAGGTCGCGCTCTACGTTGCCCCCCTCTGGCCTGCCGGCCATCTCCCCCTCAGGTGGGGAGATTAGCAGCTTCGGCGCCTCGCCCATTTTGCGGCGTTGAAGGCTCGCGAAAGTCGCGGTGAAGGCTGATCTCCCCACCTGAGGGGGAGATGGCCGGCAGGCCAGAGGGGGGCAACGTAGGGCAATAGCGGTGGCTCCTCCTCATCTCCTCCCTCCCACCCTCGCGCAAGCTTGGCGCAATAGGGTCGTCGGGTCGTGGCATTGGCTCGCGGCGGGATTCGATCGGAAGCATCAATGGCGATCAGCGAAACCATTTCAGGCGCGGACACGGCAAACAAGAGCGGACGCGACATCTTCTTCGCGCTCGGCATCATGGTTATCCTGGTCGTGCTGTTCCTGCCGATCCCGGCTTTCCTGATCGACGTCGGTCTCGCCTTTTCCATCGCCATTTCTGTGCTGATCCTGATGGTCGCGCTGTGGATCCAGCGCCCGCTCGACTTCTCGTCCTTCCCCACGATCCTGCTGATCGCCACGATGCTGCGCCTGTCGCTCAACATCGCCACCACGCGCATGATCCTGTCGCATGGCAACGAGGGCACGCACGCCGCCGGCTACGTCATCTCGGGCTTCTCGAACCTGGTCATGTCCGGCGATTTCGTCATCGGCCTGATCGTGTTCTTGATCCTCATCGTGGTGAACTTCATCGTCATCACCAAAGGTGCGACGCGTATCGCCGAAGTCGGCGCGCGCTTCACCCTCGACGCCATCCCCGGCAAGCAGATGTCGATCGACGCCGACCTGTCGGCCGGCATGATCGACGACAAGACAGCCCAGCTGCGCCGCCGCGAACTGGAAGAGGAAAGCTCCTTCTTCGGCTCGATGGACGGTGCTTCGAAATTCGTCCGTGGCGATGCCATCGCCGGCCTGATGATCACCGCCATCAACATCGTCGGTGGCATCGCGATCGGCTATTTCCGCCACGACATGGGCATGGGCGAAGCCGCCGACGTGTTCATCAAGCTGTCGGTCGGCGACGGCCTGGTCACCCAGATCCCCGCCCTCATCGTCTCGCTCGCCGCCGGCCTGCTCGTCTCCAAGGGCGGCACGCGCGGCTCGACCAACCAGGCCGTTTTCGGCCAGCTCGGCGCCTACCCGCGCGCACTCTATGTCGCCGCCTCCCTGCTGCTGCTGCTCGCCTTGATGCCGGGCCTGCCGATGTTCCCGTTCATCACGCTGGCCGCCGGCATGGCAGCACTCGGTTATGTCATCCCGATGCGCCACAACCGCCGCATAGCCGAAGCCGACGCCGAAAGGGACCAGGTCGCAGCCGACAAGGTCGAAGAGGAAAAGAACTCGGTCAAGGCGTCGCTCGCCACCGCCGAGATCGAACTTCTGATCGGCAAGCAGCTGTCGACACGCCTGCTCGCCACTCATCAGGAACTTGCCTTCCGCATGGCGAAGATGCGCAAGAAGTTCGCCACCCAATACGGTTTCGTCGTTCCCGAAGTGCGGATGACCGACGACTTCTCGATCCCGCCCAAGAGCTACCAGATCAAGATCCACGGCACCGTCGTCGCCGAATACCAGATGCGTGTCGGCGAAATCATGGTGCTGCTCGGCTCCCGCGAGCTGCCCGACATTCCAGGCGAGGAAGTGCGCGAGCCGGCCTTCGGCATGCGCGCGTTTTCGGTGCTCGATTCCTTCTCCGAAGATCTGAAGCGCGAGCAGTTCACCTTCGCCGACAACAT
This sequence comes from Aminobacter sp. GW821-FHT11F06, assembly GCF_058808215.1. NCBI lineage: Bacteria > Pseudomonadati > Pseudomonadota > Alphaproteobacteria > Hyphomicrobiales > Phyllobacteriaceae > Aminobacter > Aminobacter sp. GW821-FHT11F06. Next base: position 121,591 of record NZ_JBXARL010000003.1, on the reverse strand, counting down.
GTCGGTGCTGCTCACCCATCTGTCCGAAGTGATCCGCAACAACCTGCCGCAGCTTTTGTCCTACAAGGACATGAAGGCACTGCTCGAACGCCAGGACCCCGAATACCGCAAGCTCGCCGACGAGATCTGCACCTCGCACATCACCTATCCGGGCCTGCAGGCGGTGCTCAAGCTGCTGCTCGCCGAGCGCGTCTCGATCCGCAATCTCCACCTCATCATCGAGGCCATCGCCGAAATCTCGCCGCATGTCCGCCGCACCGAGCAGATCGTCGAGCATGTCCGCATCCGCATGGCGCAGCAGATCTGCGGCGATCTGAGCGAGGGCGGCGTGCTCAAGGTGCTGCGTCTCGGCAACCGCTGGGACCTCGCCTTCCACCAGAGCCTCAAGCGCGACGCCAAGGGCGACATACGCGAGTTCGACATCGACCCGCGCCAGCTCGAGGAGTTCGGCCAGGACGCATCCAAGGCGATCCGCACGCATCTTGAGACCGGAGAGCGTTTCGTCATCGTCACAGCACCCGACGCCCGGCCCTATGTCCGCATGATCATCGAAAGGCTGTTCCCGACACTGCCGGTGCTCAGCCATGTCGAGATCGCCAAGGGCGTCGAACTGCGCGTGCTCGGTACCGTCTCATGAATGCTGCAGCGCAAGGCTTCGTCCTTGCGGGATTCCTCGCCTTCTGTCGCATCGGCAGTTGCTTCATGCTGATGCCCGGCATTTCGAGCGTGCGCGTGCCCATGCATGTCAGGCTGTTCGTCGCGGTCGCCGCCACCGGCGGGCTTTTGGTCCATCTGTGGGACCAGATATTTCCCTTCGTCGATGCCCGCCCCGGCGTGCTGATGCCGATGATCGCCTCCGAGCTTTTGATCGGCGGCCTCATCGGCCTGATGGCCAGGCTCTATATACTGGCGCTGATGTTCATGGGTTCGGCCATCGCCATGCTGATCGGCTTCGGCGGCGTCGGCGGCCACGCCATCGAGGAAAACGAGCCGCAGGCCCCGCTTGCCTCGATCATCTCGATCGCGGCGCTGATCCTGCTCTTCGCCTTCAATTTCCACCACGAGATCATCCGCGCGCTGGTCGCCTCCTACCAGGTCGCGCCGGTCAACATGTTCTTCAATCCGCAGGCCGCCCTTGTCGACGTCACCGACACTTTGTCGGAAAGCTTCATGGTGGTGCTCAGGCTCGGCAGCCCGTTCGTCGCCTATGCGATCCTGGTCAACCTGACGATCGGCTTCGTAAACAAGCTGACGCCGCAGATCCCGGTCTACTTCATCTCATTGCCCTTCGTCGTCGCTGGCGGGCTGATCCTGATGTATTTCGGCATCTCCACCATGCTCAGCCTGTTCGCCGACGGCTTCGTCGACATCACGGTCGGGAGATAGTCATGGCTTCGCGCAGGGATCGCCTGAAGAAACTGGTCGTCGTGCAAGAGCAGCTCAAGGCGCTGCATGAGACGCGCCATGCCGGCTTTGTCGCCCAGGCGATCGCCGCTGAAACCGAGGTGACAGCGCTGGCGCGAAGCTTCGACAGCACCGAGGGCATGTCGCAGCTGTTTCCGGAGCTTTATCACCGGCGCATCTCGGCGGCGATCGACAGGCAGCAGCTCAATCTCGGCCTTGCCAATGTCGAGGTCGGAAAAATCGCCACGGCCACTGCCCGCACCAACATGGTCGAGCGCGCCTATCGCGATGTGCGGCGCCAGGACGAGCGCGACAGTGCTGATCGCGAACGGCTCGAAATCATCGAAAGAAAACCCAATGACGACAAGTAAGGTTGCCACAAGCTTGACCCGCCACAATCAGCGGTAACACAAACCCCGGAAAGGCGAGCCAGCTTTGGCCATCTCCCCACCCAGCGACATTGTTCTGGACGTTGCCAAGGCTGTCGATCCAGCCGGCATGCAGGCCGCGCGCACGGCACTCGCCAACCGTACGGCGGGTCCCGCCGGAACCTTCTCGCTGACCGAGGCCAGCGTTACCGGCGGCATCTCGCGCCAGCCCGACAAGGCATCGCCCGACGCTTCGATGAAGAAGTTCGAGGCCATGGTGCTGCAGACCTTCATCCAGAACATGATGCCGAAAAACACCGAGAGCGTGTACGGCAAGGGCATGGCCGGCGACATGTGGAAGTCGATGATGGCCGAGCATCTCGCCAACCAGACGGCCGAAGCCGGCGGCATCGGCATCGCCAAGGCGGTGATGCGCGACCACTACATCCAGAACGAAAAGGCGGTGCCCGTAAGCGGCGTCTCCGGCGGCCCCGATCAGGCCGCGCTCAACGAGCAAACGAGCCAGGCGACTGCGCTCATCCAGGAAATGCAGCGGAAGATGGTGCAGTCGCTTGGAAGCGACAATGCCACCTCCGTCACTGACACCAATCGTAGAGGATAAGATATGTCGGATCTCTCCGAACACAGGCTTCCCGCAACGGCCGATTTCAGCGACACCGGCGCGCGGCCGGGCAATGTCGCGGCCATCATCAGCCGCATCGAAGATGCGGTCGTGGAAGAAACGGCCGCGATCCGCACCGACATCCACTTCGACATCAAGGCGTCGAACGCGCGCAAGAGCCGCTATCTCTATGAGCTGACCCGCGCCACCAAGGGCCTGGTCGAAGGCGAGTTCCCGAGCGAACTCAAGGTCGGCGTCGAGCGCCTGCGCGAGAAGCTGGTCGCCAATGAGCGTGCCATCCTCGCCCATCTCAGCGCGGTCAGCGAAGTCGCAGCCCTGCTCCGCGACGCCATCCAGCGGTCCGAAGCGGACGGCACCTACTCGGCCAACGAATTTGGATGGGCGCGGTGATCAAGTTCATCGCGGCGGCGTTGTGGATTGTCGCCGTGACCCTCGGCGCGGTCTTCTATTCGTTCCAGGCCGCCGCCAACCTGCCGGCAGATGAAGCGAAGCAGCCGATGTTCGGCGGCCTCGACTACGTCAAGACTGATGTGATCTCGGTGCCGTTGCTCGGTGGCGAGCGCGTGCACGGCTATTTCCTCACGCGCCTCGTCTACACCGTCGAGCCCAAGGAAGTCGCCAAGATGTCGGTGCCGATGGACGCGCTGCTCGTCGATCAGGTCTATTCTTATCTCTACGGCAACCCGCAGATCGACTTCACCCAGTACGACAAGCTTGACCTCGACGCCTTTCGCAACGGCATCCGCGACAGCATCAATGCGCGTATCGGTTCAAAGCTGGTGCATGAAGTGATGGTCGAGCAGATCGATTTCCTGACCCCCGGCGACGTCCGCGACAACGCAGTCCGCAAGCGCTCCGCTGCCGCTGACGCTGCGGCTCGGGAAGCGGAAAAGCCGGCAGAAGCAGCCCCGGTCTCGGCGCACTGACAGGCAGCTGTTTGGCTGCCTCAGTCGCCAGCCCGGTTGGCCCTCCATCAATTCAACGTTGACGTAAACGTCAACTGCCAGCTATAGGCAATACAGTCCTGTGACGCGGGCCGGCTCTGTCCGGATTGGTCCGGGGAGGCTGGCGCACAGCGCCTTTCAGGAAAGACCAGGAGAGAGCCATGAGCATTCAGGCAGTCGCAGACAAGATCAAGGCGAAGGTGGAGAGCGCAGGCTTCGACCGCTCGATCAAGTTCGACACCGGCAGCGACGGCGTCATCGTCATCGACGGCGCGACCATTTCGACGACCGACGCACCGGCCGATTGCACCATCAAGCTGTCGCTCGACGATCTTGAGTCGCTTGTTGCCGGCGACCTCAACCCGACGATGGCGTTCATGACCGGCAAGATCAAGGTCGAGGGCGACATGTCGGTCGCCATGGACCTGAGCCAGCTGCTCTAAGCCACCGCCAAAATCATTTGGAAAGGCCCGGTGTCACAACCGGGCCTTTTGCATTGGGATGGCATCGCGTCCGGATCCCAGCGGTCCCTGCCGCGTAATGCCCCCACAACAATTGGAGCCCACATCGCCCCGGTCAATGATTCGACCCGGAGTGTCATGTGAACCGAAATCGACTGATTGCCTTGGCCTCGACCCTGTGCGCGGCAATCCTCGCAGGCTGCGTGGACGACAGCTACGGCCCACCGCGCTGGGACGACACGCGCTACCCGCCGCGCCATGGCGGGGACTATCCGCGCTATCCACCGTTCGCCGAACCGATCGACTGCTCGCGCGACCCGGACCGGTATCGGCACCCCGACTGTTACGACAGGCGGCGGCCACGCCATGGCGATGACCGCTACTACATCAACGAGCAATGACGCGTAGAGCGCAGTGCCTCGCCGGGACACGGCGTTCAGCTGGCCCCAAAGCCCGACGTTGGAGTATGAAAGTGAAACGACGCCTCTCAGCAGTGGTGACGGCAATGCTCTGCGCGGCACTTCTAACCGGCTGCGGTTTCTTCGGAGAGCGCGACGGGGATCGGCCGCGAGCTCCGCGCCCGCACCTACCGAAGCAGCCATCGTTGGATTGCTCCTTGGATACAGCAATGGCGCTGTCGCCAACCTGTTTTCCACCGGCCCCAAGCCGCAGATTGGCTTGGGATTGATGTCACAAATCCCGGCCTCCGATCAGGCGGCGAGGCGCGCGCGTTCGGCCTTTAGCTTGCGACCGGCGGCCTTCAGCACGCCCCGGGTGCCATCAAGCGCGCCCGGCACAAGTTCGAGCGCCAGGAAGCGGTCGCGCTCGTAAGGTCCGGGCATCGCCAGAAAACCGGTCTTTTCGGCCGAGAAGCCGAAGCGCGCATAATAAGGCGCGTCGCCGACCAGAAGGATGGCGCTGTGGCCAAGACGGCCAGCTTCGGCAATCGCCTGGCGCATCAGCGCCGAACCGATGCCGCCGCTCTTCATCGACGGATCGACAGCGAGCGGCCCAAGCAGCAATGCCGCCGGACCGCCCTCGCCCAGGCGCACGTCCCACAGCCGGACCGTACCGACGACCGAGCCCTCGGCATTGCGCGCGATCAGCGCCAGGCCCTCGGAGGGGCGACGGCCCCGCCGCAGCTTCTCCGACGACTTCTTGCGCCGCTTGAGGCCCATGGCACGATCGAGCAGCGCTTCGCGCGGCGCAACGTCGGCAAAGGTTTCAGCCACGATGGTGAAGTCGGATGAGGAGTTGGTGATTTCTTTTTCGATATGCATGTCCGCGATCCTTCACGAGCGGAGAACTGTTCCACAAGCGAGCCCGTGCGGGCGCCGATGCGCCCGCGCCGGGATGATCTGATCGGCTCTAACGAGCCGTCAGATCACGTAGGATCGGAGAGGCTCGAAGCCGTTGAAGGCGACCGAAGAGTAGGTCGTCGTATACGCGCCGGTGCCCTCGATCAGCACCTCGTCGCCGATGGTCAGCGACAAGGGCAGCGGGTACGGCGTCTTTTCGTACATGACGTCGGCCGAGTCGCAGGTCGGGCCAGCGAGCACGCAAGGCGACTTCTCATCGGCATCACGCGCCGTCACGATCGGGTAGCGGATGGCTTCGTCCATCGTCTCGGCGAGACCGCCGAACTTGCCGATGTCGAGGAACACCCAGCGCACATTGTCGTTGTCGGCCTTCTTCGAAATCAAAACGACCTCGGACTTGATGACACCGGCATTGCCGACCATGCCACGACCCGGCTCGATGATCGTCTCGGGAATGTTGTTGCCGAAGTGCTTGGAGAGCGCCTCAAAGATCGCCTGGCCGTAGGCCTGGGCTGCCGGCACGTCGCGCAGATAGCGCGTCGGGAAGCCACCGCCCATATTGACCATGCCAAGCGTGATGCCTTCCGCGGCAAGAGCTGCGAACACCTGCTTGGCGTCGGCCAGAGCGCGGTCCCAGGCCGAGAGATCGACCTGCTGCGAACCGACATGGAACGACACGCCATAGGCGTCGAGCCCGAGCGACTTGGCACGGCGCAGCACGTCGACGGCCATTGGCGGCACGCAGCCGAACTTGCGCGACAAAGGCCATTCGGCACCTTCGCCATCGGTCAGGACACGGCAGAACACGCGGGCGCCGGGAGCGGCACGCGCGATCTTCTCCACCTCTTCGACGCTATCGACGGCAAACAGGCGGATGCCGAGCGCGAAAGCACGCGCGATATCGCGCTCCTTCTTGATGGTGTTGCCGAAGGAAATGCGCTCGGCCGGCGCGCCGGCATCCATGGCCATTTCGACTTCGGCGACCGAAGCGGTGTCGAAGGACGAGCCCATGCCAGCAAGCAGGCGCAGGATCTCAGGTGCCGGGTTTGCCTTCACCGCGTAATAGATCTTGGATTCCGGCATGGCCTTTTCGAAGGCGCGGAAATTGTCGCGCACGACATCGAGGTCGACGACGAGGCAGGGGCCGGACGGGCGTCGGGTGGCGAGGAAGTCGAGGATGCGCTGAGTGGCCATAGGTCTCTCCATCGCGCGGTCCTGCCGCGCAGAATCATCAAGCTGTGGGACGACCGTTCCCGGCCGCGGTATCCCACGGTGGACAAAGACATGACCGCTATTTGATGGAACCAGCCTGTGGAGACCCTGGAACCATAAATGCGCTTCACGCGGCGATGAACCTAGGCCAGCCCGGCTTCGGTTCGCTTTGTCTGCCTTGGCTTGGAAATGGGAGAACCCGTTCCGCACTGCCGGCAATGAAGGTGTGCCTCTTCAGTAACCCCGGCTTTTGGACAGCCGGAAGAGAACCAGAAAGGCCCGCACCGTCGTTGCTTCAAGGTGTCCTCGATTTGGCGGTTGGCCGCTGAACCGACTGGAGGGGTTAGCTCCAGTTACCTTACCGATTTCCTCGCCATTCGAGGGATCGGCGGACACCCACAGGCACGTGCGACTTTGGGCAAGCGGGGATATATGCACCGCGACTGTCACAATCAATTAAAATCTCATAGTGGGTTGAAAAAATTCAAACGTCGAACAATGCTGCGGACATCGTAAACAGGCTTCGAACAATGACTGGCACGTCCGGCCCTTTCAATGCGTTTCTCGACCTGCCTCAAGTGCCTGTTCCAAATGCGGAATCCGGCAACTTGGCGGGACTGCGGCTGGCCGTCAAGGACATCTATGATGTCGCCGGCTATGCAACCGGCTGCGGCAACCTGCAAAGGGCCGCGAGCGCTCATCCGGCCCCCAAAACGGCAAGCTCGATCCAAGTGCTTCTCGACGCGGGCGCGCGATTCGCCGGCAAGACCCAGACCGACGAACTTGCCTTCTCGCTGATGGGGCAAAACGCGCATTATCCCTACCCGGTCAATCCGGCGGCACCCGACCGCGTAACCGGGGGCTCGTCGTCGGGTTCGGCTGCGGCGGTGGCCGGCAAGCTTGCCGACATTGCGGTAGGTTCCGACACCGGCGGCTCGATCCGGGCACCGGCCAGCTTTTGCGGGCTGATCGGCCTGCGAACGACCCACCGCCTGATTTCGCTCGACGGCGCCATGAAGCTCTCGCCCAGCCTCGACACTTTCGGCTGGTTCGCAAAAGACATCGACACCTACGAGAAGGTGGCGAAGCTTTTGATCGGCAAGGACGCCCATCGCGGCGCGCTCGACCGGCCGCTGGCGCTCGACTGGCTCGACCAATTGCCAACAGGCCCTGCCGAGGCAGCCGAGTACAAGCGGATGCGCGGGCAGGCCGAGAGCGCTCTCGGTACGATTGCCGATGCAGTGCCCCTCACCTTCTCGCCCGACGAACTCTACTGGTGCTTCCGCAAGATCCAGGCCTACGAGGCCTGGCAGCAGCATGGCGCGTGGATCTCGTCTGCAGATCGTGGCCTTACGCCCGGCGTCAGGGACCGCTTCGAATTCGGCGCGAGCATTGAGGCGACTGCCTATCAGGCAGAGATCTCAAGGCGCGACGCCTTCCGCAAGGAACTGGGTATTTTGCTGGGCGAGGACGGCTTTCTGGTCATGCCGACGGTGCCTGGACCGGCCCCGCTGGCGAGCGGTTCACATGACGAGCTTTTGGCCTATCGCGAGCGTGCGCTGATGCTGCTTTGCCTGTCGGGCCTGTCGGGTTTCCCGCAGATCACGCTGCCCATCGGCACTGTCGACGGCGCGCCCTTCGGCCTGTCGTTGCTCGGCCCCGCCGGCAGCGACCTCGCGCTGATTGCGCTCGCACGCAAGATACTCAAGACTGCATCAAAGGACTGACCGCATGGACACGCTGACCCGGATGCGCGCCTTCATCGACGTGGTCGAGGCCGAAGGCTTTTCGGCCGCCGCGCGCAAGATCGGCCGGTCGAAGGCGCTTTTGTCCAAATATGTACGCGAGCTCGAAGACGAGCTCGGCGCGCTGCTGCTCAACCGTACGACCAGGCAGTTCTCGCTGACGGAAGCCGGTCATACCTACTACCGCCGCGCCTCCGAGATCATCCGTGAGGTCGACAGCCTGGCCGATGCGGTACGTGAATCCTCTGGCGATGTGCGCGGCCGCGTCAAGCTGTCGGCACCACGCACCTTTGCCGACGCGCCGATCGGCCAGTCGCTGATCGATTTCGCCAAGGCGCACCCCGACATCGTGCTCGAAATCCATCTCGATGATCGTTTCGTTGATCTCGTCGAGGAGGGCTTCGACCTGGCGATCCGCATTTCACGACTGGAGAACTCGTCCTTGATCGCGCGCCGGCTGGCCCCGTTCGGGATCAGGGTCTGTGCCTCGCCGGAACTGATCGAAAAGCACGGCATACCAAAGCGCCCGGCGGACCTCGCCGGCTTGCCCTGCATCATCGACACCAATGGTCGCTATCTCTCGAACTGGCCGTTCGCCAGCGACACTGGCGACGCGATAACCGTCTCGGTGTCAGGGCCGATGGAAGTCAACAGCCCTATGGCCGCGCGTGCGGCGGCAGTTGCGGGGCTCGGCTTCGCCATGTTGCCCGACTTCATCGCCGCACCCGAGATCGAGGCCGGCCGACTGGTGCCGGTGCTCGACGATCGCCTGCTCAGCGGTGCCGGCATCTTCGCCGTCTACCCGCATCGCCGCTATCTGCCGGCGAAGATCCGCGTCTTCGTCGACTTCCTGGTGCAGTGGTTCAAGACGAACCCCAGCGACCATTCGACATAATCGTGGGACGCGTCCCACTTTTGCCCGGTTTCTGATAATTGTCGGCATCACCCAAAGCGCGGGACCGTCAGTGTTATGATTCTGAAAACGTCAACGACGATGCTGGCGACAGCTGCGGCGGTTTTGCTGGCCATGACCGTGCCGGCAAGCGTTCACCCGCACGTCTTTGCCGAGGCCCGGCTCGATGTCGTGCTCAATCCCGACAATACGGTGAAATCGCTCAGGCATCTGTGGCGTTTCGACGACCTGTTTTCGAGCACCGTCTTGATGGAATTCGACAAGAATTCCGACCTCAAGCTCGACGACACCGAGCTGGCCGAGGTGTCGAAGACAGTGTTCGAGTCGATTGGCGAATACAATTACTTCCAGGTCGTCACCGTCGACGGCAAGGACATAGCGATGAAGCCGCCGGCCAATCTGATTGCCAATTTCGAGGATCAGCAACTCATCATCCTGTTTGAGACCGAGCCGAAAGAGCCGCTGAAGCTCGCCGGCAAGATCGATTTCGGCGTCTACGATCCGACCTTCTACACAGCGATCGATTTCACCGACGACTCCAACCTGACCGTCGCCGACCTGCCCTCGATCTGTACGAAACAGGTCGTCCGCCCCGATCCGGATGAAGCTCTCGCGCAGAACCAGTCCAAGCTGACCGAGGCTTTCTTCAACGATCCATCGGGCACCGACATGAGCAAGATTTTTGCCACGCGCCTGGAATTGAACTGCCAAGCCAAGGGGTGATGCAGTGAAGAAGATAACGATCCGCCTGGTGTTCGCGCTTTTGGCGCTCAGCTACGTGCTCAGCCATTTTGCCCTCCAGGCCCATGCCCAGAGTTCCCTTGGCATCGGCACCAACGAGGCCGTGGTGCCTTCGACCGGTCTGTTTTCCGGTGCGCTCAACTGGATCAATGTGCATCAGCAGCAATTCTACCGCTCGCTGACCGGCTCGCTGAAGGCGATGCGCGATGGCCAGAGCGGTGGCGTCTGGCTGCTTGTCGGCCTGTCCTTCGCCTACGGCATTTTCCATGCCGCCGGGCCCGGCCACGGCAAGGCGGTGATCTCGTCCTACATGCTCGCCAACGAAGTGGCGTTGCGCCGTGGCGTCATGCTGTCTTTCGTCTCGGCTTTCCTTCAGGGCGCCACCGCCGTCGTCTTGATGACGCTGGTGTTCCTCGTTTTGCGCGGCACGTCGGTGTCGATGACCAAGGCGACCTGGTTCCTGGAGACGGTGAGCTATGCGCTGATCGCCGCCTTCGGCGCCTGGCTGCTGTGGAAGAAGCTCAGGCCGATGGCATTCGGCTTCGCTGGCGCGGCCCCGGTTCACAGCCTGTCGGCCGCCCATGCCCATTCGCATGATCACGACGACCATGACCATGACCACGCCAATTGCGGCCATGATCACTCACACGACCATCATGGCCACGCGCATCATCACGACCATGGCCACCACGCTCACGCCGCTGGCGAAGTCTGCTCGACCTGCGGCCATTCGCATGCGCCGGACCCCAAGATGCTCGAAGGCAAGCATTTCGACTGGCGCACCGCGTGGTCGGCGGTCGCAGCCGTCGGCATCCGCCCCTGCTCCGGCGCACTCATCGTGCTCAGCTTCGCTTTCCTCAACGGCTTATGGATGGGTGGCATCCTGTCGGTCTTCGCCATGGCGCTGGGAACGGCGATCACCGTCTCGACGCTGGCGGTACTTGCGGTGACGGCCAAGAACTGGGCCGTGGCGATTGCCGGCGACGGACGAGCCGGAAACCGCGTCCACAATGTCATCGAGATCGGCGGCGCGGCACTCGTCATGCTGCTTGGCCTGGCATTGCTGGCGGCAAGTCTGAGCGCTTAGGGTGCGTTCAATTACCCGGAAATGATTTGCAGGCACGCGCCTGCAACCGCACGCCTTGTCTCGGCGCAAAAGAAATCCGCCCTGGAGTTGCGGCTGCCAGGGCGGAATTCATCGAACCACGTCTTGCGTGGCGTCGAATATTACATCGTGGTCTTCTTGGGAGCAGCAGCCGTCGTGCTGTGCTTCTTGTGCTTCTTGGTGGTCTTCTTGTGGGTCGGCTTCTTATGAGCAACCTTCTTCACCGTCGGTGCTTTCGCGGTCGTCGCGCCGGCAGCAGCCGGAGCCGTGTAGCCAGCAGCACTTGCGGAGCTAACGCCGAGCACGGGAGCGGAGAAGGCCAGAGCAACGGCCAGGCCGAGAGCGGACAGGAGGGTCTTGTTGGTGTTCATAATCGGTTTCCTTTGCACAAGGGCCTGGTTTGAGTTGGCCGATCAGGGTTCGATCGGCTGCACTCCAAGCATCTTCAGTGCTGTCGCATAGGCGCGGATGCCCTGGGCCTGCTGTTTGCCGGCACAGAATTTCATCGCCTTTTTCTGAAGAGCTTTCGCTTCGGCGGCCCGTTTTGCCTCAGCGTGTTCGGTGATTTCGGACGCAAACTGCTGTTGCAGCCGGTCGCAACGTTCGGTTCTGCTGATCGTCCCCTTTGATTGCGGCTGGGTGCCGGTCGCGCCGAGCGACAAGGCTGCAAGCAGAACGATCGTCGAACTGGTTACAAGCTTTCGCATGTCGTTTCCGGAACCCGTGGTTAAGCAACACGGCTGTTATCGCGGATCGACTTGTCGGGTATTTTTCCGCTTTGCAGAGTTTTGTTTCTGGATTGTAACTGCCGAATTCGGTGCGCGGCGTTCCTCGTTCGCTGGTCAAATCAGCGCCAGGACCTTATTTTGCCAAGGTCCTGGCCGATCCCCACTCAGCGCAACAGCGGAAGCAAATGAATTGAAAGCCGACGCCCACATTCTGATCGTCGACGACGACAAGGAAATCCGCGACCTGCTTCAGGAATTTTTCCAAAAGCATGGCATGCGTGTATCGACGGCCCGCGACGACGATGAGATGCAGGCAGCACTTCGCCGCGCGCCTGTCGACCTGATCATCCTCGACGTCATGCTGCCGGGCAAAAGCGGTCTCGACATCTGCCGCGATCTGCGCACCCACTCCAAGATACCGATCATCATGCTGACGGCGGTGACCGAGACGATCGACCGCGTCGTCGGGTTGGAGATGGGCGCCGACGACTACGTGCCGAAGCCCTTCGACCCCCGCGAATTGCTTGCACGCGCCCGCGCCGTGCTGCGTCGGCCGAGCACCGCGGGTGCGGCCCATCGCCCGATGCCCCAGGTCTACAAATTCGCCGGCTGGACGCTCGATGCTTCACGGCGCAGGCTGCTCAGGCCCGACGACGTGCGGGTCGAACTGACCACCGCCGAATTCAACCTGCTCCACACATTGGTGAGAAGCGCGCAGCGTGTATTGAGTCGCGAGCAACTGGTGGAACTGTCCAACCAGAACGGCGACTATAGCTACGACCGCAGCGTCGACATCCTGGTCAGCCGCCTGCGGCGCAAGATGGAAGACGATCCGCGTTCACCCAAGCTGGTGCTGACAGTACGCGGCGGCGGCTATCAATTCGTACCCGAGGTAACAGCCGAATGAGATGGCTCCTGCCGCGGTCGCTGCCGGCCTGGGTCCTGCTGATCGTCATTGCCGGGCTGCTGGCCATCATGGTTTCGACGCTGTCCATCGTCTCGCGCGAGCGCGTCGCGTCAAACAATGTGCTTGACCTGCTCAGGCTCAACGACCGGGCGCTGTCGCTGACCAAGCTGATGTATGCCGAACAACCGGCCGATCGCACCCGCATAGCCGCCGGACTTTCGGTACCGCCGCATGTACTTAACACGTCGGATGAGCCTGCGATCACCTCGTCGATCCCGGCCGACGACGACATGGCCGAGCTCGAAGACATCATCGTTGGCCGGTTGTCGAAATACGGCGTCGAGGAAGCGCGGGTGCGGCGCGAGACGGCAAAGGCACGGCCCAGCCAGAATTCGACACAACCAGACGAGAGCATGGGCAGCGTCGAGAAGGAACTTGTCGACCTGTCCTCCGACTTCACCAACTCCGACACCTTGGTCGCATCGATCGAGTTCAAGGACGGCCAGTGGCTCAATTTCACCATGCAGGCCACACCGCTCAGTCCCATTCTCAACGCAGATAGCCTGCCACTCTACGGGTCGGTCGCAGCCCTTGTCGTTGTGCTGTCGATGTGGGCGCTGCGCCGGCTGACCGCGCCGTACCGGGCGCTCGAAAGTGCCGTCCGGCGTATCGGCGAGGATCTGAAAAGCCCGCCGCTACCAGAATGGGGCAGCAGCGAATACAAATCCGCTGCCCGCGCGGTGAACACCATGCAGTCGCGCCTGCGCGAATATGTCGAGGACCGCGAACTGCTTGCCGCAGCCCTCGCCCATGATCTGAGGACTCCGCTGACGCGCATCCGCCTGCGCCTCGAACTGCTGCGTAATTCTCCGTTGCGCACAGCGCTGATGAACAACCTGGCCGACATCGAGGCGATCTCGGCTTCGGTTCTCGACTTCGCCACTTTCGAAGCCAAGGGCGAGACATCCGAGCGGATTGATTTCTGGTCGCTTGTCGACTCGATCGCCGACGGCAATCCGCATGTCGTTTTCAACGGCGCCCGCGCCCATGCCCGAGGCCTGACCTGCTACGGCCAGGCCATCGCGCTGCGCCGATGCGTGATGAACCTCGTCGACAATGCCGTGAAATATGGCGGCAAGGCGCGCCTTGCCTTGTCGCGCGACGCGGGCCGCATCCTGCTGACCATCGACGATTCCGGACCGGGCATTCCCGAGGCCCAGATGGAGACGATCTTCCGGCCGTTTACCCGTCTTGAAGCTTCGCGCAACCGCCAGACCGGCGGTTTTGGGCTAGGTCTGACGATCGCCCGCAACATCGCCCGCCGCTTTGGCGGCGACGTGACGCTCCAGAACCGGGCCGACGGCAGCGGCTTGCGCGCGGAGTTGACGATCCCGCTGGCCGAAGCGGTACAACCGCTGCCGGCAAAATAGATTCAGTTGCCGTTCCGGCGCTGGCTGCGTCCTCGCAGCCAAAACACGCCGAAGAATCCGAGCACGAAGAGCACCCCAACGATGCCGGCGGCGACCGTCGAATAATTGCCGACTGCCAGCATGATCTTCGGCAGGAAGAACGCGGCAACGCCGAAAATGATCATGATGCAGGCAGCGGCGACGGCGGCTTGGCGGGTTTTGGTGTCCATCGGCGAGGCCTCAGATTTCTGATGTTGCGGGTTCAAGGCCCGGAGAAGCTGAACGTCATAGCGCTCGCCGGTCCATCAGCCAACGCACCGACGCCGGTTCCTTTGTCGCATGCGCGTTCCAACCGACGCCGGCAGGTATGTCAGGCACCGAATTCGGCGCGGAAATCCTCAAGCTTGCGTTTCTGCTGGCCTGCGGCGTCGAAATTCGCAGGATCGAGCCAGGCTTCGTAGGCTTGCTTCAGTGCCGGCCATTCCTTGTCGATGATCGAATACCATGCCGTGTCGCGGTTTTCGCCCTTGGCGACCATGTGCTGGCGGAAGATGCCCTCGAACTTGAAGCCGAAACGTTCAGCGGCACGCTTGGACGGCTCGTTGCCGTTGTTGCACTTCCATTCGTAGCGGCGATAGCCGAGCTCGAAGATGTAGCGCGCAAACAGGAACTGCGCCTCGGTCGCCGCCGGCTTGCGGGAGATGACATCGCTCCAGTAGATGTTGCCGATCTCGATGACGCCGTGGGCCGGATCGATGCGCATCAGCGTCTGGCGTCCGGCCATCTTGCCGCTCGCCTTGTCGATGACGACGAAAAACAGCGGATCCTCGCTCGCCGCCGACTTGTCGAGCCAGGGCTGGAACGCGGCGCGGGTCTGCGGCTTGGTGTCGAACAGCCAGCGGAAGCGGCCCTCGGCATCCTCGGCGGTCGCCATATCGAACAGCCGTTCACCGTGTTTTGCCGCATCGAGCGGTTCGAGGCAGACGTAACGTCCGTCGAGCACGATGCGCTCGGGGCGCGGGCGCGGCTTCCAGTCCTGCAGATTGTCGGTCAACGATCTCTCCAATTCGTTTGACATGGCCGCTTCGACCCTCGCAAAAATACAAAGTCACCGAAAGAACCAGACGGATTGCCGGAATGCTCCAAACGGTTGCCGCCTTCGACCGCCTCGGCGAAGAAAACGCATTTGCCGTTCTGGCCCGCGCCACGGCACTTCTCCATGAGGGGCGCGACATCGTCAATCTCGGCATCGGCCAGCCGGATTTCCGTACGCCCGAGCATATCGTCGAAGCGGCGATCAAGGCATTGCGCGACGGCCATCACGGCTACACACCCGCCAACGGCCTTTTGGCGACACGCGAGGCGGTGGTGCGGCGAACGCTGACGACGACAGGCGTCGAAGTGTCGCCCGAAAGCGTGATGATCATGCCGGGCGGCAAGCCGACGATGTTCGCCGCGATCCTGATGTTCGGCGAGCCGGGCACGGAGATCCTCTATCCCGACCCCGGCTTTCCGATCTATCGCTCGATGATCGAGTTCACTGGAGCAACCCCGGTGCCGGTGCCGATGCGCGAGACCAATGGCTTTGCCTTTTCGGCCGAGGAAACGCTTTCGCTGATCACGCCCAGGACGCGGCTTTTGATCCTCAATTCACCCGCCAACCCGACAGGTGGGGTAACGCCGCGCATGGAGATCGCCAAGCTGGTCAAGGGGCTGGAAGCCCATCCGCATGTCGCTGTTATGTCGGACGAAATCTACGACGTCATGACCTATGACGGCGAGCAACACACCTCGCTGCTGAGCTTTCCTGAAATCCGCGACAGGCTGATCGTGCTCAACGGATGGTCCAAGACCTGGGCGATGACCGGCTGGCGCATGGGCTGGTCGATCTGGCCGAATGGACCGGAAAGCGGCAATCTCTACGACAAGGTGCGCAAGCTCGCTGTCAATTGCTGGTCATGCGTCAACGCGCCGAGCCAGTTTGCCGGCATCGCCGCGATCGACGGCCCGCAAGACGACGTCGACAAGATGATGCGGGCCTTCGACAGGCGCCGCAAGATTGTCGTCGAAGGGCTGAATACGATTCCTGGCATTTCCTGCATCACGCCGAAGGGTGCCTTCTATGCCTTCCCCAACGTCGAAAAGACCGGCTGGAAAGCCAAGAAGCTCGCCTCGGCACTGCTGGAGGAAGCCGGAGTGGCCCTGATCGGCGGACCGGACTTCGGCATCCTTGGCGAAGGCTATATCAGGCTGTCTTACGCCAACTCCGAAGAAAACATCCTGCGCGCGCTGGAGCGCATCGAGGCGTTTTTGGCGAAGTGACCGGGCGCTTCACCCGCGCCCGACATACGGCATCTTGGTCGCCATCACGGTCATGAACAGCACGTTGGCGTCGAGCGGCAGGCTGGCCATGTAGACCACCGCCTCGGCGACACGGGCAACGTCCATCACCGCCTCCGCCGCGATCGAGCCGTCGGCCTGCTGCACGCCGATTGTCATGGGCACCGCCATCTCGGTCAGCGCGTTGCCGATGTCGATCTGGCCACAGGCGATGTCGAAGGGTCGGCCATCGAGCGCCAGCGTCTTGGTGAGGCCGGTGATGGCGTGTTTGGTGGCCGTATAGGGCACCGATCCGGGGCGCGGCGCATGGGCGGAGACGGAGCCGTTGTTGATGATGCGGCCACCCATCGGCTCCTGTCTGCGCATCGCGGCGAAGGCCGCACGTGAACACAGGAATGTGCCGGTGAGATTGACAGCGACGACCTCGTGCCAGGCTTCGACCGGGATCTCGTCGATGGTCGACGCCTTGTAGCCCATGCCGGCATTGTTGAAGAGCAGATCGACCCGGCCGAAGGCCTCGCTGATGGTCTCGAACATGTCGTCGACCTGCTCGGGCCTGGTGACGTCGCAAACGACGGCCAGCGCCTTGGCGTCGGTCTTGCCGGCGTCGCGGATCGCTTCATCCAGCACATGCTTGCTGCGGCCGCAAAAAACAGTGTTCCAGCCATCGTGGAGCAATGCGGTCGCCACCGCCTTGCCGATGCCCTTGCCGGCACCTGTGACCACAGCGACCCTGTTGCTTGCCATGATGAAGCCCTCCCCCGCACATGAGCAATCGCCGGCGGACGATCCTTCGTAGCGGCTTCAATTCTAGAGCGCCGCTCGAAGCAAAACCAGCTTGGTTTTGCTTGATAATGCATGAGGTGATGTCGAGAAAAGCCACACAAAAAGGGCGGTCATTGGCGACCGCCCAGTTTTAAATCGAACCGTGCTTGGGAGGAGGAGAGCCGATCCGAATGAGAAAAGGATGCGCCTGGTCGGTTAACAAATCCTTAACGCGAAAAACCGCCTTTTAGCGGCTTTCGGCACCCCGCCCCGCAACCGCTACCAGCGCGGATTGACCTGCGGATTGGCTGAGGCCTCGACCGGCACCTTGATGCTCGAAATGGTTGCCTCGACGTGGTCGACCAGCGCGTCCGGCAGCTGGAGCCGGCCGGCGAGCAGATCGAGATAACCGCGCTCGGCGCGGGTGTCGGGATCGATCGCGAGGCGCGAGGCGGTGTAGAGCTCGACCTTCTGCGCATCGGTCTGCGCGGCGGCGACGATCGCGTCGAGGTCCAGCGGCGCATCGAGTTCAGCCTGCAGAAACTGCGCAGCCTCCGAACCGATGCCCGACAGGCTGAGCCTGTCGCCGATCTTCTTGCGCTCGGCGTCGTCGATGTGGCCGTCGGCCTTGGCGGCCGCGATCATGGCGCGGATCAGCGTCAGCGCGAATTCGGTCTCGCCCTGCGGTGCCTGGGCTGGATGGAAAGAATTATCCGCCGGTGGCGGCAGCAGCTGCGGCTCGGCATTAGGGGCGGCGGCAGTGGCATCGGGCGCATTGCCGGCCTTGTAGTTCTGGTAGGCTTTATAGGCGAGGCCACCGATTGCGGCGAGACCGCCGACCTTGAGTGCGGTGCCCGCGACCTGGCGGCCGGTGCCGGTGCCAAGCAGCACGGCGACCAGTGCGCCTGCGGCGAGCGGATTGTCCTTGGCGAGTTGGGTCGCCTGCCCTGCCTTGTCGCGCACGGTGGAACCGGTGCCGGGGATCGTGGAGCCGAGGAGATCGTCGAGCAGCTTCTTGGGATCGAACATGGGTGCCTCCGGTTGGGAATGACGGGTCGCCGTGAGGTAGGCGGACGAAGGCGACATTACAATGACATCAGCCAATTTGGCGAGGCCGTCGGAGGCCGAAGGTTAACTGCCGATGTGAGGTGATGTGCCGCGTTTTTCGGCGAGCTCGACCTGCTTGTGGCGCTCGGCGTAGCGGGCGCGGTCCTCTTCGCTGCGGGCGTCATGGCAATGCGGGCACGAAACGCCCGATACAAATTTCGGCGACAACAGCTCTTCCGGCATCAGCGGATGCCGGCAGGCGCGGCACAGCTCGGCTTCGCCGACGGCCAGGCCATGGGAAACCGACACGCGCTCGTCGAAGACGAAGCACTCGCCTTGCCACAGGCTCTCTTCGGCCGGCACCTCTTCGAGATATTTGAGGATGCCGCCCTTGAGATGGAAGACATCGTCGATGCCGAGCGACTTCACATAGGCGGTGGCCTTTTCGCAGCGAATGCCGCCGGTGCAGAACATCGCCACCTTGCGACCTTCGAGCTCGCTGCGATGGTTTTCGACCCAGGCCGGGAACTCGCGGAAACTCTTGGTCTGCGGGTCAACCGCGCCGGAGAACGTGCCGATCGACACTTCATAGTCGTTGCGGGTGTCGACAACGATGGTGTCGGGATCGGAGATGAGCGCGTTCCACGCATCAGGCTCGACATAGGCGCCAACACTGGCGAGCGGGTCGATGCCCTCGACCCCCATGGTGACGATCTCGCTCTTGAGCCGCACCTTCATGCGGTGGAACGGCATTTCGTCGGCTGCGCTGTACTTGACCTCGAGCCCGGTGAACTCAGGCATGGCTTCGAGATGGGCGATCAGTTCGGCGATCGCCTCTTTTGTGCCAGCGACAGTACCGTTGATGCCTTCGCGGGCGAGCAGCAGAGTGCCCTTGATACCACGGGCGCAGCAGAAGGCGGCGATCGGCGCGCGCAAGGCTTCGAAACCCTCGAGTCGACAGAAGCGGTAGAGGGCGGCAACGCGGAAACGGGGCTCAGGCGTGGAAAGATTCATGGCGAGAGCCCCTAGCGCCTTGGCTCGCAATTTTCAATGCAATGCGGAAAGCCAAACGATTACAGATAGTTCCTGATTCGTCATGACGGCCATAACGGACCGGATGCAAATATATTTATCCACGCCTGCCAAAGTCGGGCGACAATCGCACCGACGAAAGGGAGTGCCAGGCGCATGTTCAGCAAGCAGACGGCAACGGAAATCGAAAAGGCGGCCAGGGAGTTCGGGCTCGAACCGGCGGCATTGCTTGCCATCGCCGAAATCGAGAGTGCTGGCCAGGTGTTTGCCAAGATCGATGGCCGAAACGAGCCGCTGATCCGCTTCGAGGGCCATTATTTCGACCGCAGGCTTTCCGGCGACAAGCAAGACAGGGCGCGGGCGGCTGGCCTTGCCTCGCCGACGGCAGGCGCGGTCGCCAACCCGCGCGCCCAGGCGGCACGCTGGCAGATGCTCGAACAGGCAGCTGAAATCGACCACCAGGCGGCCTTTGAGTCGACCTCGTGGGGCCTCGGCCAGGTGATGGGCGCGCATTGGCTATGGCTCGGCTTCGACAATGTCGACGGGCTGGTCAACGAGGCGCGTTCGGGCGCCGCCGGCCAGGCGCGATTGATGGCGCGTTACATCGAAAAGGCAGGCCTCACCGACGCGCTCAACGGGCATGACTGGGAGGCAGTCGGCCACGGCTACAACGGCCCCGGCTTCCGCAAGAACGCCTATCACCTCAAGCTGGCGGAGGCATACCAGCGCCAGATCGACGGCCCTGGCCCCGGCGACCGGCTGATGACGGTCGGCTCGCGCGGCGAGTTGGTGACCGAGCTTCAGGAAACGCTCGTCGCCCTGGGCTACTCGGTCGACACGGACGGCATCTTCGGTCCGGGCACGGCGGCTGCGGTCAAGAAGTTCCAGAGAGATCACGGCCTTGCCGCTGATGGCATTGCCGGCGAACTCACGCAGGCCGCCCTCAACAAGGCGATGCGACCGGCAGGCGGATTTTGGTCGAGGCTGAAAGCTTGGCTGGCGCGGCTTTTCGGCGGATCGTAGAGTGCCGCGCGGCAGGTCGGGCGGCGCCCGCAACACCATGTCGCTGCCGGTTTCGTGGACTTGAAATGCACGGTCTGTTAAATCGGTTGAAAATTGACAATGGAGCGAATGCCATGACCAGCAAAACCCAAAAACTGCTTGCTCTGCTGGATGGCCAGCCAGTCATACCGGTGCTGAAGATCGAGCGCGCCGCAGACGCCGTGCCGCTTGCACGCGCGCTGGCACGCGGCGGCCTCAAGGCAATCGAAATCACGTTGCGGACAGATGAAGCGCTGGAATCGATCCGCCGCGTCGCCGCCGAGGTCGAGGATTGCATCGTCGGTGCCGGCACCGTCCTGAACGCCCGCCAGTTCGACGAAGCTGTTGCCGCCGGCTCGAAATTCATCGTCAGCCCCGGCCTCACCCGCGAGCTGATTGCCCACGCAGCCAACAGCGAGGTGCCGCTGCTGCCGGGCACCATCACCCCGGGCGAGATCATGGCGGCGCGCGAGGCCGGCCTCGACTTCCTGAAATTCTTCCCCGCCGAACAGGCCGGCGGCGCGCCCTTCCTCAAGGCTTTGGCCTCGCCGATCGCCGACGTGAAGTTCTGCCCGACCGGCGGCATCTCGGCGAAGAACGCCAAGGACTATCTCAGCCTGCCCAACGTCGTGTGCGTTGGCGGCTCGTGGGTCGCGCCCGACGACATGGTCAAGGCGGGCGACTGGGCCGGCATCGAGGCACTCGCCGCCGAGGCGAACAAGCTGCGCAAGAATTGAGGCGCAGCCCTCACCAACGCCATCTAAAAACGAAAAAGCCGCGCGGGTTGCCCAGCGCGGCTTTTTTGTTGTTCGGTTTGTCGATCAGTTCGTCGCGAAACGAGCGACCGAGAGGAACTTGACGGCACTTCCCGAGAAGCGGTGAGCTTCGGTCGCCTGGCTGCCCTGCTGGAAGCCGGCTGTGTAGACCTCCTTCGGCGCGGTGCGCACCATATTGTAGGCAAAGCCCGGCGCCTTGGTGTTGGTCGTGACCGTGACGACCTGCGCGCCGCTGCGCAGCGCCCAGCGTGCGGCATCAGGGGCCGCGGCAACGACAACGGCCTTGGGTTCGGGCTTGGCTTCCTGAGCGAGAGGCCGTGCCGACTTGCGCGTGGTCTTGACGTTGCCGCCGATGGCCGCCGCAGGATCGGTACCGGCCGAGGCCGTGGCGATCGCGCTCTTGGGCGTGGCAACAGCCACAGCTTCCGGCTGATCAAAGACTGAACGTTGCTCCAGCCGAGGCGCCAAGGCGGCAACTTCGAGTTCGGCCTGCACGCCCTCGTCTTCTGTCGGAATGTCGTTGGCAGCAGCCAAGGCAGCTTCGACCGTCATGTCCTGCGGACGCGCCGAGGGCAGCGGAGCGTTGGAAACGCTGACGACGGCTGGCGCGTCATCGGTCGAGGCAAGCGCCATCAGCACGCTCTGGTCCTCAGGCTTGAGTTCGGCCGGCGGCGTGTGGTTCGGACGCCAGGTCGGCAGCGGCACATTGGCAGCGATCTGTTGCTCGACCGCAGTGGGCTGCGCGGCTTCGGCAAGCGGAGCGGATGCCGCACCGAACGGCACATTCTCTGCGGTCGCCGAGACGACCTCGGCTTGCGGCCGGGGAGCGACACCTGGCAGCGGCACGCTGCGTGCCGGAAGGGCCGCGATGATGGTCTCGGGCGCCTGCTCGGCAGGTGCCTGGTCGGCCACCTGCGGCAGCTCGGCGCGCTGGGCATTCTCAGGCGAAACGATCTGGATGCCTGGCTGCGACTTGGCGGCTGGTGCGGATGCTACGACCTGGGTCGGCGCCCTTTTGGGGGCAACCGCCGCAATCGTGCTCTCGCCGGTATCTTCTTCCTCGTCGGCACCGCCGCCGCCAAACAGTGCGGCAAACAGGCCGCCGCGCTTGGCAGGCGAAGCGCTGGCCATGACCAGATCGCCGCTGCTCTTGCGTGCCTGATAAGAAGCAAGCGCCTGCTCGAAGCCAGGCAGCGGCTTGCCGTCGCTCGGCACATGCAGCGTCTTGCCGGAAGGGAACACGGCGACAAGTTCCTGGCGGCTCATGCGCGGCCAATGGCGCACATTGCCGACATCCATATGGACGAAGGGCGAACCGGAACGCGGATAATAGCCGACGCCGCCGGCCTGGACGCGCAGGCCCGCATCACGCAGCTTCTTGAGCGGGACACCGGGAATGTAGAAGTCCATCGCCTTGCCGAGCATGTGCTGGCTTTTTTCGGCAACGCCGTTCGAACGGCTGCGCAGCAGCGAATTGGTCGCAGGCGAACGATAGGCGGAAACGACGCTGATATAGCCGCTAGCCCCGACTGAGCGGTAGGATTCCCAGACGACGTCGAACAGACGCGGGTCCATCTTGGTCGGCTCGTTGCGACGCCAATCGCGCAGGAACTGGTTGAGCTTCTTCAGCCCTGCAGCATCGTATCTGCCGTTGCGCTTGAACGTAATCTCAGCCTTCTCGCCCGTGTGGGTGTAGAAAAGCTTGAGGGTCCGCGTCTCGGCGGAGGCGGTGACCTGGGAAGCTGTCAGGAAACCAAAAGCCAGCACCGTGGCTGTAAGCCACTTTTGCAAAACGTTCGATTTCGAGTGACGCCCTTCGGTGTTCTCGATCCTGTTCAAATCAAAAGGCCCTGTTAGGCTGCCATCTGTCCCCGGATTTGAAGCCCGGACACGCTTACGGATTCGCGTCCGAATATCGATCCTAATGGTTAATCACTGATTATTGAAGGCGAAATGCGGTGACACCATGGCGATATCCAAGCAAAAAGGAAACGTGCATTTTCATGGTAAACCGCTGGTTTAAACCACGAAAACCGCACTGAACAGATGTGCCCGCGACTGTAGAATCCTGCGGCCCGCAAGCGACACACAAGCTTTAATTCGAAATTCGATGAAGAAAATATCAGGAAGCGAGTCGCTCGGCTCGCCCGGTCTCGGGATCAATTCCGTATTCCTTAAGCTTGCGGTACAGCGTCGAGCGGCCGATTCCCAGGCGCCGCGCGACTTCGCTCATCTGGCCATTATAATGCTCGATGGCGAGCCGGATCATCTCGAACTCGACATCGGCGAGCGCGCGGACATTGCCACGTTCGTCGAGCGCCCGCAGCATGCCCGGCCGGGTTCGTTCCGGGGCCGATGACAAGGCCGGAGCCGCAGGGGAAGACCTTTCGGCAGCCATGTCCGCAGCGGCAGGCGCCGCATCGCCGCCAAGGTCGACAACGCCTTCGACCTGGGCGCGGATCTGCGGGAACTCGTCTTCGGTGAGCACGTCGCCTTCAGACAGCACGCAAGCACGGAAGATGGCGTTTTCAAGCTGGCGGATATTGCCCGGCCAGTCATAGGCCTGAAGCAATGCCAGGGCATTTTCCGAGATCATCGGAATCCTGCCATGCGGGCTTGCCGGGGCGACGCGGGAAATGAAATGGCTGACGAGCAGCGGAATGTCGTCACGGCGCTCGCGCAGCGGCGGCACGAAGATCGGATAGACGTTGAGGCGGTAAAACAGGTCCTCGCGGAATTTGCCGTCCTTGACCTGCTGCAGAAGATTGCGGTGCGTCGCCGAAATCAGCCGGATGTCGACCTTGACCGTCGAGCGGCCGCCAACGGGATCGACCTCGCCTTCCTGCACGGCGCGCAACAGCTTGACCTGCACGTCGAGCGGCAGGTCGCCGATCTCGTCGAGGAACAAGGTTCCCTTGTTGGCTTCGACGAACTTGCCCGGATGCTTGTCGGTTGCGCCGGTGAACGAGCCCTTCTCATGGCCAAACAGGATACTTTCGACAAGATTGTCGGGGATGGCGCCGCAGTTGACTGTGACGAAGGGCTTCGAGCGCCGGTCGCCGGAGCCCTGGATGGCACGCGCCACGAGTTCCTTGCCGACGCCGGATTCGCCCTCGATCAGGATCGGGATGTTCGATGCCGACGCCTTCTGGCCGAGCCGGATGACGCGGTCCATCGCCGGGCTTCGGGTGATCATGTCGCGGAAGGTGAGCAAGCCGCTGCCGCGCCGGGCGGTGCGCCGCACCTCGCCCCCGACGGCTTCGACCTTGAGCGCGTTGGCGATGGCGGCCTGGAGCTTGTCCGGCGAGGCCGGCTTGACGACGAAATCGAAGGCGCCGTTGCGCATCGCCGAGACCACGGTCTCGATGCCGCCCTGCGCCGTCTGGACGATGACAGGAATGGCGATGCCGCGTTCGCGCATCGCCTTGAGCACGCCGATGCCGTCGAGGCCAGGCATGGACAGGTCGAGGATGATCACGCCGATGTCGCCGCCGCTCGGGCCGTCGAGCACGAGCAACGCCGCCTCGCCGCCATCCGCAACGAGAGAGGTGTGGCCGAATTTCGTCACCGCCGCGTCGACAAGGCGCCGTTGCACGGGATCGTCATCGACTATGAGAATCGAACCTGCCATGAATGTCCGGAATATGCCCGTAGCTGCTGTTTGGATGTGGATCATCCTGGCACAGGGTTCTAAATAAGGTTTCAAAAAAGCCGGTGAACGAATCCCTTATGATTTGAACGACCCGGTACAGGTAAGTGAAGAGGAAGACGCAATGCGTTGGAATTCCGGGCAAGAGATGTCAGCCACCGCCTCCGCCGGGAGCGCGGCAGGGCTTGGCGAACTGCCCGAATGGAATCTTGCAGACCTTTATTCAGGCATGGACGCGCCTGAGCTTGTCCGCGACCTCGAAAAGGCCTCGGTCGATGCGGTCGCCTTCGAGAACCGCTGGAAAGGCACGCTTGCGGTCGAAGCCGGGCGTGGTGCCGCAGGCAAGCTTGGCGAGGCGATGCGAACCTATGAGGCGCTGGAAGAACTTGTCGGGCGCGTGGTCTCTTATGCCGGGCTGGTCTATGCCGGCGACACCTCCGACCCCAAGCGCGCCAAGCTCTACGGCGACGTCCAGGAAAAGATGACCGATGCGAGCGCGCATCTTTTGTTCTTCGCGCTCGAACTCAACCTCGTCGACGACGCACTGATCCTCAACGCGCTCGATACCGATCCGGCCTTCGGCCACTACCGGCCCTGGGTGCTCGACCTGCGCAAGGACAAACCCTACCAGCTCGAAGACCGCATCGAGCAGCTGTTCCACGAGAAGTCGATCACCGGGCGCGGCGCCTGGAACCGGCTGTTCGACGAGACGATGTCCGATTTGCGCTTCGACATCGGCGGCGAGGAACTGACGCTCGAGCCGGCGCTGAACAAACTCCAGGACCCCGATGGTGAGGTCCGCAAGGCAGCGTCCGAGGCGCTGGCTGCGACCTTCCGCAAGAACCTGCGCGTCTTCACGCTGATCACCAACACCTTGTCCAAGGACAAGGAGATTTCCGACCGCTGGCGCGGCTTCGAAGACATCGCCGACTCCCGCCATCTCGCCAACCGCGTCGAGCGCGAAGTCGTCGACGCGCTCGCTGCCGCCGTTCGCGAGGCCTATCCGCGCCTGTCGCACCGCTATTACGCGATGAAGGCCAAGTGGCTGGGCGTCGACGTGATGAACCACTGGGATCGCAACGCGCCGCTGCCAGAGACCCCGCAGGCGGTCATTGGCTGGGACGAAGCCAAGGACACGGTGCTGACTGCCTACGGCAGTTTCTCGCCCGAGATGGCCGAGATCGCCCGCGACTTCTTCGACCGCCGCTGGATCGACGCGCCCGTGCGTCCCGGCAAGGCGCCGGGCGCCTTCGCGCATCCGACCGTGCCTTCCGCACACCCTTACGTCCTGCTCAACTACATGGGCAAGCCGCGCGACGTCATGACCCTTGCCCACGAGCTTGGCCACGGCGTGCACCAGGTGCTGGCCGCCGGCCAGGGCGCGCTGATGGCCTCGACGCCGCTGACGCTGGCCGAAACGGCAAGTGTGTTCGGCGAAATGCTGACCTTCCGCTCGCTGCTCGACCGCACCACCGACAAGCGCGAGCGCAAGGCGATGCTGGCCCAGAAGGTCGAGGACATGATCAACACTGTCGTGCGCCAGATCGCCTTCTACGAATTCGAGCGCAAGGTGCATTCCGAGCGCAAGAATGGCGAACTCACCTCCGACCAGCTCGGCCAGTTCTGGCTCGAAGTGCAGGCTGAGAGCCTGGGACCGGCGATCAAGCTGCGCGACGGCTACGAGGTGTTCTGGTCCTACATCCCGCACTTCATCCATTCGCCCTTCTACGTCTATGCCTACGCCTTCGGCGACTGCCTGGTGAACTCGCTTTACGCGGTCTACCAGAATGCCGAGAGCGGCTTTCAGGAGAAGTATTTCGAGATGCTGCGCGCCGGTGGCACCAAGCATCACTCGGAGCTTCTGAAGCCGTTCGGGCTCGACGCCACCGACCCGGCCTTCTGGCAGAAGGGTCTTGCCGTCATCGGCAACCTCATCGACGAACTGGAAGCGCTGGACTGAGCCCGGCACGTTCCCAGGCACGCTGAAATCATGGCTGATCTTGCTTCTCCATTCGTCCTGTTTAGGGACGACCCCGCCGGCCGCGAGGTGCTGTTCGAGGCACCGCGCGAGGTCATTGTCGCGCATGACGCGGCGGACTTTTTTCCTGCCTTGCAGGCCGCCCAGAAGGCGCACGAACAAGGCAAATGGCTCGCCGGCTATTTTTCCTATGAGGCCGGCTACCTGCTTGAGCCGAAGCTTCGTCCGCTTTTGCCCGAAGGGCGGCGCACGCCGCTGATCTGCCTCGGCGTGTTCGACCAGCCGTCTGACCGCGACCGTACGCCCTCGCGCGAGCCCGCCACCAACGGGCCGATCTTCGATGCCCGCGCGACGTGGTCGCAAGCCGATTACGCGCGCCGGTTCGAACGCCTGCACCAGCATCTGCGCCAGGGCGACTGCTACCAGGGGAACCTGACCTTCCCGGTGCATGCGCAATGGTCCGGCGCAGCGCTCGACGCTTTCGATGCGCTGATCGCACGCCAGCCGGTGAAGTATGGCGCGCTGGTCTCGCTCGGCGGCCCGGTGGTGCTGTCGCGCTCGCCAGAACTGTTCTTCGAGATCGACAGCGAAGGCTGGATCGAGACCCATCCGATGAAGGGCACAGCTCCGCGCGGCAAGACGCCTGAGGAGGATGCGCAGCTCAGGGACTTCCTGCGCAACGACGAGAAGAACCAGGCCGAAAACCGCATGATCGTCGACCTGCTGCGCAACGACATTTCGCTGATCAGCGAGGTCGGCACGCTCGACGTGCCAGAATTGTTCCGCATCGAGAGCTACCCGACCGTGCACCAGATGGTCAGCCGCGTGCGGGCCAAGCTTTTGCCGGGACTTTCCATCGAGCGGGTCTTTGCCGCGCTGTTTCCCTGCGGCTCGATCACCGGCGCGCCGAAAATCCGGGCGATGGAGATCCTGCGCGAGCTGGAAACTGTGCCGCGCGACGTCTATTGCGGCGCGATCGGCTGGATCGCACCTGGCGGCACAATGCGTTTCAGCGTGGCGATCAGGACCATCACGCTGCACGAGGGCGGCGAGGCCATCTACAATATCGGCGGCGGCGTCGTCTTCGATTCGACTGCGGAAGCGGAGTATGCGGAATGTCTTTTGAAAGCACGCTTCGCCACGGGCACGGTGCCAGCTTCGAGCTGATCGAAACCATGCGCTGGGAGCCAAAGACCGGCTTTCTGCGCGGCGCGCGGCATCTGACGCGGCTCAAGGCGTCGGCGGAAGCGCTTGGTTTTGCGTTCGACCAGGCATCTGTCGAGGACGCGTTGCGTCATACGGTTGGCGGCGACATGCTTTTGCGCGTTCGCCTCGCCCTTTCCTCCAATGGCAGCGCCAATGTGACCACGCAGCCATTCACGCCGCTTGCGCCTGGTACCATCTGGACTGTGCGGATCGCCGAAACGAGGCTCAATTCCTCAAATCCGCTGCTCCGCCACAAGACCACGCGCCGCGACGTCTATGATCGCGCCCGTGCCGAATTTTCGCGCGACGAGGCCGATGAGGTGCTCCTGCTCAACGAGGCAGGAGAGATCTGCGAAGGCACCATCACCAGCATCTTTGTCGATCACGGCGATGGCGGCCCGCTGAAAACCCCGCCGCTCGCCTGCGGCCTGCTCGCCGGCGTGCTGCGCGGCGAGAAGATCGAGGATGGCGAAGCGGTGGAGGCAGTGCTGAACGTCAACGATCTCCGTGACGCCGCAAAAATCTGGGTCGGCAACTCACTGCGCGGCTTGATTGCGGCGCGAATCACCTAAGCTGCTACAGCTTGACGCTCTCATTGATCGGCGCATACATTGTGCTCATATGTGTTCGCGGAGACGACAATGACGAGCAGCACATTTTCCGTACGGCTTCCTCCTGAGACCAGACAGGAATTGGAGGAATACGCCAAGTCTACACAGCGTTCGAGCGCCTTCATCGTCAAGGAAGCCGTCGAGGCCCACCTTGCCGAACGCCGCATCTATCTGGCTGCAATCCAGGAGGCGATCGACGAGGCCGACGAAAGCGGCGAATTCATTTCTTGGGAAGCGACATCGAAGTGGCTTCGTTCGTGGGGAACCCCGGATGAACTGCCGCCGCCTGAACCGGATATCTTCACTAAGAATGCCAAATGAAGATTCGGCTCACGAAGGCCGCAATCAGGGATCTACGCGAGGCGCAAACGCATATTGCTGCCGACAGCGAGGAAGCAGCATTTCAGCTCGTGCTGCGACTGGACCGGGCCATCACCCTCCTGGGGGAAAGGCCGACCATTGGCAGGCCAACGTCCGAGCAGGCCATACGCGAATGGTCGGTTCCCGGTTTGCCGTTCCTCATTCCCTATCGGATTGCAGGTGATGCGATCGAGATAATACGCGTGTTCCACACCAGCCGCATGCGTCCACCCCACTGGCTATGATCCCCACCCACACCCCCTATGACGGCAGCTCCAAGCCATTCGCCATCGGTCTCAAACAGGCCGAGCCGCGCGATTGGATCGAACTCGACGGCCATCTCGATGCCTATCTCAGGGAAAAGGACAGGCTGTATGGGGAAATCCCCGACAAGGTCTTCGTCGCCGAGTCGGAGACACACGCGGCACAGCGGGAAGTGCTCGAGCTTTTGGTCGCGAATCTGCTCGAAAACTATCCCGAGACCTATCGCATGGACGGTGGCCACTGCGTCATCACCGGCACCAATCGCGCAATCGACGTCGCCAATGCCAGCGACAACCCGCTGATCGCTGCCTCAAAACTTGTGCAGGAAGACCTGATCCTGATGCGGCGCGGCGAAGACGGCTGGCGGCTCGCGGCGGGTTCGCTGTGCTTTCCCTCGTCATGGAAGCTGACGGAAAAGTTCGGCCAGCCGATCGACAAGATACACGGCCCCGTGCCCGATTTCGGTCCCGGCACGCGCATGGCCGAACTGATCTCGCGCATGTTCGACAAGCTCGCCGTGCTGGTCGAACGCTTCAATTGGTCGATCCAGGCTGATGGCGCGCTCTATCACCCGTTGTCGGATCGGCAGCGCATCGCAAGGGCAGCCGAAGGGCAATCGAGCTTTCCCGGCAGCGACGTATCAGGCCATGCCTTCATCCGCGTCGAACGGCAGACCTTGAGAAAGCTGCCCGTCTCGGGCGACATCCTGTTCACCATCCGCATCTATCTCGACCCGCTGGCGGTGCTTGCGCGGAGCAATGATCGCCAGCATCTGGCCGCGTCCTTCGCTGAACAATTGATGAGCCTCGACCCGCACCAGCTCGACTACAAGGGCCTTGCCGCCGACCGCGACAGGCTCGTCAATTTCCTGCGTGCCATGGCGCACGCCGGCTAATTATAGCGGCATAACGTCCGCTTCCCACAGCATCTGGGGCGCCGGATTCGCTTTATTGCAACAAGCCTGTATGGTTTGGTGGTTGAAGCCGGGTCAATCGTGGCCCGGCTCTTTTAGTTGAGAAGGAGTGCCCCAGAAAATGGCGAATGAAAAATGGCCCGTTTATGGTGAGATTACCGGCCCTATCGTGATGATCGGCTTTGGCTCGATCGGTCGCGGCACGCTTCCCCTCATCGAACGCCATTTCAACTTCGACAAGTCGCGGATGGTGATCATCGATCCCAGCGACGAGAACCGTAAACTGGCGGACGAGCGAAACATCAAATTCATCCAGGAGGCGGTAACCAAGGACAATTACAAGGACTTGCTTACTCCGCTTCTGACCAATGGCGAAGGCCAGGGTTTCTGCGTCAACCTGTCGGTCGACACCGGCTCGGTCGACCTGATGCACCTCTGCCGCAAGCTCAACGTGCTTTATGTCGACACCGTCATCGAGCCCTGGCTCGGCTTCTACTTCGACAACAACGCCGGCAATGATGAGCGCACCAACTATGCGCTGCGCGAAACGCTTCTGGCCGAACGGCGCAAGCATCCCGGCGGCACGACTGCGGTTTCGACCTGCGGTGCCAATCCGGGCATGGTCTCGTGGTTCGTCAAGCAGGCGCTGGTCAACCTCTCCAAGGACCTCGGCATCGAATTCGAGGAACCGGCCCAGCACGACCGCGAAGGCTGGGCCGCGCTGATGAAGAAGGCCGGCGTCAAGGGCATCCACATCGCCGAGCGCGACACCCAGCGTACCAAGAACCCCAAGCCGATGAACGTGTTCTGGAACACCTGGTCGGTCGAAGGCTTTGTCTCCGAAGGCCTTCAGCCGGCGGAGCTTGGCTGGGGCACGCACGAAAACTGGAAACCCAAGAACGCCAAGAAGTTCAAGCATGGCAACAAGGGGGCGATCTATCTCGAACAGCCTGGCGCCAACACCCGTGTCCGCACCTGGTGCCCGACGCCGGGTCCGCAATACGGCTTCCTGGTGACGCACAATGAGGCGATCTCGATCTCCGACTTCTTCACCGTGCGCTCCAAGAAGGGCAAGGTGACCTATCGGCCGACCTGCCACTATGCCTATCATCCCTGCAACGACGCGGTGCTGTCGATGCACGAGATGTTCGGCGCAGCCGGCAAGCCGCAGCCGGTCCAGCACGTTCTCAACGAGGACGAGCTTGTCGATGGTGTCGACGAGCTCGGCGTGCTGCTCTACGGCCACGACAAGAACGCCTACTGGTTCGGCTCGCAGCTGTCGCTGGAACAGGCACGCAAGCTCGCGCCCTACCAGAACGCCACCGGCCTGCAGGTGACCTCGGCCGTGCTCGCCGGCATGGTCTGGGCGTTGGAGAACCCCGAGGCAGGCATCGTCGAGACCGACGAAACCGACTACAAGCGCTGCCTTGAAGTGCAGTTGCCTTATCTCGGACCGGTCAAGGGCTACTACACCGACTGGACGCCGCTCGAAGGCCGCCCTGGCCTGTTCGAAGAGGACCTCGACAAGGACGATCCCTGGCAGTTCCGTAACGTGCTGGTACGCTAAGGGGAATAAGGGAATAGGGCAGTAGGGCAATGGATACCTAAACCTACTGCCCTACTGCCCTACTGCCCTACTGCCCTACTGCCCTACTGCCCTACTGCCTTGCTCCCCTGCCCTTGCCTTCATCGCCAAATCGGGCGATTGAAGGCAGGCGGACTGAGGAGAGGATTTTTTGATGACAACTTCGCGCAAAATTGTCTCGGCCGGAGTATTTGCCCTGCTTGCGGCCGCCATTGCCGGCTGTTCGACGAGCGGCGGCGGCTCTTCGGGCGGCGGTGCAAGGCCCGCACCATCGGGTGTTGAAGGTGCATGGCTCGACGCCAAGGGCACCGGGCTTTCGACCTTCACGAGCGGCTCGTTCCAGACGGTCGCGACCGACACCGGCCAGAAGCTTTCGGACGGCACCTACATCCTGACCGGCGCCAACTCGGTGCAGATCAACGGCACCTCGCTGATCCGCCAGTCGCCGATCAGCTTCAACTGCCTTTTGATCTCGGCCAACCAGCTGAACTGCACCAGCGGCACCAACCAGCAGTTCACCCTGACCAGGCGTTCGGCCTGACCTACCGCATCGGCCCGGAAATCGGATCAGATTTTCGGCAAGTACGATGCGTAGATTCATAGATTTGGAGCGCCGTGCGTCCATTCTGACGCGCCGCGCTCTGGTTTGTGCCCGCCAAGGCGGGCACAACACCTCATTTTCAGGCTTCCGGCACGGGCACGTGCCGCACGGCAAGTAAGCCGGCTTTCAGCTTTCGATTCTCCCTTGCATCCGAAAGTTCTGGATGTGAACATGGCGCCAAGGAATGTGTAACATTCCGGTCAAGCGAAGACGCTAAACGTCTCGCGGGGGTCATTCGGGAGATTTCATCATGAAGAGATTGGCTGCCATTGCGGCTTTGTCGGCTTCGGCGTTCGGCTATTCCGCCGCCCCGTCATTCGCCGACTACACTTTGACCATCATGCACATCAATGACTGGCACAGCCGCATTGAGAGCAACAACAAGTTCGAATCGACCTGCTCGACCGAGGAAGAGGGCAAGGGCGAGTGCATCGGTGGCGCGGCACGCCTGGTGACGGCGATCGCCAACCAGCGCAAGAAGCTCGAAGGCCAGAACGTGCTGCTGCTCAATGGCGGCGACAACTTCCAGGGCTCGCTGTTTTACACCACCTACAAGGGCGCGGTTGAAGCCGAGTTCCTGAACCAGATGAAATTCGACGCCATGACCGTGGGCAACCACGAGTTCGACGACGGCGAGGACGCGCTGGTGCCATTCCTGGAGAAGATCCAGTTCCCTGTGCTTTCCGCCAACGTGCATCCCAACGCGCAATCCAAGGTCGGCGACCGCATCAAGCCGTCGCTCGTGCTTGAGGTCGGTGGCCAGAAGATCGGCATCGTTGGTGCCGTGACCAACGACACGCCCGAAGTCGCCTCGCCCGGCCCCAACATCGCCATCGAAGACGACGTCAAGAACATCACCGCCGAAGTCGAGAAGCTGAAGGCTGCAGGCGTCAACAAGATCATCGCGCTCACCCATGTCGGCTATCCCCGCGACAAGGAGATGATCGCCAAGATTCCGGGCATCGACGTTGTCGTCGGCGGCCACTCGCATTCGCTTTTGTCGAACACCGACGCCAAGGCCGAAGGGCCTTATCCGACGATGATCGACAATCCCGAAGGCTATAAGGTGCCGGTCACCCAGGCTGCCTCCTACTCGAAATATCTCGGCGAATTCACCGTGACCTTCGACGACAACGGCGTCGTCAAGGAAGCCAAGGGCGATCCGATCTATCTAGACAATTCGATCAAGCCCGACGAGGCGGTGCTTGCCCGCATCAAGGAACTCGGCGCGCCGATCGAAGAGCTGAAGAACAAGGAAGTGTCCGAGACCACCGCCCTCATCGACGGCAGCCGCGAAAGCTGCCGGGCGCGTGAATGCGAGATGGGCAATTTGATCTCCGACGCCATCCTCGACCGGGTCAAGGACCAGGGCGTGACCATCGTCTTCCAGAACGGCGGCGGCATTCGCGCCTCCATCGACCAGGGCGTCGTCACCATGGGCGAAGTGGTGACGGTGCTGCCGTTCCAGAACACGCTCGCCACCTTCCAGCTCTCGGGCAAGGACATCGTCGCCTCGCTTGAGGCCGGCGTCAGCGAGATCGAGGAAGGCAAGGGCAAGTTCCCGCAGGTTTCGGGCCTCAAATATTCCTTCGACAAGTCGGTCGCCGCCAATGCCGGCCGCGTCAAGTCGGTGGAAGTGATGGACGGCGGCGCCTGGAAGCCCATCGACGAAGCCAAGGTCTATACGGTCGCGACCAACAACTACGTCCGCCAGGGCGGCGACGGCTACAAGCTGTTCGCCTCGAACGCCACCAACGCCTATGACTATGGTCCGAGCCTCGAACAGGTCGTCGCCGACTATCTCGCCAAGAACCGGCCTTTCACGCCCAAGCTCGACGGCCGCATCACCGAGATCGCCGCAGCGGCGGCAGCAGCCCCTGCTCCGGCTGAACCGGCGAAGCCCGCCGAAGCAGCACCCGCAACGCCCGCCCTGCCCGGCGCGTCGACGGAAATCGCCAACACCCCGCCGACAGTCGAACCAGCCAAGCCTGCCGAGGCAGCACCAGTTGCACCGGCGCCGGCTGCTGGTGCCAAGTCGCACACGGTGGTTGCCGGCGACACTTTCTGGGATCTGGCCAAGACCTACCTCGGCGATCCGACCAAGTGGAAGGCGATCGCCGACGCCAATCCTGGCGCCAAGGCCAAGGACCTGCATATCGGCGGAACGCTTTCGATCCCGTCGGTAAACTGATAGGGCTCTTTTGCCCCAACAAGCCCGCCCGGCACGCCGGGCGGGCTTTGTTTTTTGGGTGCGGCCAGACGCGACATTGAACGGTTGCGCCTTTCAATTAGGTATCCCGCAAGAGCCTGTTCCACCCGATGGAATCGGAACAGGGCTCTAGCTTTTTTGTTTGAGCATGATCTTTGCCGAAAACCGGCATCCAGTTTTCGGGATCATGCTTCAACGGAGACACCGAATGAACCTGACCACGACGATCGACGAAAAATCAGCCAAGGCACTCGGCCCGTTCCCCAACGGTCATCCGGCGGTGCGCAAGGGCAAGGTCGGCGTTCTCCTGGTCAATCTCGGCACGCCTGACGGCACCGACCAGAAGTCGATGTGGCGCTATCTCCGCGAGTTCCTGTCGGACCCGCGCGTCATCGAGATGCCGCGCATCGTCTGGTACCCGATCCTCTACGGCATCGTGCTCAACACCCGTCCGAAGAAGTCAGGCGCAAACTACAAGAAGATATGGAACACCGAGCGCGACGAGTCGCCGCTGCGCACCTACACCCGCGCCCAGGGCGAAAAACTCGCCGAAGCGCTGCGCGACCTGCCCGACGTCATCGTTGACTGGGCGATGCGCTACGGCAATCCCTCGACCGAAAGCATCACCAGGAAGCTGGTCGAGCAGGGTTGCGACCGCATCGTTCTGTTTCCGCTCTACCCGCAATATTCGGCAACGACGACGGCAACCGCCAACGACCAGCTGTTCCGCGCGCTGATGAAGCTGCGCGCACAACCGAGCATCCGCAGCGTGCCGGCCTATTATGACGAGCCGGTCTATATCGAGGCACTGGCGCGCTCGATCGAGCAGCACCTAGCCAAGCTCGACTTCGAGCCGGAGGTGATCCTCGCCTCCTATCACGGCATCCCAAAGCCCTATTTCGAAAAGGGCGACCCCTATCACTGCCATTGCGTGAAGACGACGCGGCTTTTGCGCGAGCGCCTCGGCATGAGCGACAAGAAGCTGATGACCACCTTCCAGTCGCGCTTTGGCGCGCAGGAATGGCTGCAGCCCTACACCGACAAGACGGTGGAGCGGCTGGCCAAGGAAGGGGTGAAATCGATCGCGATCGTCAATCCGGGCTTTTCAGCCGACTGCATCGAAACGCTGGAGGAGATCGCCGTCGAAAACGCCGAGATCTTCCACCATGGCGGCGGCAAGAATTTCTCACATATCCCGTGCCTCAACGACAGTCCGGAGGGCATGGCGGTGATCGAGACGATCACCCGGCGCGAACTGTCCGGCTGGGCCTGACGATCATTGATCAAACGACGGCAACATTCCTCCTGCGGATGATTGTAACGCTGCTGAAAGCCCCTTAAGTCTTTCGGCATCGCAGCGGTGGCACAATTTCAGCCAACACGCTCAATCCTAGGGGGATAGCCGAATGGAATTCAGCGGTTTCGACTTTATCATTCCAGCGCTGGTCGTCCTGGTGCTGTTTGTGCTGTTCACCGGCATCAAGACCATTCCGCAAGGCTATAATTACACCGTCGAGCGCTTCGGCCGCTACACCAAGACGCTGACGCCTGGCCTTAACCTGATCATCCCCTTCATCGACCGCATCGGCGCCAAGCTGAACATGATGGAGCAGGTACTCGACGTTCCGACCCAGGAGATCATCACCCGCGACAACGCCATCGTCGCCGTCGACGGCATCGCCTTCTACCAGGTGCTCAATGCGCCGCAGGCCGCCTATCAGGTGTCGGGCCTGGAGAACGCCATCCTCAACCTGACCATGACCAACATCCGCACGGTGATGGGCTCGATGGACCTCGACGAGTTGCTGTCGAACCGCGACGCCATCAACGAGCGCCTGCTGCGCGTTGTCGACGAAGCAGCGCACCCCTGGGGCATCAAGCTCACCCGCGTCGAGATCAAGGACATCAACCCGCCGGCCAACCTCGTCGAGTCGATGGGCCGCCAGATGATGGCCGAGCGCAACAAGCGCGCGCAGATCCTGGCCGCCGAGGGCCTCAAGCAGTCGCAGATCCTCGAGGCCGAAGGCCGCAAGGAAGCCGCCTTCCGCGACGCCGAAGCGCGCGAGCGCTCCGCCGAAGCCGAAGCCCGCGCCACCCAGGTGGTGTCGGAAGCCATCGCCAAGGGCGACGTCCAGGCGATCAACTACTTCGTCGCCCAGAAATACACCGAGGCGCTGGCGAAGATCGGTTCCTCAGCCAACAACAAGATCGTTCTGATGCCATTCGAGGCATCGTCGCTGATCGGCTCGCTCGGCGGCATCGGCGCCATCGCCAAGGAAGTCTTCCGCAGCGAGGGCACCGACGGTGCCCAGCGCCAGTCATCGCGGCCGCCACGCATTACACCGGAGCAGAACTGAGCGCAGGTGCATTGAGGAACCGCACATGATCGCACGCATCGTTGCCGAACTCGGCCCGTGGAACTGGATGCTGCTCGGCTTCGTCCTGCTGACGCTGGAGATATTCGCGCCGGGCGTTTTCCTGCTGTGGATCGGCATTGCCGCACTCATCGTCGGCGCGATCTCGCTGCTTTTGTGGGACGCCGCGTTCTGGGGCTGGCAGGTACAGGTTCTGGTCTTCCTCGTGCTTGCGCTGGCCTCGGCCTATATCGGCAAGCAGATCGTTCGCGGGCATGGCGATGTCTCCGACCAGCCTTTGCTCAACCGGCGCGGCGCCCAGATGGTCGGGCGCACCGCGACGCTGACCGAGCCGATCAAGGAAGGCCGCGGGCGCATCAAGCTCGGCGACACAACCTGGCGTGTCTCCGGTCCGGACCTGCCTGTTGGCACGCAGGTGCGTGTCGTCAGCGCGACGGATGCCGATCTGGAACTGGTGGTGGAGCAGGTCTGACGCTGCCTAGGCAGCGCCGACCCTGAGCAGGTCGTGGAAGTGGATGATGCCGACCGGACGGTCGCCTTCGACCACGGGAATAGCGCTGATGTTGTGCTCGTTGAGCATGGCGGTCGCCGTGCCTGCCAGCATCTGCCGTGGCACAGTCTTGGGCCGCCGGGTCATGATGTCCTCGACATTGGTCTCGGCAAGATTGCGGTCGAGATTGCGCGCCAGATCGCCGTCGGTGATGATGCCTGCGAGCTTGCCATCCGCATCGACGATACAGACACAACCGAACCGCTTCTTGGACAGCATTTTGGCGGCTTCCGGCATCTTGGTGCCGAGCGGCACGATCGGCACTTCGTCGCCGGTGTGCATCAGGTCGCCGACTGGCATCAGGCTCGCGCCGAGCTGGCCGCCAGGGTGGAAGGTGCGGAAGTGATCGGCGGTGAAGCCACGCGCTTCAAGCAGGGCGACCGCCAGCGCGTCGCCTATCGCCAACTGGAGCAGCGTCGAAGTCGTCGGGGCAAGTCCATGCGGACAGGCTTCCGGTGCACGCGGCAATGACAAAACGACATCAGCCTGACGCGCCAAGGCGGAGGCATCGCCTGCGGTGATGGCAACCAGCGGGATCGAAAAGCGCCTGGAATAGGCAACAATGCCCTTGAGCTCGGCCGTCTCGCCTGACCAGGACAGCGCGACGATCGCATCTTCCTTGGTGATCATGCCGAGATCGCCATGGATGGCTTCGGAAGGATGGACGAAATAAGCCGGCGTGCCAGTGGAAGCGAGCGTCGCCGCGACCTTCGAGCCGATATGGCCGCTCTTGCCGACGCCGGTGACAATAACCCGGCCGCTGAGTTGCCCGAGGATCGAGACCGCCTGGGCAAATGGCTCCGCCAGCGCCCCTTCGAGCGCGGCAGCAAGCGCGGCCATGCCGGCCTGCTCAGTGGTGACGGTGCGGAGAGCGGAGGCGATCGACGCCTGCCGGTCCGGCTCTTTTTTCAGCGATCCAGCGTGCATGTCGCATGCGTTAGCGCGTCGAACGGTTCGTGTCCATGATTATCCAGCCCGAACGGCGTGTCCTGGGGCTTGCGGGAAACGCTCCGTTAACCATGGCCATTTACCAGTTGGTAAGTGCGGCGCCTGTGCGTCGGCGAAGCAGTGGACAAGATGGCGCAGATCAGGCCAGGGCAAAAAGGGCGGTGGAGCAGTGCAGGACTGCGCTCCTTGCTGGCAACAGCAAGTGTAGCGACGCTGCTTTGCGCCATGCCTTTGCATGCTCAGGAAGCCGGCCTGCGCGGCACAGTCGATGACGGGAACGCGGCAGGTTTGCTGGCCCGCAGGCCCCCTGCCCAGCCACAAGCGCCCGAAATCCAGAACCAGGTCGCGGACTACCAGCCCGTCAGCCCCGGCGCGCTACCCGACCCGACAGACCCAGCCAGCGCCGAAGACAGCCTGTTCAGCGAGCCGCCCAACGTTGGCGAGGCCGCAGGCGCTGCGAGATCGGCGGTCCGCCCGCCAACGACGGCGCGCCAGCGTACCGAACAGGCGCGCCAGCAACGCGCTGCTCCGACCCAAGCCCCCGCCCGCAGGCCTGCTGTGCCAGCGGCCGCGGACGACATCACCACCGGCACCGTGCGCCAAGGCACTGTCGACTCCGAAACCCGGGTGGAAAACCGCCCGGAATCCGAGCGGCTACTCGCCATCGAAGGCCGCAGGCCTTTGGCCGACACAAATCCGTTCCAGGCAACAGGCATCCGCGTCGGTAGCTTTGTGCTCAGGCCCAGCCTCGAGCAGGGACTGGCTGCAACCACGAACGCCGATTCGAGCCATGACGGAAAGTCGGCGGTGCTGTCGGACACCATCCTTCGGCTCAATGCCGTCTCCGACTGGGAAAGCCATTCGGCGAGCGTCGACGCTTACGGCATCGTGCGCAAATCCCTCTCCGGGCAGCAGGTCGACGACCTCGCCGGCGGCATCAACGGTCGATTGCAGCTCGACCTTGCCGACGATCTGCGCGCCATCGCGCGTCTTGGCTACGATTTCCGTCCGGAATCGGCCACCTCCCCGGTCGTCATCGTCGGCACCGCCGAGCGTCCGACCCTCCATATCCTCGACGGCGCGCTTGGGCTGGAGAAGGACGTCGGCAAATTCCGCTTCGGCGTCACCGGCGAGGCGACCAAGGAAACCTACAGCGACGCTCAGTTGTCGGGTGGAGGCACGCTGTCGCAGGAAGACAGGAACTCCACGCTCTATACCGGCAAGCTGCGCGCCGGCTACCAGATATCGCCAGCACTGACGCCGTTTGGCGAGGTCGAATACGGACGCCGTGTCTACGATCTCCGCTTCGACACCGCTGGCTTCGAACGCTCGTCGAACAGGATCGGCGCGCGCGCCGGCGTCGAGCTAGACATGGGCGAGAAATTCGGCGGCGAGCTTTCGGCCGGCTGGATCAGCGAAAACTTCGACGACGATCGCCTCAAGACCATCTCCGAACCGACTATTGCCGCCGACCTCAGATGGTCGCCGATCCGTGGCACCATTGTCGGCTTCAACGGCGCGACCTTCGTCGAGGGGTCGACCACTCCGGGCGAAAGCGGTTCGATTCTCTACGCCGGGCGCCTTAGCGTCGAGCGCGAAATCCGCGCGAACCTCACGGCCATGGCAGCAGTGGGCGCCGGCTGGCGCGATTATGCCGACTCTGAAGACCACGATATGACGCTGACCGCTGAAGCAGGCCTGACCTGGTGGGTCAACCGCTATGCCGGCCTCACCGGCCGGCTGCGTCATGAGACCTTCAACAGCACGCTGCCCAACCGCGACAGCAAGACCAACAGCGTGTTCCTCGGCGTGAAAATCCAGCGCTAGGGACTGGGCACAGCCAGTCCGGCGGTGATTGCCTTCAGCGCTTCCTCCCCTTGTCCCGAAAACACCTCACTCATGATGAGGTCGGCCAGCGGCAGGCGGCTGCCCCAGCCATGCCTTTCGAGATCGGGCCTTTGCGCGAATTCGGAAACCCGTCCGACGCAGAGATAAGCCACCGGCACGACATGTTCGGGGATGCCGAGCAGACTTTTCAGCGCCTCTCGGTCGAGGATGCTGACCCAGCCGACGCCGACGCCTTCCGCACGCGCCGCCAGCCAGAAATTCTGCACCGCGCAAACGGTGCTGTAGAGATCCATTTCCGGATTGTGCCAGCGTCCGAGCGGCGAATTCTCCGAACGGCTGCGGTCGCAGGTGACGACAAGATTGAGCGGGGTCTCGCAGATGCCTTCAAGCTTGAGCTTGCGGTAGAGTGCCTGTTTTTCCTCGGCGATCCGCGGCAGTTCCTGCTGGCGCGCAGCGAAGAACAGGTCGCGCACCTTCTGCCTGCGCTCGACGTCACGGATGACGATGAAATTCCATGGCTGCATGAAACCGACCGACGGTGCGTGATGGGCAGCCATCAAGAGCCGCGCCAGCACATCGTCTTCGAGCGGATCGGGCAGAAAATGGCTGCGCACGTCGCGGCGCGTGAAGATGGCGCGGTAGACCGCATCCTGGGCAGTTTGGTCGAAACAATCGGAATGGTCAGCCGGCATCGCGTGTCCCCTTGCGAGCAATCGTTTTCCGCCGCCTGACCATGCGGTGGACGATTTCTGCCGGGCCGGTCTTCTGGCTCGAGTTCAACCCGTTGTCGACACCTTCCCGTTCAAGATGAACAGTGGCTTTTGCCGATACGGTCCCTCTTACAGCGTTGGGCACGCCACGGATTTGCACCGTGTTCCCGATTCTCCCGCATCGCTGCGGGCACCTGGCAGAATATGTCTACAGGACGCGGACCTCGGTTGCTACGCCGCTGCGCGTCCAAATTTGGCGCGTCAGCGACATGGCATCAGCGGCCGGGCTTCATCTCGTGCAGCAGGCCTTCGATGACACCGGCCATGCTCTTGTTGAGATCGGAACGCGACAGAGCGAAGGCGACATTGGCCTCGACGAAGCCTTCCGGCGAGCCGCAGTCGAAGGTGCGGCCACGATAGTGGTAGCCGTAGAAAGGCTGCATCTTCTCGAGCTTCAGCATCGCGTCGGTCAGCTGGATTTCGTCGCCGGCGCCCCGCTCCTGGCTGGCCAGGATGTTGAAAATCTCCGGCTGCAGGATGTAGCGGCCATTGATGAAGAGGTTGGAAGGTGCCGTGCCCTGCTTGGGCTTTTCCACCATGCCTTCGATCTCGAAGCCGGTGTGGACGGCCTTGCCCTGTCCGACGATGCCATATTTGTGCGTCTCGGCGGGATCGCACTCCTGCACAGCGATGATGTTGTTGCCGGTCTCGGCGTAAAGCTCGACCATCTGGCGCATGCAGCTCTTTTCCGACTGCATGATCATGTCGGGCAAAAGCAGCGCGAAGGGCTCGTCGCCGACAAGTTCGCGCGCGCACCACACAGCATGGCCAAGGCCAAGCGGCACCTGCTGGCGGGTGAACGAGGTCTGGCCCGGCCCCGGCTGCAGCCGCTGCAGCCGTTCAAGCTGTTCGCTTTTGCCGCGCTGGGCCAGTGTATCGTAGAGTTCGAACTGGACGTCGAAATGATCTTCGATGACAGCCTTGTTGCGGCCGGTGACGAAGATGAAATGCTCGATGCCGGCTTCGCGTGCCTCATCGACCACGTATTGAATCACCGGACGATCGACAACAGTCAGCATTTCCTTCGGGATCGACTTGGTGGCAGGCAAAAAACGCGTGCCCAAACCGGCAACCGGAAAAACGGCCTTGCGAACTCTCTTCATTGCGTTGTCGTCCGATAGAAGATTACGGGTATCGAGACGTGACATTGTCACGCCCGAATTGAGGAATACTGAACGCGTTCACATATTCGGGGACAGGGGGCAAGACCATCGATCACGCGATCTTGATTGTCCCGCCCGTTGGAGAGACAATCCCCAAGGGCGTTTTTCGTTCCCCAGGGGGCGCATGGTAAACTGATTGCTAACCGGCTTCGGCGATGAATCGACTTTCTGATCTCTCCAAGGAGGAAAGAATGCCCCTTCGCATAACCGCCAAGAGTCTCGCAGGCGTTGCCGCGATCGCTGGTCTTTCGCTCGCGCTACTGTTGCCTGCTGGCCCGGCGGCGGCCGAACCCGGCTTCGAACGCTGGGTCGCGAGCTTCCGTTCGGTAGCCGCAGACAACGGAATCTCCCGTTCGACCTATGACCGTGCCTTTCGCGGCGTGACCGCCGCCGATCCCGAGGTGCTGGAAAAAGCCCGCTTCCAGCCGGAATTCACCGCACCCGTGTGGGACTATTTCGACAACCGCGTGCATGACCAGTCGATCTCGGTCGGCCGCGAGATGGCACGCAAGTGGAAGCCGTGGCTCGACCGCATCGAAGCCAGCTACGGCGTCGACCGCTATGTCCTGCTCGCCATCTGGTCGATGGAATCGAACTACGGCGAAATCCTCAAGAACGACAAGGTGATGCGCAACGTGGTGCGCTCGCTGGCGACGCTCGCCTATGGCGACCAGCGCCGGGCGAAGTTTGCCCGCACCCAGCTGATCGCGGCGCTCAAGATCCTGCAGCGCGGCGACATCGACGAGAGCCATCTCGTCGGCTCCTGGGCTGGCGCCATGGGGCACACCCAGTTCATCCCGACGAGCTACCAGGCCTATGCCGTCGACGCCGACGGCAATGGCAAGCGCGACATCTGGAACTCGGTGCCTGACGCGCTCGCCACCGCCGCCAACCTTCTGAAGAAGAACGGCTGGCAGGCCGGCAAGACCTGGGGTTACGAGGTCGTGCTGCCCCAGGGCCAGAAATTCCCCTCGGGCTCGATGACGCTCGACAAATGGGCGGCACTCGGCGTCGAACGCGCCAATGGCAAGGCCTTCAAGCGCGGTTCGGACGTCGCCACCCTCAAGGTGCCGGACGGGCGCGGTGGACCGGCGTTTTTGATGACCAAGAATTTTTCCGTCATCAAGCGCTACAACAACGCCGACAAATACGCGCTCGCCGTTGGCCTTCTTGCCGACGAGATCGCCGGCTACGGTGGTTTGGTGCAGGACTGGAAGCGGCCCTTCACCAAGCTCAGCTTCGAAGAGAAGCAGGAGTTGCAGAAGCGGCTGTCGGCGCACGGCTATTATGATGGCAAGAGCGACGGCAAGATCGGCGAAGGTTCGCGCTCGGCGATCAAGGCGTTCCAGGCACAGCTGGGCTTGACGCCGGACGGCCATCCGAGCATGGAAGTGCTCAAATCGCTGCGGCGCAATTAGCAACCGGAGGCTGCATTTGGCATCGGCACGACGTTCAAGGTTTTTGCTCTTGCGCCTGACGATGCCACTGGTCGCGGTGGCGGTCGCCTTGACCGCCATCTCATGCGTCATGCCGACTCCGGCGGCAGCCCAGGAGGGCATATTGCGGCGCTGGTCGCTGCGCGACCTGTTCATGCCGCGCCGCGAACCGCGCGTCGACCCTTACCTCTACGAGCAGCCGCAGGCGCCGCAGCGGACGATCCGCAAGGCGCCACGCAAGCCGAAGACGACTGTGGACGCAGTCAGCAAGCCGGCCGAGCCGGTCGTTCCCCTGGTCGAGAAATTGCCGGACGCCAAGGTCGTTCTGGTCATCGGCGACTTCCTCGGCGCGGGCATCGCCGAGGGCCTCAGTGCTGTCTTCGCCAACAACGCCAAGGTCCGCGTCATCGACAAGACCAATGGCTCCTCGGGCTTCGTGCGCGACGACTATTACAACTGGCCCGAGAAGGCCAAGGCGCTGATCGAGCAGGAAAAACCCGTCGCTGTCATCGTCATGATGGGCTCCAACGACCGCCAGCAGATGAAGGTCGGCGACAGCCGCGAGCCGCCGATGAACGCGGCCTGGACCAAGGAATACAAAGCCCGCACCGCAGCGCTGGCAAAGACAATCTCCGCCACCAAGGTGCCGTTCCTGTGGGTCGGCATGCCGGCTTTCAAATCGCCGAAGATGAGCACCGACATGCTCGCCTTCAACGACATCTACCGTGCCGCGACCGAGGCAGCGGGGAGCGAGTTCGTCGATGTCTGGGGCGGCTTTGTCGATGAAGGCGGCGCCTTTGTCACCAGCGGTCCTGATATCAACGGCCAGCCGGTGCGCCTGCGCTCCGATGACGGCATCAACGTCACCCGCGCCGGCAAGCGCAAGCTCGCATTCTATGCCGAAAAGCCGCTGAACAAGCTGCTTGGCATCACGCCGCAAGGCACCGAAGCGGTGGTGCCGGCGAGCCTGCCGCAGGCAACGCCCGGCGAGCTCAACGTTCCGGTCAATATCGACCGGACGGTGCCCGTCTCGCTGTCGGACCCCGAGCTCGACGGCGGCACCGAATTGCTGGGCGCGCAAACGGCAACCAAGGGCGACCCGCGCTCGCCCGGCGAAAAGCTTGTCGTGCAAGGCATTGCGCCGGCAGCGCCTGCCGGTCGCGCCGACGATTTCTCCTGGCCGCCCAAGCCACTGCCAGCCGGACAAGGCACAGAGACAACGACGGCGATCAAGCGGTAGCACCAGCATCTACCAATGGAAAAGGCGCCTCGCGGCGCCTTTTTGTTTGCCTGGATTGGGTCGGCTCAGCGCGGCAGGACGCTCGATCCCATCAATGCCA
The DNA here is from genome assembly GCF_058808215.1 of Aminobacter sp. GW821-FHT11F06. NCBI lineage: Bacteria > Pseudomonadati > Pseudomonadota > Alphaproteobacteria > Hyphomicrobiales > Phyllobacteriaceae > Aminobacter > Aminobacter sp. GW821-FHT11F06. The sequence continues at coordinate 76,885 of NZ_JBXARL010000003.1, read as the reverse complement.
CATCGATCGAGTGCGCGGCCTGGCGGCCCTCGCGGATCGCCCAGACCACCAGCGACTGGCCGCGGCGCACATCGCCGGCGACGTAGAACTTGTCGACGTTGGTCTTGTAGTCGTGGTCGTTGGCCGCGACATTGGTCGAGCGACGGTTGTCGGTGGTGATGTCGAGCTTGCCGTCGAGTTCCTTGACCAGGCCACCGGCGAGCGGGCCGGCAAAGCCGATGGCGATGAAAGCGAGATCGGCGCGGATGACGAACTCGGTGCCCGGAATCGGCTTGCGCTTGTCGTCGACTTCGCAGCACTTCACCCCGGTCAGCTGGCCTTCTTCGCCGATGAACTCGAGCGTCGCCACCTGGAACTCGCGCTGGGCGCCTTCGGCCTGCGACGACGATGTGCGCATCTTGGTCGCCCAATAGGGCCACACGGCAAGCTTGTTTTCCTTTTCCGGCGGCTGCGGGCGGATGTCGAGCTGGGTGACGCGCACAGCACCCTGGCGGAATGCGGTGCCGACGCAGTCGGACGCGGTGTCGCCGCCGCCGACAACGACGATGTGCAGGCCGCCGGCGACGATCGGTTCGGACGGCCAGGCAACCGACTGGATGTCTTCGCCGCCGACACGCTTGTTCTGCTGGACGAGGTAAGGCATCGCATCGTGCACGCCTTCGAGATCGTCGCCCGGAATGCCGGCGGGACGCGGCGTCTCGGAGCCGCCGCAATAGAGAACGGCATCATACTCGGCCAGAAGCTCGGTGACTGATTTGTCGACGCCGACATTGACGCCGCAATGGAAGGTCACGCCCTCGCCCGTCATCTGCTCGACGCGGCGGTCGATATAGTGCTTCTCCATCTTGAAGTCGGGGATGCCGAAGCGCAACAGCCCGCCTGGGCGGCTCTCGCGTTCATAGACATGCACGTCGTGGCCAGCACGGCCAAGCTGCTGGGCTGCCGCCATGCCGGCAGGGCCTGAGCCGATGACCGCCACCTTCTTGCCGGTCTTCTTCTCCGGCGGATAAGGCCTGATGTAGCCGGTCTCATAGGCCTTGTCGGCGATCGCCTGCTCGACGGTCTTGATGGCGACCGGAATGTCCTCGAGGTTCAGCGTGCACGCTTCCTCGCAAGGTGCGGGGCAGATGCGGCCGGTGAATTCGGGGAAATTGTTGGTCGAATGCAGGTTGCGGATCGCGTTGTCCCAGTCGCCATTGTAGACGAGGTCGTTCCAGTCCGGGATCTGGTTGTGCACCGGACAGCCCGTCGGCCCGTGGCAGAACGGAATGCCGCAATCCATGCAGCGCGCGGCCTGCTTTTCGACTTCCTTGTCCGACATCGGCAGCGTGAATTCGCGGAAATGCCGGATGCGGTCGGAAGCCGGCTGGTACTTGTGCACCTGCCTGTCGATTTCAAGAAAACCTGTAACCTTGCCCATAGTCTAACTTTCGTCAGTCTAGCCTCGCGGGAACCTCGCGGGCGTATCGTTCCACCACTTCCAATGAAGCATGCGATGGCGTGCGTCCAGTTGGGCGCTACGCCGGCAGGTAAAGTCTACTCCGCCGCGACGCCCATCCTCATGCGCTCCATCTCGATCAGCGCGCGGCGGTACTCCACCGGCATGACCTTGCGGAATTTCGGACGATAGCTCGCCCAGTCGTCGAGGATCTGTTTGGCGCGCGTCGAACCGGTGTAGTGCATGTGGTTCGAGATCAGCTGCACCAGGCGCTCCTCGTCGTGGCGCGTCATGTCGCCAGACACATCGACGCGGCCCATATGGGCAATGTCGCCGCCATGGTGGTGCAATTTTTCGAGCATGTCGTCCTCTTCGGGAACCGGCTCGAGCTCGACCATCGCCATGTTGCAGCGTTCGGCGAAGTTGCCGTCCTCGTCGAGCACATAGGCCACGCCACCCGACATGCCGGCCGCGAAGTTGCGCCCGGTCCTGCCAATGACAACGACGACGCCGCCGGTCATGTATTCGCAGCCATGGTCGCCAACGCCTTCGACAACGGTGACGGCACCCGAGTTGCGGACGGCGAAACGCTCGCCAGCCACGCCGCGGAAGTAGCACTCACCCTCGGTCGCACCGTAAAGCACGGTGTTGCCGACGATGATCGACTCCTCGGCGAGGATCTTGGAATCCTCTGGCGGACGAATGACGATACGGCCACCCGACAAGCCCTTGCCGACATAGTCGTTGCCGTCGCCGACAAGCTCGAAGGAAATGCCGCGCGCAAGGAACGCGCCGAAGGACTGGCCGGCCGTGCCGGTCAGCTTGACCGAAATGGTATCCTCGCGCAGGCCCTTGTGCTTGAAGCGCTTGGCAACCTCGCCCGACAGCATCGCGCCGGTCGAGCGGTCGACGTTGCGGATTGTCGCCTCGATCTTCACCGGCTGGCGGGATTCGAGTGCGGACTTTGCCTCGGCGATCAGCCTGCGGTCGAGCACGTCGTCGATCGGATGCTTCTGGCGCTCGGTCCAGTGAACCGCCTCGCGCGGCGCATCCGGCTTGAAGAACACCTTGGAGAAGTCGAGCCCACGTGCCTTCCAGTGGGTGATCAGCTCGCGCTTTTCCAGAAGATCGGCATCGCCGATGATCTGGTCGAGATGGGTGTAGCCCATCGCGGCAAGCAGTTCGCGAACCTCTTCGGCCACGTAGAAGAAGTAGTTGATGACGTTCTCGGGCGTGCCCTTGAAGCGCTTGCGCAGCACCGGATCCTGGGTGGCGACGCCAACCGGGCAGGTGTTGAGATGGCACTTGCGCATCATGATGCAGCCCACAGCGATCAGCGGTGCTGTCGAGAAGCCGAACTCGTCGGCACCCAGCAACGCGCCTATGACGACGTCGCGACCTGTGCGCAGGCCACCGTCGACCTGCAGCGCCACGCGGCTGCGCAGACCGTTCAGCACCAGCGTCTGGTGCGTTTCGGCAAGGCCCATTTCCCACGGGCTGCCGGCATGCTTGAGCGAGGTGAGCGGCGATGCGCCCGTGCCGCCGTCATAGCCGGAGATGGTGATGTGATCGGCGCGTGCCTTGGCGACACCCGCAGCAACCGTGCCGACACCGACTTCCGACACCAGCTTGACCGACACGTCGGCCGCCGGGTTGACGTTCTTCAGGTCGTAGATCAGCTGCGCCAGATCTTCGATCGAATAGATGTCATGGTGCGGCGGCGGCGAGATCAGGCCCACCCCTTGCGTCGAGTGGCGGGTCTTAGCGATGGTCGCGTCGACCTTGTGGCCCGGCAACTGGCCGCCCTCGCCCGGCTTGGCGCCCTGGGCCACCTTGATCTGCATCATGTCGGAGTTGACGAGATACTCCGTCGTCACGCCGAAGCGGCCGGAAGCCACCTGCTTGATCGCCGAACGTTCGGGGTTCGCTGAACCGTCGGGCAGCGGCAGGTAACGATCAGGCTCCTCGCCGCCTTCGCCGGTGTTCGACTTGCCGCCGATCCGGTTCATGGCGACGGCAAGCGTCGAATGTGCCTCGCGGCTGATCGAGCCGAAGGACATCGCACCGGTCGAGAACCGCTTGACGATCTCGGCAGCCGGCATGACGGCGTCGAGCGACACCGGCTTGCGACCTGCCTCCTCGGCCATCTTGATGCGGAACAGGCCACGAATGCTCTGGGCACGCGCGGTTTCGTTGTCGATCTGGGCCGAGAATTCCTTGAAGGTCGACCACGAGCCCGAACGAACGGCGTGCTGAAGCGAAGCAACCGCATCCGGTGACCAGATGTGAGCCTCGCCGCGCATGCGGTACATGTACTCGCCGCCGACTTCGAGCGCGTTGCGCAGCACGGGGTCCTCGCCGAATGCCGAAGCATGGCGGCTGACGGTCTCGGTCGCCACCTCTTCGAGCCCGACGCCTTCGATGTTGGTCGCCGTGCCGGTGAAGTACTTCTCGACGAAATCGGTCTTGAGGCCGATCGCATCGAAGATCTGGGCGCCGCAATAGGACTGGTAGGTCGAGATGCCCATCTTGGACATCACCTTGAGGATGCCCTTGCCGAGCGACTTGATGTAGCGCGAGACCACCTCGTAGGCGTCGACCTCTTCCGGCAGTTCGCCGCGCTTGTGCATGTCGAGCAGCGTGTCGAAGGCGAGATAGGGGTTGATCGCTTCAGCACCATAGCCGGCGAGGCAGCAGAAATGGTGCACCTCGCGCGGTTCGCCCGATTCCACGACCAGACCGACCGACGTACGCAGACCCTTGCGGATCAAATGGTGATGGACGGCAGCGGTGGCCAGCAGCACCGGGATGGCGATGCGGTCGGAGCCGATCTGGCGATCGGACAGGATGATGATGTTGTAGCCGCCGGCAACTGCAGCTTCGGCACGCTCGCACAGGCGCTCGATGGCGCCCGGCATGCCTGCCGCACCTTCCTGTACGCCATAGGTGATGTCGATGGTCTTGGTGTCGAAGCGGTCCTCGGTGTGGCCGATGGAGCGGATCTTTTCGAGATCGCCATTGGTCAGGATCGGCTGGCGCACTTCAAGCCGCTTGCGCCGCGACGAACCGACGAGATCGAAGATGTTCGGGCGCGGACCGATGAACGACACCAGGCTCATCACCAGCTCCTCGCGGATCGGGTCGATCGGCGGGTTGGTGACCTGGGCGAAGTTCTGCTTGAAGTAGGTGTAGAGCAGCTTCGACTTGTCCGACATCGCCGAGATCGGCGTGTCGGTGCCCATCGAGCCCACGGCTTCCTGGCCGGTCGTCGCCATCGGCGACATCAAAAGCTTGGTGTCTTCCTGGGTATAGCCGAAGGCCTGCTGGCGATCGAGCAGGGAGACGTCCTTGCGCAAGGCCCGCGGCTCGACCGGCTTGAGGTCTTCGAGGATCATCTGCGTGTTGGACAGCCACGTCTTGTAAGGGTGCTTGGTGGCAATCTCGGACTTGATCTCCTCGTCCGAAATGATGCGGCCCTTGACCAGGTCGATCAGCAGCATCTTGCCCGGTTGCAGGCGCCACTTCTTGACGATGCTCTTCTCGTCGACCGGCAGCACGCCGGCCTCCGAGGCCAGGATCACCCGGTCATCGTCGGTAACGATGTAGCGCGCCGGACGCAGGCCGTTGCGGTCGAGCGTGGCGCCAATCTGGCGACCGTCGGTGAACGCCACCGCCGCCGGACCGTCCCACGGCTCCATCAGAGCTGCATGATATTCGTAGAACGCCTTGCGGTCGCCATCCATGAGCTTGTTGCTGGCCCAGGCCTCCGGGATCAGCATCATCATGGCATGCGCCATGGTGTAGCCACCCTGGAACAGGAACTCGAGCGCGTTGTCGAAGCAGGCCGTGTCCGACTGGCCTTCATAAGAGATCGGCCACAGCTTGGAGATGTTGTTGCCAAACAGCTCGGAGTCGACCGAGGCCTGGCGCGCCGCCATCCAGTTGTTGTTGCCGCGCACCGTGTTGATCTCGCCATTATGCGCGACCATGCGGTAGGGGTGCGCCAGCTTCCACGAGGGGAAGGTGTTGGTCGAAAAACGCTGGTGAACCAGGATCAGCGCCGTTTCGAAGCGCGGATCGGCAAGGTCCTTGTAATAGGAGCCAACCTGGAAGGCCAGGAACATGCCCTTGTAGACGATGGTCCGCGCCGACAGCGACACGCAGTAGGCGCCGATGTCCTTGTTGTCGTTTTCGGCATAGATGCGGCCCGAGATGACCTTGCGCAGCAGATAAAGCCGCGCCTCATATTCCTCGTCGTCGTCGATTTCAGGCGTGCGACCGATGAACACCTGGCGATGAAACGGCTCGGACGCAACGATCTCCGGCGCCTTCGACAGCGAGGAATTGTCGACAGGAACGTCACGGAAGCCGATCAGCGGCAGTCCTTCGGACTGCGCCGACTCGCGAATGATTTCGTCGATATGATCGCGAAGGACCTGATCTTGCGGCATGAACCAGTGGCCGACGCCGTATTGGCCAGCCGCCGGCAGCTCGATGTCCTGCTTGGCCATTTCTTCGCGGAAGAACCTGTCGGGGATCTGCACCAGAACGCCGGCGCCATCGCCCATCAGCGGGTCAGCGCCCACTGCACCGCGGTGCGTCAGGTTGTTGAGCATGAACAGACCGTCCTTGACGATCTGGTGCGACTTGACGCCCTTCATCTGGGCAATGAAGCCGACACCGCAGGCATCATGCTCGTTGCGCGGATCGTAGAGGCCATGCGCTGCATAGCCGGTGGGGGTTCGGAGATGATCGGTTTTATTGTTGGCCGCTTTCGTCTGCGCGGCCGGCACAAAATCCGTCGTCACAGATGGCGTCAACTCCGTCATCGTCTCGTTCTCCGTTATAGCCCTGTCGGGCAATCCAAGTTGGGACGGCAGGGTGCCTGTCCCTGTTATGCCGATATTGCTATCGATATTCTCTGCGGCTCGATGCCGGCGACCGGCACCTAAACCGCGGGTCCGGGGGAACAGGACGGAAGGCTTTCCGCCTCAAGCTCCACCCGCGCTCGCAGCGGAAGCCGGACAGGGCGTCATCATACGCCAAATCCGGTTCGCTTTGGGCAGATAAATAAGACAGCACTGCTGTCCTAAATTTGATATGACAGAATTCTTGAATACGCACAAGACCGATTCACGAATTTTCCGCCTCCCAGAAGACAGAAAGTTTCGCAGGATCTGCATTCGGCGTAATTTTTGAACAATCGGTCAAATGCCCTTCCGGTTCTGCCTTAATCGAAATCCGGCCGTCGGACTTGCCGAAAATCGCCAAATCCGCTCTAGCTCTTGCCCATCCTGCCACGCAGCTCCCGCAGCCATATTACGGACGCACAAAATGTTCTTTGCATCAGACAATTGGGCCGGCGCTCATCCCAAGGTCGCCGAACGGCTTAATGCCAGCGCGGCAGGCTTCAGCCGCGCCTATGGCGACGGCGACCTCGACAAGGCGGTCTACAAGCGTTTCTCCGAGATTTTCGAGCGCGAAGTGGCGGTGTTCTTCGTCGCGACCGGCACGGCAGCCAACTCACTGGCGCTGGCCGCCTACAACAAGCCCGGCGGCATTTCGTTTGGCCATCGCGAGGCCCACATCATCGAGGACGAGTGCGGCGCGCCGGAATATTTCACCGGCGGCTCCAGGCTGCACCCGATCGACGGTGCGCTCGGGCGCATGGACATCAAGAATCTGGAGCGCGCGGTCGCGCGCTTCGCGCCGGAAATCGTTCACGCGGGCCGCCCCTCGGCGATCTCCATGACCCAGTCGACCGAAGTCGGTACAGTCTACAGCCTCGACGAGATCAAGGCCGTCTCGGCCGTCGCCAGCAAATATTCGCTGCCCTTGCACATGGACGGCGCGCGTTTTGCCAACGCGCTGGTGTCGCTCGACACCACGCCCGCTGAAATGACCTGGAAGCGCGGCGTCGACATCGTCTCGTTCGGCGGCACCAAGAATGGCTGCTGGTGCGCCGAAGCCATTGTCATGTTCGACCTCGACCGCGCCAAGGAAATGGCCTTCCTGCGCAAGCGCGCGGCACAGCTGTTTTCCAAGTCGCGTTTCATCTCCGCCCAGTTCGACGCTTATTTCGATGGCGGCCTGTGGCTGGATACCGCTCGCCATGCCAATGCGATGTCAGCCGAGCTCGCGGCAACCATCACAAGCTCTTCGGTCGCGCGCCTCGCCTGGCAGCCTGAGGCCAACGAGGTCTTTGCCGTGATCAAGACGGAAGTGGCGAAAAAGGCGCAAGGCGCTGGCGCCGCCTTCTACGACTGGCACGCGCCGGCCGGCTTCGACGGCCAGATCGGCGAGGACGAAACGCTCTACCGCTTCGTCACCAGCTTCGCCACGACAGAAGACGAGATCGGCCGTTTCGGCGACTTCATCGCCAGATAACAAAAAGGCGGCGCCCGAAGACGCCGCCTTTTCTCCTTGGGAGGAGTGTTTGGTTAGTTCACGGTATTGGCTTCGATCTGCTTGGCATTCGCCGGAGCAGCCGAAATCTCGATCTTGCGAGGCTTGTGCTCTTCGGGGATGTTGCGCTTCAGGTCGATGTGAAGCAGGCCGTTCTTGAGCGCAGCACCCACGACCTCGACATGGTCGGCAAGCTGGAAGCGTCGCTCGAAAGCGCGCGAAGCGATGCCGCGATACAGCAGCTCCGAACCTTCGCCGGTGGCTTCATTGCTGCGATCGCCCTTCACCGTCAGCACATTGCGATGGGCTTCGATCGAAATCTCGGTTTCCGAGAAGCCGGCAACCGCCATGCTGATGCGATAGGCATCTTCGCCGGTGCGCTCGATGTTGTAGGGCGGATAGGTCGTCTGCCCGCCTTCGGGCTGGCCAAGGCCGTCGAGCATGTTGAACAGCCGGTCAAAGCCGACGGTCGAGCGGTGGAGCGAGGAAAAATCAACGTGACGCATGGGTGTTCTCCAGTGAGCAACAAGGTTTGCGTGTGACCTGTGCCGAAACCCATCCTGGCGTCCCGGCGGTGATCAGCGGCCCCGATATTGGGCGCCGCAGGAGACATTTGGGTGCCGCCCAAAGCCATTTCAAGACATTCGTCAAAGAGCTTTTCACGCCCGCCGATGAACCGAAGATGAACCGGCCCTTCGGTATCCATTCAGGTCGCCTCGCCTAAAGTGCACCCAAGTTCACGAACAGGCAGCGCCACAGCGCGCTGCTGACGAGGCCGAACCGGGTTGTAACGTCCCTTCCTCCCGGAACGACAGAGGCCGGAGGCAACCCGCAAGCTGCCTCCGGCTTCATTCGTTTTGGCCTTGTGATGGAATTCCTTTGATTTTCGCCGCTGCCCTTTCTATCACCCTTGGAGATAGCCTGATCCCACGGCAGCGAGTTCCAAGCCGAAGCGCCTGATGACGGACCTGTTCCACGAAATCCCCGGCAATCCGGTTCCGGAGAGGGCCACGGGCGGCAACTTCACCGCACATGACGGCAAGCGGCTGCGCTATGCGCTGTTTCCGGCAACCAGCCAGCCCTTCAAGGGCACGGTGATCCTGCTGCCGGGCCGCAACGAGTGCATCGAGAAATATTTCGAGACCATCCGCGACCTTTCCGTGCGCGGCCATGCCGTCGCCATCTTCGACTGGCGCGGCCAGGGCGCATCCGAGCGGCTATTGCGCGACGGCCATCGCGGCTACGTCAAAAGCTTCGACCACTACGTCAAGGATCTGGAGGCCTTCTTCAAGCAGATCGTCCTGCCAGACTGCCGTGGCCCCTTCTTCATCCTTGCCCATTCGAGCGGCGCCCTGATCGCCATGCTCGCGGCCCCTTCGATGAGCAATCGTGTCCAGCGCATGGTGCTGGTGGCGCCGTTCCTGTCGGTCATTGGCGCGCCCATGTCGATGAAGGCGATCAAGCGCGTCACCACTGTGCTCTACTGGCTCGGCCTCGGCCGGCTTTATGTCGCCTGGGGGCCGCGCCCACGCGAGGGAACACCCTTTGCGCTCAACAAGCTGACCAGTGACGAGCGACGTTACCGCCGCAACATCCTGCTTTACGACACCTATCCCGAGCTGTCGGTCGGCGGCCCGACCATCGCCTGGCTGCGGGCCGCTGCCAAGGCGTCCGAAACAGTGCGCGATCCGGCCTTCATGGCGTCGCTCAAGGTGCCGATGCTGATCGTCACAGCAGGCGCCGACGAGGTTGTGTCGACGCGCGACGTCGAGCAATATGCCCGCCGCTGCCGGGTGGCCTCGCTATTGACCATCGACGGCGCGCGCCATGAGATCCTGCAGGAAGTCGACATCTACCGCGAGCAAGTGCTCGCGGCGTTCTCGGCCTTCGTGCCAGGCACGCCCGCGACGGTGGACTGATCTAGCCCCTGAGAACCGCCATCGCTGCCGCATGCAGTTCGGGCGTTGCAGCGGCAATGATGTCACCGCCATTCTCGGCCGGACCGCCCTCAAAGGTGGTGACGATGCCACCGGCCTGTTCGATGATCGGGATCAGCGCCACGATGTCATAGGGCTTGAGGCCCGGATCAACGACGATGTCGACCTGCCCCGCCGCGACCATGGCGAAGGCGTAGCAATCGGTGCCGTAGCGCGCGAGTTGCACCTTGCTTTCGAGATGATTGTAACGCTTGCGCATCTCGCCCTTGAACAGCGCCGGCGTGGTGGTGAACATCGTCGCTTCGGAAAGTGCTGTGGTCTTGCGCACGGCAAGCCTGCGCGGCCCGCCCGGCCCCTCGTAATGCGAGCCCTTGCCGTCGGCGTAGAACAACTCGCCGGTGAAAGGCTGCGACATCATGCCTGCAACCGCATCGCCATCGACAGTCAATCCCACAAGCGTGCCCCAGACCGGCAGGCCGGAAATGAAGGCGCGGGTGCCGTCGATCGGATCGATGACCCAGACATGGCTGTTGGAGATGTTTTCGCTGCCATGCTCTTCGCCGAGGATGCCGTGATCGGGGAATTCGGCGTTGATCAGCGCACGAATGGCGCGCTCGGCCTCCTGGTCAGCCTCGGTGACCGGGTCGAAGCCGCCGGCGAGCTTGTTTGCCACCGCACCTTGCCGGCGAAAACGCGGCAAGGTCTCGGCTGCGGCAACACTTGCGATCCGTCGCATGAACTCGGCGTCGACCATCTTTCACCCCAATCTCACCTGTTGCGTGGATGACACGTCGCCACCCCTGCCGGCAATAACCACATCACCATGATTTAAAAAGTCCCCAAGCGCGCCTTGACTTTTGTGCAGCGCACAATAATCTCGACTTCGGACAGGTTCTCCTGTCCATGCCCTCCTTGGGCGTTTCCTCCCTAGACTTGGACCGCTCTTAGGAGCGGTCTTTTTTTAGCCGTTTCCTGGCCCGGCTATTCCGCCGCCAGCGGCAGGTCGAGGAAATAATGATCCGGAACAGCCATCAAATCGGCGGAAAACCGGGCCAAATCGTCCGCCAGCGCATAAAAGCCCGCCGATTTCTTGAACGTGCGTTCGTCCATGTAGAGCCCGCGATTGATCTCTATCTGCAGCGCATGAAGCTTGCGCGCCGGCCGGCCATAATGCTCGGTGATGAAGCCGCCGGCATAAGGTTTATTGTGCGCCACGGTATAACCCATCGCCGCCAGCAGACCGATCGCACAGTCCGACAGAGCAGATGCAGCAGAAGTGCCGAAGCGGTCGCCGACAATGAAATCGGGCCGAACCCCACTGTCGCCGATGCGGATCGACGCCGGCATCGAATGGCAATCGACAAGCACGGCATAGCCGAAGCGCGCATGCGTTCGCGTGACAAGCCGCTTCAGCGCCTCATGATAGGGCTTGTAGACGCATTCGATGCGCCCGATGGCTTCGGCCAGCGGCAGCCGGCTGGCATAGATGTCGAGCCCCTCGCCCACCAGCTTCGGCACCGTACCGAGCCCGCCGGCAACGCGCGCCGAGCGGATATTGGCGAAAGCTGGCACCGGCTCGGCGAACATTCGGGGGTCGAGCTCCCAGGGCTCGCGGTTCACATCGAGATAGGCGCGCGGAAAATGTGCCGCCAGCATCGGCGCGCCAAGGGCGACAGCGGCACCAAACAGCTCATCGACATAACAATCCTCCGAGCGCCTGATGGAGGTGGCGTCGAGCCGGGTCATGGCCAGGAACCGGTCGGGATAGCAGCGCCCGCTATGCGGCGAATTGAACACGAACGGCACACGCTGCTCGGCACTCGTCCGGACTTCGAACGGCGGCAGCACCGAGAAATCTTCGGCTGGGGTCATCTTTGTTGATGGACCTGCGAAATGCACTTGCTCATCGCTCGAAAGTGCCACCTGCCGGCGATCGTGTCCAGCACTTCGAAATGTGGATAACCGCCGCTTATCGTGTGTTTGCGTCGTTCCGCCGACGCGGCATTCACTTGATGTTTACCGTCCGGCACTCATATACAAGATGGTTAACGAAGCCCCTGCTGGGGGGCGGCTTCGACCGCTGATTCGGACGGGAAACTGATGGCACGCATTCTTCTGGCAGAAGACGACGACGATATGCGCCGCTTCCTGGTCAAGGCGCTGGAGCGCGCCGGCTACCAGGTAAGCGACTTCGACAATGGCGCGAGCGCTTACGAGCGGCTGCGCGAAGAACCTTTTTCGCTGCTCCTGACCGACATCGTCATGCCGGAAATGGATGGCATCGAGCTGGCGCGCCGCGCCACCGAGATCGATCCCGACCTCAAGGTGATGTTCATCACCGGCTTTGCGGCGGTGGCGCTCAATCCTGATTCGAAGGCGCCACGCGACGCAAAAGTGCTGTCGAAGCCCTTCCATCTGCGCGATCTCGTCAACGAGGTCGAAAAGATGCTGCACGCCGCATAGGCGCTTCCCTTGCGTCGCAAGGGAATTGATGATCCGGCGCATTTTTCCGCCAAACACGCTATTGACGCGCCGGATCAAAAATGGTGTATCCGCCTCCATCGGATGGGCGTGTAGCTCAGCGGGAGAGCACTGCATTGACATTGCAGGGGTCACAGGTTCAATCCCTGTCACGCCCACCATCCGAACTCTCTGATATCACACGGTAAAAGACAGACGGCCCGGCGAATGCCAGGGCTCGCCACTGTTGCTCGACCGTCAACGCCTCGTGGACGGTCGATCCTCAGTCAGTTGGTGACGTACAGCGGCGAGATCGAGTTCGCGATGGTCTGGAACGCGGCCTTCAACTCGGTGGTGTTCTTGGTCGGGAAATAGTAGCTCGGGCGGGTCGCGCAGGTGCTGTAGAGATCGCGGTTGGCCGGAGTGTCGGCGCCCAGCACCACCGTATAGATGATGACGTCCTCAGCCTTCAGCTTATTGCACATGGTCCTCGTCGCTTCGTTGACTTTCTTCAGCGCGGTCGCTCGATTTGTCGAACCCATCCGCCCCTGCTCCAGGAACCCATAGGCGCCATAGTCGGACCAATTGATGGCAGTACCAGACGCGCCAAAGACGTTGTTTTCGCCGTCGGTGAACACCACCACCACCTTGGAGGTGTTTGGCGACTTGAAGGGATCACCTTGATTGAACGGCTGGCCGGGCGACAGCACGCGATAACCCCATGCTAGCCCTTCCGACACATTGGTTCCTGAGCCGTTCCAGAATGTCATCTTGTCGAGTTCGCCTTCGACTGCAGGCTTTTTTTCTGGTTCGCCCACAAGCCTAATGAGATTTTCTGTCAGCGGAACGACAGGCGTCGGACAAGCGTAGTTCGGACCGCTCGTCATGTTCGGCGTTTCTTTGATGACCGCTTTGTCGCGGACACCCTGATCGGAATATTTCGCGATCGATTTCTGTCGGACACGATCGCTGTCCTTACTGCCGCTTAGATCGTCGAGGTAACTATTGTTGTAGTTGGTCCCGCTATTGGCAGCCGGTTTCGCATCACCCGGCTCATCAGGCGCGAAATAGGGCACGAACGGGGTGTTGGGTTTCGCGATATCGGGTGCGGTGTCGTCCAGTGCGTAGTCACCGAGGCGCGCTTCTACACAGCCCTTCCATGCGCCTTTCGGCCCAGTCTTCCATTTTTCTTCCAGCGCCTTGAAGAGTTGCCAATGGCCAGTTCGCCACTGTCTGCCCTTCGCGTCGATTGTGTAATTGAAATTGGTGCCGTTGGAGCTGTTTTCGTCGTTCGGGACAGTCAACCTGGTGTCGATCCAGGACATGTCGAAGCCTTCAGCGCTTTTGATGTTCACTGCCGTGACGAACGGTACCAGCGCTGCGAGGATTTCGCGTTCGGGCCGGTCGGCCTTGACCTTCTGCAAGGCCTTGATGACCTCCTTTGAACCCTCGATCAGCGCCTTCATGTTGGTCGCGCCCATCGATCCGGTATTGTCCAGCACCAGCGCGACCTCGAGCCGGGCGGTCGATTCAAAAGCGTTGGCAACCGCCGAAACGCGCGCGCTTTCCCCGAATATGAAACCAAAGTTCAACACCACATCTGCGTTGGCCGTCCCTGTGGTCCTGATCTGGTTGACGCGCTGGTCGACCACGAGCTTGGCCGTCGCATTGGCAAGAGCCGGCCTGTTGGCGACGTTGGTTTTGAAGAACGCATCGAAAACGTCGGTGCGGGATCCCGACTGGTCGCTCAGGCGCGATGCCGCAAGCACCGCCGAGTCGAGCGCGTTTTGCAGGTCCGACTTGGCTTTCGTCAGATTGGCGACATCAAGGGCAAGGCCCACGGCAGCCAACAGCACCGGCAGCAATATGGCGAACATGATCGCGAAATTGCCGCTCGTCGATTGCCAAAAGCGCTTGAGCACTACAACCCCCTGTATTTGTTGCCGTAGCTTTTGCACGCAAACGACTTAAAATACAGTTTCGCCGCTACAACCACCGGCTGTCCGCAGACGGCGGCAGCGTATGTCGATTGCCGCACGCTCGCCGCCGAAGCCGAACTGCTGCTACTCGACGAGCCAACCTCTGCACTCGACGTGTCGGTGCAGGCGCAGGCGCTCAATCTGCTCAAGGATTTGCGGCAGCGGCTAGGGCTGACCTATTTGTCCTATACGCGCCTGTTGCTCGAAACCGTGCCCGACCTCGAAGCGCCGAAGCGTGACCGCGCGCGCCTGGACGGCTATATTCCGTGTCAGCTCAATCCGCCGAGCGGCTGCCCCTTTCGCCCGCGTTGTCTGCAGGCGATAGATCTGCCGGACGGAGCTGCGCTACCACTTCACCCTGAAGCCGGCGGTGCCGGCCAGCGCGTAGCTGTCGCCGAAGTTTTCCAGCGAGCTGTTGACCGAGACTTCGCCATAGATCGAATATTTGTCGTCGTTCCAGTTGTAGGAACCGCCGAGACCAAGCCCGCCCCACAGTCTGTCGGGCCGCGTTTCGAACTTGGTGCCGGAGACGTCGACCTGGGTGGCGTCGAGGAACTCGTAATAGAGGTTGGCGATGCCGTAGAGATGGCTGCGCCTGGTCTTGCCCTCTTCGTCCTTCCAGTTTTGGTCGTGGTCGGCCGAGATGCCAAGCCGGCCGCGCAGGGAGTCGCCGCTATCGAGCGAGACATCGGCGCCGAAGACATCGGTGAAACGGCTGAAATGGACGTTCGAATAGACAAGTTGGGCTTGCGGGGTCACGGTCCAGCTGTTGTTGAGGTCGATCTTCTTGCCGGTTTCGAGCGACAGCGCGTAACCAAAGCCGCCATTGCCGTCGACGAGGCTTGGCGTATCAAGCTCGAGCGCCTTTGAGGTCAGGTCGCTGTTGAACCAGGTCAGTTGCGCCTGGCCGTCGACATAAAAGCCGTTCTGGTCATACCAGGTCAGCGTGCCGCCGAAGCCACCACCTGTGGTGTCGATGCTGCCATCGCCGAAGAACGAGGTCACATCGCTCGACGCCTGGCCGAAATGCACGGTGATGCCGCCGATCAGCCTGGAGCCATTTTCGGCTTCATGCAGCAGCCCGTCGAGACCGGCCTGCAGCTTCCAGACATTGGTGTCGTAATCGGTGCCGGAGGTGGTGAAGGCTGGCTCGATTTTGCTGTGGCTGCCCTCGATGCGGCCCCAGATCGCCCGCTGGTCTTCGATCAACGCACGGGTGCCATCCGAGCCGGCATAATATTGCGCCTGTTCGCTGGAGACCGCGCAGCGGAAGTTCTGCGAGGCGTCCTTGCAGAACACCGTCTCGGGGGCCGGGGCTGGTTCGGTCCAGTAGCGGTTGCCCACGCGTTGCTGCAGCGTCGGCACGCCGTTCAGCGCCAGAAGATGCTGAGGATAGACCTCATAGAGCGGCACGCCTGGCTGAAAAAGGGGTTCCGGCGGCTCGGGCGGGGTCGGCCCGATTGGGGTAATCTGCGAACGCAGATACCAGTTGTTGTCGCCGGCATCAGTGCCGACGCCGCCATAGTGCAGCGTATAGGCATAGGCGCCGCCGACCACTGCCTGCTCGCCGGTTTCGGCGACAAAATCCCCGTTCAGCGTGAAGGCCGTCGGCACCGATGTCGCACCATTGATGGTGTCGACCACCAGGATACCGTTGGCGGTGGTGAGCGCGCCCGGTCCGGTGGTGTTTTTGATGATCAGTTCCGAGCTTCCCGTCGCCGTGCCGCCGTCGACGACCAGCCGGTCCGAAGGTGAGCCATCGGCACCGAGATAGGTGTTGAGCGCGATCGCGCCGCCTTCGCCGATATAGTTGACGACGGTCAGCGTCTTGTAGCTCGCAAGCAAGGTCGGGTCGCCCGTAGGCGGGGTGAAGTCGATCAGGCTCGGATCGTTGACGAGATTGCTCAGATTGGAACTGCCGGTCATCGTCCAGAGGCTGTCGCGCAAAGTCAGGTCAAATACCGAGCTATCATTGCGTGTGGTGGTTCCCGTGAACACCGAAGACGGCGCCATATCCAATGAGATGCGCGCGGTCGCTTCGGACTGCATGGCGCCGATCACGTCGAAACGACCGATGCCTGTTATGCTCGACGTTTCGCGGGCAAAAATGGTCTTGGCTGCCGCGTCCGTGACCCGCAGTTTTGCGCCGCCAGTGAAAGCAATCGTTCCCGCTTTATCCGCAAGAATGGCATGCGCACCGGCGCCCGCAGTACTGACATCGACAAGGCCGGAGGCGTTCACAATGCCATTGTAGGTAATGGCGCCTGCGGCTGCGCCGGAGGCATAAACGCCGTGCGCGGTTCCCCCCGATGTCCTGATGGTGGCGCCGCCATTCATGGCGATCGTGCCACCGATGCTGCGAACGCCGCCCGATGTATCTGCAGTGGTCGACACCGACAGGGGCCTGGCAAAGGTGGTCGTGCCCGAGATCGCGCTGTTGACGCCCCACGCGCCGACAGTTTCATTGCGAATGGTGGAAAGAATACTATTAAACGTTCGCTGCCAGGTGACTGAGCCTGACCCGCCGCTTGTCGTTATGGTCACCGGGCCTTCGAACAGGATCTGGCCGCTGACGCTGTCATTGTAGACGCCATGGGCGGCAACCCCTTGGGTACTGATCGTCACTGGACCGGAGAAGGTCAGGTTGGCGCCGTCGCCCTGAAGCCTGCTGTAGCTGGTGTTCCATACCCCATATGACGATTCCCGGGTCTGTGCAGAACTTCCGACGGCGCTGATGCCCCCGACAGTGGTGATGCTTGTCGTCCCACTGACTGTCAAACTGCCCTTGATGGCGCGCAAGCCGGCTGAGCCGGCCCCGTTTTGAGCATCTGCGTTGGAAGGGTTCACCCCGGTGACAATGCTAAGATCGCCGGCAAGGGTCATTGTGCCGTCGTCGAGCCGAATGCCGAATGCCTGGGCACCATGGGTATTGATCTGGGTATTGCCGGTGATGCCGATCTTTGCCGTGGGTGTATATCCGGTCCATAGACCGTAGCCTCGCCCCTGTTTGGCATCGAGGAAAAGATTGCCAGTCGCTGTAATGGTGCCTTCCGACGCGTAAAGCGCGGACGCCTCGTTGACGTTGTTGATGCCAACGTTGGTCAGGTTGACAAGATTGATGGTGATGGGCGCGGCGCCGCTGTTGATTGTCGCCGTCGCACCGATCCCCGCCCGGATGCCGCTGCCGGCGACGCTATCGACGGTAAAATCGATCCCGCTATTGATCTCGAGGTTTGCGCCGTTGCCAAGATTTGCGCCATAGGCATAGGTGCTTGCAGTTCCTCCTGGCCCCGCCTTGATCACAAGAGGCCCATTCACGGTCACGTCGCCGCCTGCGCCCAGCGCTATGCCGGTCATGCCGCTGGTGACGCTTGTCGTACCGTTGAGTGCCAGGGAACCCGACACGTTGATTCCATTTGCCGGCGAAGCGATTACAAAAACCCCGATGCGCGGATCGCCTGTCAGGTCGGAGTCCATCGTATCGATGCCCGCAAGGGCCTGAAATTCCGGCATGATGGCCAGGATGGGGTGCAGGGCCTGCTGGGATGCATTCGTTACGATGGTGAGCCCGCTCGCAGTGGCGGAGGCACCGGCTGCGATGCTCATCCCTATCCCGGTTTCTGTCGTGATCGTGACGCCATTAAAATTAAGCTGGCCCGGAGAGTTGGCCAAGGCGCCGATAGCGTTGGCTCCAGTCGTGGTGATTGTCGATTGGCTTAGGTTTACCACCCCGCCGACGCCTGTAGCGGAAACGCCGGTCTGGCCGGCACCGCTTGTCGTGACTGTACATCCCGTCTCGGTGACTGACGTGCCGTTGGCAGCAATACCACTGCCCGGTGCAGGACAAACAGCCCAAGCCGCAGAGGAGATCGCAACGGAAGAACCCAACCCCAATGCAACGGTGGCCAGTGTCCTCTTGGGATCCAAGGTTCTAGGTAGAGGCAACCAGGCAAACAATCGCCCATCCTTGGAGGGAATTTGCACCTCTGGCGAATAGTTGCTTTTCACCAATCGATCGACCCTCCGAGTCTCGGACACGCTAAAGTCTTGTCATGGTGCGGCCAGAAGTCGCACTTCACAAGCAAGTTGGCTTTTGGAAATCCGTATTGACGAACAGCTGTTGCTTTTGGGCAACAACCGCCAGGCTAGGTCGAGACCGCCAATGGCAGCGAACTCCAAGCTTTTTAACCCGGCTAACCCGGCGCATCCCGCCGATGAAGACAAGCTCTCGCGAACAATCACTGACGGCTGGCCATGCCAGCCGCCGAAGTGCCCTGCAAGGGGAGCGATATCCTAGAACGAGCCCGAAATCCCGAGATAAAGCCCGTTGCCCTTCATGCGGTTCTTGGTGCCGAACTCAGGCGACCAGCCGAACGAGATGTTGACCGGGTTCTCCTTGGCGCCGGCGGTGTATTTCAGCACCGGGCCGATCGAGTAGGAGCGGCCCTTGAAGCCGTCGAGGGCCTTGGCAATGCCGCCCTTGTCGTCGACGATCTGGTAGAGCACCGAACCGGACACGCCGACCGAGAAGCGTTCGGTGACCGTTTTCAGGATCGAGGCGTCGAGATGCGCCATGGTGCCGCTGGTGTAGTCGGTGGCGGTGTTCTCGGTGTTGAAGTCGATGCCGGCGACAAGCGAGACATCGATCCCGCGCGCCATGTCGAGATAGCTGTAGGAAAGTGTCGGCGAAAAGGTCCAGTAGTTCATGCCGATATTGTCGAGCGCGCCGACATCATAAGCACCGGTCGGCGCGTAGATGCGCAGGGCGGCCGAAAAGAAGTTCTTGCCCGAATGCCAGCCGAAGGTCGGCGCGAACATGATGTCGCCCAGCGCTGTCTGGGACTGGCTCTCGTGGATGCCCCCCAGGCTTGCGGAAACGTCCATGTTCTGGACCGGGATGGACAGGCTGACTGCAAACGAGGTGTCAGGCGCGATCTGCAGCTCCGGCACCCAGATGCCGGTGAAGGTGGTGCCGACGATGGTGGCTTCCAGGCCGAGCCTGGTCTTGCCGCCGATCGGAACGTTCAGGTCCTTGCCGGCTTCGCCGCTGTAATAGAGATTGGCGCTGTTCCAGTAGACGCCTGGCGGCGGCAGGAAGCCGGCCATCGGCGTCACAAAAACACCTGGAATATAACGCCCCATTGCCGCTTCCGTGGCAAAGGCAGCAGTAGGCAGCCCGCAGGCAAGCGCTGTCGCGGCAATCGCGAGTTTCATTGTCTTCATCGTCATCCCCTCGAATGGTCCTCGTCGACCATGGGGCGGACAAATGCATCACCAGACTGGACTGTGTGCGTTCCTACCCCATTCGCCAAGCAACCGGCCGCTTCTTGGCTGGCGGATACTGCCTTCAAAAGCCTTGAAAAGCCAACAGCCCAATCGGCCCCGAACTTAGATTAATTGCCAGCGTTGCATCAAAAACGCAGGCAATTTCAAAGGCAAGGCAGGGTCTGTTCAGTCCCCCGGCTCGTCGACCACGGTCCAGCTGTCGTCAGGGTTGAACGTGGTGATGGCCGCCGCAGCCTTTTCCGAATCACTTCCCAGGTCTTTTTCGTAGACAGTGCCGTACTGGTTCACGACGAAAGTCACGATGCCGCTTCGGTCGTAATGTGCGGGCGTCGCTATCAGTGCAAAGCCGGCGATCATATGGCCGTTGATGACATAGTCATACGCTCCGCCGGCAATGTTTGCGCCCTGGCTTTTCAGGATGCGGTAGCGATAGCCGAAATAGCCGTCTTCCGGAGCCTGCAGGGCATTGTCGTCGACGAACTCGCCCGCCGGGCTCTCGGGAATCCCATCTCCGGATTGCCAGTAGAGGCCATCATAGGTGCCGGGCGTGCTGACCAGGTTTTGCGCATATTCGAGCACGCCGTCTTGGTTCCAATCGGTCTTGCGATAGACCTCCTGCGCGTCGACATAACCCCGCATGGCGGCAATCGCTGTGAGTTCATTCTCGCCGATGCGGCGGTTGATGACCTCTTCGAGACCGGCAACCGTATCGAACGACCACTTGCCGTCGGCTTTCACGATCGGGAACGGGAATGGCCAGGCCTTGTCGCCCAGCACGAGCGTGTGGCGATCGGGGCTGGCCTCGTCGACAGTGAGGGACTGCGCTGCGGCGTCCCGGATTTCCGGGAAGCTCCCGTCGATCTCCTTGGACGCCGAAACTGCCGCCGGATCGAGCCCGAGCAGCTTGGCGACGGCCGCCTTGTCTCCCGCCGACAATCCGGACTTGAACGCGCCGACAAGGGCGTCCACGTCGTCGAATGCTGGCGGCTTGGCGCCGATGAACTTGTCGAAGTCGTGGTCGGTGGTCGCAGTTTCCTGCGCGACCGCTGGGTGGCTTCCCGGTGCCAGAATGAAGATGGCGGCAATAGCTGCGATCAACAGGCGGTTCATGTCGTTCTCCCTGAATTTCTTCGGGTTTGTCTGTGTTCGAAGCTATTCGCTATCGCCTGTGCATCCTTGGCCGTCCGCCGCCACCGCCCCTCAACTCTCCGCCACCATGCCCGCCACCGCGGCTGATGGCCCCTCGGTTCGAATGGTTGGCCGCAACCCTGCCTCTTTCAGGGTTGCCGAGCACTGAGGGATTGCGCGGGCGATTGTCGATGCGGGCGGCGGGTTTTTTCGGTGCGATCTTTCTTTCGGTCACTTGTTTGGCCGCCGGCCTGTTGGCTGCCGGACGGTTGGCCTGATCCCTGACCGCCGGTCTGTCGAGCTTTTGCCCGGGCCTGGGAAGCTGTGCACCAGGATTGTTCTTCAGCCCTTCGGCGACATTCTTTCTGACATCCTTGCCCTTGAGGTCATGGGCACCCGCGGCGATATTCGACCCCACCTGCCTGTCCTTCGCCTTGCGCGCAAGGTTGTTGCCGTCCCGCCCCTGCAGGTTCTGCGTCAGCTTCGACCTGTCGACGTTGAGGTTCTTGAAGTCCATCTTCGAGCGGTCGATGTTCCGGAAATCTGTGCTCCGGATCTTGTTCATGTCGATCTTGTTGACGTCGATCTTGTTGAAATCTACATCGAACCGGTTGTTGACGCGGTTGACGTCGATGTTGACGTTGCCGCCCCATGCGCCCCAATGGTTCCAGTCGACGACAGCAGCCCACGCCGCACCGGTGACGAAGCCGGCCCAAAAGGTTGCGGTCGGATAATAGTAGGAAGGATAGGACGCGTAGACGATGGGCTCCGGCGGATAGACATAATTCGGCTCGTAGAGCATCTCGGGTGGGTATGTCGGGACATAGATCGTCTGCGGGTCGGACGACTTGATGATAACCTTGTCGCTTTCCTTCGAAACGACAACCTTGTCGCTGGACTTGAGAACGCCCTTCTGCACGGCCTGGTCGCGCAGCTGCTGGATCGCGACCAGCACGTCCTTCTGCTGGTTGGCAACGACGTCGCCGAGTTGCTGGGTCCAGTCGAGGTCGTCACTCATCATCTTCACGACCTGTGGATAATTGAGCAGCGAAATGACGCTGCCGTCCCATTTGTCGCTCGGCTTGAGGTCGGGGGTCTTCTTGATGTCTTCGAGGAAGCGCGACGCCTGCACGATCTGGAGCGGATAGATCGAACTTGCGAGCACCACGGCAACCAGATCGTCGGGATAGAGCGCGATACGCGCAACAAGTATCTCGAGTTCGTCTTCGCTCAGCGGCGCCGGCTGGCTCTCGTCCGCGGCCGCAGCCGGCGCTGCTGCTGCGGTATCGCTGGTTTGCGCCAGCGCACGGTCTGTCCCTGGCATGGCCAGCGCAACAGCCAACATGGCTCCGAACGCGATCCATGACTTACGCAGGTCATTCATGCCACCTCTCCTCGCTCGACTTGCGCCGTCGCTCCGCAAGTCCTCATTCGCCGCATACTTGTCCAGCCGCGTCCTTTTGGCCAGTACACAACTGTCAAATCTTTTGGAAACTCAGCTGGCGCGCAGCAGCAATCTCGGGCCTGGCGAACACCATCAACTTTCCTGCGGCCCATCGATGCGGCACCTCTAGCATTCGCCACCGACAGGCTTTAGCATTCCGCGACCAACAGGAGGCCGAGTACACGTGATGTCAAGAAGCGGTGTTGTCTACGCGCTCGCTGCGGCGGGAATGATCTTTGCGACCGGCGTGCAGGCCGCATCCATCGAGGCGCTGCAGGGCGCCTGGACCGCAGGCGGCACCGATTGCGCCGAAACCTTCCACAAGGTGGGCGGCAAGGTCGAATTCAAGGACAAGACGTCCTCCTTGACCACAGGCATCCTCGTCAACGGCTCGAAGATCATCGGGTCGAACATGACCTGCACCGCAGGCAAGGTCCACGAGGAAAAGGACCACTTCTCGGTGCTGCTGAGCTGCGCTGATTCGGTGATGTTCCAGAGCATGTCCGCGTCGTTCAGGGTGATCGACAAGGATACGTTCGAGAGGATCGATACGAACTTCCCCGAGATCGCGGTCAAATATCGCCGCTGCCAGCTCTGAGCCTGGCGTCGGCCCGGTGAGCCGGAGAGACGTCCCGCCAACGGAACCCAAGCTTGCGTCTGACAAGGTTTCAGACGAACTCGCCGCCCGTCGAACCGGCATGGCGTTCCAGCGCACGCGCATGAGCGCCGACCGTACGTTGATGGCCGTGATCCGCACTTCGCTTGCGCTGATCAGCTTCGGCTTCACCATCTACCAGGTGTTTGAGAAACTGCGCGAACACGCGGGCCTGACCGGCACCGCCCCGGCGCGCAATTTCGGCGTTGCCCTTGTCGCACTGGGCATCGTCATGCTCTTTGTCGGCATCATCTATCACCTCCAGTTCATGCTCGGCCTGCGCCATGAGCGCGAAGCGATGAGAACCGCGGGACTCATCCATGCCCAGAGCAGCTTCCCGCCGTCGCTCACGCTCATCACGGCAGTGATCCTGCTTTTCGTCGGCCTAGCCGCCATCGGCAGCATGGTCTTCCAGATCGGCCCGTTCGGCTAGAGCGCGTCCGCCGCACCGACCTCAACAACGTCTTTGTGCACCATTGTTCTACGCTTAATCGCTACAACCGTTGACCATTTGGAAGGCTTTTCGGTGCATTAGCGACCTCTGGTATCAGCCTACGCTGGGTTGCATCCACGGGAGCATGCACAAGGTGGTCACAGAAGCGAAACAGGGCGTGCAGCGGGGCTTGAACAGCTACCTCCTGGCGCTGGCGCTCGTCTGCTTTCTGCCGGTGGTGGCCATTTCGGGACTTGCGGTCTGGCACGCCGGATACGCTTACATGAACACCGCCACCACCAGGCTGAACGACACCGCCAGCACCCTCGCCAACGCCATAGAGGGCGAGTTGCAGGGGCGTTTCGCCACCATGGAAGTGCTCGCCTCGTCCTTTGGGCAGCCTCATGGGGACCCGATTCCGCTGTCCGAGAAGGGGTTCGGCAAGATCGGCCTCGACGGCGAAATCGCACTCGTTGACGCAGACAGCATGCATGTTCTGCGTTCCCGCTCGCCTGTCGCAGCGGGCACCGCCTTGGCAGCGTTGCAGAGCCAATCGCCGATGGTCTCGAACATCGCGATCAGGGACAAAAGGCCCGTGCTGTCGCTGGCGCTGCCGGTGTCGGGCGGTAAGGCCGCGTTCGTCCTGACGACCTCCCCCTCCGCACTGGTGCAGACCTTGCTGCGAGGCAAGCGCGCGCTGACTGGCATTCTCGTTGCGGTGACCGACGGCAACGGCCGCATCGTTGCCCGCTCGCGCGACCCGGAACGTTTCATCGGCCAGATCGCTCCAGATTGGGCGAGACTTCAGGCGTTGGGGGCCGTTTCCGGACTGTTCGAGGCAAAAACGGCGGAAGGCGCGCCGGTCATGCTTTCGTACCAGAAACTGCAAGGCACGCCGGGCTGGGTCGTCGTCGTCGGCGAGCCGACAAGCGTCTTCAACGCGCGCTGGCGTGATCCCATCACAGGTCTTTTGATCGGTGCGACAGTAGCGATCGGTCTGGCGCTGACACTCGCCATGTGGCTGGGCCGGCGTATCCTTCAGCCGGTACAGGCGCTGGTCGCCCACAGCAACGCGATCACTGACGGCAAACCATCGGGCACGGCTTCAGTGCCGCCTTCGCAAATTCGCGAGTTCGAAATGCTGAGGCTGAGCTTCGAAAAAGCCGAAAAGACCCTGCGAAATGAGAAACGACGCTATCAGGTCATTGCCGAGGCCGGAGCCATCGTGCTTTGGCGGCGCTCTCTCGCCGACGGGCTTGGTTCGGCCACCGGCTGGGAACAACTGACCGGCAGGCCGACAAGCGAGGTCGTCGGATACGATTGGGCCGAGGCCATACATCCCGAAGACCGGCAGCACTCGTCCGCCGCGTGGCGCAAGGCCATGACCAATGCGACATCGCTGGACGTCGAGTTCCGCTTGAAGGCCAGGGACGATCAGTGGCTATGGGTCCGCTCGCAGGGCTCTCCGGTCGCAGACGACGATGGCAACATCGTGGAATGGGTCGGCGTCCTCGAAGACATCGACACACGGAAAAAGGATCAGGCCCGCATAGCGCATATGGCGCACCACGATGCGCTGACCGGGCTGGGAAACCGTACCCTGCTCCGCCAGCGGCTCGAGGTGGCAGCGGAAAAGGCTTGGAACGGCAAGCAAGGTGCGTTGCTTTGCCTCGACCTCGACCGGTTCAAACAGGTGAACGACACGCTCGGCCACCCGGTGGGCGACGCGCTCCTGTGTGCGGTTGCCGACAGATTGCGCAAATGCACGTCTGGCGAAGACTGCATTGCACGTATTGGCGGCGACGAATTCTCGATCATCCAGGTGGACGGCAACCAGCCCGAGGCGGCCGCCGCACTTGGTAGCAGACTGGTAGAGATGCTCGGCGAACCCTACGAAATCGACGGACAGAGCATCACTATCGGTGCCAGCGTCGGCATCACCTTGATGGGCGAGGAACGCCACGCCATCCGAACCTATTTGAAGCGCGCGGACCAGGCGCTCTATCGCGCAAAGGAACTGGGGCGCGGGCGCATCGCCTTTTACGAGCAGGACGAGCTATTAGAGCGCATGGTGCGTTTGGTCGAGCACAACAAGACGGCCGATGCATCGGCACCAAGTGGTGCCCGCGCTTCCGCATAAACAGTCCAGCACAGGCCGCGCCGGCGCCGACAGTGCCTAACTCACCTCCGCGCGCGCTCGTGGTCGGGCGTCGTTGCGCTCATGGGTGAAGATGACAGGCGGCAGCGGCTCGCGATTGCGGATGATATCAGCGCCCTTCTCGCCAACCATGATCGTCGGACCGTTGGTGTTGCACGAAGGTACGCGCGGCATGATCGAGCTGTCGCAGACGCGCAAGCCGGCAATGCCATGTACCTTGAGGTCAAGCCCCACCACCGCCATGTCGTCGGTGCCCATCCGGCAGGTGCCGACGGGGTGATGGTCGGTCTTGGCGTTGGCGCAGCCATAGTCGAACAGGTCTTCATCCGAGACCTTGCCCGGCCCCGGCAACCGTTCGGCCAGCACGAAAGGCTTGAGCGCCGCCTGCTGCATGATCTCGCGCGCCACCTTGAGGCCTTCGATCGACATCTTGCGGTCGTGCGGGTCACTCCAGTAATTCGGATCGATCAGCGGCGCCGCCGCCGGATCGCTCGACGCAAGGCGCACCGTGCCGCGCGAACGCGGATGCAGATAGGCCGAATTCAGCGTCACCCCGGCGTTCTTGAGCCGCTCGACGCCAGCCTCGATGCCCGAGCCAAGGCCGAGATGGAACTGGATATCGGGCGAGCGCGCGTCGGGATCGGCATACCAGAAGCCGCCTGTTTCAAAGAGGCTCGACGCCACCGGCCCGGTGCGGAAGAGCACATACTGCAGGCCGGCCCACAGCGTGCGATGCAGCTTGGCGACATTGTCGTAGGTGTGATCGCCGGTGCATTCGGAGATGACGAACAGGTCGAGATGGTCCTGCATGTTTTCGCCGACGCCCTTGAGGTCGTGGACGACCGATACACCGACGCTTTTCAAATGATCCGCCGGGCCGATGCCCGACTGGAGCAGAAGCTTCGGCGAGCCGATGGCGCCTGAGGTGACCAGCACCTCGCGCTCGGCGCGGATGATCTCGACGTTGTTGCCGCGCGCCACTTCGACGCCGACCGCCCTGCCCTTTTCGACCACGATGCGCGTGACGCGGGCACCTGTGCGAACAGTGAGGTTCGGGCGATTCCTGATCGGATCGAGATAGGCCGTGGACGCCGATGAGCGGCGCTTGTTGCGCTGGGTCAGCTGGTAGAAACCGACGCCGGCCTGCTGCTTGCCGTTGAAGTCGTGATTGTAGGGAATGCCAAGTTCCTGGCCGGCGCGGATATAGGCATCGCAGATCGGCAGGGCCGCAGACGGCATCGAAACGCCGAGCGGGCCGCCATAGGAATGATAGTCGTCGGCGAAACGCTGGTTGTCTTCCGAGCGCTTGAAATAGGGCAGAACCGAGCGGTAGTTCCAGCCGGTGCAGCCGTCCTCGCGCTCCCATAGATCGTAGTCGGCGGCGTTGCCGCGCGTATAAAGCTGCGCGTTGATGCTCGACCCGCCGCCGATGACCTTGGCCTGGGTGTAGCGCAGCACGCGGTTTTTCATGTGCTTCTGCGGCACGGTCTCCCAGCCCCAGCTGGCCACGCCCTTGGTCATCTTGGCGAAACCCGCCGGCATGTGGAACAGCGGGTTCCAGTCGCCGCCGCCGGCTTCGAGCAAGAGCACGCGCACGTCAGCGTCCTCGCTCAGCCGGTTGGCGAGCACGCAGCCGGCTGGTCCAGCGCCTGTGATGATGTAGTCGTAGGTCATCTCGAAACTCTCAAAGTCGCGCGACCGACAGCGCGCCGTCGGCCTTGATGATGGAACCTGTGGCAAAGCCGAAGGCGCCGCTGGCAAGCGATGCCGCGATCCGGCCGATATCCTCCGGCTCGCCCCAGCGTTTCACCGGCACCAGCCCCTCGGCGATCAGCCGGTCGTATTTCTCGGCCACCTTGGCGGTCATGTCGGAACGGATGATGCCCGGGCGGATTTCGAAAACGTCGATGCCGGTGCCAGCAAGCCGCAGTGTGAGGCCTTGCGTGAAGGCGGCGAGCCCGGCCTTCGACATGCAATAGTCGAGCCGCTCCGGCGAGGTCATCTCAGCCGAGATCGAGGTGATGTTGATGACCGAGCGCGGCGCAGGCGTTGATGGCATTGCCAACATGGCGCGCAAAACGGCCTGGGTGAAAAACACCGTGCCGCGCAGATTGACCGCCATGATGGCATCGTAGTTTTCAGGCGAAAGGTCGAGGAAATCGCCGCGCACCTTGGAGGCGATGCCGGCATTGTTGACCAGGCAATCGAGCCGGCCAAAATGCTGGACGATCCGATCGACGGTGGCAGTATGGCCGGCGATGTCGGCGAGGTCGGAGGCAACGAACAGTACTTTCGCGCCGAACCTTTCGAGTGCTGCGACCGCGTCGGTGGCCGCCTGATCCTGCTCGCGGTCGGTGATTGCCAGATCGAAGCCGGACGAGGCCAGCGCCTTGGCGACCGCGAGACCGATGCCACGACGGGCGCCGGTAACCAACGCGACGGGTCTTGGCTCCGCGCTCATGCCGCAAGATCCTTCGCCGCAATGTGGTCGGCGACGCGCAGCGCTTGCGCCGCAATCGTCAGTGCCGGATTGACCGCCGCCGAAGTCGGCAGGAAGCCGGCATCGACAACGAACAGGTTCGGATGGTCGAAGGCACGGCAATAGACGTCGAGCGGCGCTTGCGCCGGATCGGTGCCCATGCGCACCGTGCCGCACTGGTGCGACGGCGTGCGTTTGTCGAAGGCGCGGGAAACCACGATCGGAAAGCCTGCGCTGCGCAGCACACCTTTCAGCTTTTCAACCAGCTTGAGATGCGCCTCCCAGTTGCTGCGCACCCATTTCAGCACGATGCGATCGCCGTCGACCATGACGCGGCTTTCGGGCGACGGCAGGTCCTCGCTCATCGCGTAGAAGTCGATCGAATGCGCGGTCACGCGGTTGAGCAGCCATTCCGGCACCGAGGGCATAGCTCCCTTCAGGATCGTTCCCGAAATGCGCCCGAGCAATTGCACATTGCCGAGCGGCGGGCCGCCCTCGCCGTCCGAGAGATAGAAATCGTTGAAGCCGAAGGTCTTCTGGTAGACCGAGTCGTTGCGAAACCACGGGCTCAGGGCAATCACCGCCGTCGAGTTGTGGTTCATGAAATTGCGGCCGACCTGGTCGGAGCTGTTGGCGAGGCCGTTCGGATTTGCGTCATTGGCCGAGCACAGCAGAAGCACGGCCGATTGCACCGCGCCCGCCGACAGGATGACAAGCTTGGGCTTGAGCACCCGGTTCTCGCCGTCTTGCGTGAAATGCACGGCAGCGATGTTGCGCCCATCCGGTGCTGTCTCCAACCGCGTTACCTTCGCACCGGTCTGCAGCTTGACGTTCTCATGCTTCAGCGCCGCCGCAAGGGCTGCCGTCTCGGCATCCATCTTGCCGTCGAAGCTATTGGGATGCGCGTCCCACGGCGTCTTGCCCTTGGCGAGCCAGCGCTCGATATCGACACCCAGCGGCAGCGAATAAGGATGCACGCCTTTCGCCTTGAGGCGCGCCCGCACTTTGGCAATCGCTGGTTCGTCGGCGACAGGCTTCAGCCCATAGGGCTTTGAATGCACCGGCTCGGTCGGGTCCTCGCCCAATGCGCCGCGCACCTGGTAAAGCGCCTCGGCCAGACCGTACCAAGGCTCCAGTTCCTCGTAAGCGAACGGCCATGCCGGCGACACGCCGTCGAGATGCTGCATCTCGGCGAAATCCTCGCGCCGGTAGCGTGTCAGCACGGCACCGTAGAATTTCGAATTGCCGCCGACATTGTAATAATTGCCGGGATTGAAGCCGGTGCCGTCGGCTTCGTACCAGGTTTCATCAGGGCGGAAATGGCCGCGCTGGAAGATGGCGCGCTGGTCGCGGTTTTCGGGGCGATCCTCGATGTGGCCGCCGGTCTCCAGGATCAGGATTTCGGCGCCGGTCGCGGCAAGGCCGGCGGCGACCGTGGCCCCGCCTACCCCCGAGCCGATGATGACGATGTCAGGCGATCCAGGCATTTCAGGCGATACGCAGCTGGCTCTTGGGGTCGAAGAAGACCGCCTTGTCGAGATTGAAGGCGAGCTTCGTCTTCTGGCCCGCATGTATGGCCGCGTCGGCCCGCAGCCGCGCCACCACTTCCTTGCCGCCGAGCTTGGTGACGGCGAAGGTGTCGGAGCCAGCCGGCTCCACAACCTCGATCAGGCATTCGCCCTCGGCGATGGATTTGGCGTTGCGGTCGGCACCATCCGGGTCGGTCAGCGCTTCTGGCCGCACGCCAAAAATGATCTCCTTGCCGGCATAGGCGCCGAGCGCGCCGTTGGCCATCTTGATCGGCAGTGCCAGCGGCTGATCGCCCGGGCGATCGAGAATGACACTGAGACCACCCGCGCCACCTTCGAGGCGGCATTTGAGCAGGTTCATCGCCGGCGAGCCCATGAAGTCGGCAACAAACATGTTGGCCGGGCTGTTGTAGATTTCGGCCGGGGTGCCGAATTGCTGCAATATGCCGTCCTTCAGCACCGCGATCTTGGAGGCCAGCGTCATCGCCTCGATCTGGTCGTGCGTCACATAAACGATGGTCGTCTTCATGCGCTGGTGCAGGCGCTTGATCTCGGTGCGCATGTCGACGCGCAGCTTGGCGTCGAGATTGGACAGCGGCTCGTCGAACAAAAACACCTGCGGATCGCGCACAAGCGCGCGGCCCATGGCGACGCGCTGACGCTGGCCGCCGGAAAGCTGGCTCGGCTTGCGGTCGAGCAGATGGCCGATCTGCAGGATGTCGGCGACAGTCTTGATCGCCTTTTCGCGCTCGTCCTTGGGCACGCCGCGGATTTCCATGCCAAACGCGATGTTCCCCGCAACGGTCATGTTCGGGTAGAGCGCATAGGACTGGAACACCATGGCGATGTCGCGCTTGGACGGGTGCAGCCCGGCCACCGACTTGCCGTTGATAGCGATCTCGCCCGAGGTGATCGGTTCGAGCCCGGCAATGGTGTTGAGCAGCGTGGACTTGCCGCAACCGGAGGGGCCAACCAGCACCAGGAAACCGCCCTTGTCGATCTCGATGTTGATGTCCTTGAGGATCTCCACCTGGCCGTAGGACTTGTAGAGATTGCTGATCTTGAGAAACGACATGGGCTTACCCCTTGACCGCGCCGGCCATCAGACCGCGCACGAAGTAGCGTCCGGAGACGATGTAGACGATGAGGGTGGGAAGGGCGGCAAGGATGGCGCCGGCGAAGTGGACGTTGTATTCCTTCACCCCGGTCGACGAGTTCACCAGATTGTTCAGCGCCACCGTCAGCGGGATCGAATTGAAGCCCGAGAAGGACGAGCCAAACAGGAAGTCGTTCCAGATGTTGGTGAACTGCCAGATGACGGTGACGACGATGATCGGCCCCGACGACGGCAACAGGATGCGGCGGAAAATCTGGAAGAAGCTCGCGCCGTCGATCTGCGCCGCGCGGATCAGTTCGGTCGGAAACGCCTCGTAATAGTTGCGGAAGAACAGCGTGGTGAAGCCGAGGCCATAGATGGCGTGGATGAGTACCAGCCCGGTGATGGTGCCAGCAAGTCCTGTCAGGCCGAGGATGCGGGCCGAGGGGATCAGCACGATCTGGAACGGGATGAAGCAGGCGAGCAGCATCATGCCAAAGACGATGCTGTCGCCCTTGAAGCGCCACTTGGTCAGCACATAGCCATTGAGCGCGCCGAGCATTGTCGAGATGGCGACAGCGGGCACGACCATCAGCACCGAGTTGATGAAATAGGGCTTGAGCCCGACCGGCTGCACGCCGATCTGTGCCGTCGACCAGGCCGACAGCCAAGGCGCGATCGTCCATTGCTTGGGCAGCGCCAGCATGTTGCCTTGCCGGATCTCGTCCAGCGGCTTCAGCGAATTGACCACCATGACGTAGAGCGGCAGCAGGTAGTAGACCGCAAACAGGATCAGCACGACATAGATGATGGCGCGGGCAAAGATGCTGTTGCGGGTGGCGACGTCTTGGGAAGCGGCACTCATTTTTTCTTCCCCCCGAGCTCGGAGTAGAGATAGGGCACGATGATGGTGAAGATCATCATCATCATGATGATCGCCGAGGCGGCACCCATGCCCATTTCGTTGCGGCCGAATGTGAATTTCTGCATGAACAATGCCGGGGTCCAGGTCGCCGTGCCGGGGC
Organism: Aminobacter sp. GW821-FHT11F06; assembly: GCF_058808215.1. Classification (NCBI taxonomy): domain Bacteria; kingdom Pseudomonadati; phylum Pseudomonadota; class Alphaproteobacteria; order Hyphomicrobiales; family Phyllobacteriaceae; genus Aminobacter; species Aminobacter sp. GW821-FHT11F06. The sequence continues at coordinate 45,433 of NZ_JBXARL010000003.1, read as the reverse complement.
CGCCGTCGGTCATCGCCACGACAAGATCGTAGGACTTGATGGCGAGGTGGGCGAGCACGACAAAGGCCGACAGGAACACCGGGCGCATCAGCGGAATGATGATGCGGCGGTAGATGGTGAGGGTCGAGGCACCGTCGATCTGGGCGGCCTTGATGATCTCGTTGTCGACGCCGCGCAGGCCGGCGAGGAACATCGCCATGACGAAGCCCGACGACTGCCAGACAGCGGCAATGACGATGGTGTAGATCGCCATCTGGCCGTCCTTGATCCAGCGGAACGAGAAGCTCTCCCAGCCCCACGACTGCATGACATGCTCAAGCCCGATGCCGGGATCGAGGAACCATTTCCAGGCAACGCCGGTGACGATGAAAGACAGCGCCATGGGATAGAGGTAGATCGGCCGCAGGAAACCTTCACCGCGGATTTTCTGGTCGAGGAAGATGGCGAGCGCCAGCCCGATCGCGCTGCACACGACGATGTACAGCACCGAGAAGATGGCGAGGTTCTTGAGCGCCGTGATCCAGTTGGGATGGTTGAACAGCCTGACATAATTGCCGAAGCCGACCCAGGTCGAAAAATCGGGCAAAAGCTTCGAGCCGGAAAACGACAGGAAGGCCGTGAAAATGATGAAGCCGTAGACGAAGATGAGGATCACCGCGAAGCTCGGCGCCAGCACCAGCTTGGGCAGAAGATCCTGCATCGTCGCGCGCGGGTTCGTAACCGCGCGGGGTGCGGTCGTCGTGAGATCGGCCATGGGTCCAGCCTCTGGGTTGATCCGGGTAAGGGGTGCGCCCCGGCCGAAGCCGGGGCACGGAGCCAAATTTAGCCCTTGGCGGCGGCAACCGCCTCGACGAGCGCCTTGGCTGCGGCCTTCGAGTCGATCTCGCCATTGAAGTGGCGGGTGACCACGTCATAGAGCGCGTTCTTGATCGCTGCCGGTGCGGCATAGCCATGGGCCATGGAGCCGAACAGCTTGCCGCTGGCGCTGGCTTCCGCCAGGTCCTTGATGCCCTTCTTGCCGCAATCGTCGAAAGCGGTGTCAGGCACGTCGGTGCGCGCCGGCACCGAGCCCTTGACCACGTTGAACGACGACTGGAACGCCGGGTTCTCGATGTCGGACGCCATCTGCAGCTGCGCCTTCTTCTTGTCGTCGCCGACCTTGAACATCATGAACATGTCGGAGTTGAAGGTGACAGCGCCTTGGGTGCCGGGGAAGCGGATGCAGACGAAGTCGGTGCCCGGCTTCTGGCCGGCCTTGAGGAACTCGCCCTTGGCCCAGTCACCCATCATCTGCATGCCGGCCTTGCCTTCGATGACCATCGCGGAAGCGAGGTTCCAGTCACGGCCCGAGAAGTCCTTGTCGACATAGCTCTTGAGCTTGGTCATGCGGTCGAAGGCTTCGACCATCTTGTCGCCGCCCAGTGCAGCCGGGTCGAGATCGATCATCGACTGCTTGTAGAAATCGGTACCGAGCGACAGCACGACGGCGTCAAAAATGGTCGCATCCTGCCAGGCCTGGCCGCCATGGCCGAGCGGGGTGATGCCATTGGCCTTCATCTTGTCGAGAACCGCGACCAGTTCGTCCCAGGTCTCGGGCGCCTTGCCGCCGGCGGCGTCGAGCGCTTTCTTGGAGATCCAGACCCAGTTGGTCGAGTGCACGTTCACAGGTGCTGCGATCCACTTGCCATCATGCTTGGCGAAGTTCTGCAGAGCCGCCGGAACGACCTTGTCCCAGCCTTCCTTGTCGGCCACTTCGCCCAGATCGCCGACAACGCCCTGGTTGGCCCAGTCGGTGATGTCGAAACCGAGCGCCTGCACGGCGGTGGGCGGATCGCCTGCCGTGACGCGGGCGCGCAGCGCGGTCATCGCCGCTTCGCCGCCGCCGCCGGCAACAGGCATGTCCTTCCAGGTCACGCCCTGGCCTTCCAGGTTCTTCTTCAGCACGTCGAGTGCAGCGGCCTCACCGCCCGACGTCCACCAGTGCAGCACTTCCACGCTGTCTTCGGCGTGCGCCATCGGCATGGGTACTGCAAACAGCGCAGCAACAGCTGCCGTACTCATCAAAAACTTACGCATTCCAGTTTCCTCCCGGTTGCAAGTTCCTCACGCATCATTGCGTGGCATAGATCCCTTCGGCCCCGCCTCGGGGAATTCCTCCTCTTGACCGCTCAGGCCCGAGCCTCCTTCGGCATCCAGTGGCCCGTGCGCGGTCCGATATGCATGTTGAGCGTCTTGGTCTCGGTGTAATCCTCCACCGCATGGCGGCCGAGCTCGCGGCCGATGCCCGACTGGCGATAGCCGCCGAACGGCAGTTCGGAGGCGCCGTCCATGAAGGTGTTCATCCAGACAGTGCCTGCGCGCACCCGCCTGCCAACCGTCAGGCAGGTGTCGAAGTCGCGGCTCCACACGCCTGCCGACAGGCCATAGTCGATCGAATTGGCGATGCGGATCGCCTCGTCAGTGGTCTCGAAGGTAAGTACCGAAAGCACCGGCCCGAACACCTCCTCGCGCGCCACCGCCATGTCGGGGGCGACCGACGAAAGGATCGTCGGTTCCATGAACTGGCCAAGGCCGAGATCGGCGGCAGAACCACCGATGGCGACGCTTGCGCCACTGTCTCTCGCACCTTTCACGTAAGTGACGATCTTCGCAAGATGCTGCGGCGTGATGATCGCGCCAACCTGCGTTTCGGGGTCGAGCGGATCGCCGACCTTGACCTTGGCGGAGAGGGCCGCGACACGCCTGGTGACCTCGTCGGCGATGTCGCGATGAACGATCAGGCGCGAGCCGGCGTTGCAGCATTCGCCGGCATTGAAATAGGCGCCGAACACCGCCGCATCGATGAAATCATCGAGATTGGCATCGGGGAATACGATCTGCGGGTTCTTTCCGCCCAGTTCCAGCGACACCTTCTTCAGCGTCTGCGCCGCGTTCGCCATGGTGAGGCGTCCGATGCCGGTCGAACCGGTGAAGGACACCATGTCGACGTCGGGATGGCTGGTCAGCGGCGCGCCGGCTTCGGGGCCGGTGCCGACAATGATGTTGACCACCCCTGCCGGCACGCCCGCTTCGAGCAGGATTTCGCCGAGCACCAGTGTTGAAGCAGAGGTCAGTTCCGATGGCTTGACCACGGCCGTGCAGCCGGCGGCGAGCGCGAAGGGCAGCTTCTGGCTGACGATCAGGAACGGGAAATTCCATGGCGTGATGATCGAAACGACACCGATCGCCTCGCGCAGAACGACACCCAACGTGCCGTCGCCGAGCGTGTTGTAGCTCTCGCCATGCAGGTCACGCGCAAGGGCAGCGGCATAGCGCCAGATGTCGGCGGCACCGGCGAGTTCGCCCTTGGCCTGCGAGATCGGCTTGCCGGATTCGATGCAGTCGAGGAAGGCAAGCTCGTCCGCCCGTGCGGCGATCATGTCGGCACAGCGCAGCAGAATCAGCGAGCGCTCGGCACCGGTCATGCGCGGCCAGTGGCCGTCATCGAACGCGCGGCGCGCGGCAGAAATGGCGCGCTCCGCATCGGCCTTTGTCGCCGCCTGATAGCGGCTGACGACGACGCCATGGCCGGGGCTCGCGCGCTCGATGGTCGAGCCGGCTGCACCGCCCACCCACTGGCCATCGATCAGCATCTTGAATTCGCGAACCTTGAAGCCGTCGAGCGGCTTGGGGCGCATCAGGACTGTCATTACCATTCTCCCGAAAATTTCGCCGCGCGCTTCTCGCTGAAGGCGGCGAGGCCTTCCCTAAGGTCGCCGGTCTTGGCGACGAGGATCGAGCCGAGCGCCTCGACGGCGGTTCCATTGTCTTCGCCATTGGCGGTGGCGACCATCAGCTTGGCGATTTCGACAGCCGCCGGTCCACGTGCGGCAATGCGGGCTGCGTAGTCATGCGCGGCTGCCAGCGCTTCGCCAGTCTCGACGACCTTGTCGACCAGCCCAAGTGCTGCCGCTTCATCGGCTGAAAAAATTTCGCCGCCCAGCGCCATGCGACGCACGACCTGCGCACCCGCACGGCGCACCAGCCGCTGCGTGCCAGACCAGCCCGGCACCATGCCGAGGCCGGTCTCCGGCAGGCCGATCTTCACGTGCCGTTCGGCGATGCGGATGTCGGCGGCAATCGCCAGTTCTAGCCCGCCGCCCAGCGCATGGCCATTGACGGCCGCGACCAGCGGCACGCGCAGCGTCGCCAACCGCTCGAACACGCGGTGGCCGAAGCGCACCCAGGCGTGGCCGAATTCGCTCGGCGTCATCGCACCCCATGCCTTGATGTCGCCGCCTGCCGAAAACGCCTTGCCCTCGCCCGTAAGAATCGCGACGCGGATTTCCGCATTGGCCTCGACCTCGTCGCAAGCTGCGGACAATGCCTTCAGCATGTCGATGTCGAAGGCGTTGAGCTTGTCGGGCCGGGCCGCCGTGATGACGGCGACATGGCCTGTGAACTCGACCTTGATGCGCTGGTCAGCCATGGGCGCCCTCCAGCTTGCGTGCGGCCTTGCGCGGCAGCTTGAGCCCGATCGGTGCCTCAGCAAACAAAGCCGCGTCCATCTGCTTGAGCTTGTCCGAAACAATCAGCGGGAATTCCGACTGGTCGAGGATATGCGCATTGAGGTCGACGCCGGGTGCGATCTCGGTCAAAACGACGCCGTTGGCCGTCAGCTTCATCACGCAACGCTCGGTGACATAGGTGATGTCCTGGCTCTGTTCGACGCCGCGTCGGCCCGAGAAGGTGACGTGCTCGACCTCGTTGACCAGCTTTTTGAGCTTGCCTTCCTTGTCGATGACGAGCTTGCCGTTGGCGATGTCGAGCTTGGCACCGGCATTGAACATGCCGGAAAACACGATTTTCTTGGCCCGCGCCGTGATGTCGACGAAACCGCCCGCGCCTGCCGTCACATGTGGCCGGAAGCTGAGCTTGGAGACGTTGACCGAACCACTGCGGTCGATCTCCAGAAACGACAGCAGCGAGGCATCGAAGCCAGCACCCTGGAAATAGGTGAACTGGTAGGGCGACGGCATGAAGGCGTCGGCATTCGAGGCGCAGCCGAAGGCGAAGTCGAGGAGCGGCACACCGCCGACTGCCCCTTGCTCGATCACCCAGGTGACCTCGCCATGGAGGCCCTCTTCAAGCAGGATGCGTGGCACGTTGGCCGATATGCCGAAGCCGAGATTGACAGCACTGCCGGCCTCAAGCTCTTGGGCGACGCGGCGCGCAATAACCTTTTGGATGTTGAACTCGGGCACGCGGAAGCTGTCGAGCGGGCGCATGATTTCGCCCGAGATCGCCGGGTCGTAGGCTGTCTGGGTGGTCTGCTTCTGCTCGGGATCTACAACGATATAGTCGACAAGCATACCCGGCACGCGCACGTCATGCGGCCTGAGCGAACCGTCCTTGGTGATGCGCTTGACCTGGGCGATGACGATACCGCCATTGTTGCGGGCAGCAAGCGCCTGGTCGAGGCCGCCGAGATAGGCGCCCTCGTGCTCGTAGGTCAGGTTGCCGCGTTCATCGGCCGTGGTGGCGCGGATAATCGCTACTTGTGGGACAATGACCGGGAAGAACAGCCAGTCCTCGCCTTCAAAGTTGATCTTCTTGACCACCGGTTCAGTCGCGGCTTTCGCGTTCATCGCGCAGCCCTGGCGTGTCGGATCGACAAACGTATCGAGCCCGATCTTGGTCAGAACGCCCGGGCGTTTGGCAGCAGCCTCGCGGTGCATGTCGAACATGATGCCTGACGGCACGTTGTAGGCGGCGACCTCTTCATTGCCGATCATCTGCCAGATCAGCGGCGGCTCGGCACTCGACGGTCCCGAGGGGTAGGAGCCACCGATGATCTTCTTGAGCAGGCCCTTCCTGGCGATATGGTCGACACCCTTGATGCCGCTCATGTCGCCGGCGGCGATCGGGTGCAGCGTCGTCAGTTCGCGCGGATGGCCAGTCGCATCGAAGCGCTCGCCGATGGCCTTCAACATCAGGTCGGGGCAACCCAACCCGCTCGAAGAGGACACCGAAACGACGGCACCATCCGGGATCAGGTTTGCCGCTTCGGCCGGTGTGATGTGCTTGCCCATCGCCTCAGAGCCCCGGCTCGATGGCAACGGCTGCACCGGTCGCGGCCGATTTGGCAACGGCGAGCCCGGTGGCCAGAGACCACACGCCATCTTCACCGCTGGCTGACGGAGCGCCCTTGCCGGCGACAGCATTGTGGAAGGCCTGAAGCCCTGCCTCATAAAGATTGTGCTGGCCAAGAGGCAGTTCGCGCTCGCCATCGGCATTACTCAGGACGACCGAGCCGACAGGCTTCTGCGTCATCACATTGCGCGCGATCAGCGAGCCCTCAGTGCCGTGAACCTCAAAGCCGGTCTCGGCGAATTTCGTAGTGAAGGCATCATGGAACTGGGCGATGACACCCGACTTGAAGCGCAGCACGCCCATCACGCCGTCTTCAAGCCCGCGCATTCCCATGCCGCCACTCTGGCTGAAGGCCACAGCTTCCACCGGGTCGTCATTCAGCACAAAGCGCAGCGTGTCGGCGTCGTGCACCGTGATGTCGAGGATCACGCCGCCGCCGGCCTGCGGCTTGTCGAGCCGCCAGCCCTGCAGATGCGGCGGCAGATAGACCGCATGAAACACCCGCGCGGCCAGCGGCTTGCCGATGCGGCCCGAAGCGATCACATCGCGCATGGCGCGGTGACTGGCAGCATTGCGCAGGTGGTGGTTGGTGGCCATGACAACACCGGCCTCGCGGGCAGCGGCAACCATCGCCTTGGCATCGTCGAGCGACAGCGCCAGCGGCTTTTCGCACAAGACATGCTTGCCGGCGCGCGCCGCGGCAATCGCCTGCTCCACGTGCAATTCGTTGGTGGTCGAGATGTAAACCGCGTCGATATCGGGATCGCCGACGATGCCGTCAAGCGAGGTGACCGATTTGGCGATGCCGTTTTCCGCCGCATAGGCTCGGCCGCGTTCGACATTGGTGCTCATGACGGAGACGACCTCGCCGCCGGTTGCCCGGATCGCGCTGATCACCCATTCCCTGGCGATTGTGCTCGCCCCGATCAGACCCCAGCGTGTCATGCCGTAAGCTCCCTAACCCGTTGCGGCGCACCGCAGCTTTCGCGCACCACCAGACGCACAGTGGCCACCATTGCCTCGGCGTCGAAATCGCCGGCATTGATCTGCTTGAGCAGCAATTGCGCTGCCCGCCGGCCCATGCCTTGCGGGTCGACCGAAACGGTGGTCAGCGCCGGAACGGCGGTCTTGGCTTCGATCACGTCGTCGAAGCCAATCACGCCGAAATCGACGCCCGGCTCGATGCGCGCGCTGCGCAGGCCGTCGCAGGCGCCGAAGGCAACCGCATCGTTAAAGCACAAAGCAGCCGTCGGACGGTCGGCCATGGACAGCATCCGCTCGACTGCCGCCACGCCACCGGCGCGGGAAGGTGCGGAGCTGATCACCAGCTCATCCGAGGCATCAAGGCCCGCCTCCAGCAGCGCGTCGCGAAAACCGCGCATGCGCTCGTCAAAGACGGCGGTGTCGCTGAAGCCGCCAAGAAAGGCGACGCGGCGGTGACCCAATTCGATCAAATGCCGCACAGCCGACATCGCACCGGCATGGCCGTCGGAGACCACCGACGACACCTTGAGGCCGGGCACGTTGCGCGCCACCAGCACCACCGGGATGCCGCTATCGACCAGGGGCTTGAGGTCGGCTGCGGTCGTTCCGCGCGCCGGCGACAGGATCAGCCCGGCCATGCCGTGCTCGCGCATCGAGGCGATCACCTCGCCCTGCCGGTCGGCGTTCTCGGACGTGTTGGCCATAAACTGGATGTAGCCTGCCGACTGCACGACCATGTCCATGCCCACGGCAAGTTCGGCGAAGAAGCTGTTGGTCAGGTCGTTGACGACGATGCCGACGATCTTAGATTTTGACTGCCGGAGATTGGCGGCCCCGCGGTTGTAGACATAGCCGAGCTCGCGGATGACGACGCCCACCTTGGCGCGCGTCCCCTCGTTCACCAGGGAGCTGCCCTGGAGGACGAGCGACACGGTCGACTTCGACACGCCGGCGGCGCGCGCAACATCGACAACTGTCACCTTCGGCTGCTTCAACTTGATCCTCCCGGCGGAGCTTTATGGCCCCCGTTATCCGAGTCCATTAATTGGATCGTTCCAAATTGTCAAGCATCCCGAGACATCGGAATCTCGCGCCTTCCCAATGGTTCCAGGGCCTGCGGCCCATCTTGGCATCCATCTGCGGCGACCATATCATGTGCGTTTGCAGCTGGTTGCGGTCTTATAGGGCGAAATTTTTCATCGCGGTCGGCAGCTGACGGCCTGAGCCATCACCTTCCCCTGCAACGGATCAACATTCTATCTTGAAATTTGGAACGATCTAAATTACGAGTTCCAATCGATCAGGGGAGGAACCCATGGCCAGGTTTGTGAAACTTCCACGAGTGGACCGCACCGTCGTCGACTACCGGCTCGTCGGCACGCCACTGGAGCGGCCCTCCGCAGTGCCCGTTTTCAACCGCATCGCTTATGCCGCGGCCCACGTCGTCTCCGACCCTTGGGCCGACACAACCCCATGGAACAAGCCGGCGATCGACTGGGATACGACGATGGCTTTCCGCCATCACCTCTGGGGCCTGGGCTTCAAGATCGCCGAAGCCATGGACACCTCGCAGCGCGGCATGGGGCTGGATTGGGCCGGCGCGCAGGAGCTCATCCGCCGCTCGCTCACCGAAGCACGTTCAGTCAAAGGCGCCGACCTCGCCTGCGGCGCGGGAACAGACCAACTCGACAAGCGGAATGCAAAATCCCTCGACGACATCATATCAGCCTATGAAGAACAGGTCGGCTTCGTCGAAACGCACGGCGGCCGCTCCATCATGATGGCGAGCCGCGCGCTCGCCCATGTCGCCAAATCGCCCGACGATTACCGCAAGGTCTATGGCCGCATCCTCGACCAGGCCAAGGACAAGGTCATCCTGCATTGGCTCGGAGACATGTTCGATGCCGAACTTGCGGGCTATTGGGGCAGCACGCGTTTCGAGGATGCGCTCGACACTGTTTTAAGCATCATCGCCGACCACAAGGACAAGGTCGAAGGCATCAAGATCTCGCTGCTCGACCATGCCTGCGAGGTCGAATTGCGCCGCCGCCTGCCCGAGGGCGTGATCTGCTTCACCGGCGACGATTTCAATTATGCCAGCCTGATCGAAGGCGACGGCACGCACCACAGCCACGCCCTGCTCGGCATCTTCGATGCTGTCGCGCCGCAGGCGTCCAAGGCGCTGGCGGCTTTGGCGCAAGACGACCTCGCAACGTTCCGCGCAACCATCGAGCCAACCGTGCCGTTGTCGCGAAAGATATTCGAGGCCCCGACGCAATATTACAAGGCCGGCGTCGTCTTCCTCGCCTGGCTCAACGGCCACCAGAACCATTTCACCATGCCGGCTGGCATGCAGTCCGCGCGTGGCATGGTTCACTACGCCGATGTTTTCCGCCTTGCCGATCAGGCCAATGTGCTCGACAAGCCTGACCTTGCGGTTGCGCGCATGGCAGCCCTGATGACCCAATATGGCGTAAGCTGAGACATCACCCACAGCACCCACATTTGCCGTTCTGGCGCGGGAACCAAATTCTGCGCCACGTGTTTAGCTGTCGCTTGGGGGCGTTGCAGCGCGCAGATACTTTTATGAGCGCGAGCTTATCAACGCGGTTCTATGACGTTGCTGAACTCCAAAGGAGCACGTTTATGAAAAAGCTCATTCTCGCCTTGGCCGTTGCCGCCACGATGTCACTTCCCGCCTTCGCCGACGCCAACGGCGTGGTAAAGGAATACATCAAGGAAACGCGTGTCGTCACGCTGGAAGACGGCACCAGCTATACCATTCCAGAAGATGTCGCCATTCCGCCCGAACTGAAGGTGGGCGCCAAGGTCGACGTGCAGACTGACAAGAACGACAACACCAAGGTGGTCAACGTTCTCATCAATCCGTGACCGTTTAGCGATCGCGGGTGAAAGGCCACGGACAGGTTACCTGTCCGCGGCCTTTTTAATGGCGAAGTCGATCAACGACACTTTCGTGGGTCAGATCGCATCAGCCCAAGCTGCTTGGAGACGCCAAATACGTCGTAATAATCGCCAAGAGTGGCGATCTTGCCGCCGTTGACCGAGCCCCTAGTGCAGCACCAGCACGTCGCCGGAGGAGAAGCTGATCTCGGTCTTTTCACCGACGGCGGGAGGGGGGCTGTTGGGGCTGTTGAAGGTGTCGAGCGAGACCATGTTCTGGCCGATGCCGACGCGGACGCGGATGACCGAACCCAGGAAATGCACGTCGGCGATCTGGCCGGTCAGGTTCGAATCGTTGCCCGCTTTGCGGCCGAGCGAGATCGCCTCGGGCCGCAGCGCCAGGGAAAGCGTGTCGCCGGACTTCGAGCCATTGAGCTTGCCCTTGAGCCCGATCTCTTCGGCATTGACCTTGACCGTGCCGGACGCCGCGTCGCTGATCGTGCCTTCAAGCACATTGAGCGTGCCGACAAAATTGGCGACGAACTTGGTCGAGGGGCGGTTGTAGATCTCGAACGGCGTGCCGGTCTGGTCGGCGCGTCCTTCGTTCATCACCACGATGCGGTCGGACATCGACAGCGCCTCTTCCTGATCGTGGGTGACGAAGATGGTGGTGATGCCGAGCTTCTTCTGGATCGAACGGATTTCCTCGCGCAGCGAAATGCGCACCTTGGCGTCGAGCGCCGACAGCGGCTCGTCGAGCAGGAGCAGCTTTGGCTTGGGCGCAAGCGCGCGGGCAAGCGCGATACGCTGCTGCTGGCCACCTGAGAGCTGGTAGGGATAGCGGTCGCCGAACTCGGGCAGCTTGATGATGTTGAGCATTTCGGCGACGCGCGCCTGGGCTTCGGCTTTGGGCATGCCGGCGACCTTGAGGCCGAAGCCGATGTTTTGGGCGACTGTCAGGTTGGGAAACAGCGCATAGGCCTGGAACACCATGCCGATGTTGCGCTGGTTGGGCTTGAGGCCGGTGACGTCCTTGCCGCCGATCATGACCTTGCCGGCCGAGGGCTCTTCGAAGCCGGCGACGATGCGCAACATGGTGGTCTTGCCGCAACCCGAGGGTCCGAGGAACGAGACGAATTCGCCAGCGCCGACGTCGAGGTTGAAATCCTTGACCACGGCGACGTTGCCGAAGGACTTCTTGACGTTCTGGATGGAAAGGAAGGGATCGGCCATTGGCTTTTGCTCTTTTTGTTCAGTTCGGGCGATTTGCCGACTTCGGCGCGAAACGCGAGAGGATCTGGATCACCGACATGCAGCCCCAGGTGATGGCAAAGGCGATGACCGCCAGCGCCGCCGGCTCATAGGCACGGTTGGCGCCAATGTTCTGGAGATAAGGGCCGAAGGCCGGGCGGTTGAGCAGGCTCGCCAGCGTGAACTCGCCAATGACGATGGCAAAGGTCAGGAACGCGCCCGACAGTACGGCGATGAGCACGTTGGGCAAGATGACGCGAGCGATGATCGTCGTCCAGCCGGCACCGAGGATCTGGGCGGCCTCGGTCAGCGTGCGCACGTCGATGGTGCGCAGGCCGGTGTCGACGGCACGGTACATGTAAGGCAGCGCCAGTGTCGCATAGCCGATCACCAGCAGCGCGTCGGTGCCGCGCGCCGAACCCAGGAATGGCAGCGGCGAGTTCGAGCCGTACATCCTGATATAGCCGAAGACGATGACGATCGCAGGAATGACGAGTGGCAAAAGCGTGATGAATTCGACGATGGGCCGGAGCTGCGGCATGCGCAGCCTGATCCAGTAGGCCGTCGGCACGACGAGGAAAACGCCAAGGATGATGGTGAACACCGCGACCGTCACCGAATAGGCGAAGGTCTCCTGGAAGCGGGCATCGCCGAGCACGACACGGTAGGCATCGAAGGAATAGACGCCGCGCCGCATGCGCAGCGAGAACTCGAAGGTCGCGATCAGCGGAATGAAGAAATAGGCTGTGCCGAGGCCAAAGACGAGCCAGGCCCAGAAGCGACTGGTCTTCATTTGAGCCACCTCTCGCTGCGGGTCCTGAACCAGATGTAGAAGATGTTGGCGAGACCGGTGACGAAGATCATGCCGAAGGCAAGCGCGTAGCCGAGATGCGGATTGTGCAGCACGTCGCCGCGGATCTGCGCGTAAAGCTTGATCGGCACGATGTTGAGTGACGAGCCGGTGAAGGCATAGGCGGTGGCAATGGCGCCGAAAGCGTTGGCGAAGAGCAGGATCACGGTGCCGAGGAAGCTCGGCCACAAAACCGGAATGACGACCATGCGCCAATATTGCCAGGTGGTGGCGCCAAGGGTCGCTGCCGCCTCGCCCCATTCGCGCTTGAGCCCGTCGATCGCCGGCGTGATGATGACGATCATCAGCGGGATCTGGAAGAACAGATAAACGACGATCAGCCCCCACGACGTGAGCACGTTGAAGCCCATCGCGTAGATGTTGATGCCAAAGACATCGCGCAGGATGACGGTGACGAGCCCGAGGCGGCCGAGTGTGGCCAGGAAGGCGAAGGCGAGCGGCACGCCGGCGAAATTCGAGGCGACGCCTGAGAAAGTCATTGTCGACGAGCGCACCCAGGCGGGCAAGCCGCCGCGGACGATGGCAATCGCCATGGCAAGGCCGACGAAAGCGCCGACGGTGGCGGAAAAGAAGCTGATCTTGATCGAGACCCAGTATGCGTCGCGGATCGACTCGTCGATGAACAATTGCCGGATGTTGTCGAGCGTGTACTGGCCCTGGTCGTTCTGAAAGGCGCCGACGACGAGATAGAGCGTCGGCAGGATCAAAAACATCAGGGCGAAGATGAAGAACGGCGCGACGCCGAGCCAATGGGTCGGCAGGCGGAAGCCGCTACGCGTGTCCGGCGGCGCGGAGCGCGCGGCATCAGCCGTGGTGGTCATGCTGGCTTGGGTCATTCGGGCGCCGTCTTGAGAGAAAATACGGGCGGCCACGAGGCCGCCCGCGATGGCAGGAATTCAATTACTTGACGTTGGCGCCAACAACCGAATCCCACTGTTTGGTGATCGCTTCCTTGCCCTTGGCCTGGTCGTCAAGCGTCGGGAACACGGCCTTTTCATAGGCAGCGGCCGGCGGCAGCTTGTCGAGCATTTCCTGCGGGATCTTGCCGTTCTTGGCGAGATCGTTGAAGCGAATCGGGTGGCAATAGCCCTTCAGCCAGCCGAGCTGACCTTCGTCGGAATAGAGATACTCCATCCACAGCTTGGCTGCGTTCGGGTGCGGCGCATAGGCGCTGATCGCCTGAACGTAGACGCCGGCAACGACGCCCGACTTCGGAACGACGACTTCCACCGGCGGGTTGCCGTTGAGCGTGTCGCGACCAGCAAGGGCGTTGTAGTCCCAGGTGATCAGGATCGGGGTCTGGCCCTGAGCCAGGGTCGCCGACTTGCCGATGACCGGCACGAAGTTGCCCTTGGCGTTCAGTTCCTTGAAGAAGGCGAGGCCCTTTTCGGCAGCCGAGGCTGCGTCGGTGGCACCCGAGCCGAGGCCGGCCGCATAGACGCCCTGGATTGCCTGGTTGGACGCGCGCGGATCGCCGGCGAGCGCAACCGAGTTCTTGTATTCGTCCTTGAGCAGGTCGGCCCAATCGGCCGGCGCGTTCTTGACGAGGTCCTTGTTCACTTCGAACGACAGAACGCCGTAATAGTCGCCGTACCAGAAGCCGTCAGCGTCCTTGGCGGTATCGGGGATCGAAGCCCAGGTCGAGACCTTGTAGGGCTGGATCAGGCCGTCGGCCTTGGCCTGCGGGCCATAGGACAGGCCGACGTCGATGACGTCAGGTGCCTGCGGGCCCTTGTTGTCCTTGTTGGCCTTGATGGCTTCGATCTCGTCGCTCGAACCCGCATCGGGGTTCAGCTCGTTGACGGTGATCTCGGGGTACTTCTTCTTGAAGCCGTCGATGACAGCGCCGTAACCGCACCAGTCATGCGGCAAGGCGATGGTGGTGAGCTGGCCTTCCGCCTTGGCGGCAGCCTCGAGCGCAGCGAGATCCTGCGCGGAAACGATCGCCGTCGTCACCATCAGCGACGCGGCGGTAAGGGAAAGCACTTTCCCCGTAAGCTTGAACATGTTGTCCTCTCCGTTGAACTGACGCCCTGAGACGCCTGCGATGCGGTATCGACTTCATGTGACAGTCGCATGAAGGTTACATGAAGCCGGCGCGCGCAGTGGAAAAAAGTTAACTACTTTTAATCGGTTGTCGCAATCGTCGCCGTTGTTTACCGGCTAATTAAATTGCGGAAGCCTCCCCAAGCCCTCCCCTTTGTTTTGCCGACTATACAAGTCGGGTTCGCGTTCCAGCACTAGTCTCAAACCGTCCCTTCGATGGCGTTTTCAAGCAAGCCGAGTGCGGCCTTCTTGGTGAGCTTGACCGGGTTGCCGCCAGCGGTCGGATCGACCACCGCCATGTCGGCGATGAGGGTCTTGCGCTTCTTGTCCATGTCGAGGCCCTTGATCAGGCCCGGCAGCGTGTGCGGCACCTTGAGCTCCTTGCGCAGCTTGATGACAGCCTTGGCGAAACCGTCGAAACCACCCTTGATGCCGCAATAGGCGGCCAGCCGGACGATCTTGTCTTCGATCGCGTCGCGGTTGAAGGCCAGCACATAGGGCATGAACACCGCATTCGTCATGCCGTGATGGGTGTCGTACAGGCCGCCGATCGGGTGCGACAGCGAGTGGATGGCGCCGAGACCCTTCTGGAATGCGGTCGCGCCCATCGCGGCGGCTGCCATCATGTTGGCACGCGCGGTCAGATCCTTGCCGTTGGCATAGGCCTTGGGCAGGTTTTCAAAGACCAGCCGCACGCCTTCGACGCCGATACCGTCTGCCATGGGATGAAACCCGGGCGCGCAATATGCCTCCAGGCAGTGCGCCAGCGCATCCATGCCGGTGCCGGCGGTGATGAATTGCGGCATGCCGACCGAAAGCTCCGGATCGGCGATGACGATGGCGGGAAGGATCTTCGGATGGAAGATGACCTTTTTGGTATGCGTCGCCTCATGCGTCAAAACGCTGGCGCGGCCGACTTCCGAACCAGTGCCAGCGGTGGTCGGCACGGCGATGATCGGCGCAATGGCGTCGCTGTTAGCGCGCGTCCACCAGTCGCCGATATCCTCGAAATCCCAGACGGGCAGCGTCTGGCCGGCCTGAAATGCGATCAGCTTGCCAAGGTCCAGCGCCGAGCCACCGCCAAAGGCGATGACGCCGTCATGCTTGCCCTTTTTGAAGGCAGCGATGCCAGCGGTGAGGTTGGACTCGACAGGGTTCGGGCGGACATCGGAAAAGACGCCGTAAGGCACCTTGGCGTCGTCGAGGATCTTCAGCGTCGAAGCGACGACCGGCAGTTTTGCCAGCCCCGGATCGGTGACGAACAGCGGCTTCTTGATGCCGGTTGCCGCCAACGCGTCGGGCAGCTCGGAGATGCGGCCGGCGCCGAAACGAACGGTTGTAGGGTAATTCCATTTGGAAACGAGTTTGGACATTTTTGCTTTCCGAAAGTTAAAAGCACCCCCACTCCGTCTCGCTGCGCTCGACACCTCTCCCCCTGCCAGGGGGAGAGGAAAGGAGCGAAATCGCAGACGGCCCTTCCTCTCCCCCGTCGATCGGGGGAGAGGTGTCGAGCGCAGCGAGACGGAGTGGGGGTCGCATGAGGTGACTAGATCTTTTCGCGCAGGTGATACGACTTCGGCCGGGTCAGGTTGTCGTAGCCGATCGCCGAAAGCGCTGCTCCCTTGCCGGTGTCCTTGACGCCGGTCCACACGAGAGCGGGATCGAGATAGTCGCAGCGGTTCATGAACACGGTGCCGGTTTCGACACGGTCGCCGATGGCGATGGCGTGCTCGGTGTCGGAGGTCCAGATCGAGGCGGTCAGGCCATAGGGGCTGTCGTTCATCAAGGCGATGGCTTCCTCATCGTTGCGCACCTTCATGATGCCGACGATGGGGCCAAAGCTTTCTTCGCGCATGACCGACATCTGGTGGTCGACATTGGTCAGCACCTCGGCCGGCAGATAGGGCGAGCCTGCCTTGTCGGCGGCGTCCTTGGTGTTCATGTGCGCGACGGCCCCCTTGCGCAGCGCTTCGGCCTTTTGCTCGCGGATGAAATCGGCGAAGCGGGCCTGCGCCATCGGCCCCATGGTCGTTGCCTGCTCAAGCGGGTTGCCCAGAACATAGCTCTTGGTCTCGGCGATGAAGCCCTCGACGAACTGGTCATAGACCTTCTCGTGAACGTAGACGCGCTCGATGCCGCAACAGCATTGGCCGGAATTGAAGAACGCGCCCTCGACAAGATTGGCGACCGCATGGTCCATCTTGGCGTCGGGCAGCACATAGGCCGGGTCCTTGCCGCCAAGCTCGAGGCCAAGCGTCATGAAGGTGCCGGCGGCAGCCTTTTCGATGGCACGCCCGCCAGCGACCGAGCCGGTGAAATTGACGTGATCGATCTTGCCGGAGGCGAGCAGCTTCTCGGTCTGGACGTGGTTCAGGACGATGTTCTGGAACACGCCCTTGGGCAGGCCAGCCTTTTCAAAAGCCTGGGCGAAGCGCTCGCCGACGAGCAGCGTCTGGGCGGCATGCTTGAGGATGACTGTCGATCCGGCCATCAGGGCTGGCACAATGGTGTTGACCGCGGTCAGATATGGATAGTTCCACGGCGCGATGACCATGACCACGCCGAGCGGATCCTTGCGGACATAGCGGCGGAAGCCGTCCTTGGGGTTGGAGGCGAGCACAGGCTTGAGCGCCTGTTCGGCGATCTCGACCATGTAGTTGGTGCGTTCCTTGACGCCGCCGAACTCGCCGCCATAGCGGACTGGCCGGCCCATCTGCCAGGCAATCTCGGGCACGATCTCGTCGCTCATCGCCACGAGGTGTTCGAGCATGGCGAGCATGTATTTGCCGCGCTCGGCGATCGAGGTCTGGGCCCAGGCGACCTGAGCCGCGCGGGCGCGCTCGACCGCCGCATTGATCGCCTTGTCCTCGGCGATCGGCCGCTCGGCATAGATCGATCCATCGACAGGGGATTTCAGTTTTATGGTTTCCAAAACAGAGAACTCCAGTTCAACAAGGGATTGTTTTGACAAAGCCAGCTGCACCGTAGGCAAGGATTGCCCGATCCCGCGTGACGATGGCCAAGTTTTTCGAGCGGGCCTGGGCTATGATGATGCGGTCCGCTGGATCGTTGTGGACGCCGCCGGGCAGAAACGACGATTCAACCAACACCTCGCTGTCGACAGCCTCGACACGCACAGCTCCTGCTTCAACAAACTGCTGAAACCATACAAGCGGCGACTTGATGTACGGAAGCCGGCCCTTGGCGACGAGCAGTCCGATTTCCCAAGCCGACATCGCCGAAACGGAGATCACGCCGCCATTGCTCCTGACATTGGTGACCTCATCGACAGCAGTTCGTGCCACCGGCTGCTCGGTCGAAAGCCAAAGAATAAAGCACGTATCCAGAAGCAGGCCATCAGTCTTCATACACCCTGCCCCAGTCCGGATCAGCAGGCGCTGTATAGTCGACATCAGGCAGCAAGGTCAGCGTGTCGGCCATGCAGCCGAACAGGGGATCAGCCCCGCGCGGCGGGATGATGCGCTCTTCGTTTTCGCTACTTACGTCCAACCTGTCTTTGAAACCCACCTGAGCCTCCATGAAGCCAGAACCAGCGTTCGGCTTCGGCGTAGGGATCGCAAAAACCTCCGTAGCGCCCCGCATGTTCAAGTGAGCGAGCACCGCGCTTTCCGGCTCGTTGAGTATCGCTGCGATTTTCACAATCTCATCTGCTTTAATCCCGCGCTGGCCATTAAGTGCACGCGACAAGGCGCTTGGGTCCAGCCCCATTTTTTTGGCTACCTTCCCACGCGACAGACCGTTCTCCTGCATTCGACGGTCGAACCATTCCTTGTCGATTTTTGTCTGAGATGTGGACATGCCAGCCTGACTAATTTTGCGATAACCACATCGTGTCGCAACGTTGTGATTTTGTCAATACCGCTCAAATCCCCTGTGCAGCTCCCAATCGGTAATGCGGCGGTCATATTCGAACTGTTCCCAGCGCGCGGTGTGGACGTAGTGCTCGATGACATCCTCGCCGAACGCTTCCATCAGCATCTTCGATGACGCCAGGGTTTCGGTGGCATCGCGTAGGGTCTTGGGAATTTCGGGCAGGCTGGCAGCCTGATAGGCGTCGCCGACAAACGGCTTTTGCAACTCGAGCTTTTCATCGATGCCGGCGAGGCCTGCCGCGATCAACGCCGCGAAGGCGAGATACGGGTTAAGGTCGGCGCCGCCGATGCGGCACTCCATGCGGATGCCCTTGGTGCCTTCGCCGCAGAGGCGGAAGCCGGCGGTGCGGTTGTCCTCGCTCCACATGATCTTGGTCGGCGCGAAAGTACCGGCCTGGAAGCGCTTGTAGGAATTGATGTAGGGCGCCAGGAACCAGGTGAACTCCTTGGCGTATTTGAGCTGGCCGGCTGCCCATTGCTGACCGAGCTTGGACAACGTCCATTCGCTGCCCTTGTCGTAGAACAGCGGTGTCTTGCCGTCCGCGCTCCACAGCGAGTTGTGGATGTGGCTGGAATTGCCGGCGAGGCCGTAATTGTACTTGGCCATGAAGGAGATGGCCTTGCCTTCGCTGGCTGCGATCTCCTTGGCGCCGTTCTTCAGGATGACGTGCCGGTCGGCCATCTCGAGCACTTCGGCGTAGCGGACGTTGATCTCTTCCTGGCCCGGACCCCACTCGCCTTTCGAGTTCTCGATCGGGATGCCCGCGGCTTCCATCTCATTGCGAAGCCGGCGCATTACGCCTTCTTCCTTGGTGGTGATGCCGATCAGATAGTCGCCGATATAGGGCGATGCGGTGTCGAGGTTCTGCCAGTGCTTTCCACGCGCCGAGTCGTAGGTTTCGCTGAACAGGTAGAATTCGAGCTCGGAAGCGAAATAGGCGAGATAGCCGCGCTCCTGCAGCCGCTTGACCTGCTTGCGCAGGATGCCGCGCGGCGAGTGGGCCAGGTCCTGATGCGTGTGGTGATCCTGCAGATCGCACAGCAGCAGCGCTGTCTTTTCCAGCCACGGCACGTTGCGGATGGTGTCGAGGTCGGGCTTCATGACGAAGTCGCCATAACCCTTCGACCAACTCGCCGCCTTGTAGCCGGGCACCGGCTCCATATCGATGTCGTTGGCCAGCAGATAGTTGCAGCCATGGGTCTCGTCATAGGCGGATTCGACAAAATACTTGGCCAAAAACCGCTTGCCGACCAGCCTGCCCTGCATGTCGACGGCACAAGCGAGAACCGTGTCGATCTCGCCTGAGGCGACAGCCTTTTTCAACTGATCGAATGAGAGATTTCCAGCCATTTTCTTTCCGCTCCGGGCAATGCCACTTTCAGGTTTTGGAAGATCGTTCGGGATTGAAACAAGACGTGGCCGGCGCTTGGCCGGCCACGGCCATTTTGAGGACTGTCAGTGTCCGGTTTCGCCAACGGCGCGTTCGGCCGCCGCGATCTCGGCGGCACGCTTGGCCACCTCGTCGCCGATCGGCGGACCCTGGAAGCGGCCACGCTCGAAGCCGAACCAAACGATGGCGGTGACGACCAGGAAGCCGACGGTGATGTAGAGCGCCCAGTCGTTCGGCGGCTGGATGCCGATCACGAAGATCAGCACCATGGCGATGATCGACAGCACGGCGAACAGCTTGAAGATGCCTTCACCGAGATTGAACGGGCCCATCTTGTCCCACTTCGAGGTGCCCCAGGCAATCAAACCAAGAGCGATCGGAATGGTGAAGGAGAAGAACAGGAAGATGACCGTGCAGGCGACGACGATGGTGTAAACCGGCGTATCGCCGATGGACACCAGCGACGAACCCCAGACAAACAGGACGGACAAGATGGAGCCCGCCCAGATCGCCGCAACAGGCGTGCGGTATGTCGGGCTGACCTTGGCCAGCACCTTCGAGCCCGGAAGGCCACCGTCGCGCGAGAAGGCGAAGATCATGCGCGACACCGATGTCACGGTCGCCAGGCCGCACAGCCATTGTGCGACGAAGATGGCGAGGTAGAGCAGGTCCTTGACCACCGGGTTGACCTGTTCGGTCATCGCCCAGAAGAACACGTTCCAGCCCTGCTTGGCGGCATCGTCCATGTTCGGCAGCATGAGCACGAAGGCGCACAGCATGATGTAGCCGAACAGGGCCGACCACAGCACCGAACCGATCATGGCGCGCGGCACCGAATGCGCCGCCTTCAGCGTCTCTTCCGAGGTATGCGCCGAGGCGTCGTAGCCGGTGATGGTGTAGATCGGCAGCAACAGGCCGAGCAGGAACACCCACATCGACGAATTCGCCGGCCAGACCGGGGCTCCGGTAAGCGTTCCATCTGCCGCCAAAGTGGGGGCACCGGAATAATTGCCGAAGGTGAACAGCCTGGATATCTCGTAGCTGTCGGCGGCGATCAGGCACACGATTGCCAGTGCGATCGCCGTGGCGAAGATCAGGTAGCCGGAGAAATCGGTGAGCCTAGCGGTCAGGCCGATGCCCATATGGTTCACCAGCGCCTGCAACCCGGTGATGATGGCCAGGAAGACAATGCGGGTTACGGTCGTGTCTTCGAGACCGAGATAGGTGGTGCCGAAGGCGCCCATGAAGAAGTAGTAGGTGCCGACATTGATGGCGCCGAGCACGGTGACAAGGCCAAGCAGGTTGAACCAGGCGGTCAGCCAGCCGGTGAAGCGGTTGCCGAGGATTGAGCCCCAGTGATAGAGGCCGCCGGCCGTCGGATAGGCCGAGCTGATCTGCGCCATGGCGACGGCGAAAACCAGCGACACGAAGCAGCCGAGCGGCCAGCCGATGCCGATGGCGGCACCGCCGGCTCCCGACGTCGCCTGGGCGAGCGAGTTGATGCCGCCGGACAGGATGCAGATGATGGAGAACGAAACCGCGAAATTCGAAAACTGGCTCATTCGCCGTTCGAGTTCCTGGGCGTAGCCCATACTGTGGAGGACTTGGACGTCCTCGCTCTTGTCTTTTTCGGTATAACCAGGTGCTGCCATGTGAGTGTCCCCTTATTGTTATGCCTTTGATTGAGCTGCGCGGGCGGCGCCCGCGCGGAAGGGGGCCGCTTCGCCCGCCTCCGGTTCGAGCTCCGCAAAGATGCCCGTGAGCAAGTCCGCCCATTTCCGCTGCCCGGTCTGCGCCGGAATTTCGTCATTGCGGATTTCGATCATCGCACACGGCAGGCCGCGCGACCTGCCGTGGTGTTCCAAGGTGAAATAGACGCGGTCTTCAGGCGAATAGGGCTCGTTGATGCCGACATTGACGCTGTCGAATTCCTGCAGCGCCGCAATCAAGGGTGCGGCGAGCCGGGCATCCGCGTCATGGATGATGCCGATGTGCCAGGGGCGTGCAACGCCCTTGTAAACAGGAGTGAAGGAATGGACAGACACCAGTCTCGTCTCCCGCCCCTCGCGGAGCCGTTCGGAAACGACCTCGTCGATCGCATCGTGGAACGGGCGCCATGATAGCGCGATTCGCGCCTCGCGCTGAGCGGCGGTGAGCGCGGCGTTGCCGGGAACCGCAGTGGTTTCGCTGATCTCGGGGATCAAATCGTGGGCGCCAAGCGGGCGGTTGCAGTCGATGGCGAGACGCGAGACGCGGGACTGAACCAGTGTCGCGTCGAGACCCTCGGCCATGCGCTCGGCGACAGGCAACGCGCCCGGGTCCCAGGCGATGTGGCGCTGCATTTCGGAGGCGGCGAGGCCGAGCGTGCCGAGGCTCGCGGGCAAATGGTTGGAGGCGTGATCGCAGACAATGACGTAAGGGCTGCGCCCGGCCCGGTTTGTCACCCGGACGGCATTTGACATGGCGCGTAGTGCAGCCTGGCCCATACCCATTCACTCATCCCCGGGGCCGTATCGTATGTTACGTATTTTTGTTCATTGCGCCCCTATGGATGATTTCATACACATCAGGAGAGTTTGTCAAATGTCATTTGGGGCGCGCAACTGACACACGCTTGGGCCAGGGCGGCCACGTGCGCCGAGGGGAATGCAGATGGTTTCGAGCGTTGCCGAACTGATCACCGAAAAGATCGACACGATGCCTGCCGGCGAGCGCCGCGCGGCCCAGACGCTGATCGCTTCATATCCGCTGATCGGGCTGAAAACGGTCGCCGAATTCTCCCAGCAGGCTGGCGTGTCGTCGCCAACCATCCTGCGTTTTGTGGCAAGGCTGGGTTTCCAGAACTACCCCGAGTTCCAGTCGGCACTTCAGGACGAGCTGGCAGCCCAGCTGCAGTCGCCGGCCTCGCGTACCAACACGACGCAATCGCCCCTGCCCGCGTCGACGGCCCCAATCCTCGAAGCGGTGCTCGAAAATCTCCGCGAAACGTTCCGGCATATCTCGGACAAGCAACTCACCGACATCGTTGGCCAACTCGCCAACCAGCGCGCCCATGTCTATCTCGTCGGCGGACGCTTCACCGATCCCCTGGCGCGTTACATGGCAGCGCACCTCAATTTGATCCGGCCCAACGTCACCCATCTCGTTGGTCAGGAAAGCCTGTGGCGAGACCGGCTGATCGACATGAGCAAGCGCGACACGCTGCTGATCTTCGACATCCGCCGTTACCAAGACAGCCTGATCCACTTTGCCGAGAAGGCGCATCATCGCGGCGCGACGATCATCCTGTTCACCGACCAGTGGCTGTCGCCGATCGCGCGTTTTGCCCGCCATGTCATTGCCGGGCGTACGGCCGTGCCTTCTGCCTGGGATTCATCGGCCGCATTGTTCGTTGCCGCCGAAACGCTGATCGGTGCGCTGACCCGAAAGCTCGAAACCGACGGCGCCAAACGCATCCGCGCGATCGAGGACCTGCGCTGACCGGGCGCCCGATCCTGTGAAGATTACACAGATGTAACGTGCGACAGCCGGAGAATTGCCATAAGCCTCCGCTATCGAACTAGGCTATAATGCGGTCGCTGGCGCGAACTTGCTTACGCGCACAAGACCTCGAAATAGTATGCAGGCGCCATAGCGGCGTCGACGTCCGGACCAAAAGGCCGGGCCGAGGGACTTAGCGAAACTGGAGTGCAGATGGCCGCCTGGAAACAGATTGTCTTGGCAATCGTCATTGTGCTTGTCGCAGCCGCCGGATGGGTGCTGTTCGTTCCGAGCTCGCGCACCGTCCTGGCAAGCTGGGGCATCGACTGGGCTCAGGCCTCGACCGAAAAGACCACACAGGCCAATGGCGGCGGTAACGGCGGCAATCGCCAGGGCGGCCGTGGCGGGCAGGCCCAGACGCCCGTCATCACCCAGCCGGTGACCACAGGCACCATCAATGACAAGCTGTCGGCCATCGGCACCGGTCGCGCGCTGAATTCTGTGGTCATCAATCCATATGCCGCCGGGCGGTTGACCGAAATCGCGGTCACGTCAGGGGAAAAAATCGAAGCCGGCACGGTCATCGCCAAGCTCGATTCGGATTCTGAAGAGATCGCGCTCGAACGCGCCCGTATCGCGGAGGCTGATGCCCAGGCGTTGCTGGAGCGCATCAAGGCGCTCAGGGCATCCAATACGGTCACCGCCGTGCAGCAGAGAGAGGCTGAACTCGCACACGACAATGCGCGGCTCGCGGTTCGCGACGCAGCCCTTGCGCTCGACCGCCGGACGATCACCGCGCCGATTGCCGGCGTCGTCGGCATCCTGCCGGTCGAAGCCGGCAATTACGTCACCAGCCAGACGACGATCGCCACCATCGACGACCGCTCGCGCATCATCGTCGACTTCTGGGTGCCGGAACGCTTCACCGGACTGATCGCGGTCAGCGCACCGCTTTCGGCCAACTCCGTCGCCCGCCCCGGCCAGGTCTTCGACGGGGTGGTCAGCGCTGTCGACAACAGGCTCGACGAGAAGAGCCGGACGCTGCGCATTCAGGCCCGCCTCGACAATGACGGCGACGTTCTGCGCGCCGGCATGTCGTTCCAGGTCGCCATGCAGTTCCCCGGCGACACCTATCCATCGGTCGATCCCTTGGCGATCCAGTGGGGTGGCGACGGCGCCTTTGTCTGGGCGCTCGATAACGGTAAGGCAAAGCGCGTGCCGGTGCGCATCATCCAGCGCAACACCGACAGCGTGCTGGTCGAAGCAGCACTGACGGCTGGCGACAAGGTCGTCACCGAAGGCATCCATACGGTGCGCGAGGGTGCTGAACTTCTCGTTGCCGGCAGTGAAGCTGCCACACGCAGCGGCTCCTGAGCGGGAGCGCGCCATGAGCAACGCCCAGAACGAACATGCCGAAAAAGGCATCACCGCACTCTTCGTGCGCCGGCCGGTGCTGGCCTTCGTCATCAACACGCTGATCGTGGTTGCCGGCCTCGCCGCCTATTATGGCGTCGAAATCCGCGAATTGCCCGATGTCGACCGCCCTGTCATCACCGTGTCGACGACCTATACCGATGCCGCTGCCGAAATCGTCGACCGCCAGGTGACAGCCGTGGTCGAAGGTGCCGTGGCGCGTGTCACCGGCGTGAAGTCGATCTCCTCCAGTTCGTCCTACGGCAACAGCCGGGTGACGGTGGAGTTCAATGACGGCGTCGACCTCAATGTCGCAGCGTCCGACATGCGCGACGCTGTCGGCCGGGTGACCAACACCTTGCCCGACGAAGCGGATGCGCCGCGTATCGTCAAGGCAGACGCCAATGCGGACGCGGTGATGCGGCTGGCCGTGACCTCCGACACCATGCCCGTCGAGGACATGACCATCCTGGTCGAAGACCAGATCCTCGACGTGCTGGCTTCCGTCGACGGCGTCGCCGACGTGCAGACCTATGGCGACCGCGCCAAGATCTTCCGCGTCGACATCGACCAGGCCAGGGTGGCGAGCCTGGGGCTGACGCTTGCCGATATCTCCAATGCGCTGGCGAGTGTCTCCTTCGACGCGCCGGCAGGCTCGCTGACCGTCGGCAACCAGGACATCATCGTGCGCGCCAGCGCCGCGGTGACCACGCCCGAGGCCTTCGAGAGCATCATCATCAACGGCAAGACGCGCCTTGGCGACTTTGCCAAGGTCACGCTGGGCGGCGATCCCGGCTCGACCTCGCTGCGCTCCGACGGCAAGACCGGCATCGGCATCGGCATCGTGCGCCAGGCCCAGTCGAGCACGCTCGACATCTCCAAGGGCGTGCGCGCCGCCGCCGAAAAAATCCAGACGACCTTGCCCCAGGGCATGACCATCCGCGTCACCTCAGACGACGCCACCTTCGTTCAGGGCGCTATCCACGAGGTCGAGATCGCGCTGCTCTTGTCGGTGACAATCGTTCTGATCGTCATCTACCTGTTCCTGCAGGACTGGCGCGCCACGCTGATCCCTGGCTTTGCCATGCCGGTGGCGATGATCGGCACGATCGCCGGCATCTATCTCGCCGGTTTCTCTGTCAACATCCTGACGCTGCTGGCGATGGTGCTGGCGACAGGCCTTGTCGTCGACGACGCCATCGTCGTGCTCGAAAACATCGTGCGGCGGCGCAACGAAGGCATGGGCCCGCGCGCTGCCGCCGTGCTCGGCACGCAGGAAGTGTTCTTCGCCGTGATGGCAACGACCGCAACGCTTGCCGCCGTCTTCATCCCGATCTCCTTCCTGCCCGGCCAGACCGGCGGCCTGTTCCGCGAGTTCGGCTTCGTGCTGGCTATCGCGGTGCTGTTGTCTTCGGTCGTGGCACTTTCGCTGTGTCCGATGCTCGCCTCGCGCATGCTGACGCAAAAGAGCATCGAGCACAGCCATTCCGGAATGATCGGCAAGATCGGCACCAAGCTCGCGGTCTTCTACAAAGGCTGCCTGCGCGCCTGCCTCAACGCGCCAGTGATCGTCATCCTGATTTCGATCATGTTTGCAGGTGCTGCCTACATGGCCTTCGGCTCCGTGCGCCAGGAGCTGACGCCGACCGAAGACCGCTCGATGGTGATGTTGCGTGTGTCCGCACCGCAGGGCGTCAGTCTCGATTACACCGCCTCGCAATTGCGCCGCATCGAGGGGCTGATCGAGCCACTGCGCAAGTCGGGCGAGATCGAAAGCACCTTCGTCAGCGCCGGTTCGGGCAACAACAACAATAGCGGCTTCATGGTGCTGTCGCTGGCGCCGTGGGACAAGCGCGTGCGCACCCAGCAGCAGATCGCCGCCGATATCGTGGCGCGAACCCGCGATGTACCCGGCGTGCGCACGACGGTCGCCCAGCCCAACAGCCTGGGCATCCGCGGTGCCGGCAACGGCCTGCAATTCGCGCTGATCGGCAACAGCTATGCCGATCTGGGTGTTGCCGCCACCAAGGTCCTGGCCGAAATGGAGAAGGACCCGCGCTTCGTGCAGCCCCGTCTCAGCACCGATGCGACGCAGCCGCAGCTCTTCGTCACCGTCGACCGCGACCGCGCATCCGATCTCGGCATCGACATCAAGGGCCTGTCGCCAGCCCTTCAGGCCATGCTCGACGGCCGCAAGATCGCCAGCGTCTTCATCGAGGACCGCAGCTATGACGTCAAGCTGGTCTCGACCACCAATCCGATCAACGATTCGACCGATCTCGAAAACATCTTCATCCGGGCAAGCGACGGGCGCTTCGTGCCGGTCTCGACAATCGCCTCGCTGACCGAACGCGCCGTGCCGCCGTCGCTGTCACGCGAACAGCAGCAGCGCTCGGTTGCGATCACCTCCAGCCTCGCCGACAATTTTGCCCTTGGCGAAGCACTGAAGACAGTCCAGCAGATCGCAGCCCCGGCCCTGCCGGCCGGAAGCCGCTTGCTGCCACTGGCTGAAGCCGCGACCCTGAACGAAACCAGCGGCAGCATGCTGACGATCTTCGGCTTTGCCATCGTCATCATCCTTCTGGTGCTGGCGGCACAGTTCGAGAGCTTCGTCAGTGCTGTCATCATCATGGCGACAGTGCCGTTGGGGCTTGCCTGCGCCGTTTTCGCGATGCTTTTGACCGGCACCTCGCTTAACGCCTACAGCCAGATCGGGCTTGTACTGCTTGTCGGTGTCATGGCCAAGAACGGCATTCTTGTCGTCGAGTTCGCCAACCAGCTGCGCGATCGCGGCATGGGCGTGCGCCAGGCGATCGAGGAGGCGGCAACGATCCGCCTGCGCCCGGTGATGATGACGATGATCTGTACCGTGCTCGGCGGCCTGCCCCTGGTGCTGGCGCAAGGTGCTGGTGCGGAGGCCCGCATCGCGCTTGGCTGGGTGATCGTCGGCGGCCTCGGCCTCGCCACCATCTCGACGCTGTTCCTGACGCCGGTGGCCTATCTGCTGCTTGGCCGCTTCATCACGCCAAAGGTCGCCGAGGAAAGCCGCCTCAAGCGTGAGCTCGAGGAAGCCGCCTATACCGGCGTGGAGCCCGCGGAATAACGGCACAGCCCTGATATTGGTCGATCTGCGACGGATTTGCCGCCGCAAGCGATGACATGGCGTGTCTGATTCTGTATCAGTCCTCGCAGCCAGCGCAGAGCATGGCTTTTACTTGTGCAGGACGGGATACGAATGAGCCTGAAATCGATCACTCTCGACGAACTTCAGGCCAGCGTCGGCAAGGAGGTTGGCGTCTCGCCATGGCGCACGGTCACCCAGGTGATGATCGACCAGTTTGCGGACGCCACCGACGACCACCAGTTCATCCACTGCGACCCGGAACGGGCGGCCAAGGAAACGCCTTTCGGCGGCACCATCGCGCACGGCTTTCTGACACTGTCGCTGCTCTCGGCCATGACCTTCGACACGCTTCCGTCGGTCGAAGGCGGCAGCATGGGCATCAACCAGGGCTTTGAGGAGCTGAAGTTCGTGGCTCCGGTGAAGACCGGTTCGCGCATCCGCACCCATTTCGTGCTGGCCGAACTCAAGATCCGCCCCTCGGGCTGGATCCAGGCGACGCATGAGGTGACCATCGAGATCGAAAACTCGAAGAAGCCGGCGCTGACCGCACGCTGGCTGACGCTGACCTTTGTCGAGCCCAAACGCGAAACCGCTTGAACGCCCCCGTCAGGTCGTAGTCCTGATGAGCTACGGCACTTGCCTTGCCGCCCTTTGGGGGCGCGTATAAAGTCGCCCGCTTCGAGTGCGTGAAGTCAACAAGGCGTATCCGTGTCCAGCATTGCCGCAAACCGACGTGGGCTCCACAAGGCCGAACTCAGGGCCGAACTGGTAGCAGCAGCCCACGCGCTGGTGCGGGAAGAAGGCTATGAGGGCCTGACCATCCGCAAGCTTGCCACGCGGGTCGGTTATGCCCCGATGTCGGTCTATTCCTACTTCGCCGACAAGCAGGAAATCCTGATGGCAATCGCCGAGGACGCCTTCGCCGACCTGGCGCGGCGGATGCGGCAGAACCGGCCTCACGATCCACTCGAAGCGGTCCACGCGGCCCTCACCGAATATGCGGAGTTCGGGCTTGGCAATCCGAATGAATACCGGACCGTGTTCATGACCGAAAAGCAGAAGCCGCCGGCCGGAAAGACTTTTGCCGAGATGGAACGAGGCAACCCGGCATTCCAGGTGATCCTGGAACGGGTTGAAGCATGCATCTCGGCGGGCAAGCTGAAGGGCGACGCCCGCGCCATCGCCACGGCCCTGTGGACCGTGGCCCACGGGGCGATCTCGCTGCTGATCACGTTTCCCTTCTATCCCTTCGGCGATCCCAAAGCCTATGTGACGCGCATCGGGGACCTCGCTCTGGCCGGGCTGGCCGCAAGCGAGACGGCTCCGCTCACCGACGAACCCGGCAATTGCTAGAGCCTGCCGGGCAGCATGCAGTGCCTGGAAAATAAACTCCGTACACGTACGGCTAATTCCCTTGCAATGCGCAAGGTGCGGTCGTATCTGTAAGATATTCCGTACACGTACGGTAAAACTTTACGGAGATGGACAATGCGACGGACAATTCTGGCGCTCGCGGCGGTGCTCGCGACGAGCGGCTTGGCAATGGCAAAAGACGCCCACAAGACCACCGCTGCGCCCACTATGTGCAGCGCAACGATGTCCAAGCAGAAACTCGACTGCGGCACGACCGGTTCGATCAAGGCCCATGGGCCGGCGATGCAGACCAGCACCGATCCGCGGCTCGGATTTGACATCAACCCTTGGATCGCACCGACTTTCCACTGAGTTTTATGAACGATTTCAATGCAAAAGCCGCCCTTTGGGGGCGGCTTTTGTGCGCTTGGGGCTGCGCCTTGGCAGCCAGCCTCGCGGCAGCTTCTGGGCGTGGTTGGCCAGCTTGGACCGTTGCAGCAATTGCCCCCTTACGGCATGGATCCCCGGGATCTCCGCACTCGCTTCGCTCGCGCTCCAACCCGAGGATGACGAATGCTGTGAGCTGTCCGCCAATCCTCAAGGTCGAAGAGCCGCGCCAAGATCAGCGTCGCCGAGTGGATCGCTGTTGGTTGGCGGTGAGATCATTGGCCATAATCAGCCGCAAGTTCTTCGCTAGCCCCAAGTTCTTCGCCAGCCTTCTTGCCAATTATCGGCATTGGAGATTGGCGGATAGCCTCACAGCATTCGTCATCCTCGAGTCGAAGCGCGAGCGTAGCGAGTGCGGAGATCTCGGGGATCCATGCCGTGACGGTCGTGCATCAATGACGGTACCAAAGCGGCTGGCACGTCGCCCTCAGTTCCGGCCCAGCTTCCGTTCGACAGGCGCGCCGGAGATCGTGGTCGAGGTCGAGGTCACCGATACCGGGTCGCTGGCCGGAAAGCTGTCTTCCAGCCCTTCGTCCAGCTCTTCTTGCAACACCTGCTGATCCTTGGGCCGGTCGTCGCTGCGGCGGGCGCGTCTCTCGCGCTTTGGAAGCATCAACCTAAGGTCGGATTCGGAACTGAAAGGCATCGCGCTTATCCTCCGCGTCGGGGATGAAACGCCTGCCCTGCCCCGAAGTTCCGAGGCAAGGCTTGGAAGCAGAGCCTCCGTTTTCCGAATGGTCGCGCTGCGATCAGCCGTCGCGCGCGGCCTCCGACAAGAACCCGTAGACGTAGTCTGAAAACGAGCGCCAGCACTCGACACGGAAGGCATCTTCGCCGGTCCTGAGCAGCACCATCTCGACCTTGCCGAGCACCGTGCGCGAGGCAGCACCCACCGGGAAAGCCTCGAGCGACAGGTCTTGAGGGCAGCCGGCGTTGATGGTGGCGGCAGCGCTGGCGCCGGTGACCGCGATGGCGACGTTGCGATGGGAGACGTCAACCGCCGAGTGCAGGCCCTTGACCGACGCGCAGTCGGCAACGGGATCGCCGCCGGCCTCGTCGATCACCAGCCATTCGTCCGGCCCGAGCCAGAGAGCGGTGCGGCCGCCCTTGGTGGCGGAGGTCTTGGGCTTTTGCGGCAAGGTCAGGCCGAGCGCCTTGGAGAGCGCGGCGACAGCGGCCGGACGGGCGCGCAGCGAGATGCGCTGTGCCGGCTCCAGCACCTTGAGCGACACGCCCTGCCCGCCGATGCTTTTGCCAGCGAGTGCGGGGCTTCTGGCGGCGGTTGCGACCTTAGCCATTGAGGCGGTCTCCCTTTTCGTCGAAGAACACGGTGCCGGTGACTTCCACCTCGATGACGCCATCAGGCATCGGCACGTAGAGCGTTTCGCCGATGCGGTCGCGGCCGCCAGCCAGCAGCGCCATGGCGATCGAGCGATCGCAATTCTCCGACCAGTAGCTCGACGTGACATGGCCGATCATCTTCATCGGGATCGCCTGCTTGGGGTTCTCGACGATCTGGGCGCCCTCTTCGAGCACGGTGCGCGGATCCCTGGTCTTGAGCCCGACAAGCTGCCTGCGGCCCTTGGTGACAAGATCGGGGCGCATCAGGCCGCGAATGCCAACGAAGTCGGTCTTTTTCTTGCCGACGGCCCAGTCGAGACCGGCATCATTTGGCGTGACGGTGCCGTCGGTGTCCTGTCCCACGATGATGTAGCCCTTTTCAGCGCGCAAAACGTGCATCGCCTCGGTGCCATAGGCGCAGGCGCCATGCTTCTGGCCCTCGGCCCACAAGGCCTCCCAGACGGCGCGGCCATAGTCGGCCGGCACGTTGACTTCGAAGCCACGATCGCCGGTGAAGGACATGCGGAACAGGCGGGTCGGCACGCCGCAAATCTTGCCCTCGCGCACCGACATATGCGGCATCGCCTCATCAGACATGTCGATGCCCTCGACCAGCGGCTCAATGATTTTCCGCGAGTTGGGGCCCTGCACGGCGATGACCGCCCACTGCTCGGAGATCGAGGTCAGCCAGACATCGAGATTGGGGAACTCGGTCTGGAGATAGTCTTCCATGTGGTTCATGACGCGTGCCGCACCACCGGTGGTGGTGGTCACGTGGAAGCGGTCGGGCGCAAGGCGGCCAACGACACCGTCGTCATAGATGAAACCGTCCTCGCGCAGCATGATGCCATAGCGGCAGCGGCCGACTTCGAGCTTCTCCCACGGGTTGGTATAGAGCAGTTCCATGAACTTGGCGGCATCGGGGCCGACCACCTCGATCTTGCCAAGCGTCGAGGCATCGAACAGTCCGGCGGCCTTTCGCACCGTCACGCATTCGCGATTGACGGCGGCATGCATGTCCTCGCCGGCGCGCGGGAAATACCAGGCGCGCTTCCACTGGCCGACATCTTCGAACACCGCACCATGACCTTCGGCCCAATTGTGGGTCGCGGTCTTGCGCGTCGGATCGAACAGGCCGTGGCGGGCGTGGTTGACGATCGCGCCGAAGGTCACCGGCGTGTAGGGCGCGCGGAACGTGGTGAGGCCGACCTGCGGGATGTCCTTGCCCAGCGCCTCGGCGGCGATGGCAAGGCCGTGCATGTTGGACGTTTTGCCCTGGTCGGTGGCCATGCCGTTGGTGGTGAAGCGCTTGACGTGCTCGATCGAGCGCATGCCTTCATGCACCGCCTGGCGGATATCCTTGGCGGTGACGTCGTTCTGGAAATCGACGAAAGCCTTGACCTTGGTGTCGGCGCCAGCGCCTGGACCTGCGCCCAGCATGCCGCCGCTCCAGCTTTCGGAAGCCTCGACCTTGAGGGCAACGCCCCTAGGCGACTTGGCGCCCGAATCCTTGGCGGCAGCGGCACCTGCGGCGAGCGCCTGCTCGACGGTATCCTCAAGCGAGTCGGAACCATTGCAGGCGCCGACAGACACGCAATCCTGGGCATAGACGCCGGGCAGGAAACGCTTGGTGGCGTCGTCGAAGGCGACCTTGCCGCGCGACTGCGAGAACATGTGCACCGACGGTGTCCAGCCGGCCGACATCAACAGCGCATCGACGGCGATGGTGCGTTCGGCGCCGCCACCCTTGGCCTGGACGGTCATAGACTTGATACGCTGGCTGCCATTGGCGCTGGTGACGGCGCGGCCGTGATTGATTTCGATGCCGAGCGCACGGGCCTCGTCGACAAGCGGGCCGGTCGGGTTGTCGCGCAGGTCGACGATGGCGGCCACGCCGACGCCGGCCTTCTTGAGGTCGATCGCGGCACCATAGGCACTGTCATTGGCGGTGTAGACGCCGACTTGTTTACCGACGACGACGCCATAGTGGTTGAGGAAGGTGCGCGCGGCAGACGCTAGCATGACGCCGGGGCGGTCGTTGTTGGCGAAGACCATGTGGCGCTCGATTGCGCCGGTGGCGATGATGACGCGCCTGGCGCGGACCTGCCACAGCCGCTCGCGCGGCTCGTCGCGGCCGGGGCGCGCGAGATGGTCGGTGACGCGCTCGACAAGGCCGACGAAATTCTGCGCGTAATAGCCAAAGGCGGTCGTGCGCGACAGGACCTGGACATTGTCCATCGAGGCGAGCTTGGCGACCGTCGCCTGCGCCCAGCTCCAGCCATCCTGACCGTCGATGACAGCGCCCTTTTCGTAGCGCAGTGCGCCGCCGAAATCGGCCTGCTCATCGCAGATGATGACACGCACGCCCGTCTCGGCCGCAGCCAGGGCGGCAGCGAGACCAGCAGCGCCGCCGCCGAGCACCAACACCTCGCAATGGGCGTAGCGGGCGGAATAGTGGTCGGGATCGGCCTGGTCGGGTGCAACACCCAGGCCAGCCGCTGAGCGGATGGTGGGCTCGTAAAAATTCTTCCAGGCAGCCTTCGGCCACATGAAGGTCTTGTAGTAGAAGCCGGCCGAGAAAAACGGCGAGGCGAAATCGTTGACGGCGCCGACGTCGAAGGACAGCGACGGCCAGCGGTTTTGCGAATTGACGGTCAGTCCGTCATAGAGCTCCTGCACGGTAGCCCGCACGTTCGGAGTCTTGCGCGCTGCATCGCGCTCGACACTCACCAGCGCGTTGGGTTCCTCGGCACCCGCTGACAGGATGCCGCGCGGGCGGTGATATTTGAACGAGCGGCCGACAAGATGCACGCCATTGGCGAGCAGTGCCGAGGCCACCGTGTCGCCGGCAAGGCCGGTCATCGGCTTGCCGTCGAAGGTGAAACGCGCGGTCTTGGCAGGCGTCAGGCGGCCCTGGCCGGTAATGCGGTAGGAACCGGCCATCATGCCTCTCCCTTGGTGGTCGAGCGTTTTGCCTTGGGCTTCACGTTCAGTTGGTCTGGCGGGCGGTTCGCCCAAGCGGCGGGGCCACCTTCGCTCGACAATGTCGAAATGTCGGGCTTCGGCTCACCTGCCTTGTAGGTCAAAAGGAATCGGTCGGTGATGGTGTCGCGGGCAGCATTGAAGAAACGCGCGCAGCCATGGATGTGGCGCCAGCGCTCGAAGATGATGCCCTTCGGGTTCGAGCGGATGAAGAAGAATTTTTCGAAATCCTCGTCGCTTTCAGCCGCGATGTTGTTCGAACGCGCGATATGGGCCTCGCCGGCGTTGCGGAATTCGAGCTCGGGGCGCTCTTCTTCGCAGTAGGGGCAGTGAATGAGAAGCATCTGGATGATCCCTAGAGTTCGCCGGGGCCGATTTGGGTGCCTTGCGGTTGGTCGCAAAGCCTTTCGCCAAGTGCGGCGAACGGCGCCACCCGCTTGATCAGCGTTTCCACCGTGTCGACGGGCAGAAACAGATCGCGGTTGGCGATATTGAGAAAGGTGAGTTCGAACGGATTTGCCGAGACGATGACGTGCCGCGGCTGTTGCGGTTCGGGGTCGTCGCCGTCGGATGCGTCTTCCTCGACAAACGACACGACCCTGCGGCCGCCGCTCCAGACGCAGGCGAGAACGCCCGAGGCAACCGAAAACGGCCACTCGCCTTCGTTGCCGGCGCGGCTGATCTTCTGCAGCCGCACCTCGCTCATATCGGGGATGTGGAACATCCCCCTCTCGCCCGCGAGCACGAGCGGCGCCATCGCAACCATGGTCGCGGCGAGCATCGACATCAGTGCGCCACCGTTGCAAAAACGAAGCGAGGGGAACGGCGGATCATATCCACGAGCGGCGTTCCTTCCTCACAACCGGGCTTTCGTGACAGCAGTCGCCGGATCGCCGGTGTTGGGCACGCCGGCGGGCTCGATCAGAAGGATATGCGTTTCTTCTTCGGCCACCGGGCAATGCTCGACACCCTTGGGCACGACGTAGAGTTCGCCCGGCCCGAGAACGACATCGCCGTCCCTCATCTGTATTCGCAGCCGGCCCTTGAGCACGAGGAAGAAGTCGTCGGTGTCGGGATGCGAATGCCAGTTGAACTCGCCCTTGACCTTCACGACCATGATATCGTTGCCGTTGAAACCGGAAACGATCTTGGGCGACCAGTGCTCGGAGAAGAGCGACAGCTTCTCGGCGAGATTGACTGACTTTTCGGACATCCGCTCTTCGCCTCTCAGTGCGCGACCGCTGCCGCTGCCGCCTCGTCGATCAGGCGGCCGGTGCGGAAGCGTTCGATGGTGAAGGGCGCGTTGATCGGATGCGGCTCGTCGCGCGCGATGGTGTGGGCAAAGACGTTGCCCGAACCCGGCGTCGCCTTGAAGCCGCCCGTGCCCCAGCCGCAATTGACGTAGAGCCCCGGCACCGGCGTCTTGGCCAGGATCGGCGAACGGTCCGGCGTGACGTCAACGATGCCGCCCCACGAACGCAGCATCTTCATGCGCGTAAACATCGGGAACATCTCGCAGATGGCGTCGAGCGTGTGGTTGATGATGTGCAGCCCGCCGGTCTGCGAATAGGAGATGTACTGGTCGGTGCCAGCACCAATGACCAGCTCGCCCTTGTCGGACTGCGAGATATAGGCGTGCACGGTGTTGGACATGACCACGCAAGGGAACACCGGCTTGACCGGCTCCGACACCAGCGCCTGGAGCGGATAGCTTTCAAGCGGCATGCGCACGCCGGCCATGTTCATGATGACCGAGGTGTGGCCGGCGGCAACGACGCCGACCTTCTTGGCGCCGATGAACCCCCTGGCGGTTTCGACGCCCGAGACGCGGCCATCAGCGGTGCGGCGCACGCCGGTGACTTCGCAGTTCTGGATGATGTGGACACCGCGATCGGAGGCGCCACGGGCATAACCCCAGGCAACCGCATCATGGCGGGCGGTGCCGCCACGGCGCTGCAGCGAAGCACCGACGACAGGATAGCGGGCGGAAGCCGAAATGTTGAGCGGCGGGCAGAACTCCTTGGCCTGCTCGGGCGTCAGCCACTCATTGTCGATGCCGTTGAGCCGGTTGGCATGGACATGGCGCTTGAGCACCTGCACGTCATGGACATTGTGCGCCAGCATCATGACGCCGCGCGGCGAATACATGACATTGTAGTTGAGGTCCTGCGACAGCCCGTCCCACAGCTTCAGCGCGTGGTCGTAGATGCCGGCAGATTCGTCATAAAGATAGTTGGAGCGGATGATGGTGGTGTTGCGGCCGGTGTTGCCGCCGCCGAGCCAGCCCTTTTCAAGCACCGCGACATTGGTGATGCCGTGTTCCTTGGCGAGATAGTAGGCGGTTGCCAGGCCATGGCCGCCGGCGCCGACGATGATGACGTCGTATTCGCTCCTCGGCTCGGGCGAGGACCACTGTTCCTCCCAACCCTTGTGGCCGCGCATCGCCTCCCGGGCTATCGCAAAAACCGAATATTTCCGCATTGTTTCAGGCCTCGCAGATGCCGCAAGCTTAAGAGCGCGAGGTGTAGCACTAGCGAAATCCCGCGACCAGCCTTGCACTGTTTGCGACGGCGCCTGCCGTTTTGCGCCGCCCGTTTGCCCCGCATGTATCGGGTGGCTGGCAAGCACACGAATTGCGAATGACGCCACCAGGCCGGCCGATGCCCGGCGGCTGCAATCGCATGGAGCAAGAACGATGTTTGGATTGAACGGAAAAGTCGCGATCGTCACCGGGGCAAGCTCGGGAATCGGCCGCGCAACGGCAAGGCTGTTTGCCGACCAGGGCGCCAAGGTCGTGCTGGCGGCGCGGCGGGCAGCCGAACTCGATGCGGTTGCAGCGGAAATCACTGCCGCCGGCGGCGAAGCCGCAACGCTCGCTGGAAACGTCAAGGACGAAGCCTTTGCGCGGGAGTTGGTCGAACTGGCGGTCGGCGAATTCGGTGGGCTCGACATTGCCTTCAACAATGTCGGTTTGGTCGGTGAAATGCGGCCGATCACCGAACTGTCGCTGGAAAACTGGACGGACGCGCTGGAGACGAACCTGACCAGTGCATATCTCGGTGCCAAGTATCAAATCCCCGCGATGCTGGCGCGCGGTGGCGGTTCGCTGATCTTCACCTCGACCTTCGTTGGTCACACCGTTGGCATGCCTGGCATGGCCGCCTATGCCGCGGGCAAGGCCGGGCTTATCGGCCTGACCCAGGTGCTGGCGGCGGAATACGGTGCGCAAGGCATCCGCGTGAACGCGCTGTTGCCCGGCGGCACCGACACGCCGATGGCAACGTTCAAGACGGCCGATGAGCGCAAATTCGTCGAAGGACTGCACGCATTGAAGCGGATCGCCCAGCCCGAGGAGATCGCGCGCTCGGCGCTCTATCTTGCCTCCGAAGCGTCAAGCTTCACCACCGGCTCAGCTTTGCTCGCCGATGGCGGAGTTTCGATCAATCGCCTCTGAACGAGTGCCTCAGGCCGCGCTTAGGCGCGCGGCCTTCATATTGGGCAAGAAGATGGTCAGCAGGCCCAGCATCGGCAGGAACGAGCAAAGCTTGAATACATATTCGATGCCGCGCGCATCGGCCACGACACCCAGCACGGCGGCAGCAATGCCGCCGATACCGAAGGCGAAACCGAAAAAGATGCCGGCGATGAGGCCGACACGACCTGGCACCAGCTCCTGCGCGAAGACGACGATCGCCGAGAAGGCGGAAGCCAGGATCAGGCCGATGAGCACGGTCAGTACCTTGGTCCAGAACAGGTCGGCATAGGGCAGCATCAACGTGAACGGAAGCACACCCAGGATCGAGAACCAGATCACCGTCTTGGCGCCGAAGCGGTCGCCGATCGGGCCGCCGAGGAAGGTACCGAGTGCCGCCGAGCCGAGGAAAAGGAACAAAAGGTACTGCGATTCCTGCACCGACACGCCGAAGCGCTCGATGACGTAGAAGGTGTAGTAGCTCGACAGGCTGGCTGTGTAGGCCTGCTTGGAGCAAACGAGAATGGCGAGCACCACGAGCGCGCTCATCACCTTGTTGCGCGGCAGCGGGTTGAACAGCGTCGGCGCCGCGCGCTTGGCGGAGCTGACGATGTGGCGGCTGTACCAGAAGCTGACGCGGATCAGCACGACGATGCCGACCATCGCGCCGATCGAGAACCAGGCGATACCGCCCTGCCCCAATGGAATGACGATGAAAGCGGCGAGCAGCGGCCCGAGCGCCGAGCCGAAATTGCCGCCGACCTGGAACAGCGACTGCGCCAGTCCGAAGCGGCCACCCGACGCGAGACGTGCCACGCGCGAGGATTCGGGATGGAAGATCGCCGAACCCAGGCCGACAAAGGCCGAGCCGATGAGCAAGACCTCGTAGCTGTGTGCGAAGGCCAGCGTCAGCAGGCCTATCAGCGTCAGGCACATGCCGACCGGCAGCGAGAAAGGCAGCGGCTTCTTGTCGGTGTACATGCCGATGACCGGCTGCAGCAGCGATGCGGTGACCTGGAAGGTCGTGGTCAAGAGGCCGATCTGCCAGAAATCCAGTTTGTAGTCGTCCTTCAGCATCGGATAAAGCGACGAGATCAGCGACTGCATGACGTCGTTGAGGAAATGGCTGAAGCTGACCGCAAGAAGAATTGCCAGCACCGTGCCATCGGCGGAGGACGATCGGGCGGGTATGGCTGTATCGGTCACGGCAAGGCTCCGGGCGGCATTCTCAGGAAGACAGGCTGCAATAGACCTGCCCGACACAGCTTTCATGGTGCACGACGCGGTACTGTGGGGGCCAGTCGTCAGCCCGCGCCAGCACTCGCCAGGGCTGCGAACCGTCCTGGCGTGATGCCGAAACGGGCACGGAAGTGACGGGTCATGTGGCTCTGGTCGGCAAAGCCCGCGGCCATTGCGGCCTCCGCCAGCCCCTCGCCGGCTGCTATGCACGAGCGGGCGTGAGCCAGCCTGCGACCAACGAGATAACGATGCGGCGAGGTGCCGACAAGCCGGCGGAAGGCGCGTGAAAGCTCGAAGCGGTCGAGCCCGGTGATCCCCTCGAGGTCACCTGATGTCACCGTTCGATCGAACTCCTCGGCCAGAAACGAGCGCGCTGCGGCAACCTTGTCGACAGGAAGCGGTGCTGCGCGCTGAGGTTTGGCATCATCGCTGCGGCGAGCCAGATGCCCGGCGACATCAGCGATGAAGGCATCGGCCTGCAGCGGCTCCATGGCATCAGGGAAATCGGCGAAAGCTTCATCGATCAGCGCGGCAAGCTCGGCGTCGCGTTCGACCACGCCCGGCACGAAGGGCAAGAGGCTGTTGCGGCCGAGCGCCCGGCAGATCAGCCACGGCTCGATGTAGAGCATGCGATAGGAAAAGCCTTCGGGTGCACCGGCATGGCCGTCATGCACCTCGTCGGGGTGGATGACCATGCACTCGTCTCGGACGCTGATCCTGTCGCTGCCGCGATAGCGGAAGGCCTGTGCGCCCGACAGCGTGTGGCCGACGGCATAGGTCTCGTGGCGATGGGGATCGTAGGCATGGCCACCGAAGCGCGCGACCAGGCGCTGCAAGCCCTGGGTCGGTTCGTCAGTGGCGATGAAGTCCTTGACCATCAAAAGGCGGATCCGCGGTTCCCAAAGCGGCAATGTCGTGGGACTTGCACAAACGTTCAAGACCCTGCCCGGCGCAAGCGGCTAGCCTCTAGCCATGATGTACCCGACAAAGACCGCCCTGATCCTGCTCGACGACCTCGCCATCTGGCAAAAGGTCAATGTCTCAGCCTTCCTGACCGGCGGGCTGATGTACTGCTTTCCCGAAATGGCTGGAGAAGCCTATCGCGACGGCGACGACAACCATTACCTCGCCATGATCCGCGAGCCCGTCTTCGTCTACGGTGCGGGCCAAGAGACGATGCGGCGCACGTTTGAGCGGGCGCGCTCGCGCGCCATCCCCTTTTCGATCTACACACGGCCGCTGTTTACGACCAGCAACGACGCCGACAACCGCGCCTCGGTGGCGGCAACGCCCATGGCCGAGCTCGATCTCGTCGGGCTCGGGCTGCATGGCGACCGCAAGCTCATCGACAAGATCGTCAACGGCCTGAAGTTTTTAAGGTGAGAGGCGCTATTTCGATACCGACAGGCGCTTGGAGATCGGCTCGAACTCGGGCGTTGCCTTGCGCTTGAGCGGATCGGGCTGGTCGTTGTCCATCGCCTCCCAGTATTTCCAGTTCACCTTGGCCGAACCGAGCTCGTAGTCCATGCCGTCCCAGGCGTCCTCGCGAAAGCTGTAGAAGGCCCAGTGCAGCTGGTCGGCATCGAGCGGGGTCAGCACGTCCTCGAGATATTGGGTGCAAAACGGCAGGCGCCGCATGCAGCCGAATTCGCCGGCGACGACGCGGTTGCGCGCGATGCCGCGGCTGTCGGCCCATTCGACGGGCTGGGACAGATAGGCCTTGACGCGCTCGGCATCCCACTTCTGCTCGCCGTCGCCAAAAGGCACCTTGCCCGGATATTTATAAGGCTTCTCGCGCTTCATGTTGGGCGCGCTGGTGGCCGCGTATGGCTCATACATGTGGAAGGAGTAGAGCACGCGCTCGTCGGTGAGCTTGGCCGGCCAATAAGAAAAAGCGTCGGCCGCCGCATACCAGCCGGAATCGGCCATGACAGGCGTTGTCGGATCGACCTCGCGGATCGCCTTGATCACCGTCTGATAGAATGCCGGCAGGTCACGCGCGCTGCCGGCATTTTCCGTATACCAGGCTCGCATTTCGGCAATCGATGCGTGCTCGGCGAGCCCGCCCTCTTTTTCCGGCGCCGGCTCGTTGACGATGTTGTAGCCAGCGACCGCCGGATGATCCTTGAGTTCGGCGGCGAGATCGCGCCAGAAGGCCGCGGCCTGCGCCCAATACGCCTTGTCCTGCCACAAGCGGCCATCGAACTTCTTGTCGTTGTTTTGTGCCCAGCGCATCCCCGGCAGCGACAAGGGCGTGATCACCACCTTGAGCCCAGCCTTGTCGGCACGATCAAGCACGGCCTTGAGGGTTTTCACATCAGAGGCTACGAGGCCTTCATATTTGTCGGCCGTACCGATCAGGAAGTCGCGCTTTTCCGGTTTCCACTTGTCGTAGGACAGCCGCACCCAGCTCGCGCCATAGCCGCGCAGGGCGTCGAAATAGGCCTGATCGGGCGGCAAGCGGTTGAAACTGTTGCCGCCGTGCTGCGGCGCGTCCCAGAAATGGATGAGATCGGCGGCATGCGCCTGCGGCAGGGCCACGGCGAGCGCCAGAGCAACGAGAATCGAGCGCATGAGAATTACCTTGCAGAATTGGAGAGGGCGTGGGATCGGCTTGGTCACCAATAAATGAGGCTAAAGTGGGCTCACTTGTCGGGCACATTTTACAGCGACCTCAGGAAATGCGGCCTTTGTGGTGGACATGCAGACCTGATTCTGCTATCAGCCGCCCAACAATTCGCGGTGTCAGTCATCGCGGAGGCTTCGTGGCTATTGCCGCGGCCTTGAGGTTTCGAACACGAACGACAGGATCACAAGTGCAGGTACTCGTCCGCGACAACAATGTTGACCAGGCGCTTCGCGCGCTTAAGAAGAAAATGCAGCGCGAAGGCATCTTCCGTGAAATGAAGATGCGCGGTCACTACGAGAAGCCGTCGGAAAAGCGTGCTCGCGAGAAGGCTGAAGCCGTCCGCCGCGCTCGCAAGCTGGCCCGCAAGCGCGCTCAGCGCGAAGGCCTGCTGCCCAGCACGCCGCGCCCGGCAGCTGCTGCTGGCGCCGGTGCTGGTGCACGTCCGGCACGTTGATCTGCCAATCTTTGGTCCTTTTCGAAGGATAACGACGAGGTGGGGCGACTAAAAATCGCCGCCACCTTTTTGTTTTGTCCGGCTCGCTGCCGGACGTAGCGCCCACTGCCCAGGGCGCACAAGCGAGGGACACGCAGCGATGAATGCAGTCATGAGCAACCGCAACTCGCTGCTGCGCGGCGGCGCCATGACGGCCCTCATGCTCGTCGCAATGGCTGTCGCCGGCTGCCAGTCGGGCGGTCCGGCGGGCGAACTGACGCGCATCGATACGGCGCAAGGCTCGAGCGAGAACATCTCCTCGCTGAGCGCCGTGATCGCCAGCAATCCCAACGATCCCGAAGGCTACAATGTGCGCGGCTCGGCCTATGGCCGGGGCGGCAAGTATCGTGAGGCGCTGCAGGATTTCGACCGGGCGCTTCAGCTCAACCCGAACTTCTACCAGGCCTATTCCAACCGGGCGCTGATCCATCGCTTCATGGGCAATCAGCCGGCGGCACTCGCCGACTACAACAAGGCCATCCAGCTCAACGCGTCCTACGACGCCGCCTATATCGGCCGCGGCAATCTCTACCGCAAGGCGGGTCGCACCCAGGATGCCTTCAACGATTTCCAAAAGGCGATCGAGCTCGATACCACCGACCCGCGCGCCTACCAC
Organism: Aminobacter sp. GW821-FHT11F06; assembly: GCF_058808215.1. NCBI lineage: Bacteria > Pseudomonadati > Pseudomonadota > Alphaproteobacteria > Hyphomicrobiales > Phyllobacteriaceae > Aminobacter > Aminobacter sp. GW821-FHT11F06. Next base: position 3,372 of record NZ_JBXARL010000003.1, on the reverse strand, counting down.
AATCGCGGCCTGATCTATCAGAGCCAAGGCCAGCATGCGTTCGCCATCGAGGACTTCTCGAAGGCGATCTCGCTCGCCCCAGACTCAGCCGAGCCCTACAATGGCCGTGGCCTCTCCTACCTCGCCACCAGCGACGACGACAACGCCTTCACCGACTTCAACATGGCGATCAAGCTCGACGGCAAGATCGCCGAGAGCTGGGCAAACCAGGCGCTGATCTATGAGCGCCGTGGCGACAAGGCCAAGGCCGCCAAGTCCTATGCCGAAGCGGTCAGGCTCGACCCGAACTACAAGCCGGCAGTCGACGGGCTGGCCCGTACGCGCGGCGTCTGATCCTTTAAGTGCCGCGCGTCTTTTGGGCGGATGAGGACGCTGGCAATATCTTAACCTGTGCATGGTCCTATCCGGAAATCGCCCCCGATTTTCGGGCTCAAGCATGAGCGTCAGGCCAGCCGTGAAATGCCTCGTTGTCCTGTCGCATCCGCTGCCCGAAAGCCTCAACAGGCATTTCGCTGACATTGCGGTCAAAGAACTCACCAGCGCCGGCCACAAGGTAACGCTGCTCGACCTCTATGCCAGCGGCTTCGACCCACGTCTCAGCGCGGCCGAACGCGGCTCTTATTATGGCGAGCGCTTCGAAGCCGGGGCAATGATGAGCCACGCCTCCGCACTTCGCGATGCGGAAGTGCTGGTGCTGGTCTTCCCGACATGGTGGTTCGGCCTGCCGGCGATGCTGAAGGGCTGGGTCGACCGGGTGTTTTCGCCCGGCATCGCCTTCGACCATGGCAGCGATTTCGGTCCGATAAGGCCGCTGCTCTACAAACTCCGCCACGTCGTTGCCATCACCACCCTCGGCAGCCCCTGGTGGGTCGACCGGCTGGTCATGCGCCGTCCCGTTCGCCGCATCCTGAAATGGGGTCTGTTCAAGGCCTGCGCGCCCAAGGCACGTTTTGCGATGCTGCCCTTTTATGCCGCGGAAAAGCCGCAGCCGGCGCGCGTCGAGCGCTTTTCGGAAAAAATCAGCCGGCAATTGCGCAAGATCAAGTAGGCAGCAATCCCAGCGGGAACTTTTCGGCGGCTATTCGGTTGATATTTCTTCCATGCCCCTGAAAGGAAACCGCCATGAAGAAGCTCATCCTCGCAGCGCTTGCCCTTGTGCCGCTTTCAGCGCCCGCTTATGCGGATTTCGGCGTCAAGGTGGGACTTCTCACCTGCGTCGTCGATGGTGGCGTAGGCTTTGTCATCGGCTCGAGCAAAGATATGCGGTGCACCTTCACGCCCGCCAACCGCAGCGACCCGCAGCAGCTCTATTCGGGCCGCATCAATAAATATGGCGTCGACGTCGGCGTCACCAACGGTGCCGTGATGCACTGGCTGGTCATGGCGTCGAGTGGCGATGTCCATTCCCCTGCCCTGCTCGCCGGAAATTATGCCGGCGCCAGCGCGGAGGCGACCGCGCTCCTGGGCGTGGGGGCCAATGTGCTGTTCGGCTGGTACCGTTCGGTCGCGCTTCAGCCGGTCAGCGTGCAGGGCCAGACGGGCCTTAACGCCGCGTTGGCGGTCGGCGCAATGCAACTGGTGAGCGCGCGATAGTAAACAGGGTTCGGGAGACGATGTTCGATCACCTGGGATTTCGCGTGCGCGATCTGATCGCCTCCCGGCGCTTCTACGACGCGGTTGCCGATGCCGTGGGACTGGCCACCATCGACAACACGCCGAACTCGTTTCTGCTCGTCAGAAGTTCTGAAAAGCCGGTGCCGTTCGTTTGGATCGGCACCGACAAGCCTGCCTTCTGGACCGCCACGCACCTCACCTCGGCAAGCCCCTTGCATCTAGCCTTTACGGCCGACAGTCACGCCAAGGTCGATGCCTTTTACTACGCCGCACTGGCAAATGGCGGCACCGACAATGGCGCGCCCGGCCCGCGCGGCCCGAAGGAAATGAACTATTACGGCGCCTATGTGCTCGACCCCGACGGCAACAATATCGAGGCCGGCTGCCGCAACTGACTCGCCGCGGCTGCCCTCTACCAATTTCCTGCTCTTGCAGGCATCTTCCGGCATCGAACCCTCGGGGGAAATTGCATGCCGGAAACCGCCAACCTCATCACCTTTGCGGCAATCGCGCTCGGCATGGTGCTGACGCCTGGGCCGAACATGGTCTATCTGGTGTCGCGCTCGATCAGCCAGGGTTCTAGGGCCGGGCTGATCTCGCTTGCTGGCGTCGCGCTCGGTTTTGTCATCTACATGCTGTGCGCGGCCTTCGGCATCACAGCGCTCGTGCTTGCCGTGCCATACGCCTACGACGCGATCCGCTTCGCCGGCGCGGCCTATCTTCTGTGGCTCGCCTGGCAGGCCATTCGCCCCGGCGGCCGCTCGCCGTTCCAGGTTCGCGACCTGCCCAAGGATCGCGCGCGCAAGCTGTTTGCCATGGGTTTCTTCACCAACCTGCTCAATCCCAAGGTCGCGGTGCTGTATCTGTCGCTGCTGCCCCAGTTCATCGACCCGGCGGCCGGCAGCGTACTGACCCAGTTGCTCATCCTGGGCACGATCCAGATCTGCATCAGCGTCTCGGTCAACGCGATGATCGCGCTGTCGGCGGGGTCGATCTCGCTGTTTCTTGCTCACAACCCGGGCTGGCTCAGAATCCAGCGCTGGCTAATGGGCACGGTGCTGGCCGGGCTCGCGGTGAAGATGGCAACCGAAGCCCAGCGCTGAGTTTCACTTTTCCACTCAAAGAAAAAGCCCGGTCTTGGCCGGGCTTTTGTCTGCTTCGCTGCGGTGAGATCGCTTTCGCCTTTGGCTCAGTGATCCATGGCCTTGACGATTTCTTCGGTCATCTTCTTGGCGTCGCCAAGCAGCATCATGGTGCCGTCCTTGTAAAACAGCGTGTTGTCGATGCCGGCGTAGCCGGAGCCGAGCGAGCGCTTGACGAACAGGCAGGTGCGGGCCTTGTCGACGTCGAGGATCGGCATGCCGTAGATCGGCGAGTTCTTGTCGTCGCGCGCCGAGGGGTTGGTGACGTCGTTGGCGCCGATGACATAAGCGACGTCGGCCTGGGCGAACTCCGAGTTGATGTCTTCGAGCTCGAAGACCTCGTCGTAAGGCACGTTGGCTTCGGCCAACAGCACGTTCATGTGCCCGGGCATGCGACCGGCGACCGGATGGATGGCGTATTTGACCTCGACGCCATTGGCCTTGAGCTTGTCGGTCATCTCGCGCAGCGCATGCTGGGCCTGGGCCACCGCCATGCCGTAGCCCGGCACGATGATGACTTTCTGGGCGTTCATCATCAAGAAGGCGGCGTCGTCGGCCGAACCCTGCTTGACGGTGCGCTCGATGCCGTCGTCGGCAACAGCCGCGGTCTCGCCGC